>NZ_FNQA01000002.1:0-878422 GCF_900107445.1 Bacillus sp. 166amftsu | reverse complement strand
CCGCCGTTTCTCTCATAGATGTCCCTTGTTTCTCCATATAATTAAGCACATCTAGTTTATACTGAAGCGAATAAGTTGTATAGCGCTTTTCAAAAGCTTTTTCCCCAAAGGCCTCATATTGTTTAATCCACTGATAAATTATACTAGAATGAATCCCTAGAGATTTAGCGATTCTTTTCCCGCCATCTACCCCATCAAAATATTGTTTTACTATTTGTAGTTTTTCTTTAGAAGAAAACTTACTCATAAAAAAGTGCACCTCCAATTGTTAAGTGTGTCTAACAATTGGGGTGCACATCATCATTAGTTGTCTTTTTATTTTCGAATTATAATTCCCCGCTTACTTATTATAACTTGTATTTTCAAATCAAAAAAATTACAGAGAGATGCAGCAGAATGGACTATTACTATATTAAGAAAAGGATACAATAGATATCTAAAATGAAACTCAAGTGATGATAACAAATAAATTGTATCTTCATCTGAGTCCTATATTTTCATCTTAATAAAGCAGTGCTTTTAATTCTAATGTATTTTTATTTCAAAGTTGTAACAAAATGATCATTTAATAATGGAGGTTGAAGCTATGAAAAGGTTAGTAATTATTACAGTAGGTAAAACCCATAGTGGGAAAACTACATTTGCAAGAGCTCTAGAAAAAGAGTTAAATAACTGTTTTGTTATGGACCAAGATAACCACGCTGAATTTATAAACACTTTTTATAAGAACTTACAACCGAAACTAGGGCCTAATACTCTTAAGCATGCCCTCTCAAAGCTAATTGTCGATTATGCAAAAGAACACAATGATTTAAATCTTATTTATTTGCAACTCAAATCGAAGTCGAAATGGACGAGTGTACTTGCTTGAAGAGTTATTTAATAAAGATGAGTTTATCCGTATTTTGGTTTATTTTGATATTCCTGATGATGTTCTTCTTGAACGAGTTACTCAAAGTAGGCGAAGTACCAATATATTTAGGGGTGCTTATTCTAATTTTGAAGAAGTGCTTGATCGACAACAGACTGAATCTCTACAAGAAGATGTAACTGATCCAGTAGAAGGTGAAGCAGATTATTTATTTGTAATTAAAGACAACGAGGAAGTTGATTTTGTTATTAAAGAAGTTGTTCATATTGCTACATGTTTATCCTTTGTTCGTTGATTATTATTCAGTGATGTTTGAGTTTTACATAAGGTGTACTGATTTAAAAAGAGGAAGTTATTAAGATAATGCGGTGCTATTGCTCGAACAAGTAACAATCGTTTATTCATTTCCCTAAGTCGATTAAAATGCCAAAAAGACTGCTTTTTAATCGAAATTAGTTATTTTTTAGCCATTTTAGTGATAATAGTTTATTTTGCAAACACTACAATACATTAAAAAACGTCAGTCATGTTAGTTTTTTAAAGGGCCAGATTGTTAGGGGAAAGAGGAAATTGAAGGTTTATCTTGAATTTGTAAGTTATACTGGGTGAAAAGGGTTTAATAGAACTAGATTATTCAAATAGTTGAAGTGAAAAAAATACAAGGGGAAAAGTTATGAAACATAAAACACCAGAAAAATTATTTAGGATAGATTGTAGAGATATTTATCTTCAAGAGTTTTCAATTGAAGATGCAGATAGTATTCACAGAATATCAAACCAACCAGAAATATTTAATTTTTTGCCAGACTGGAAATCAACAAAAGAACAGCGGATTGATTGGGTTACCAATTACGAAATACCAGCAAATAAAGCGTTTCTTGATGCCGCTGTAAATACATCAAACATAGATGGTCATTTTTTAAAACTAGGGGTATTTATTAAGGAAACAGATGAATTTATTGGTTGGTGCTGTACGGGCATAAAAGATGAGCTTCCTTTACCGAATAGAGAAATTATGTATGCTATTTCAAGTGAATATCAAAAGAAAGGTTACGCTACTAAAGCGTCTAAAAGATTGATTGACTATTTGTTTACAAATACAAATTTGGAAGTCATTAATGCAGTAGCTTTAATTAACAACATTTCATCAAATAAAGTAATTGAAAAATGTGGATTTACTTATCTGAGTCAACAGACGATAGAAAACGAACTATATAATCATTATATATTGAATAAGTCAGAGTGGATGAAAAATCATTAAAAGAAAATGTTGTTGTTCCAGAAAAGGGCGCGATTCTGGAATAAGAAAGGACATTATTATTAGTCATATAAAATATGTAATGTTCTTAAAATTATTTATCATATTTAGCGAGAAGACCCCTACCTCAAGCACGTAACGGTAGGTGGGGGTAGTTCAATTAGGTATTGATAAACTCTTCATCAAAATGGTTTCATTTCTTTTTGGATCAACTTTCTGTTTTATAAAAAAGTTGGATTGTTTCGATGAACTCCATTCCACAAACAACCCTGTTAATGAAGGGGGGGATCTCAACATCGTTTTAGAATTTAAGATGAGAATTTTTTGTTTTTCCCGATAGGCTGAACAATGTTCATTGGAAATACGATAATTTTCCCTGCCAGTTAAAACTGCTACTTCCACTAATTTATGAACGAGACTGTCCCATACCGCAACTTTATTTCAAGTTTACATTTAATCTTTGCAATCACAATCAAAATCTGAACAATCGGCACAATCTAAAGTGCCACAATCCAAATTTCTCTTTTTGGGGTTTCTCTTAAGATGAAAATTTAGCAATCCGATAAATAGTAAACAAATAACAAAAGCTACTATTGCTTCTGTATACTTTTCATGAAAGATAAAACCAATTCCACTGCCACCGGAAATGAGAATTAGAATTGAATAGATCCAGAACATGTAAATACCTCCGTCGATGTAAAATAGATTTAGGATAGAATCCATATGATACTAGATGAGATAAGTAGTCCCATACCATTACCGCTTAAGATACCAGTAGTTACTCTTAGTAAATTTGTGCTACTTCTCCATTTCCATTTTTGGGTAAATCCATCGATGAATAATGGAATTTGAGCAGAGAAGGATAGTGCTAATGATAGCGTATACGAAGGTGTTATTAAAAAATAAATTGGAAACATAAAGAAACCAATCAATATACCTGTGCATCGTGCACATAAAGGTATGTATTTTTGTAGTTTAAGAAAACTCCTTTCAGATTTTCTGTGACAAGGGATATGTAAAATGATACCTCGAATCAATACGGTTCACCCTTTCTAGTAGTATTTTAAATGATTTGGTAACTAAATTATAGAATTCTTAAACTTCGTAGCATAATGCGTTCCTACTAACTCATCAACCTTCATGAAAAAGGTAAGTATTTTAGAGTTCAAAAGATGAATTTCGCCAGTTGTTCACCCCAAGATGATAATTCAGTTTCAATAAATCCAGCCTTCTTATAAGCTAGTTTCGCCGAAAGATTTTTAGGATTATAGCCAATCATAATTAGAGGAATATTTTTATTATTAATGCTTCTTATCTTTTCAATAATGAGAAATATAGCCTGTATACCTAACCCTTTTCCTTGATATTCTTTATCAATCATAAGCCTATAAATCCAAAAATTGTTATCATTAGCGTCTATACCAAACATTGTAAACCCTATTAATTTATTATCAAGATATATACCATTTGCGTAGAAGTTATCTAAAAATTGAACCTGTGCGATAGAATAAAGATTAGAGGCAAGAAATGTACTTTGTTCTTCTTTCACTGATAATCTAGTAGCTTCCTCCCAATTACTTTTATCAATGGGTTTTAAAGTTATTTTGTTCAATATGATACCCCTTTCTAGTGATAGAACCACGCAGTTTTTAGGCTAGTGAAGCGTTATTCCCTCATATTTAAGTCCAAAGAATACTATTTTCTTTTGCATCGACAACGCCTCCTTAAAATTAAGATTTAAACTTCGTAATAATATATTCAATATTATAATATGATTTCTTTTTTATTAGTTATGTTAATGTAGTATAGTGCTATCCTAAGGGGAAGTAAAAAATTACTCTTGATACTAGCACTATTTGTATACTGTAAACGGTTGTTTTTTATCTTTTAAAATATTTACAGTTGTTAAAATTGTTTACATACAAATAAAATCGTTATATTTACAATACAGATGTTTAAAAACATCAGTCATGTTATTCCATAAGAGGGTTATATATTTGAAGATGAACTGGGAATGAAAAGCAGCATACATAGTTAAGGAAACAATATCTAAATGATTAAAGGGAGGAAGAATTATGTCCAATAACGTAAGGCTAAGAAGAGTCATTTTAGATTTAGCAGTTACTTTAGATGGTTTTATTGAAGGGAAAAATGGGGAAGTTGATTGGTGTATCATGGACTCTGATATGGAGTTTATTAATTTCTTAAATCAAATTGATACTATTTTATATGGAAGAAAAAGCTACGATTTATGGGGACAATTTACTCCAGAAATTGAAGATACTGATACTGAAAAAGAAATTTGGGAATTAGTTCATAGTAAAGAAAAATATGTGTTTTCTAGAACGCAAAAAGGGACCGATCATAAAGTAATATTCATAAATGATAATATTATTGAAGAAGTAAATAAATTAAAGAATAAGCCTGGTAAAGACATCTGGCTATATGGTGGAGCAAGTCTTATTACAACTTTTATCAATTTAGAGCTTGTTGATGAATTTAGATTATCCGTTCACCCTGTTATTTTGGGAGAAGGAAAACCGTTGTTTATTGATATAAAACAGAGAGTGAATTTAAAGATGATTCATACAAGAACGTTCTCCTCTGGCGTTGTGCAACTAATCTATCGTTTGAATGGGAATTCATAATATTGCACATTCCAAAGATAAAATACAATAAATATCACTAGGAAATACTCGTTGTACCATTTAGTTAAAAAGGTAACTAGATGAAAGAGATGATAAAAAATATTTTGTTTGAATATGAAGTATTACACTTAAACTAATGGTGAAGGTTAAGTGAAGAAGAATGGATTGTAGAAAGTCGTTATAAGAGTTGATTTTTTTCTTTGTCACTGTTTCAGATGAAAGAGTTACTATTTGAAGCACGTTGTACCTCATTTATAGTAATAATATTTTATGAATTGGAAAACAATAGTGCTTAGGAAAGGGAGGATTGCGAATGTCTGTGAAAAAGTGGTTAACTGGATCGGTCATTTTGCTTGCGGTATTTATAGTTGTGACAAATACAGGCTCACTCAGTGTATTTGCCGAATCCAGCGTCGTAACGCAGCCTGTTGAGTCAGTGGAAATGATTGAGGTCGAGTTGAACGATGATTACTTTAATCCGAATGTCATCACTATTCCGATTGGAAGAACGACAACGTTGATATTGAAAAACCAAGGTAAAAAAGAGCACACCTTCACTGTAGAGAAGCTCAAAATTGACGCCGAAATTCAACCGGGAAAAGAAAAAACAATTACCGTGAAACCGAATGAAACCGGTACATACGAACTGATATGTCGGTACCATTTCCAGAAAGGAATGGATGGAAAAGTAATAGTCAAATAACAAGCAGGGCCAATCGGGCCTTGCTTTTTTAATAAGCAACGATAACTTACTTATTATTACCCAGACATTATTATAATAGCTAACGTTCCTCCGCATATGGGCAGGATTGTGGAGAAATGGATTTACTAAATCCTATAATCCATTGTAAACTGAATTCACACAATCATTTAAATGATTTATTATAAAATAATTATTTATATATACTGAAATTAATATGAGTATAAATAATAAGGGGGGACCTAACATGACAAAGAGAAATGAAATTAACAATAAAAAGGAATTGTCACTAGAACAACGTGAAGAATTACTTGAAGTATTGAAAGTTCGTTTTGAGAAAAACATGAATCGCCATAAAGGCCTTGAATGGGCTAAAGTCCAAGCAAAGCTGGATGCTAATACTGAAAAACTGTGGTCGCTCAATGAAATGGAAAGAACTGGCGGCGAACCGGATGTTGTTGGGCATGATATAGAGAAGGGCGAATACATTTTTTATGATTGTTCAGCGGAAAGTCCTAAAGGCCGCAGAAGTGTTTGTTACGATCTTGAGGGACTAGAGTCAAGAAAAAAACATAAACCAGAAAATAACGCTATTGATATGGCAAGTGCCATGGGTATTGAACTATTAACGGAAGAACAATATCGGGCGTTGCAGAATCTTGAAAATTTCGATAAGAAAACGTCAAGTTGGGTGCAAACACCTTCTGATATTAGAGAACTCGGCGGTGCCCTTTTTTGCGATTATCGCTTTGGGCACGTCTTCGTGTATCACAATGGAGCAGAATCTTACTATGCCGTTAGGGGTTTTCGTGGCTCGCTAAGGGTCTAAACTTTGCACAGATAGCTAAATTTGAATTTGAGAATAGATCCACTTAGGGAAACGTTTTAATTTCATTCTTCAACTATCGGGCGCAGTTCTATAGCAAAAATTGTGTTCGATTTGAATACGAGCTGAAAAAGTGGAATAGGTTCGCATTTATAGAATGGAAATGTGAAAAACTGTAAAAAAATTCATTTTCTTAAGGATCACAGTACATAAAACTAATAGCATCCGAACATATTAATAAAATGTTTGGAGGTGGGTTTTATGGATAAAAAAGACTTTCAAAAAATTTATAATGATTACTTACAACAAGGGGAAGACCAAGCTCAATTGGAAGTAGTTGAGGAAGTCGATTCAGGAGTAGAACAAATTGTTGCAGTTCGTAAAAATGATGAGGATGATATTATTGCTTTTAAAACAAGTAGTGGAAGAGAATTAGATTATATTACTGCTCTTGATGAAGCAAAATCAGGGAAGTTAGCTCATGTGGACGTATTTCATAAGTATGGCAGGGATATTATACGTAGTGAACCTGACGGTATTAAAGAAAATAACTTAGATAACTTGCCTTCTTTTTAAACGGATAAACCTAAAGAAGAGAATATTAATTTGGATATTCTCTTCTTTACTTTACTAATTTACTATGAATTTCGTAAACTTTCTGTAAGAAAACCATCAGTTATTCAATTATAGGACGCTTTAATGAGGTAACAAAAAAAGCCCAATTTCTTAATATTTAGACTGTACCTCGAATCGTGGACAATTAAAAAAATCCATGATTTAAAGTGAATCCAAAAAGTTAGACAAATATTCTAAGCAGCTAATAAGGATTGGATCCTGTATTGTACAGGGCTCAATCCTTTTTTGTACTCTCCTTAATTTCTTTTAAAAGTTCAAGTATTTGTTTTTCGTATTTAGATTTTCGTTTTAAATATTGTATAAGGTGTAGAGCGGATAATATCCCTATGAAATATAAAGAAAATTTAGTGATCATATTAATAAATACTACAACTAACGAAGTAATGCCGAGATGCCAATTAAACGGCACAACTACCAGTAAACTTAAAATCAATGCCAACCATATAAGGTTTCTGTTCATTATTGTTCACCTTCCTTTTTTTGAAAAATCATGCCGTTGTTTTTGATTTTAACACATCTAATATATATACATATTGAGAAAGCAAGCAATTATAATAAAAAGGTTTTGTTAAAGAATTCTGTAGATATTTGAGTGAATCAAATGAACGTTCTGCAATGTGTGAACGATTGTTTGGAGGGTTTTCCCCTGCGTAAATCGGCAGGTTTAATTGGTGATGTTCATTTCGGTACTCTATTCTATTGGAGACATAAGTATTACCTACTAATGGTTTCAATAATATAATTTAACAAAGCAATTTTTTTAAAGGAGTGTTTGATATGAATATAGAACTTCATCAGGAGCAAGAACGAGTGGACAGCGTAATTAGTTGATCAGATGAACAATTTTTTCATATAATTCGTCTTAGTATTGAGCGATAGATGGGAGGGAAGGAAATGAAACCCTATGTACTAGAGTTTCGGGAGATCGATAAAACGAGACAAATCTTGGTCGGTGGCAAAGGAATGAATTTGGCGGAACTATCGAAGATTCATGGAATACAAGTGCCAGAAGGATTTTGTGTTACGACAGAAGCCTATCAAAAAGCCCTCGAACAAAACGAAGCGTTCCACGTATTGCTGGATCAACTAGTACTACTAAAAGTAGAGGATCGAAATCAAATTGGTGAAATCAGCAGGGAAATTCGGAAAATCATTATGGAAGTAGAGATTCCTTTCGATGTTGTGAAAGCTGTTACTTACTATCTCTCCCAGTTTGGCGATGAACATGCTTATGCAGTGCGTTCCAGTGCAACTGCTGAAGATTTACCACATGCCTCATTTGCCGGCCAGCAAGACACCTATTTAAATATCATCGGAAAAGAAGCCATTTTACAGCACATCAGCAAATGTTGGGCTTCCCTATTTACAGATCGTGCCGTGATTTACCGTATGCAAAACGGATTTGACCACAGTCAAGTGTATATATCCGTTATCATTCAACGGATGGTGTTCCCGCAGGCTTCAGGAATTTTATTTACTGCTGATCCGATTACTTCCAATCGAAAGCTACTATCTATCGATGCTAGCTTTGGACTAGGAGAGGCCCTTGTCTCCGGCTTGGTATCTGCCGATTGCTATAAGGTGCAAGAAGAAAAGATTATCAATAAAATGATTGCAACCAAAAAACTAGCAATCTACGCCTTAAAAGAAGGAGGCACAGAAACACAGCAAATAGAACCCAATCAGCAAAAAAGCCAAACACTTACTGAACAACAAATATTACAACTAGCACGTATAGGAAGCCAGATCGAAGCTTATTTTGGTTGCCCACAAGATATCGAATGGTGTTTGGTTGATGATATATTATATATTGTTCAGAGCCGGCCAATCACTACTTTATACCCCATCCCTGAAGTGAGTGATCAAGAAAATCACGTCTATGTATCTGTCGGTCATCAACAAATGATGACTGACCCCATGAAACCATTGGGGATGTCTTTATTTCAGTTAACAGCTCATCCACCCATGCATGCAGCTGGTGGAAGGTTATTTGTTGATGTCACACATAATCTGGCTTCGCCTGTCAGTAGAAAAAATTTATTAAATGTCATGGGACAATCCAATCCGCTCATCAAAGACGCACTTATGACCGTAGTCAAGCGAAAAAAATTTATAAAATCGTTACCAGATGATGAAAAAATACAAAGTTCCAGTCAAAGTAATAATGGTAAACCTGTGGATTTTCTAACACAAATCGAAAACAATCCGACGATCGTTACTGATTTGATTAAGAGTAATCAAACATCGATAGAAGAGTTAAAACAAAACATTCAAACGAAATCAGGATCAAATTTATTTAATTTTATTCTAGAAGATATCCAGCAATTAAAGAAGATATTATTTAATCCGCAGAGTTTGGGTGTAATTATGGCAGCTATGGATGCTTCATCATGGATCAATAAAAAAATGGAGAAGTGGTTAGGTGAAAAAAACGTAGCAGACACGCTTTCTCAATCTGTACCAAACAATATTACTTCGGAAATGGGTCTAGCATTATTGGATGTCGCAGATGTGATTCGTCCTTATCCAGAAGTAATTGCTTATTTACAACATGTAAAAGATGATAACTTTTTGGATGAACTGGTTAAGTTTGAAGGGGGACAAAAAACCAGAGACGCTATCTATTCTTATCTCAATAAATACGGAATGCGATGTAGTGGAGAAATTGATATTACTAAAACTCGTTGGAGTGAAAAGCCAAGTACACTTGTCCCCATGATTCTCGGTAACATTAAAAACTTTGAGCCGAATGCTAGCAATTGGAAATTCGAGCAAGGGCGACAGGAAGCTTGGAAAAAGGAACAAGAGTTATTAGATCAATTGAAAGAATTACCGGGTGGTAAACAAAAAGCTAAAAAGACAAAACGAATGATCAGCCTAATCCGGGATTTCATCGGTTATCGTGAATATCCAAAATACGCCATGATTAATCGCTACTTCGCTTATAAGCAGGCTTTACTGAAAGAAGCCGAACAACTCGTGCAAGTCAATGTTATTCATGAAAAAGAAGATATATACTATCTCACTTTTGAAGAACTTCGCGAAGTTGTACGCACAAATCAACTAGATTACCAGATCATCAGCAAAAGAAAAGACGAGTACAAATTATATGAAAAACTAACTCCCCCATGTGTTATCACGTCTGATGGTGAAATCATTGCAGGTGAGTACAAACGGGAATATATTCCACCTAATGCTATTGCAGGCCTACCTGTTTCTTCCGGTATTATCGAAGGAAGAGCACGTGTCATCTTAAATATGGAAAATGCGAATTTAGAAGAGGGAGATATATTGGTTACCGCCTTTACCGACCCTAGCTGGACACCGCTGTTTGTATCTATCAAAGGCTTGGTTACGGAAGTAGGTGGTTTGATGACCCATGGTTCTGTCATTGCCAGAGAATACGGTCTTCCAGCAGTTGTAGGTGTGGAGAATGCTACGAAGTTGATCAAGGATGGACAAAGGATCAGGGTGAATGGAGCAGAAGGGTATATAGAAATACTATAATTCATTACATTTAAATCATAAAAGAAGAGCATTCGAATTAAGAGAATCATTGATAACACGGTGCTTTGCGGTCTATGGTAATCTCCTCAGTCACTAGGACAAATGGGGGGCAGTAACGGAAGAACAATATTAATGTCTGTTAAGATTATGTTGAAATCGGTTCTTCTGTTAAAGTAAGCTATTGTTGAATAAAACTTAGAATTTCAAACGACTTTATTGTTATATTTTTAGTGTAGTAAATTATATTACGTCAAAAATTAAACAACTATATGTTTAACCCCGTCCTAAATTTAGAACGGGGTTATGCTTGTTTGAGCTTGTAAAATTAAATAACATTATTATCATTTTACACTAACAACGGAGGAGAAAAGGAAAAGTAGAAACCAATCCATCCAAAAGGAGCAACATTTCATGCTCCTGTAACAAGTTAAGATATATAGGTTAAAGTGAAGAGAGAATATAACAATATAGTTTACATAATATTATTATGTTAAGGGATAGTAGGTTGGCTATTATTTAAATACTAAAACTCATCTCAAGATATGAAGAGAGCGAGAAAATCAGTGTGTAAAAATGTGTGAAGTGAAAGTTTAGCATAAAAGCACTTCAAAAAGAACGCTAGTTCGTATATACTGAATACAACTGAAGTAGAAGAAGGGAAGAGAAGCTGATGATTCATAAAGTTGGTCAAATTATGTTATATGTAAATAATCAAGATGAGGCTGTGCAATTTTGGACAGAAAAAGTAGGTTTCCACTTAGTTGCTGATGAAAATAATGGTCAAGGATTTAGATGGATTGAAATTGCGCCAACGGAGAAAGCGGAAACGAGTATTGTTCTACATAATAAGGAATTAATTGCGAAGATGCAGCCTGAATTAAATTTAAGTACGCCATCCATGTTATTTTTCACTGAAGATATCGATAAGTTACATAAAGAGTTTGTAGAGAAAGAAATTACAGTCGGAGAAATTGTAAATATGCCGTCTGGAAGAGCATTTAATTTTGCTGATCACGAGAAAAGTTATTTTGCAATTATGGAGAAAAAATAATTAAGAGCATAAATCGATTTGAAATATTGACACGATGTTTTAAAGTTTATTTAGATCCTGTTTTACAGGGTCTTTTTTATTGGTCTCTGATCGATAGGAAAAAATAAAAGAACCAAGATTTGATCCTTCTACTGTATGTATTGTTAATCGATCACCTGTTTCGCTAACGAAATATGGGTATTAAAAAATTCAGAGTTTAATATAAGAGGGGAGGCTTTCAATATAATTACATCGAATGTATTAGATGAAGTGTAAGGCATTATTGTAATTTATCTTAAGGAGAGAAAATAATTGAACCTAGGTAAGCCAATAGCTATTGGAAATACAGCAAAGATATATCTTTGTGATTATAAAATTGTAAAAGTGTTTAAAGAACACTTTCCAAATACAGAATCTTTATACGAGGCAAAGAAACAAGAATACGCTTATTCATGTGGACTTAACGTCCCTCAGGTATTTGAAGTTACAGAAATAAAGGGTAGGCAAGCAATTATAATGGAATATGTAAAAGGGCAAACAGTTGGTGAACTTTTGATAAATCATATGGAACGGGCGGAGCATTACATAAGTATTTGTGTCGATATACAACAAAAGATGCATGCTGTTGTTGTTAATTCAGATTTACTTGAACCGATGTCAGCAAAGCTACATCGCCAGATTGAATCAGTATACAATCTAGATGAGGAACAAAAGGAGAAATTGTTAAGAAAATTGGATTCAATGGTAATTGAACCTAGGCTATGTCATGGAGATTTTCATCCATTTAATTTGATCATGAGTCATGATAACGTGAAAATTATTGATTGGGTAGATGCTAGCGCGGGAGATATTCGTGCAGATGTATACAGAACATATTTATTGTATGCGCAGTCTTCAGTCGAGTTAGCTGAAATGTATTTACGTATATATTGCAATAATACTGGCTTATCAAGGAATGAAGTTTTGGAGTGGGCTCCTATTATTGCTGGGGCTAGATTATCAGAAAATTCATCTTCAGAAAACATAGAACATCTAAAGGGGTTAGTAGACCGGTATTGTCATTAAGGAAAACGACAGAACCAGCATTTCTGTAATGATCAAACTTTTTTAAAGAATGAGATAGTAAGACCGTTCAAAATTATTGAACGGTTTTTATTTTATTTCATAATTTAAATATCTAATAATATAAGTATGATGCTAGAGGGTTATCTCGATATGATTTCCTTCCAGATCACTTATTATGCTCTCGTAATAGCCATCTCCAGTGAAACGTGGTCCATTTAATACAGGATATCCAGCTTCTTTTAATGTTTTGATTAGTTGATTCACATTTTCTTCACTACCAACAGAAAAAAACAAATGAGCATATCCAATTATATTGGGATTAGGTTTATCTTCTATTCCTTTCTTCCGCATAATTTCAAGACGTGCTTCAGATTCAAAAGTAATAAAATAAGATTCAAAGTGTTTAGCTTTATTGTGATATAAAGGATTTGCCTCTCCATCAACTTAAGAATTTTATAACACACTTAAAACGAAAAAATGTACATCTCTAGATGAAAATGTACATTTTTTTGTTTTGGGATACTTACTTTTCTTATCTTGATTTTAATTGTAATCATCATTTTAATAATCGTTATCTAAGCTGAGCACTCTTCCATGTAGAAGATATTCTATGTGAAAGGTATTACGTTATTACTTGTACTGAGGCTCTTCTTGTTCAATTTGCTGAAGACGAGGATTTAAAGATTCAATAATCTCTTGAGTTTGTTGTGCTGCACCTTTATATAATTGTTTTGCTTGCTGGTTATCAGTATCAAGAACAAATCCTTCTAGGCATGCTTGAGCACTCTTTAATCCAGCGATAGTTTGTTTAAGTTTAGTGCTTACTGTCATGTAGTATTTCCTCCTTGTAAATGTGCTTCAAAATATAGAATGCCTATTTTGTTATTATAGTACGATTTCCAATTTTAGGGTTATGTGAATGAGAAATTTTACAGTTAATTATTTGAGGGAGGATTTTTTTAGCTAATAGCTACATGGAATACCGTTAAGTGGTGTTATGTTAACTTAACGTGAATAGAATATTCATAAGAAAAATCTACCATGTAAGAACGTAATTTATTTATATATTCTATGGTGAAGATTAGATTCATGGATGGGTATGGAATAGTTTTGTACCGATAACAAAAACTAACAGAAAGAAAACGATAAGATATAAAGGAGATTAAATATGTTGAAAAAGATAGGGAAAACTTTCCTGGTACTCCTCTTTGTATTTATCGGGGTATGTTTTGTTTTGCTTGTGTGGGATGAAATTGACAGAACAGCAGCTGAAAAAAGTGGGAGATTTGGCCAGCAGCCTAGCCAATACCCTATTCGTCAAAGTGATATTACTATGTATACAGACGGGAAACAGTTAAACAATCAATTATTCTCAGATATAAAGAAAGCAAAACATTACGTGCATATTAACTTTTTCTCTATTGCTGATGATAAAGTAAGTCATCAGTTTCTAGAGTTATTGAGGCAAAAAAGTCAGGAAGGTGTAGAAGTATACTATGCGTTGGACAGGCTAGGTGGAATTTTACTAAAGAAAAAGGAAAGAGAATTATTAGTTAAACAAGGAGTGCATTTTACATATTACAATAAGCCTGCTTTCCCTTATCTTTCTTCTTCTTTGGATCATCGGAATCATCGTCGTATTTCAGTTATTGATGGAAAGATAGGGTACATTGGCGGATTTAACATTGGCAAGAAGTATTTGGGGGAAAAAGAAAAACTTGGTTACTGGAGAGATTATCACCTTCAAATACGAGGAGAAGGCGTTCGAGATCTAGAAAACCAATTTGTGTTAGACTGGAAGAAAAACTCAGAGAAACCGATTCCGAAACACAGCGCGATAAAGGAAAAGGGAGCAACCTCGCATCGATTTACTGCATATTATAGCGGAGAAAAACTTGGACAAGATTATGCAATGCTGTTTCAACAAGCAAAAAAGTCCATCATTATATTAACGCCTTATTTTATACCAAAAGACAAAACGATTTGGAATGCATTAGTAGATGCAAGAAAGAGGGGAGTCCGTGTCAAAATTCTGTTCTCACCTCATTCGGATGCACTGTTAGTGAAAGAAGCAGCGTATCCATATATCCGAAAAGCATTAAAACAGGAAATGGAAGTATATGGTTATAAAAAGGGAGTGTTACACGGTAAAGTATTTTTGATTGATGAAAAAATATTGATGGTTGGGACCGTGAATTTTGATTCGCGCTCGTTTCATTTAAATGAAGAAATGAACTGTTATATCCATGACCCTGACTATATTTCGAAAATAAAGCCAGTCATTCATGCAGATTTACAAAATTCAAAGCAAGTAACATCCTCTGACGTCAATCAATTATCGATAAAAGAAAAAATGAAAGAAAAGGTTGCAAAAATGTTTGCGTATTATTTGTAAAAACAAAGTATTTTTATATAAAGGAGTAGTAAACGGCATTTATTAGAATAAATTAAATTACTGACACATGGGTGAAGCTTAGTAACGCAATTAATCAAAATCAAAAAATTGTTAACCAATGCGAGCAGAATAGATGAATACACCGAGAAAACTTTATTTTAAAGGAACTGAAAAAATTATGAATGGAATGGATATGATTTGACTTTTGCAATCAGTAGCTTTAAGGAAGTTTCTCAGGCAGAATTCTTTAATCCATAGCTTTTAACAGGGTTGAAAAATCAAATAAGATAGATGTGCAATTTTGTACTATAGGGACTTAAACAATCGATGTAATAATTCAATGAGAGAAACTTGAAAAGGAGTTTGTTTCATGAATATTACATCTTTTTTGATTTACTGTTTTATTATTACGTTAACTTAACATTAGTCGTTATCTGTTCACAAAAACAGTTGATGCTTTTGTGTCGCTAGACAGTTCTTAGGTGGTTTCTATTTACATTTATAGATTGGTTTATACTTTGCCAGATTAATCTGAGGTTTGTTGTTATTTCAAGTACTGAAGGAATGAAGGGGTATAACAATGATAAGATGCATCTAAGAGGTGCAATGATTGGTCCGCCTTTTCTCATAATTGTTAGTTTATTCATTGCAGGAATCGCTATAAATATTTAGTATGGGGAATATATTATATTTTACTTAGAGGAGAGAAAGATGGACATTGTTATTAGGAAACTAGAATTAGAAGATTTGAATGAATTTCCTGAAATTGATGATAGTTTTACGGTTGACTCTAAGCTAGTTCTTTCATTAGGAGCTATAAATCAACAAATAGAATACACAGTGCAAGAAATACCAAGCTATGAGAAAAATTATTCAGACGATATATATAAAGGGGATGAGATAGACTATAGTGAATATGTTAATAATCCAGATCAAATAATCTTTTTGGCGGTTATGAATCACCAAATAATTGGAATGATTATATTAAAGAGGAATTGGAATGGTTTTGCTTACGTGGAAGATATAACAGTAGATAAGCAGTTTAGACAGCTTGGAGTAGGTAGAAAATTAATTGAGCGAGCAAAGCAATGGGCGCAAGCTTGTGAAATGCCAGGAATCATGCTGGAGACACAATGCAATAACGTTAGAGCATGCAACTTTTATGAGAGTTGTGGATTTGTTATAGGGGGCTTTGATTTTCTTGTATATAAAGGGATAAATGAGCAAAGTGATGAAGTTGCAATATATTGGTATTTGAGATTTTAAGACAGTCCGATATAACCTATAGTACTTCACACGAACAAAGAGTGTCTTTAGAACTTTTCATGGCACTCTTTGTTCGTTATCATGCTAAGATAAAAAAATTCTAGAGGTACAAGGAATAGGTTTGTTCACCGTATGTGAGAATTTCATCATCGGTAAACCCAAGATTTGAATAGAATTTTTGACCCGAATCATTTTCAGGGTGCACAGTTAAGCGAATGCGATGGCAAGATGGATGAATGGTTTTTATATGGTTAATTAACACTTTCATTGCCGCGCCCCCAAATCCTTTTCTTTGATATCTTTTGTCGATAAAAAAATGAAATAGCCAAAAGTCCTTTTGACAATCCGGTTCGTAATGTAGTTTAAAGAAACCAACTATTTTCTCGTTATGATAAATTCCAAAAGGTTCAATCATTCTATCATCTGGCTTAATATACGCTTTTGCAAGTGCAATAGCAACAGTTGGTGTAACTTCAGAAACGAATTTTTGTTGCTCAATATTTACAGAAAGGTTTAGAGCTTCTCGCCAGTTTGTAGAAGTTATTTTTTTCAGATTTACGTGCGACATGAGTCGTAACCTCCAGTTCAAATAGGGGATATGTGAAGTATTATTGAATGAGCGTATTTTGCCCGGCAGCAATTTTCCACGCTTCCTTTTCTTTGACCATCACATAAACAGCAAGACTGCCTTGCTCATTTTCTATTATTGTCCCGTCAGAGGTTGTTGGATATTGTCTAATATGTGTGATAGCTACGTCGAAACGTATGAAATTAATGCTTTCAATTGTATAACGAGCGTATGAATTACGAAGAGGTCCTGATAAAAGAACTTTGTGCGTCTTATTGATTTGCTTCCAACCTGAAAGCCGCTTGCCAAGCACATTGACCCATGTGGCATTTAAGGTGAAGTGTCGATCTAATTCATTCGCATCATGTGTATTAAATGCAATTTCCATTTCGGTGATCGTTTGTTGGATTGCATGTATTTCTTCTTGTTGCTGCTCTTTTGAATCATAACCTTTAGACATTTTTATTCCTCCTATGTTGGTTTGATATCTATAGATTACTAAAGTAAAGGTTTTATAACATCCAGCAATAGTAGTATTTTTTGAGGTGAAACTTATACGAAGGTATGATGACAAGGCGGTGTATCGTATTCACTGTCTAATAAGAGGACTTAATTCAATGAGTATAGAATATTATAAGGCTATGAATAAAGAGGTGAAATATGTTATTTCAAAAAGGGGATGTATCGATTAGATATGTTATAGAAGAAGATGTGAATACAATTTCAAAATGGTTAACAAATCCTGAAGTTTTACAGTATTACGAAGGCAGAGATAATCCGCAATCTCCAGAAAAAGTACGTATGCATTTTATCCAAAATCCAAAGAGTGATGAAAAAAGGTGTCTAGTAGAATATGCAGGAGAACAAATTGGTTATGTGCAAATGTACCCGATAGAATCAGAATGGAACAAGTTATATGGATATAGAGAAAATCAGGATATATGGGGCATGGACCAATTTATTGGTGAACCAACATATTGGAATAGAGGAATTGGTACAGAACTCGTCCAAGCTACAATTACATATATCATCAACGAATTAGGGGCAGAAGCAATTGCAATGGATCCAAGAGTAAGTAACGAACGTGCCATTCGGTGTTATGAAAAATGTGGATTTCAAAAGGTGAAAAGATTAAAAGCACATGAGTTACACGAAGGGAAATTAGAAGATTGCTGGATGATGGAGTATAGAAAAAAAGGGAGCGATGTGTGATGAAGAAAGCTTTGGTAGTAATAGATGTTCAAGAAGGTATGTATACTGCAAATGGACCAGTACATAATGGACAGAAATTATTAGAAACCTTACAAGAATTAATTCAAAAATGTCGTTCAAATGAGATTCCTGTTATATATGTACAGCATAATGGGCCTAAAGGTCATCCTTTCGAAAAAGGAAAACCGGCCTGGAATATTCATTCTGACATTGCACCGAAAGATGGTGATACCATTATCGAAAAAGAAACACCAGATTCTTTCCATAAAACAAATCTTCGTAAAGTATTAGAAGATAAGGAAATCGAACATGTAATTATATCAGGAATGCAAACAGAATATTGTGTGGACACAACAACTCGCAGAGCTTTTAGTGAAGGATATAAAGTAACTTTGATTCGCGATGCACATAGTACATTTGACTCGGAGCAATTGAGCGCGGAAGAAATTGTTAAGCATCATAATGCAGTACTGGGTGCATTTGCTGATGTTGTGGATTTCAAAAATATAAAGATAGAAGTATAAAATCGAATTGAAAGGAAGTAGTGACAGCAGGTAGCGGAATGGTTCCGCAATCTGTTATGGAGCAATATTATCAAAAGAAAAGTTTATGAAAAAGAAGGATGTCATGATATAGATTGTGACATCCTTCTTTTCTTATTTTTTCTTATCTTTATCTAAGATGTTTTGTTCTTCAGCAAACTCAGTTCCATACGCGAATCGACCATTCATATTAATTCGTTCATTTTTATGTCTTTCATGCGTATGAGAGGCGCGATGCACAAATACTTCAGATAACGTAAAGAGAATAGCGGACAGAATACTACCCCATGCGATCTGCATATAATTGTCCAATAAAATATTACCGAAAATCCATACGCTTAAATATGTCAACAAAAAGTCGGCCATAATAGCGGCGGAATTGCCGATGTGCTCCAATAGAATCTTATCAACAAACATATAGGAAACGATTGTTACAAACAGGCTAAAGGAAATAACATCAACAATTGTTGCATCAAAAAACAAATCAAGTCCGATAGCAAAAGCAATGATACACGATATAAATTTGATAAGCACATTAGTAAAATTGCTCACAGTGCACACCTCCTGTTTTTACATAGTTTTGGTATAAAACAAGAAGTTCATACATTCCTTATGTATGTACATGAGTGTAAAAAAATTTTTTTCATGTTAAACATCTTGTCGAAATATTAAAAAAATAAACAAAAAATGTTATAGTAAAATGAGAGTATATGACATTTTTAGGTAAGGGGGGATCCAGATGTGGATTACTTCAGAAGTAGAAATTCCAGATGAACTATTTGATAATCTTGAGCAAGGAAGGCTTGTATTATTTGTCGGAGCAGGGGTTTCTATGAAAGGGAAATCAAACTTACCAAATTTCGATGATTTAGTTGATGAAATTGCGGAAACTTTATACGTTGAAAAGCGTGAAAAAAACGAACCGCATGATTATTATCTTGGAAAAGTTGCGAAGACGAAAGATGTACATCAAGTTGCACAAGATCTTGTTGATGTGAAAGATTCAAAGCCGAATCCATTACACTATGCGATTCCGCGGCTTTTTTCAGATGACATTGATGTTCGCATCGTCACTACAAATTTTGATCAACATTTTACAAGTGTAATTAGACAAATGAATCGAGATATTAATATATATTACGCACCTGCACTTCCAACAGGTAGAGCGTTCAAAGGTTTAGCATATATACATGGCAATATAGAGCAGGAGAAAGAAAATTTAATATTAACGGACGGTGATTTTGGAAGGGCTTACTTAACAGAGGGATGGGCAAGAAGATTTTTAGTTGATTTATTTTCGAATTATACGGTACTATTCATCGGATATAGCCATAATGATCCTGTTATGAAATATTTAGCAACAGGTTTACCACCGAGTACAAGACGTTATGCATTTGTTGCTCAAGGAGATAATACATATCATTGGGAGCATTTGGGAGTACGCCCCATTGTTTATCCAAATAAGGTGAACAATCATCAGGCACTTGTGCAAGCTGTGAGGCGCTGGGCTGAATTAATGGGGGATAACTATATTACAAAAAGAATGCGGATTCGTGATATTGTGACAGTTCCACCATCAGTTGAACAAGAGCAATTATCATATATAAAGCAATCAGTAAAAAAGATCGAAACACTCCGGTATTTTATAGAATTTGCTCGTGATTACGAGTGGGTAGAATGGTTAGAGGCAGAAGGGAAACTCCAAAATTTATTTTTACTTTCCACCATTCATAATGAAGAGGATGAATTGCTGGCCGATTGGCTTGTCGAACAATTTCTTTTTAGTCATCAAAAAGAATTATTTCAGCTTATTTATAAAAATCACTCAAAAATTTCTCCTTTGTTATGGCGAACCATTTGTACGTATTTAAACGAAACAAAAGAGCAGGTTGAACCGCTATTATTTGCAAAATGGACATTACTTTTACTAGAAACAGCAGAAAAAAATAGCAGTTCTATAGAACTTGTTTCACATTTGTTACATAGATGTTCTTTCCCTGAACATAAAGAAATTTTCATCTTATTGTTGGCGTTTATTTTGGATGGAAAGATTAAATTAAAACGTGTCAGAAGATGGGAACACGATATGCAGGATTCGATTGAATTAGAGGAAACAAGTCGTTTGCCAGTTCCTGTATTTTCATTTGTACAACAGATTTGGGATGAAAGAATGAAACCGCATATCGCATATTTTGCTGACCAAATTATGGTTATGGGATTAGAAAAAATCCAAATGTTATTTTTAAGACAGGCTGCATTAGAGAAAAAGGACGGTGTGACATATAATAGAGTCGAGTTTTCTGAACATGATTTACAGCCAAAAGATTTTACATTTTTAATTCGTATTGTAAAAGAATCCCTCGCATATTTATGTGCGAATCATAAGAGAAAGGCAAACTACTATATCGCTCAAATGATTGAAACAGATAGTATATTACAAAAACGAATTGCGGTAGAGGCAATGAGTGGAAATTCATTTGCAACTGACGATGAAAAAGTCAAATGGTTGCTAGAACAAAATTTACTTTTACATGTTACATATAGGCATGAAGTATTTAATTTTTTAAAGAAGCATTATTCCTGTGCTTCGGAACAAAGTAAACAAGAGGTGTTACAAAGGGTGATGAAACACCTTGTTAATGAGAGAGCTTTTGATGCTTGTCTTGTTATGGATTTACTATACACATGTGATCCGAATGGTAATTGTACAGTACAAGCATATAAAAAAATGAAACAAAAACATCCGCATTTTTCCCCAGAGAGTTATGGTGAAAAGCGAGTAGAGGATGCTGTACAAAGCATTACATGTAACGTAACTGCTGATGGGTTATTGCAATTGAAAGAGCATGAAATGATGAAACAAGTTAAGCTCTTTTCTCATGACGGTATTTTTGAACAGCGTCATTTTTTAGAAATGTTATCAAAAGCATGTAAATTGAATACAGAGTGGAGTATTTCGCTTGCTTATCAATTATTAGGGGAAAGTATGGTAAGTAATGAAGTATGGTTTGTCTGTATTAGGGCATGGGGGAATAATCGAAAGCTTACTAATCAACAGATACAAAAAATTATTCCACTCTTACAACAATTTGTAAGGAATACATCTTTTCAATGGTTAATTAGTAGTTTTCTTTATGAAATCAGCAATCGATTAGAAGAATTTCAAGAGGATAGTATACGTGTTGTGAAACGTTTTGCCTTTTCTTTATTTCCCCAAGTAATGAAAAGTGATCCGAATTTCAAGATAGGGGAACATGACTTTTATAATGAGTCTATTCAACATCCTATTGGAAAGATGACGTCAGTATTATTAAAGCTGCTAGCATATGATCACTTATACGATCGGAACATTCACGAATACTTGTTTTTATTTGAAGAACAAATGCGAACGTTGTCACAGAGTACACATTTCATGCTTGCACGATTAACGGCAGACATAACATTTTTGTACCATATTGAGAAACAATGGTGTAGAAAAAATTTGCTACCTTATCTCGACTTAAAAAAACAAGATAAGGTAATAAAATATGCATGGTCAGGCCTTTGCTATACACAAATAAATTTACCGCTATTTACAGAGATAAAGCGATATATTAAATATGCAGTCGAACATTTATATGTATTACATCCACATACAAAGAAAGTATTTTTAAAGTGGCTCAGCTTTGTTTTTATTAAATGTGTATTATATTGGGATCAACGAGCCGATTGGTTATATCCACTTTTTATACAGGAAACGGAAAATGACAAAATTAAGTTTATGGAATACTTATGTTATTATGTGAAAACATTAAGCGTAAGAGAACAACAAAAATTTTGGGAGGCTTGGTTAGCTGGTTTTTTAATGGAACGTCCAAAAATGAGTTCTGTAACTGGTAGAGAATATGTCATGTTTTTACGTTTTGTATTATGTATGGATGAAGTTGCAGAAAACGGAATACAAACAATTCTTACTCGTTTCTCTCCCATATCAGAACGTTACGACCAAGCGGAAATGAAACAACTATTTTTGGTTATTTTGGAAAAGAAAAATAACATGAAATATCATGTGGAAACCTATGGTGAATTATTTTTTTCGCTACTGCAAAACCTTCATGAGGCAAATTCTTTTGAAAATGAAATCATTGAGATTAAACAATTGTTAACAGATTACCAAGTGGAGAAACAATTATTAATATCTATTCAAAACGAAATGATTCGTATTGGACTTGTGATGACAAATTTACAAGATTGATAGTGGGGAAAGAGTGGAATTTTAAAAAAATAACTAAAAAAGTATTGACAGTATTTTAAAAAGCATTCTATAATACGAATCATACTTATTCAATTTCACAAACATTTGAATAAACAAAGTGCAATGAAGAGATCACAGTAGTGAAGATCTTACTGTAACAGAGAGCTGATGGTTGGTGTGAATCAGTACAGGGATACTCATGAATTACAGTCTTGGAGCATCTTTTTCGAGTAAAGATATATGTTCTTTATGAAGGAAAAGCGGTCAAATGATCGTTAACAGTGAAGAGAGGTAGATGAAAGTAGTCTACAACTAGGGTGGTACCGCGATAAATATCGTCCCTACTGATTGGATCAGTAGGGACTTTTTGTATTTTTGTGGTCCAACTTGAAAATTGAATATTACATGCAGTGAAAGGAAAAGAAGTAGTAGTTGTTTCCCTGTAACAGAGAGCTGGTGGTTGGTGTGAACCAGTACAAAAACAAGTGCGAATTACAGTCCTGGAGCATCTTTTTCGTAGTAAAGATGATAGTCTTTATGAAGGGAAAGACGGTCAAACGATCGTTAACAGTGAAGAGAGGTAGACGAAAGTAGTCTACAACTAGGGTGGTACCGCGATAAATATCGTCCCTACTGAGTAGATCAGTAGGGATTTTTTGTACACAAAAAAGGCGGAATCGATCTCACAATAAGTTTTTATAGAATTTTAATTCAGAAAATAGGGAATTTTTATTCTCTTCAAATAGTTTTGAACATTAAAAGGAGGATTTTAAAATGGCAAATCATGAGTTAGAACAATTACGTAAACAGGTGGATGAAATCAATTTACAATTATTACAACTGTTAAATAAACGTGGAGAAATCGTTCAAAAGATTGGAAAACAAAAACAAGTGCAAGGTACGAAACGTTTTGATCCAGTTCGTGAGCGTGAAGTACTGGATATGATTGCGGAGCATAATGAAGGTCCATTCGAAACTTCAACAGTTCAACACATTTTCAAAACAATTTTCAAAGCAAGCTTAGAATTGCAGGAGGATGACAATCGTAAAGCGTTACTTGTTTCACGTAAAAAGAAAAAAGAAAATACAATTGTTGATGTAAAAGGTGAATTATTAGGAAATGGAAAGCAAACGTTCATTATGGGGCCTTGTGCTGTAGAAAGCTTAGAGCAAGTTCGCCAAGTAGGGCAAGCGATGAAAGAACAAGGATTAAAATTAATGCGCGGTGGTGCTTTCAAACCGAGAACATCACCATACGACTTCCAAGGATTAGGGATTGAAGGCTTACAAATTTTACGTCAAGTAGCTGATGAATTCGATTTAGCGATTATTAGTGAAATTTTAAATCCAAACGATGTAGAGATGGCTCTTGATTACGTTGATGTCATTCAAGTTGGAGCACGAAACATGCAAAACTTCGATTTACTAAGAGCTGTAGGTAAAGTAAATAAACCAGTGTTATTAAAACGTGGTTTAGCAGCAACAATTGACGAATTCATTCATGCAGCTGAATACATTATCGCGCAAGGGAATGATCAAATTATTCTATGTGAGCGTGGTATCCGCACATACGAAAGAGCGACGCGTAATACGTTAGATATTTCAGCAGTGCCAATTTTAAAGAAAGAAACACATTTACCAGTTGTCGTAGATGTAACACATTCTACAGGACGCAGAGATTTATTATTACCTACTGCAAAAGCGGCACTGGCAATTGGAGCAGACGCAGTAATGGCTGAGGTACATCCGGATCCAGCAGTTGCATTATCTGATTCTGCACAACAAATGGATATTCCAGAGTTCCATAAATTCATGGAAGAGTTAAAAGGATTCAAAAATAAATTATCTTAATTTCATATTGAATATGCGTTGAAAGGGAAACAGTAGTGCTTATCTCCCTGTTTATAGAGAGCTGATGGACGCTGAGAATCAGTACAAAGATAAGCATGAATTACAGCCCTAGAGCATCTTTTTCGTAGTAAAGATCATGGTCTTTACGAAGGGAAAGACGGTCTTATAGATCGTTAAAAATGATAAGAGGTAGACGAAGGTAGTCTACAATTAGGGTGGTACCGCGATAATAATCGTCCCTACTGATTGCTCAGTAGGGACTTTTTTGTACAAAAAAATAATAAAGGGGTAAGAGAAATGAGATACATTACAGCTGGAGAATCACATGGTCCACAGTTAACTGTTATTTTAGAAGGTGTACCTGCAGGGTTATCGTTACAAGCAGAACATATTAATAAGGAATTATTAAGAAGACAAAAAGGGCATGGTCGCGGGAGACGCATGCAAATTGAAACAGATACAGTAGAGATTGTAAGTGGTGTACGCCACGGAGTGACACTTGGTTCCCCAATTACATTAATCGTAAAAAATGATGACTTCAAACATTGGACGAAAGTAATGGGAGCTGAACCGATTTCTGAGCAAGAAAGTAAAGAAATGAAACGCACGATTACAAAACCACGTCCGGGACATGCAGATTTAAACGGTGCAATTAAGTATGGGCACCGTGATATACGAAATGTTCTAGAGCGCTCTTCTGCAAGGGAAACAACCGTAAGAGTAGCAGCTGGTGCAGTTGCAAAGCAAGTTTTAAAAGAATTAGATGTACAGATCGCTGGGCATGTTCTTGAAATTGGCGGTGTCAAAGCAAGTCATGTAGGGCAGTTATCAATAGAAGAAATTCAAACAATCACAGAAAATTCGTCTGTTCGTTGTTTAGATAAAGAGGTAGAACAAACAATGATGGATGCGATTGATACTGCGAAAGCAAACGGTGATTCAATTGGCGGAATTGTAGAAGTCATTGCGGAAGGAATGCCAATTGGCGTTGGAAGTTACGTCCATTATGATCGAAAATTAGATGCAAAGCTTGCAGGAGCAATTATGAGTATTAATGCTTTTAAAGGTGCTGAAATCGGGATTGGATTTGAGGCGGCAAGGCAGCCAGGAAGTTCTGTACATGATGAAATTCTATGGGACGAAGAAAGAGGATATACGAGAAAAACGAATCATGCAGGTGGATTAGAAGGTGGTATGACTACAGGAATGCCAATTGTAGTAAGAGGTGTAATGAAGCCGATTCCTACATTATATAAACCACTGGCGAGTGTAGATATTGATACGAAAGAAGTATTCCAAGCAAGTATTGAACGATCTGACAGCTGTGCAGTACCAGCTGCAAGTGTTGTTGCAGAGGCTGTTGTTGCATGGGAACTTGCGGATGCATTAGTTGAACAATTCGGAAAAGATCGCATGGAATTAATCAAGCAAAATATAACGCAGCATAACAAATATGCAAAAGAATTTTAAAAAGGATGGATTACAAATGAAGATGAAAGAGCAATTATCATCATTACAGCCATATAAGCCAGGCAAATCAGCGGAGCAAATGAAAGAAGTATATGGGGATCATTCATTTGTAAAATTAGCATCAAATGAAAATCCATTTGGTTGTTCACCACGTGTTAAAGAAGAATTACAAAAAACATGGCATGACCATGCTTTATATCCTGATGGAGGGGCATTAGAGCTTCGTCAAACAATCGCAGAAAAACTGCAAGTTCAAAAGGAACAAATTTTATGCGGAAGTGGACTTGATGAAGTTATTCAAATTATAAGTCGTGCGGTACTTTGTAAGGGAGATAATGTAGTAACAGCAGGAGAAACTTTTCCGCAATATCGTCATCATGCAGTGATTGAAGGTTGTGAAGTAAGAGAAGTTCCATTAAAGAAAGGGATTTATGACTTAGAGGAAATTGTTTTAACTGTAGATGAAAAGACAAAAATAATTTGGATTTGTAATCCAAATAATCCAACGGGCACATATATTGATGACCGAAAATTAAATAAATTTATAAATAGTGTACATGATGATGCGCTAATTGTAATTGATGAAGCGTACTATGAGTATGTAACAGCGAAAGATTTTCCAGAAACAATACCATTATTGAAAAAACATAAAAACCTTCTTGTATTACGAACATTTTCCAAAGCATATGGTTTAGCATCATTTCGCATAGGGTATGCAATTGGACAGGCAGAATTGATTGAGAAATTAAATATTGTTCGTTTGCCATTTAATGTTTCTTTATTTGCGCAAAGAGCGGCAACAATCGCTTGTAATGATGATGGATTTATAAAGGAGATCGCTCGTGTAAATCGAGAAGGATTAGAGCGATATGAGAGTTTTTGTACCGAGAATGGGATTCCGTTTTATCCATCTCAAACAAACTTTATCTTTTTACCAGTAGACGATGCAGAGGAAATCTATGAACGGTGTGCACACGCAGGTTTTATTATTCGTCCGTTTTCAAATGGTGTCCGGATTACGATTGGAACGAGTGAACAGAATGAAGGAGTGATTTCAGTGTTAAAACAGCACTTTATAAATAGAAAGAATAAGTTTCGAGATGAGGCAAATGTGTAAAAAAGTTGTATTAATTGGGACAGGTTTAATAGGTGGTTCGCTTGCATTAGCAATAAAGAGGGAACATGAAGTGATGATTACAGGTTATGATATTCATAGTGAACAAATGGAGCGCGCGAAAGAATTTCATGTAATTGATAAAGTTGCAGGAGATTTACAGGCTGCTTGTGAAGAGGCAAATTTAATTATTTTTGCTTCTCCAGTTGAAGAAACAATAAAGTTATTACGTCAGCTTGCATTATATGATTTACGTGAAGATGTAATTGTTACAGATGTAGGTAGTACAAAGGGCAAGATTATGAATGAAGCTGAAGATCTATTACCTGCAGGAGTGGCTTTTATTGGGGGACATCCGATGGCAGGTTCGCATAAAACGGGTGTTGAAAGTGCAAAGGCTCACTTGTTTGAAAATGCATTTTATATTTTAACACCAAGGAGTCATGTGTCAGATTATCGAGTAGAAGAATTAAAAGATTGGTTAAAAGGAACAAGATCTCATTTTCTTGTATTAAATACAGAAGAGCATGATTATGTAACCGGAATTGTGAGTCATTTTCCACATCTAATTGCGGCGGGGCTGGTGAAACAAGTTGAAAAACATGGAGGGGACAATCCGCTTATCCATCAACTTGCGGCAGGTGGGTTTAAGGATATTACACGTATTGCCTCGAGCAGTCCGAAAATGTGGAGTGATATCGTAAAACAGAATCAAAGTCATTTATTACAATTACTAGAAGAGTGGATTAGTGAGATGAAAGAGCTGTACAAGACGGTTTCTGTAGGTGATTCTGTTGAATTACAAAACTACTTTGAAAATGCGAAACAGTATCGTGATTCTTTACCCGTTCGAAAAAGCGGAGCGATTCCAGCTTTCCATGACTTATATGTTGATGTTTTAGATAAAGTAGGGGCATTAGCTCATATTACGAGTATTTTAGCCTATGAAGAAATTAGTATTACAAATCTGCAAATTATAGAAGCGCGAGAAGGATTACTTGGTGTGCTTCGTATTAGTTTCCAAAGAGAAGAAGATCGCTTAAAAGCGACGATAGTACTTCAGAAAGAACAGTACCAAACGTATGAAACAATATGATAGGGAGAGGGTGACACTGTGAAAGAAGTAATGATACAAACTGTCAAAAGTGGATTAAGAGGGACAATTACAATTCCTGGTGATAAATCTATCTCACACCGTGCGGTTATGTTCGGGGCAATTGCACAAGGGAAAACAACAATTAAGGGTTTTTTACCTGGTGAAGATTGTTTAAGTACAATTTCTTGTTTTAGAGAAATGGGAGTAGAAATTTCGCAAAATGGTGATGAAGTAGTTGTAATTGGAAAAGGAATAGAAGGATTACACGAACCGAAAAATGTTTTAGATGTTGGTAATTCAGGTACAACGATACGGTTAATGTCTGGAATACTTGCAAATACGCCTTTCCACTCCTGTATTCAAGGGGATTCATCAATTGGAAAAAGGCCAATGAAACGCGTAACGAATCCGCTTAGGCTTATGGGAGCAAAAATTGGCGGTAGAGAAGAAGGAACATTTACCCCACTTACAATAAGGGGTGGAAATTTAAAAGCAATTGACTACACTTCACCTGTAGCAAGCGCGCAAGTGAAATCAGCCATTCTACTCGCGGGGTTGACGGCTGAAGGTGTAACAACTGTTACAGAACCTCATATTTCACGAGATCATACGGAAAAAATGCTTGAAGCGTTTGGTGTTACAGTAATTCGTGAGGACAAAACTGTAAAAATTGCGGGTGGGCAACATTTAATCGGGACGGATATCCAAGTTCCAGGTGATGTCTCTTCAGCAGCATTTTTCTTAGTTGCGGGTGCGATTGTTCCAAATAGTAAACTTGTATTAAAAAATGTTGGAATGAATCCAACTCGTACAGGGATTATTGATGTTCTTACGAAAATGGGTGCTAATTTAGAAATACATCCTATTCATAATTCTGCGTCAGAACCAGCTGCGAATATTACAATTGAAACATCATCACTTCAAGGGATTGAAATCGGTGGAGATATTATCCCAAGACTTATTGATGAAATTCCAATCATTGCGCTGGCGGCAACACAAGCAGAAGGGAATACAGTTATTAAGGATGCACATGAATTGAAAGTAAAAGAAACAAACCGAATAGATACAGTTGTAGATGAATTAACTAAATTAGGAGCACATATTGAAGCGACGGATGATGGAATGATTATTTACGGTAAGTCCTCGTTAAAGGGGAATAAAGTAAATAGTCATAGTGATCACCGAATCGGTATGATGCTTGGGATTGCGGGCGCTATAGCAGATGGTAACACAATACTAGAAGATGCAGAAGCTGTTGGAGTTTCGTATCCTACATTCTTTAAAGAACTAAACAAACTACAAACTGAATTGGAAAAGTCATAAAATAAACGTCTATAACATTAGTGAAACATTTGTTATAGACGTTTTAGATTAGGTTGCTGGAGAGGGAAATCTAGCTCCTTCAAAACGTGAAATGCTATTAAATATATTAATTGTACCAGCTACGTTAGAGAGGAAAAATACCTCAACAATATCCTCGCATTTTAATTGAGCAATGGTAGAAACGGATATAATATTTTTAATTTGGATATTTGCTCCAAAGAAATCATTATCAGCAGCTATTTCATGACCATTTACTTGAATGTTTATTCTTCCTCTGTAAGATGAATTACAATTATTAGGTGAAAAAAGAAGGCTGGCAATCAATGAGTATACACCCCTTGTGTTAGGGATGAACATGGAGGCAGCTGAATTGAATTCATTGGCCAAATCAAATTGAATGTTAGGATATAAAACTTTAACAGTAGTATTAGCAGGTATTTGTTGAAGCGAAGATATGTTGACTGCTCTAAATGCTGATGGCCTTGTAGATTCACAACTCTCTCCTCTAAGGTCGCCATTTGTTCTTTGAGAAAGGGAATCTCGATTTCCATTCAATCTATTTAATTTGTCATAATAAGAACTCATAATCATTTATTCTTCCCTTCTTTATTTATTAGTTAAGAATAGAGGAGTAATTGGATAATTTATGCATCTAGGTATTCAAATTATCTAAACGAACGATTTGTAAGATCGAACAAGGGCACTATTTGCTTTGCATATTTTATCTTGCATGAACTGCCCGTAAAAGTCTAATCGGTGGAGCTAATAATCCGTAGGGATGAGGAAAAATCCCACTGACTAAAGTTTCACTTTATATGATATACAAAGGACGTGCTGAAAGTGATTAGTACAAAGAACCTTTTGTTTTATGGAAAATCTTTATCTCATATTAACGAGCAGTAACACTCCTACCTCAAAAGTCAGCGAAAGTATTGTCCAGCTCTAGCGGCTAGAATCTCCGGCCGTTTCGCCCCCTCGGACGAGGCAAAAAGCGCCTCTCTGTTGTCGGGTGTTTGGGCGTCCTGCGATTCTGTGCGAGCCGCTTCCGCTTTTCTTTAAGAAGTTAGGTGGGAGATAAACTGCCCGTAAAAGCCCAATTGGTGAGGGCTAATAATCAGTGGGGGATGAAGAAAACCCCACTGATTAAAGTTTCACTTTATGTGGAAGATGTTTTTTGTTACACCAATATATATAACGATTTTAGAAAGGGCGATGTATATTTCATCGCCCTTTCTCATTTTTGCATAGGATTTTATCCGCATGAGTACGAATGTATTAAGGGAATAGGAGGAGAAAAGTCATGAAAGTAGTTGAATTAGCAGGGCAACAATATAGAGAAGCAATTACATTATCCGAATATGCTTTCCAATATAAAGTACCAGAAGATCAGATTGAAAAGCGTCTAACATTAATGAAAAAGCACCATCAATTGTTTGGGATATTAGAAGGAGATCAACTCGCAGCAAAACTGCATCTTCTTCCGTTAGAAATAAATATTGGTGATAAGGTATTTAAAATGGGTGGAATTGCAGGGGTGGCAACATACCCAGAGTATAGACGTAGTGGATATGTAAAAGAACTATTGAAACATGTACTGCAAAAAATGAAACAAGACGGATTTAGTGTATCAATGTTACATCCATTCGCAGTTTCATTTTACAGGAAGTTTGGATGGGAACTATTTGCCAATCGTTTCGTATGTTCAATGACGAAGAGTGATTTAGTGATGCAAAAGCATGTGAAAGGGAATGTGAGACGTTTTAATAAAGATTCACATCCAAAAGAAATAGAAGCAGTATATGAGCAATTTGCGAGGCGATTCGCTGGTATGCTAGTTAGAAGTACAGATTGGTGGGGGCAAGCAGTTTATCATGACAAGGCGGCAGCAGTCTATTACAATGAAGAAAATGAAGCTACTGGTTACATACTGTACAAAATAAATGATTCAAAAATGACAGTAGAAGAATTTGTACCGCTAAATAATGAAGCTAGAAGGGGACTTTGGAATTTTATTTGCCAACATGATTCTATGATAAGAGAACTTAAGATGATACTAAGTGAAACAGAGCCATTACTTTATACTCTGCAAGAGCCTCGAATTAAGGCTGAAATTACTCCTTATTTTATGGTTCGAATTGTAGACGTGGAGCAGTTTTTAAATCAATATTCATTTGTTTGGAGTAATCAACAAAACGAAGTGATTTTGCATATTTCAGATTCATTTGCCCCATGGAATAATGTGACGGTTAAATTACAAAGTAAAGAAGTAGTAATTATTAGTAAAGAAGAAACAGAAAAATGGAACAGTGGAGGAATTCATTTAAATATAAATGATTTATCAGCAATGTTATTCGGATATAAACGTCCGCTAGAGTTATACGAAATTGGCTCTGTTTCAGGAACTGAGGAAGAAGTGAAAGAGTTAGAACATTTGATTCCATTACATAAGCCGTTTATTTATGATTTCTTTTAAGTGATTTCATTTTTGGTTTTGAATAGAAAATTGCGGTTGCTGAAATAGAAAGATGATTAGATATACCTTTAGATGGCTAAATATGTTATAGTTAGTGAGATATATATATAAAAGTATTAAAATTGGAGGAACCACATGATTACAGTTAGTAACGTAGGATTGCGCTTTGCGGACAGAAAATTATTTGAAGATGTTAACATAAAATTCACACCAGGTAACTGCTACGGTTTAATCGGAGCAAACGGTGCTGGTAAATCAACATTTCTAAAGATTTTATCTGGAGAAATTGACCCATCAACAGGCGATGTAAATATTACGCCTGGTGAGCGTTTAGCAGTGTTAAAACAGAACCACTTCGAATATGAAGAGTTTCCTGTATTAGAAACAGTAATAATGGGTCACACACGTCTTTATAAAGTAATGCAAGAAAAAAATGCAATTTACATGAAAGAAGATTTCAGTGATGAAGACGGTATGCGCGCGGCAGAACTTGAAGGTGAGTTTGCTGAGCTAAACGGTTGGGAAGCTGAATCTGAAGCGGCTATCCTTTTAAAAGGACTAGGCATTGGAGAAGACCTTCATGATAAAAAGATGTCTGAGTTAACAGGGGCAGAGAAAGTAAAAGTATTACTTGCCCAAGCTTTATTTGGTCAACCTGACATTTTATTACTTGATGAGCCTACCAACCATTTAGACTTAAAAGCAATTCAATGGTTAGAGAACTTCTTAATGAACTTTGAAAATACAGTTATCGTTGTATCCCATGACCGTCACTTCTTAAATAAAGTATGTACACACATGGCGGATCTTGATTTCGGTAAAATTCAATTATATGTTGGTAACTATGACTTCTGGTATGAATCAAGCCAGTTAGCATTGAAACTAACACAAGATGCAAATAAGAAAAAAGAAGAGAAAGTAAAAGAGTTACAAAACTTCATCGCACGCTTTAGTTCAAACGCGTCTAAAGCGAAGCAAGCGACTTCTCGTAAAAAGTTATTAGATAAAATTACATTAGATGATATTAAACCATCATCACGCCGTTATCCATTCGTTGGCTTCACACCAGAGCGTGAAGTAGGAAATGACTTATTAACTGTAGAAGGTCTTTCAAAAACGATTGATGGAGAAAAAGTGTTAGATAATGTGTACTTCACATTAAATAAAGGTGATAAAGTTGCATTTATCGGACGTAATGATATTGCAATGACAACATTATTTAAAATTCTTATGGGTGAAATGGAGCCAGATAGCGGTTCATTTAAGTGGGGCGTTACAACATCTCAAGCTTACTTCCCAAGAGATAACTCTAAGTATTTCGAGAACAGTGAATATAACTTAGTTGAATGGTTACGTCAGTTCTCTCCACAAGATGAAACGGAAAGTTTCTTACGTGGTTTCTTAGGTCGTATGCTATTCTCTGGTGAAGAAGTAAAGAAAAATGTTTCTGTATTGTCAGGTGGAGAAAAAGTTCGTTGTATGCTTTCTAAAATGATGTTAAGTGGAGCGAACGTATTAACACTTGATGATCCAACGAACCACTTAGACCTTGAGTCTATCACAGCATTAAACAACGGTTTAATCGCATTTAAAGGAACATTACTATTTACATCTCATGACCATCAGTTCGTACAAACAATTGCAAACCGTATTATCGAAGTAACGCCAAACGGTGTAATCGATAAAGAAGCAACATACGATGAGTTCTTAGAAAATGAAGAACTTCAAAAGCAAATAAATGCAATGTATAACCAAAAATAATCTGCAGTATGAAACCCTCAATCTTATTATAAGATTGAGGGTTTTTATTTTTTAATGAGCATTTTATAAAGAATAATAAGGGGAATATTGGATGTAAATTATATTATTTCCTTATAACTATGAATAATTATAGGGAATAAAAAGTAGTCGAGACCTCTTAATACATGAATAATTTAGTAACAACAAATCCAATTGGTAATTTTGGAAATAAGAATGTTTGCGAAGTAGTGCATAAAGGTTTATAGTAGGTGAGTCTTGTTAAACGGATGGTCTTTAGATTTTAGTCATAAAAAATGTTACAAATGTATTTCATTAAATATATATCTAGGTCAACATGTTTCGTAAGAAATAGTTGAATAAATACAACCTTAAACTTATAATTACTAATATTCTTCATAAGGTTAAAGAAAAGAGAGGGTTGTTTGGGGAAGTAAATTAAAAACAGAGATAGACTTATAAAAAATAAGCCTTGGATGGTTAAAAAGAGGTGGAGAGATGAAACAATTATTGTTAAAGAGCAAACGTGTGTTAAGTAACCATTTTGGATTTTTCATTTTTGCAGTTGTTTTATTCTGGTTAAAAACATATGCAGCATATGTTACAGAATTTGACCTAGGGATATCAAACACAATTCAAAAATTCTTGCTATTTTTCAACCCGTTAAGCTCAGCTGTCCTATTTTTAGGACTTGCATTATTTGCAAAAGGGAAAAGATCTTATATCTGGTTAATTATTATTAATTTGTTATTGTCAATTCTTTTATACTCAAACGTGGTATATTACCGCTTTTTCAGTGATTTTATTACGTTTCCGACATTAACACAAACAAATAATTTTGGAGATTTAGGTGGTAGTATTTTAGCGTTATTACACCTATATGACCCATTATATTTCTTAGATACAATTATTCTACTTGTGTTAGTCATAACAAAATTTGCAAATCCAAAACCAATTCGTGTTGCAAAACATAAATTGTCACTTGTATTTATTACAGGGATTTTGTTGTTTAGCATCAACTTAGGTTTAGCAGAATCTGATCGTCCGGAATTACTGACAAGAACATTTGACAGAAACTACATTGTAAAATATTTAGGTGCATATAATTATACGATTTATGATGGGATTCAAAGCATGAAAGCATCAACAGAACGAGCTTTAGCAGATGGAGATAGTATGACAGGTGTAAGAAATTATATTGCATCGAACTATGCAAGCCCTAACCCAGAGTATTTTGGTAAGGGGAAAGGTATGAATGTTATCTATATTCATTTAGAGTCGTTCCAAAACTTTTTAATTAATTACAAGTTGAACGGACAAGAAGTTACACCATTTTTAAATTCATTTACGCATGATGCAAATACATTGTATTTTGATAACTTCTTCCATCAAACAGGACAAGGTAAAACATCTGATGCGGAGTTTATGTTAGAAAACTCAATATTTGGATTGCCACAAGGATCTGTATTTACAAACAAAGCTCATAACACGTATCAAGCAGCACCAGCTATTTTAGGGCAGCAGGGCTATACATCTGCAGTATTCCATGGTAATTATAAAACATTCTGGAATCGCGATGATATTTATAAATCATTTGGATTTAATAAATTCTTTGATGCAACATACTATGATATGAATGAAAAAGATGTTGTAAACTATGGACTAAAAGATAAGCCATTCTTTAATGAGTCTATTCCATTGTTACAAACATTAAAACAACCGTTCTATGCGAAATTTATTACATTGTCAAACCACTTCCCTTATCCGATTAATAAGGAAGAAGCGACAATTGAACCAGCAAAAACAGGTGATACATCTGTAGATACGTATTTCCAAACAGCACATTATTTAGATGAATCTGTAAAAGGTTTTATGGATTACTTGAAGCAATCTGGTTTATATGACAATTCAATCATTGTGATGTATGGAGATCATTATGGTATTTCAGATAATCATAACGCAGCAATGTCACAAATTATGGGTAAAGAAATTAATTCATTTGAAAATGCACAACTGCAACGTGTACCTTTAATCATTCATGTTCCAGGAATGAAAGGCGGAGTTCAACACCAATATGGTGGAGAAATCGATGTGCTCCCAACACTGTTACACTTATTAGGTACAGATACAAAGAATTATATCCAATTTGGTACAGATTTATTATCAACACAGCATCAACAAGTTGTTCCTTTCCGTAATGGTAACTATGTAAGTCCGACCGTTACTGCGCTTAATGGAAAGTATTATGATACAACCACTGGAAAATCAGTAGAAGCAACGAATGAAATCAAACAAAATGAAAAAATGGTTCAACAGAAACTTAAGCTTTCTGACGAAGTTGTAAATGGTGATTTACTCCGATTCTACACACCAGAAGGATTTACACCTGTAGATCGTTCGAAATATAATTATAATCATCGTGATAAAAATAAAACGCAGGTAAAAACAACAAAGCAAGAACAAGAAGGTTAAACGTAAAAAAATAAATCAATGCCGGCCTCCTTATAAGGATAAATATTCCTTGTAAGGAGGCTTTTTTATTTAGGAGACTCAAGGTAATTTCACATACCGTATGGATAGAGTATAGTGAATGTATGAAAAGTGTATAATTATTGCATACTACAGAAATGAAATGATTTTACCCCGTATTAATGGGCAGTAATACTCCCATCTTTTCAACAAGAAGTACTCATTACAAGCATACATCGAAATCATGAATGATAATCAACTTCGCGTATACGAAAAAAGTCTTTAGAAACAAAAAAAGACTTGATTTTTCTAAGGAGAAAATCAAGTCTTTTTAAATTAAATACGTTTGTCATGCCAGAAATTTAATGGGAAGTGTTCATCCTCATGATAGCTTTCCAGTTCATAACCTTTTTCCTTCAGACCTTTAATGATGGCAGGTACTGCTTTTACTGATTGTGGGTGAATATCATGCATAAGTACAACTTCTGTTGAGTCTGTTGCACCAGCAAGAACATTTTGCGCAATTTGTGCTGAGGCAGCATCGACTGGCATCTTATTATATTTCCAGTCTAAAGAGTCAATTGTCCAGTCCCAAACTTTCAAGCCGTTTTCTACAACCTTGTTACGAAGGGCTTCGTTTAATCCTGGCATTGATCCGTAAGACGGGCGAGTTAATATTGGTGATTTTCCAATAACCCCAGCGATTAAGCCTTGGTCTTCTTTCATTTCATCTACATAATGACCTTCTGTATAAAGCTTTTTGTAGTTATGTGTCATACTATGCATACCAACATAATGTCCTTCTGCAACTTCGCGTTTTACAAGATCAGGGAATGCTTTAACATTTGCTCCAATTAGGAAAAATGTAGCTTTTGCATCTTCTTTTTTTAACATGTCTAACAGCTCAGCAGTATATTTTCCAGGCCCATCGTCAAATGTTAAGTAAGCAACTTTTCTGACTTGCCCGTTATATTGCTTTGGAGCTTCTTTGGGGGCAAGAGCAGTTTGAATTTCACTTACAAGTTGAACGGACTTCGTTTCATCTTCCGTACTTGCTAAAGCAATATGAGTTGATCCATAAACTGCTTCGTACAAAAATAATACCCCGACGCAAATCAACAATGCTCTCTTTACTAAAGTTGTCATTCGAATTCTATTGTGCATAATTTTCCTTCTCTCTATAATAGTTCTACTCTACTATATTAGCAATTTTAGGTAGAGAAATGCAAAAAAAGATTTTTACAAGTACAAAAAAATTTGTGGAAAAGTATGCAAGATATTGTTGTTTTACTGAGGGGATTACTCTTGTTTAGCAGGTTTTTAAAAATAAAAAAAAGAAGTGGGTAAAAAACAAAAATTTACATATTTAAAGAATTTATATTCTATTATAAAACCTATATTGAAAATTGATGAACCATTCTTTAGTGAGATAAGGTGTTTATTTCGTACATCTTTTTTATTAAAAACGGCCGATAAAAGCTTGGGTGGTCAGGATAACAACAGTAGAGGATGGAGGGGGGATATATAACAGGATTCTGTTTTTAAATATTGTAAATTTCACATACCGTATTTGAAGAAAAAACTAGGAAAATAAGAAATAGTGTCGAATATATCGTAAGTACATGTATAAAGTAAAGAAAATTATGAACAAGAGGTTGATAATTATTGTTTAATGGATGTACTTATGTCATCTGTATCGTTGTCTTCGATTGTAATAGGCAAATTGAAGGAATGGACAATCTATCAGGATGAATGGATTGCTAGAGTAGGTTGGTCATTACTCGCTAATATTGCTATAAAGGATAAAGTGTTAGAAGATGAATTTTTTCTTCCATTTTTAAAAGAGGTTCAGATGCATATACATACGAAAAAAATGGAAAAAGGAAGCGATACATACACTTATTACGATTGGAATTCGAAATGATGACTTTGAGCAAAAAGCAATCACAATTGTACGCGAAATTGGAAAAGCTGATGTTGATCATGGTGTCACTTCATGTAAGACATCTGAGGCAGAAGCGTATATGAAAAAAGCCCGAGATAGAGAAAGAAATAAAAAAAGTAAATGAAAGAAGGAGAACGGCATGAAAGCAATTGACGCTGCACACAAATTTATTGAATCGCAATTTCCACATTGTAATGCCGCTTTATTAGGAGGAAGTGTTGCAAGAGGAGAAGCGACAAAAACATCTGACCTTGATATTGTAATATGGGATGATAGTCTATCTCATTGTTATCGTGAATCTTTTTTTAGCAATGGTTGGCCTGTTGAAGTGTTTGTACATAATTTTAAAACATATAAAGAATATTTTAAAAGTGACTGCAAGCGCGGGAGACCTAGTTTACCACAATTAGTTTCGGAAGGGATTATTTTAAAGGGGAAGGAAGAAATTATAACTAGTTTAAAACAGGAAGCACGGCAATTATTAGATAAAGGTCCTGAAAAGTGGACAGAAGAATTGACTAGACAGAAACGTTACTTTATTACGGATGTATTAGATGATTTTATTGGTGCGACAAAGAGAGAAGAAGAACTGTTTATTGCTAATCTTTTGGCTGAGTTGGTTCATGAATTTGTACTTAGAGTAAATGGGCAATGGGTTGGAAATTCAAAATGGTTTATTAGAGTGTTAAGAAAATACGATGAATTATTTGCAGAAGAGTTTGTTGCAGCTTTTGATCATTTTTATAAAACTGGAGAGAAAAAGAGACTGATTATTTTTGTCGAGAAAACTTTAGAAAACTATGGTGGCAGGTTGTTTGAAGGCTTTTCCATAGGGAAATAAAAGGGAGATGAAAAAATGAGTGTACCAATTATTGTATTAAGAGAACTTACATTAGACGACGTAGAAGATCGATATCAATGGTCATTGGATACAAAAGTAACAAAGCACTTAGTGGTACCAGATCAATACCCACCATTTACACGTGATGAGACAAAAAGATGGATTGAAATGTGTATGAACCGGGAAAATGGGTATGAACAACGAGCTATCGTTTCTGAGGATGGTGTGCATATCGGTTGGGTCGATCTAAAAAACTTTGATAAAACGAATAAAAATGCTGAATTAGGAATTGCAATTGGAAATAAAGAATATTGGGGGTGCGGATATGGTATCGCAGCGTTATACAGCATGTTACAAATTGGATTTTATGAATTTGGTCTGGAGAAAGTGTGGCTACGTGTAGACGTAGATAACATAAAAGCAATAAAAAGTTATGAAAATGCTGGATTTGTTTGTGAAGGAATTATGAGGAGAGATAGAGTACGAAATGGAATGTTTATTGATAGATATCGATTTAGTATATTAAGAGATGAATATAAAAATAATGTAAATTTAAAATTTTAGCTACACAAATTGTCGTATTATTGTATATAATTAAGATTAGTTAATGAATTGTTTTTATTTTACAAAGGGGAGTGGCATAGTTGATTAACAAGAAAGTCATGTCTATTTGCTTTGCAACTATTTTAGCAGCAGGTATTCTAAGTGGTTGTAACTCAAAGAAGACAGAATCTAAACCTCAGGAAACAAAAGTAAGTGAAGTAGGGGACACAAGCAAATTAAAAGATGTCGAGATGACATTAGAAAGTGCTGAATTTGTCTTACCTGATCAATACGCTAAACTAGAAAATGAGCAAGTATTAAAAGTAGAAGTGACAATGAAAAATAAAGGTGATAAATCATTAAATATTCTTCCAAATGATTTCGCTCTATATCTTGATGATAAGAAAATGAAAACCTATTTTGGATCAGAAGGAAACTTAAATCCGGGAGAGTTGGATAAGGGTAAGTCAATTACTGGTAATATATTTTTTGATGTAGAAGCTGGAGAAAAGTATGAACTAGTGTATACAAAGTTCATTTCAGATCCGAAAAAAGATAAAGATGAAAAAGTAAGATATAAGATTGATGGCAAAAAATTAGCTGAAAAGGCGAAGGATTTACAAAAGCCAGCAGAAGCGTTAAATGCCTACATAAATGCAGCATTTTATGACAAAGATGCGGGAAAATTAAAAACTTTAACTGGTGAAGATAGTACTCAATTTTTAAATGATTTTGAAGCAGCATTTAAGCAAACGATGGAAAGAGAAATCGGTCAAAAGGTGAATGACGATTTATTAAAAAGTTTATTAGGAAAAATAAAGTTAGCTATTCAAAAAAATGTAAAGTATGAAACGAAAGTAATTTCAAATAAAAATGGAAAAGCAAAGGTTGAAATTAAAGGGAAACCAATTGATAATAGTGCATTAGAATCTAAAATGCAAAGTGAAATGATGAACTTTGCTTCAACAAATCCAAATGCCACAGATGAACAAATTGTTAATCAGGTATTTGCTGTTTATGAGAAATTGTTACAAGAGGTAACAACTTCTAGCATTGAAGAAAAGGCTGAAGTTGAGATGGAGAAACATGGTAAAAATCAATGGAAATTAAATTCTACATCTGCTGGAAGTATGAATCGTATTTTTATGAAATGATGTATGAATCAATTAATTAAACATATTATTTAGAACACGGTAATTTATTAAAGACGATATAGAGAGAAAATAAAAATATGAGTTAAACCTGCTAAAAGAGCAGGTTTTTCTTTTTAATTATGAAAGGATGTATAAAAATGATTCGAATTTTATCTGACCTTAACGCAGTGCAATATTGGGATTTACGTTTGCAGGCATTACGAGTAAATCCAGATGCATTTGTGACCACGTATGAAGAAGCGATGCAAAAAGAAAATCCTGTAGAGGAAGTTGCTCAAAATTTAAATTCAAAAACTAGTTACACATTTGGAGCTTTTAATAATGAAAATCGACTGCTAGGTGTAGTAACATTACTGACAGAGCAAAAGGCAGCCTTTAAGCATAAAGGACATCTTGTTGCTATGTATGTAGATGCTCAAAGTAGAGGGAAAGGATTCGCAAAATGTTTAATTGGAGCAGTAATTGAAAAAGCAAGAGAGCTGAAAATTGAGCAAATTAATTTAGGAGTTGTTTCAGATAATGAAGCAGCAAAAACATTGTATCAATCAATGGGTTTTACAACGTATGGTGTAGAAAGAAGAGCGTTGAAAATGAATGATGTATATCGTAATGAGGAGCACATGGTTTTATTTCTCTAAGAGAATGTTTCAAAAGGGTTGAAGATGTTTAAAAACAAGAGGCGTATTCATTATAATCATCATGAACAGGCAACTGAGATCAATGAAAAGATAAAGAGTTAGATGGGAGAATTACAGTGAAAGATTTATATTTAGAAAGGGACATGAACCCTCATGTTGCAATATTATATGCTACTGTAAGTGACACATTCAAAAGATTAAGAGATCTAGTTGAAGGTGTAGGAAAAGAAGAATTGTATTACAAAGGTCCTTCTAATGATGAAAATAGCATCGGACAGCTTCTTCAGCATTTAGCAGTTGTAGATTTACATTGGGTGTATCGTTTGAAAGGTGTGCAGGCTCCATTAGTATTACAAGAAAAATATGGTCCTATGCTTGATGAAAAAGGAGAATTGCCCAATATAACAAAAGGTTCTTTGCAAGAACTCATGCACGATTATCAAGATGTTCATAATATGTTTTATAATGAATGTATAAAACTAATAGAAACCGACTTAACCCGCGAAGTCTATTATGAAAAAGCTGAAACAGCTACGATTAGGTGGGGGATATGGCATATAGCTGATCATAGCCGCTATCATCAAGCTCACATAAGCCGATTACGGAAATTGTATCGACAAGAAATAAACATATAAAAGCACTAATTCAAGCGTGAAATTTCCGAATTTTATTTCAAATTGATTATATTTTGTTATATAGTAGAGGGAAAACGGTATAAGGGGTTTTAGGATGAAAGCAATTGCAGCCGGAGTTTTGGCATCGTTTTTCTTTGCCTTTACATTTATTTTGAACCGTGCGATGGACTTACAAGGGGGAAGCTGGATTTGGAGTGCATCGTTACGATATTACTTTATGGTTCCGCTACTTGTCATGATAGTCATGTATAGAGGAAACTTAAAGCAACTCTTTCAATATATGAAAAATAATCCGAAAGAGTGGTTGTTATGGAGTATTGTGGGCTTCGGTCTTTTTTATGCACCACTTAGTTTCGCAGGTGCATTTGGACCAGGGTGGCTCGTTGCCTCAACATGGCAAATTACGATTATAGCAGGAATTTTATTAACATCATTCTTCGCAACGAATTCGCTACATAAAAAAATTCCAATGAAAGAATTGATGATGTCTGCTGTCATATTATTAGGTGTTCTTCTCATGCAAGTAGAGCAAGCTTCTTCTTTAGGGATTCGTGAAACTGTTTTATGTGTAGTTCCTGTAATAGTTGCAGCGTTTGCTTATCCACTTGGTAATCGGAAAATGATGCAAATATGTAAAGGTGAGATAGATGTTTTTCAGCGAGTTCTTGGAATGACACTCGCAAGTTTACCATTTTGGTTTTTGTTATCAGGTTATGAGGTTTCTACAAATGGCTTGCCATCAAGTGACCAAGTCTTCCAATGCTTCATCGTAGCAATTAGTTCTGGTTTAATTGCTACTGTATTATTTTTCTTTGCAACTGACCTTGTAAAGGATGATCCGCAGAAATTAGCTACTGTAGAAGCGACGCAATCTGGTGAGGTTTTATTTGCGCTATTAGGGGAGTTGATATGGTTATCTGCTCCGTTTCCATCATCGCTATCATGGATTGGAATGAGTTTAGTGGTGGTTGGAATGATTTTGCATAGCTATGTTGCGGTTGTCGTGAAAAAGGAAGAAAAAATAACGGCGTGAATGAATATTAGCTCTTTGAAAATAAGGAGCTAATATTTTTTTATATGTAGGAATTTACATGGAATTAAAAGGATTCATTCATTTTCTAAATAGATTAGAAGACAATCATATATTCTATAAGATAAGTAAAGTGAGAAGGGAAAGCATTATGGTGGAAGTGGCTGTACTAAGGCAACGATGGGCAATTGAATTCCTAGTTGCAGATTATAGTGATTAAGTAAAGAGAAAGGAACGGATGCATAATTATAGTGGGCTGATCCTTTTTTGTTTTAATCATATGAATTGATATATACTAACTTTATATGTAACATATAATAAAGGTGGGAGTTCCTGTTTACTGAGACGTGTTTTCGCATAGTAAGGATAGAACAAATAGATTAGGCTAAAGGGAGAGAAAGAAATGAATAATATGGAAAAAGATATAAATATAACAGATAAAAACATGGATAATATCGTTACGTTATATATTACTAGACATGGCAAAACAATATTAAACACAAATGAACGTGTACAAGGCTGGGCTGATTCTCCATTAGTGGAGAAAGGCATTGAAGTAGCTAAAGGTTTAGGGAATGGATTACAAGATATTCTTTTTGTTGATGCTTATAGTAGTGATAGTGGGCGTGCAATTGAAACTGCTAACTTAGTATTAAAGTATAGTGGACAATCAAATTTAAAACTTGAACAAAGGAAAGATTTACGTGAATTAAATTTTGGGATTTATGAAGGTGAAAAGATTGAAAATATGTGGGAGGCTATTAAAAACCTTGCTGGTGTGAAATCAGCGACTGAATTAATGAAGTTCTCTATTAAAGAGATTACCAATTTCATTGTAGAAGCAGACTCTACAAAACAAGCTGAAAATTGGGAAGTATTTTCAACTCGTATCAAAAAAGAAATTGATAAAATTAGTGAAGACACCGCCAAAAATGGAGGAGGTAACGTTTTAATCGTATCTCATGGACTGATGATCACTTCATTAGTAGAAATGCTTGATAGTAGTAAAACAAAAATGGGGGTAGAAAATGCAAGTGTAACTAAAATTCTCTATCAAGATGGGACGTATAAAATTGAGTCTGTTGGCGATATGAGTTATGCTGAAAAAGGTAGCGAGATTGTAAAATCGTGATAGTTTGTATAAAGTAATAGAATGAAAAAGACGGATTTCTTATGAGGATAAGGACGTCTTTTTCTTTGGTTTTTTTTAGTTATGAAGTATTGTGTTTTTATTGTTGTGACGTAACTCCTTCATTCTGTTTTATCTCAAAAATTTTTTTACCATCTTCATTTACAATGTTTACAGAGTCTCTTAATTTATTTACGCCAATATACATAACAGGGTTTTTATCTCTACCTTTATCTTTTTCCACATGTAATACAATAACTGATTTATCTTTTTCATCTTTCACTTCTTTTACTGTAATTTTATCATTCTGATATTTTTCGCCAAATGCTAAAAATATCATCATTTTTCCTTCGCTAATTCTTTCAATTGAGTGATGAACAAGTGTTGGATCTTCTTGTGCTTTTTCATACAGATTAATTGGTCCGAATTCACCTTCATTATATCTAGATTTTTCTAGAACCCAATAGCTTTCATAATCGCTTGTAAATAGAGTACATCCACTTAATCCGATCATACACAGTACTCCAAAAATGAATATGAATTTTTTCATTTTATCCCCCTTTAAAAAGAATATGATTCATATAATTATACCATAAATTTACTATTTTGGATTTTTAATCTTATATTTATAGATTTAGTACTTAACGTGTTCGTTTAGATTAAAAATTGAGAAAAATATGATAAAATATTGAGAGTGAATTCAAAGTGAAAATTGGTAGTTTATAAAATCTTAACACAGAACAAACGGGGGAGTAATCATGAAAATAAACGACATAGTGGCGGAAACGCAATTACCAAATACAATTGAAACGATATCGAATGATTTACAGGCATTAGGACTTAAAAAAGGAATGACAGTGATTGTTCATTCTTCTCTTAGTTCAATTGGTTGGGTATCTGGTGGGGCAGTCGCGGTTGTAGAAGCGTTAATGAATGTAATTACTGAAGAAGGTACGATCATTATGCCGACACAAACGTCTGATTTATCGGATCCAAAAAATTGGGCAAGACCTCCTGTCCCAGAAAGCTGGTGGCAAATTATTCGAGACAACGTTCCAGCATTCCATCCAGATATAACCCCAACACTCGCGATGGGAAAAGTTGTAGAATGTTTTCGTACATATCCGAATGTAAAACGGAGTAATCATCCATTAAATAGCTTCGCAGTATGGGGGAAACATGCAGAGACTATTATAGCTGAGCATTCACTTTCCATTAGTTTTGGAGAACACTCACCTTTAAAGAAAATATATGATTTAGATGGATATGTATTGTTGATAGGTGTAGGCTATGATTCTAATACATCGATTCACCTATCTGAAATACGTACAGGAGCACGTGAATTAATTAAAGTTGGAGCACCTGTTTTAGAAAATAACATAAGGGTGTGGAAAGAGTTCGATGAAATGGATTATGATTCTGACTTGTTTGTTGAGATTGGAAAAGAGTTTGAACGTATAAATGCTGTAACAACTAATAAAGTAGGAAATGCAACGTGTAGATTAATGAAACAAAAAGAAATTGTTGACTTTGGTGTACAATGGTTTCGTTCGAAAAATAAGTAAGGGATGGTTATGATGAAGGGGAAAAAGATTTTAATTACAAGTGGTGGCTGTTTAGAGAAATGGGATCAAGTACGTGGTCATACAAATTTAGCAAAAGGTACAATCGGAAGAATGCTTGCTGAAGAAGCGATGACAAAGGGAGCACACGTTATATATTTACATGGTTATTTCGCTGAAAAGCCAAATACTACCAATGATCAATTGGAATTACATCCATTCGAAGGTATTGTTGATTTACAAGATAAGATGAAAAGTATCATTACACACGAGAAAATTGATGCAGTAATTATGGCGGCAGCTGGATCGGATTGGATCGTTAATAAAATTTGTGATCAAGATGGAAATATACTTGATAAGAATGGGAAGATTTCAAGTGATATAGCACCAATTATTCATTTTCAAAAAGCACCAAAAATATTAAAACAAATTAAACAATGGGATCCAGAAACGGTTTTAGTTGGATTTAAACTTGAAAGCGATGTCAATGAAGTAGAATTAATTCAACGTGCGAGTGAAAGAATGAGGCAGGCGAAAGCAAATTTTATGGTAGCAAATTCTCCGCATTCATTATATTCAAATGCAGCCATCCATCATGTAATCGGAGAAAATGGTAATGTTTGTATTTGTGAAGGGAAAGATGAAACAGCAAAAGAGATTGTAACCAAATTAGAACAGTTATGCAATCGTGTAGAAGAGGGGAGTTTGGGCCGTTTATAAAAAGGGAGAGGTGTTCATGCTTTTTCAAAATATCAAAGTCATTGTATTAGATTTAGATGGTACATTGTTAAATAATGAAAAGAAGGTATCAGAGAGAAATATAAAAGCAGTTTTGGATTGTCATAGAAAAGGAATACATATTATTTTTGCGACAGCAAGAGCTCCTCGTTCTGTAAAACAGTTTCTTCCAAAGGAATTACAGAGTATTGGAATGATGGTGTATTACAATGGCGCTCTATTACGGGATCAAATAACAAAAATGAATTACCATTACCCAATTGATGCTGTTCACACAGCGGAAATTATCAATTTTGTTATGCAAACGCAACCTGCTTCTTTCATTGCAATTGAGGTACAAGATACATGTTACATTAATCAAAATATAAAAACAAATTTTATAACAGCGACGAAGCCGATTGTTATGACAAATGAAGAAATGAAACAACGTTCTGTATCTAAAATACTGTTACACTCGTTTTCTCACTATGAAAAATTAGAAGAACAATTTCGGCATAAAGTAAACGTAATTTGTACAGATCAAAATCAGCTCGTCCAAATAATGGGGCGTAATGTTTCGAAAGAAAATGCTGTGTTGAATTGGTGCCAAAAGCACGAGATAAGTGCAAAACAAGTAATGGCATTTGGGGATGATTGGAATGATATCGGCTTGTTCAAAGAATGTGGTTATCCAATTGCGATGGAAAATGCAATTTTGGAGCTAAAAGAATTAGCATATTGCATAACAGATAGCAATGAAGAGGATGGTATAGCATGTATTCTGGAGCAGATAAGGAGTGATGTAGGTGAAACACTTATTGGAGCAAGCGATTCAATTTCGGAATAAAAAAATATGTACAAGTAAGGGATATACTCATTGGGTTAACTAACTTTACCCAGCATCCAGAAGTTCTCTATGAATGCGCTTATATACATGATGTAATGGGACTTAAAACAGAAGCTGTTCCATTTTACGAAAAAGCAATTGTAAATGGACTTAAAGGAGAAGCATTATGTAGGGCATATATTGGACTCGGAAGTACATATCGATGCATCGGTGAATACGATAAAGCGATTGTTATATTAGAAGCTGGGCTCAAAAAGTTTCCGGACAATGAAACCATGAAAGTAGTTCTTTCCATTGCAAAATATAATATTAAAGAATATGAAGAAGCAATGAAATTATTGCTTAAAACTGTTGTGAAACTAGAAGATGTAAACGAATATGAAAGAGCTATTTTGTTCTATAAAGACCATCTTAATAAGATTTTTAAATAAAAAGGAGAGAGTGCATGAGTGATTCAATTTCACATAAAAGAAGAAATGTTTCGATTGGTCTTATTGCTTTAATTGTAATATCAAATTATCTAGCATATACACTTCCTATTGTACCCGCTGTACCGAAGGAAATGGTGCTAGGGTCCTTGTTTGATTTTCTTATTGTAATTCCAGTTATTACGTATTTCTTTATCATACGAAAACGCTATTCGTTAACTTATATATTTCCAGTTGTAATAGCAGGCTATATTGCCGCAAGATTCATAATTCCAAGCGATTATTTACAGTCGTTTTCATTTGTTTCTTATATTTTAGTTGCAGGAGAAATTGTGTTTATCGGTTTAGAGTTATTTATTCTATATAAGACTGCTAGAGCATTACCGAAGATTATACGATGTTATAAGCAATATAAGAATGAATATCCATCATTTTCTTTTGCAATTGATAAGGCATTCGATAACACATTCACAAGAAATACTGTAGTAAATGTGATCGTTACAGAATGTAAGTTATTTTACTATGCTTTATTTTCTTGGCGTACAAAGATGCCAGAAAGTCAGCATGTTTTTTCATATCATAAAAAGACTGGAGCAATTCCATTTTATATTATGCTGATTCACGCAACATTAATTGAATCAATTGGGTTTCATTATTTACTTCATCAATGGAATCCAGTGTTAGCTTGGATTTTACTCATTTTAAATATATATGGAATCCTTTATTTTTTAGCTGAGATACAAGCAGTCCGTAAAAATCCATATATTATGACAGAAACCGAAATGATCATTCAAGTCGGATTTGGTAAGAAAATTGTTGTGCCATTTTTTCAAATAGAAGAAATTTCCTTTTACAAAGGTGAAGTATTAACTAAGGAAGAAGGAAAAGAAATATTCGAAGCAACGGTAATGGAATTTATAAAAGAACCGGCTACCTTTGAAATCAAATTAAAAGAGCCGTTAACAGCGCAGTTACTATATGGATTTACGAAAAAGGTGAATCGTGTACATGTGAATGTGGATGATAATCGGAGATTTTATGAAGCGATTGTTGAAAAACTAGAGAAAGATGAGGAATAAAAGAATAGGGATCAATAAAACCGGCAAGCGAGAGACTTGCCGGTTTTCATCGTAAAAAATTAGAAAATATGATAAAATTAAGAGGTAACTTATGGTACGGTTGGTTGTTCAATTATCACTTCTCCAGGCTTGAAGGGAGGTGATAATAAATGGGTGAAATTTCGTTATTGTTGCAAGGCGGATTATTTCTCGTTGCACTGTTAACGTTTGTTGTCGTTTTAATCGATAAGCTCAAAAAATAACAACCCACCTACGCCAATAGAATGTGGGTTGTCTCGTTTGTAAGAAACAAATAGGATAAATGAACAATCCAATCTGCTAAGTTACATGGACTGGTGTGTAGCCGCACACTAGTCTTTTTTATTTATATACAATTTATAATTGTTTTATGTGATTGTATTGTTCTTTTCATACTCATTATAACATAGTGTCTTTTCAACAAGAAAGGAGACCGTATGTTCTTGTTACGAATTCTTGTTATTTAACTATGATTCAATCTGTAAAAATAACTTTGTTATCCAAAGATTATTAAACGCGAGTCGTTTGTGTACTCTTTTGTTTAAATAATTGATCCATGTATTGTTTTAAATTCTCAATATAGAATTCTTGCTTTTCTACATCATTCACTCCAACAATTGGAGATGGAAGTTGATATTTTTTTCGAGAAAGATGGACAACAACATCGAAAATATCAAATAGACGAATAAAGCAGAATAGACCATCTTTATCACTTAATAAAATAAAATAATGGTTATCGCTAGTCGTATTGAGGGTATTCCACAATGAGCTTTTACTTAAATCACGAACAATGCTTCGTTCTTTTAATTCGATAAAGTCAACATTAGATATAATACTAGAAATATCAATCGCATCAGGATCATTAAAATAACCGTCAATTGTATGTACTGCGAATATATAAGCCATTTTTAAGATACTCATTTTATATTTACGGTTATCTAAAAGTAATTCACGTTGAATGGAGCTTGCTACTTTCGTTACACGTTCTTCTTTCCAAATTTCATTATGTAGTGAAATATCATGTTTTTTACATAGTTTCATAATTAACGCATTAGAATAATATACTTCGTCGTTCGTTTCAACTTCTTCCGTTTCCGCTGCCGCTAATTCTTGACCATATTCATTCGTATAAAGAGGAGAATCAATTTGTTGCTTCATTTGTTCGATTTTGTATTGGATTAGTTTATGCCTGATTAATGGTCGGTCTACGTTTGTTGTGAGATGCTCATAACAAGTATCACAAATTAAATTTGTAAAATAATATCCACATAAAATCTCTGGGACAACATGTTGTTCACTAAGTTCTTTCGTTTCTTTTCTGCAAATGATACATTGCGTCATATTTATCACCTTTTACCCTGAAAATTTGTATGTATTCTTATTGTAGTGTATTTATTAGTATTTTGGAACATTGAAGATGAAAATAGAGTATAAAATTCATGAGTGTTTTGATACAATAAAGTGAAGTGCTAATTTAAAGGAGGCTGTTTTTTTGAAATCGAAAGTGCACTTTTGGACATTGGAAGTGCTAATGGTTGTAGGGATTATATTTATTTGCACAAAAATATCATTTTTATTTCAACCCATTGGTATATTCATTTCAACTTTATTTTTCCCAATTTTAATCGCTTTGTTTTTATACTTTATATTTAATCCCATTTTAGTGTTTTTAGAAGGGAAAAAGGTTCCTAGAAATTTAGCGATATTGTTGTTATATGTTTTTATCATTACACTAACTGCAGTCTCAATTGGTGTAGTCGTTCCGACGATTTCACAGCAGCTGATGGATTTAGTGAAAAATATGCCAACATATATCAAAGAGGGAAAAGTATACATACAAGAATTATCTCATCATAGGCTATTTGAATGGTTAGCTACACAAAATTATGTATCAATTGAAACGATTGAAAAAAATGTAATGGAGTATTTGAAAGAAATACCAAATACAATCACGTCGAGTGCAACGGCTTTGTTTGGTATTATTACAAACGTTGCATTAGTAATTTTTACAGTACCGTTTATTTTGTTTTATATGTTTAAAGATGGTCATGCATTCCCGAGGAAAGCTGTTGGTTTTTTACCAGAATCGTATCGTGAAGAAGGACTTCATATTATAAAAGAAACAGGCGAAACGTTGTCTGCCTATATCCAGGGACAAGCGCTCGTTTGTTTATTTGTCGGTGCATTTACATTTGTAGGATATATAATTATTGATTTGCCGTATGCTTTCGTTTTAGGGATTATAGCGGCATTTACTAATATTATTCCGAACTTAGGGCCATTTATTGGAGCGGCACCAGCTGTAATTGTTGGATTATTTGTATCGCCCATGCAAGCTGTTTGGGTAATTGGTATCGTAACGATTGTACAGCAATTTGAAAGTAATATTATTTCACCGCGTATTATGAGTTCGAAATTAAATATACACCCTTTAACAATCATTGTGTTAATCCTTGGTGTAGGTAATTTCGCTGGTATTATTGGAATGATTTTAGCAGTACCAGTTTACGCTGTGACGAAAACGATTGTTTCAAACTTGGTGAGATTGATTAAGATGAAAAGAAATAATCGGAAATAAAAAGAATTCATAAGAATCAAGAAAGATACATTGCTTTTTAGCAATGTATCTTTTTTTGATTGTGATGTAAAAAGATTTGAAGAAGGGGGATTGCTGCCTTGTTATATATAACGATTAAAGTTAATTTACACATATAATAATAATAAAAACGTCTAGTTTTTAAGATGTAATTAGCCGTTTTTATTGTATGATTTTTGCATACTTATTTGAAGTATATGGCCTTTTAAAGGTTAACGAACTATGTGGAATCCCTCTCAATAATCCAAATCATTTTTTTACAACGCGCCATTAACATCTTAATTCACTCCTTTTATAATATTTAAATTTGCATCATTATAGATGTGTATAATACTTGCTTCTACGATCTCGAATTTCATCAGAAACTTTTTTATATTGCTCTTTTTGTACAATTTCAGCTTCAGTTAATCGCTTCTTTTGAATCGTAATCGTTAAAAAGAATACATGAAATTTCATAAATGAATTCCTCCTTTCGTAAAGGAATTATAGGTGACTGCAATAAGGAAGTTGCCGTTCTTTCACTTCATTCATAGCGTGTTGAATTTGTTGTTCGTGTAACATTTCGAACTCAGAAACTTTGTTTTTGTGAATTGTGATAGTTAAAAAGAATACTTGGAATTTCATCAGGTAAATCCTCCTATTTATATGAGTTTTTAGTACATATGATTGTAATAAGAAACTTGACGTTCTTTTGTTTCGTTTATCATTTTTTGAATCTGCTGTTCATGTGAAATCTCAGTTTCAGAAAATTATGGTAATGGTTAAAAAGAATACGCGAAATTTTATAAGATGATTGCTCCTTTTGAAAATTATTTTTTAATACATTTGATTATAATAAGAACTCTTGCGATCTTTTACTTCGTCCATAATCTCTTTTAATTGTTGTTTACGTAAAATATCAGTTTCAGATAAAGATTTTTTTTGAAGAGTAATCGTAAAAAAGAAAATGTGAAAAGTCATTAACGAATTCCTCCTTTCGTAAAGGAATTACAGGTGACTACTGTAAGGACTTTGACGCTCCTTTATATCACTCATAGCTTTTTGAATGTGTTGATCATGCACAATTTCGACTTCAGATAATTGCTTTCGTTGAATTGTAATACTGAAAAACAGTACGTGAAAAGTCATTGAATATTTGCTCCTTTCTTAAAGAAATGGTGTCAGAGATTTAAAAGATCGCACAAAAAAGCCACAGAAGGATACGGTTCTCCTGTGGCAGGGCATGAAAAAGCCACAGGTAAGCATACGACCTCCTGTGGCGAATGTGTTAATTAAAGAAAATATCGAACGATTTTCAATTCTCCATTAGGGTGGTCGAACTAATATTTAATTGTAAAACAGGTGCAACATGTAATTTTAATTTCATCATTTCATTCGACCTCCTTTTAGAATTTTTTTCTTACGTTAGTAAGTATATACAATTAATGGATAATTGTAAACATAAAAAATGAAAATTTTTAATTTTGATTAAAGTGCGTATATTTTTGAAAGGAATTGTATGATTCATGATAGGATTTAGAGATGAGATAAATCAGTCAATTTTAGAGGGTCATATCTTTTTCATCAAGAGACAGGAGGGAGAGAAAGATGGAGCTGTTTTATAAGATTGCCTATCATCGAATGTACGACCATTATTTATCTAAACTAATTCAAACAATTGGGCACTTACATGCAGAAGAATTATGGAAGCAAGAGGATTCAGCGAATTCAATTGGTGGCATCGTATTACATATTTGTGAGCATATAAAAAGGAATAGTAGCCGTTATTCGAATCCAAATATACATTTTGAAAATGGGATTGAAGAATACTTTCCGATTGTGCAATTGAGTCCAGAAATGTTATGTGAAACTGTACAGAGGACATTTGATGAATGGGAAAAAAGTTATGTTAAAGCTTGTAAGGAAATGAGTAGGATAGACATGCATGATCTGTTTCATTTAGTGGAGCATACAGGTTATCATTTAGGACAAGTGGTAGATCGTACAAAATTATTAAAGGGAATGAAGCTGAATTTCTGTCAAAATGGTTTAAATGAAAAGAACTTGAAAGTATGTATAGAAAATACAACCGTTTTATAAATAGTTTTTAGAGAAGTATCATCCTGTAAGGTGTGATACTTCTTTTTTTGAAATAAATTATGGGAAAATATTGAATGAATCTATATTCCTGTGATATGGTTAATTACATAAGTAATGAACCTATGAACCTAAGGTGGTGAAAACGTGAAACCAACACTTGAGCAGAACAAGTTAATATACATACAAATTGCGGAAACAATTGAGGCTGATATTTTAAAGGGGATATTGCTTGAAGAAGAACAAGTCCCATCGACAAATCAATTTGCTAAGATGTTACAAATCAATCCAGCTACAGCAGCGAAAGGGGTAAATTTACTAGTGGATGAAGGGATCTTATATAAAAAAAGAGGGATTGGAATGTTTGTTACAAAGGGCGCAAAAGAAGTTGTATTAAAAAAACGGCAAAATACTTTTATGACTGAATTTTTACCTAAAGTGTGGGAAGAAGCAAAAGTTCTTGAAATTTCAAAAGAAGAATTAATGAATATGATTCAAAAAATTACGAAGGAGGGGGAATGACCATGATTGCATTCGAAACAAAAGACTTATCGAAAAAATATAGGGGAAAAGCGGCTGTAAATGCAGTAACGATTTCGATGGAAAAACATAAAATATACGGTTTGCTCGGTAGAAACGGGGCAGGGAAAACGACATTATTACATCTTCTTTCTGGACAGATCGTTTCAAGTAGTGGAAGTGTATCCGTATTTGATGAAAATGTTTTTGAAAATAGGAAAGCGCTGCAAAATATTTGTTTTGTAAAAGTGAAAGAAGAAGTTTATTTAAACTATAAGGTGAAAGAGATTTTTAATCTATGTAACATGTTTTATAAAAATTGGGACCAGGCCTATGCTGAAGAACTTACGAGGAAATTTGGGCTTAATGTACAAGAGAAATATCATAAATTATCGCATGGTATGCAGAATGTTGTTGGAATTATTAAGGGATTAGTAAGTAGGGCACCTATTACAATTTTTGATGAGCCGACTACCGGTTTAGATGCGGCGCACCGAGAATTATTTTACAATATGTTGTTAGAAGACTATGGTAATCACCCTCGAACAATTATTTTATCAACGCACTTAGTAGAAGAAGTAGCGCATATTGTGGAAGATGTGCTGATTTTGAAAGGAGGAGAAGTAGTTGTTCAATCAGCCGTTGAAGATTTATTACAGGAAGCCTATTGCATATCAGGCCGAAAAGATAAAGTGGATGAATTTCTAATAAATAAAAACGTTGTACATCGAGAGGTATATGGAAATAAGGAGATTGCTGTTATATGGGAGGGGTTTTCTACTAAAGATTATCAATTTATTGAAAAAGAAGGATTAGAAATTGATAGCGTAACACTACAAAAACTATTTATTTATATAACAGATGATGAGGTGAAATGATGATGCTAATGAAACAATTGAAGTTACATATGAAATTTCATTACAAAGCGATTCTTATATTTTGGATTGTGGCGTTACTTATAAAAGGAACAACGAGTACAGCGGATTTAAACGGAATAAAAGTAGGATTTTTACAGGATATTTTAAATAATCCTTCGATTGCAATTACATTTTTTATAGTAGTAAGCACTTTTATTATACAGGATGAAGTATTTCGTTTAGTTGTTTCGTTTGGGGTAACAAGACTACAATTTTTTGTTGGGGCAGTTTGTTATATAACATTACAAGCCGCAGTATTTTCATCTCTTCAATTGATTTTTTTACAGAATATAGTATATAGTTCAGAAAGCACTCGTATAGGGGGGCATTCACTAGGGGGATTTTTTGCACAGTTTTTATTCTACGTTACAATAGCGAGTTTTTTTCAAGTAGTAGTTATTTTTAAACAACGATTTCAGTGGATTGGTCTTGCTGTAGGGGGGACGATTTTCTTAGGGGTAACGAGTGTGCTCTATGGAGAAGTAGGGATAAGAAGTTTCATGTTTATAAATAGTGAAACCTTAATAGACGTACCATATTTTATTATGATTTCAATGGGATTAACTGTAGTCTATATCATAGTTAGTAGTATTCTTATTCGTAAAGTTTCCTTTGAGTAAATGATTGTTAGATAAATATTTTTGGGAGAGAAGAGAAAACCTATGGAGTATACTTCTTCACTAACAACCTTATTTTTATGTATTGTAATGTTAATTTTATGGAGACGTTATCGATCAATGCATAAACCGATAAAGGGAAATGGAAAGCGAATTTTATTACTACTACTTTTTTTATCACCAGGAATTTTAATGTTTTTTGGTCCTATTCATCCAGCTGTATTATACATTAGTTTTGCGATATTATTTGGGATTCTTTTTGCGCTTCCGCTTATTATACTTACAAACTATGAGAGAAGAGAAGATGGGAATATATATACGAAAAAAAGTGTAGCATTTCTCATTACTTTTATAGGGATTGTAGTTTTAAGGTATGTTTCTAGGAAATATATAATCGATTTGGATCAGCGAACAATAGGCTTATTGTTTTATGTTGTTGCTGCTTCTTATATCATCCCTTGGAGAATTGCTTGTTATATAAAGTTTAGAAAAGTATTTCGTGCAGTTTCATAAAATTGCTGTTTTTGGTTGTGGTGAAGGAGGAATAGAAAATGCGTACTATTTTACTTTTTCTAAATGAGGCGCAAATAGATGAAATTGAAGTGGTTAGAAAAAAACATGATCCTTTATTCGGACTGATTAATCCTCATATTACACTTGTATTCCCTTTTGAAAGCATGATTACTAACGATGAACTTAAAAAGCACATTATTGAAAGTCTAGAAGGGGTTGATCCGATAGCAATCGAGTTTACAGATCGAATTAGTAATGAAGGAGAGTACTTGTTTTTACTTACTGAAAAGGGAAGTGAAAAAGTAAGTACATTACATGAAAAGTTATATAAAGGGCCTTTAGCGGCATTTTTCCGAAGCGATATTTCTTATATACCGCATGTGACGGTCGGGAGAAAAGAAAATGAAAAAATAGCAAAAGAAATAGCAAAAGAAATAGCAAAAGAAATAGCAAAAGAAATAGCAGAGGAGCTACCGGATTTAAGTATCAACTTAAAATGTGTAATTGAAAAAGTAAGTGTTGAACGTATTGGGGAAGATGGAGAATCAATAATAGAATTTGAAGTGGAACTTCCAAAATAAAAAGGAGATACAAATTTGTATCTCCTTTTTATTGATTTTTCATATATATGTGTTAGAATGGAAAAACGCTCATTGTTTATTTTTATATAAAACTCAATAATTATCCAATTTAATTATAACAAATCGATTACTTGTTTGTCAAACTTTTTATTGAATTTGTTATAGCATCAAACAATGAGTATTAGAACGATTAGTTGATAAGGAGTGGCGATATGGAAAAAACAAATCAAGAATGGAAACAGGAACAACATCGTCTGAAAGAAGTAGTTGGAAAGATAAAAAATCATATTGATACATTAGAGCGATATACGGGTGCAGCAATGAAAGATGTTGTCCAGATTCGAAAACATTTTTGGGACGATGTAACAGTGAATGTTGATAATACAGAAGAGGCTATTGAAACGGCAGCGAGTATTAAACAACAAGCAGAGTTATTATCCGAACGAGAGCAAAGTCATCGCCATGCTTATCAAAAACTAAAAGGACTACAAAGATTACAACAGTCCCCATACTTTGGAAGGATAGATTTCTTAGAAGATGGTGAAAAAAGTGAAGATGCTATTTATCTTGGTATTCACTCATTCTACGATGAAAATACAGAACAATTTCTTGTATATGATTGGCGAGCCCCTATATCAAGTTTGTATTATGACTATTCTGTAGGAAGAGCAAAATACGAAGCACCTAATGATACGATTTCGGGTGAAATGACATTAAAAAGACAATATGTTATTCGGAATGGCCAAATTGTAAGTATGTTTGATACAGGTGTTACGATTGGTGATAAATTACTGCAAGAAGTATTAGGGAATAACGCTAATACACAAATGAAAAGCATTGTTTCAACAATTCAAAAGGAACAAAACCAAATTATCCGGAATGAAAGAAGTCGTTTGCTTGTTGTGCAAGGAGCTGCGGGAAGCGGTAAAACATCGGCAGCACTTCAGCGTGTCGCGTATTTATTATATCGATATCGGGATTCTCTACACGCTGATCAAATCGTTCTTTTTTCTCCCAACTCGATGTTTAATAGTTATGTTTCCACAGTGCTACCGGAACTTGGTGAGGACAATATGAAACAAACGACATTCCAAGAATACTTAGAGCGTCATGTTGATAAGAAGTTTGAATTGGAAGATCCATTTACACAAATGGAATATGTACTGACAAGAATGGAAGAAAAGAGTTATGAAACACGATTAGAAGGAATTAGATATAAAGCAAGTTCTGATTTTATTGAAGTAGTAGATCGGTATATATCTTACTTAAAACGAGAAGGTATGTTATTTAAAGATATTAAATTTAGAGGAGAAGTATTAATCTCCAAAGAACAAATAAAAGAACGATTTTATGAATTTGATTCTTCAATACGGATTCCAAATCGAATAAAATTAATTTCTGAATGGCTACTAAAAGAGCTGAAAGAACAAGAAAAAATAGAGAGAAAAAAACTTTGGGTGGAAGAAGAAGTACAGTTATTAGATAAGGAAACATATGCAAAAGTTCATCAGAAATTACAGCAAAGGCAAGAATATTCCCAGGATGCGTTTGATGAATTTGAACGAGAACAAAATATGTTGGCGGCTATCGTTGTGAAAGAACATTTTAAACCACTCCGAAGACGTGTGAAAAAATTACAATTTATTCATACACCAGCAATTTATATACAAATATTTAAAGATCCGCAGTTTGCTAAGCAACTTGTAGAGGAAAGTAAATTACCGCAAAGATGGAATGAAATATGTAAAGAAACAATAGAAAAAATACAAGATTTTTATATGTCATATGAAGATGCAACACCTTATTTATATTTAAAAGATCAACTGGAAGAGTTGCAAAGAAATACATCTGTGCAGCACATATTTATTGATGAAGCGCAGGATTATTCTGCATTTCAATATGCATTCTTAAAACGAATATTCCCTCATACAAAAATGACAATACTAGGTGATTTTAATCAGACCATTTATGAACATGCATCAGAGAATGAATTTTCACAGTTAAGTACGTTGTATGGAGAAGAGCTGAGTGAAAGAATCGTACTTACGCGTAGTTATCGCTCTACAAAACAAATCATTGAATTTACAAGGCAGTTAATTACAGATGGGCATGAAATTGAACCGTTTCAACGTGACGGTAAACAACCAAGTATAACGGAAGTGAAAGAAGGAAAAGCGCATCATAAAAAGATTGTGGATCAAATCGAGCAGTTGAAGCAAAGAGGTCATAAGACAATTGCGGTTATTTGTAAAACAGCTGAGGAAAGTAAAGAAGCTTATCTTGCACTTCAAACATCATTACAAGTTCGTCTCATTAAGAAAGAAACGAGTTCGTTTGATACAGGTATTTTGATTATCCCATCGTATTTATCGAAAGGGGTAGAGTTTGATGCGGTTATCATCTATGATGCATCAAAGAAAAAATATAACCGAGAAAGTGAACGAAAATTATTTTATACTGCTTGTACACGTGCAATGCATGAGTTATATATTTATTCTGTAGGGGAAATGAATGCGTTCTTGCAGTCGGTATCCACAGATACGTATATGTTAGAAAATGAAAAGGTTCAATAGAAAACAGGCTACTCTGTAACATTATATAATTGTTAGTACATCACTTATTAGAGAGTGGTGTACTTTTTGTCATATTTAGCGAGAAGACCTCTACCTCAAGCGCGTAACGGTAGGTGGGGGTAGTTCAATTTAGAAGAACTCTATATGACCTTATGTACTATCACATCAAAAATAGTTTTACTACAACACTCGTTTTACTTTAGATAGTATATAATATTACGAAAATAAAGGCTTTTATATCGGGGTATTTATGAAAATATCCACATTAAACAAAACGTTCTCACACAAGAAGAACCACTACAAGAATCTCACTCAAAGCCTTTTATTAACGAAGAAGATGTATGAGTGAAATTGGCATGCGAAGCAGTTACGCTAATCTCACCTACAAACGAAAATCCTTTTATTCTCTCTGTTGTCGGGATTAAGCGCACTTTAGAAATACTGCTTATTATGCAGTATTTAATTTATAAACCTCAAGTTTGTAACCTTCTTGGATACTTTTCTCTTGTCGAAATTTACTTAGCGTACAGTAGTCATCTATTTTAAAGAATAACAGAAGAATATATAGAAAATGCTACATATATGGGAAGTTTGATCAATTTAGGGGGGACAACCTTGTTCAATCACATAGTAAAAGCTATACCCAATTTATTTACGATCGGAAATTTATTGTGTGGTGTTTTTTCAATTACCTTGAATATGAGTGGCCTTTTGGAAGCAGCCTCTATTTTTATTTTCTTTTCTGCTGTTTTAGACCTTCTTGATGGAAGGATTGCAAGAAAATTGAAAGTGAACAGTGAATTCGGCGTAGAATTGGATTCCTTAGCTGACATTGTTAGTTTCGGAGTTGCTCCTGCACTTCTATTTCATTCGATAGCAGCACCATCTATTTTAACTTCTTTGGCATTTATCCTTTTTCCAACGATGGGTGCCTTAAGATTAGCTAAATTTAGCGTTAAACCAACCATTGGATATTTTAAGGGATTACCTATCCCAGCCGCTGGATTGCCATTAGCTGGAATGGGGTTGTTTTTATATAGCAATGCATGGATTACTTTAATCCTCGCGCTCTTAATGGTAAGTCCAATTAGGTTTAAAAAACTTTAAAAGCCCTTTCAGAAGTACTGAAGGGGCACGTATTCAGTGTTACCGTAAGTCAATATTGTCGTTCGTTTGGATTCGACTTTTGTATAATTGACGAAATTTGATGAAAGAGATAATTCTCCAAGGTAAGATATAACCCAGTGCTACAGTCATAAATAGTGATGCTTTTGTTTCTGGATCTAGCCATTTTAAATAATCACGAAGTAAAAACCGGATAATAAGTACGATGAGAAAGGTAATAATAAAGCTCTTGTTTCTTACAGCATAAATATGCTGATCGGATCGAATTTCATAGTTAGTGGTCCAAATAAGTGGAATTGACAAAAGGAACCCAAAGATAACTGCACAAATCAATTCCCAACCTGAGGCATGTGCTTTTGGATTTAAGATGATGGGAATGCAGGGTAATAACAAAAATAGTATGGGTAAGAGAATGCGGATCCCGTTTCCTTTAATAGGACGATACATTGCTCTAGTTCTACGCCATAAGACCAACGCAGCAACTATGATCACAATAGAGTAAAACGCAGAAGTATCCATAATTTCACTCCTTTACATAATGTATTTCAATTATATGGGAAATATCATGTCATCCACAATATTAATGGATGACATGATATTTATTCAGGGGCCCTTTTTATTATGTAAGTTACATTAAAGGCTAAATTAAGCCGTGAAGTCGATCTCTAGCTCTTCCTTAATAATAAATTTATTTTGTTGTACGCAATAAGGCCCCAATAGCCCCGCAAAAACCGTGATCTTGCAAGAAGATAGGTTTTTTATTTTGATACACGGTATAATCACCTATAATCTCTTGTAGTTTTTTATTGTTTGAAAGGGTAGATCCAATATAAATGATATGAGCTACATCATTCGCTTCTGCAAATTGAAGGCTTAATGCAGTAACTACTTCACCGACAAGACCTTGAAGGGTTGCAAGTAAATCAGATTTGTTATAATCCACTTCACTGCTAACAGCTTTTCCAAAATTGCTGGCTGTTAAATTACTATCAATAGGGGAAAGAATGCCGTTATAAATATCTCCAACTGTAATATCGAGATTCCGCCTAGATCCTAGTTTTGTATGTTGAATGACTTCTTCAAAACAATCTATATCTGTTAATAATTTTGATAGCCCCATGATAGTTCCTCCGCCAATCCCTGTTCCACCAGTGCGAATATACTTGTTGTTATGGACATAATGAATGGACGTACCGGTGCCGATATTCGTTAAAATAAAGTTGTTTATGGAATGCTTTTCTTGGTCAATGAGATAATGAACACCAGCAAGTGTGGCATCGAATTCTGCAACATACTCTATATTGTATTTTTCTGAAAATATTGTTTGTAACTGTTCAGCTTTACCACCAGTCAGAGACAATCTATTTATATATTTATTTTTATTGAACCAATCTTTAATTTTGTTTTGTTCATGTGAGTAAAATTTTTCGAAATGCAATTCATTGCCATCATCAAAATAAGCGATTTTTGTTAGTGTTCCTCCAGCATCAATACCGACGGCGCTCTTCATTTTTGCACCCCTTATCATTGTGTAATAATAATGAACATCTATCATTGACTCTTTATGAAGAAATGTAAACTAATAATTTTTCAACTGTAACAATTGGTTTACCGTTTACAGAAGCAATTCCTTTTCCAAGAATAAATCCTCGTTTGTTTCGCAGAACTTCATATTGCAAATCTAGTTTGTCACCAGGTGTAGCGGTTCCATTAAATGTTACACCGTCTAATGAAGAGAGAAATCCTAATCCAGTAGAATTGTTTGTTCCTACGAACGCACCAAGCTGTGCAAGTGCTTCTACAATTAGCAAATGAGGCATGTTATTTTGCGACTCGGTTATAAACCATTCATTATTTGTTATGAACTTATATCCTTTAACGGATTTTCCATCTTCAATGTCTGTGATTCTATCAATCATTAAAAATGGGTAGCGATGAGGAAGTATATCGTTAATATTCTTGATATTCATAAAGGTCTCCGATCTTTAATCTTTAAATGGGAAAATAATAACCCCTGCTAAAAGCAAGCAGGGGATTTGTAATTAATTTTTGACTAATACATCTGCTTTTTCAAGAGAAAAAATACCACTCTTTTTTATATTTTCAACAACTTGTTGTAACACTTCTTTATCTTGGACAAGTGCGATACGCACAAAACCTTCACCATGTGGTCCGAAAGCATGACCAGGAGTTACAACAACATGCGCACGATCCATCAATGCATAAGCAAATTCTAATGAAGTCCAGCCTATTGGTATTTCCGCCCATACGAACATACTACCAATAGGTTTATCAACATGCCATCCGAAAGAAGCAAAACCATCGACTAAAGTATCTCTGCGTTCTTGATAGATGATACGATTTTGGGCGCAGAAGTCGGCACCGTGACGTAAGGCAACTGATGCTGCCTTTTGAATTGGCAAGAACACACCGTAGTCTGTATTTGATTTAAATTGTGTTAGTGCACCTACAATTTCTTTATTTCCAATCATATAACCAATGCGACTACCAGCTAGGCTATAGCTTTTGGATAAGGAATTAATTTCAACACCAACTTCTTTGGCACCAGGAACAGATAAGAAACTGATTGGTTTCTTTCCATCGTAATAAAATTCTGCATAGGCAAAATCATGTACCACAATAATTTTGTGTTGTTTGGCGAAGGTAATAACTTCTTTGAAGAAATCTTCATGTGCCATTGCTGGAACTGGATTTCCAGGGAAGTTCAATATCATCATTTTTGCTTGTTTAGCAATTTCCTCAGGAATGTCTTGTAATTTAGGTAAAAAGTCATTTTCTTTTTTTAAAGGCATGAAGTAAGGTTTTGCACCTGCCATTTGAATACCCGTTTCATATGCTGTATATCCAGGATCAGGTACTAAAATAAGATCACCTGGATTTGCAAAAACCATCGGCAAGTGAACGAGCCCATCTTGGGAACCCATCAATAATAAAACTTCATTGTTTGGATCTAATTTAACATGGTGATTGTTATCGTAATATTCAGTTACTGATTCGTGAAATTCTTGAATACCTGATAAAGTATAACCGTAATTTTCTTTTCCACTTGCTGTATGTACCATAGCTTCTCTTACAATATCAGCAGGAGGCATATCTGGATTGCCGATACTTAAATCAATCATTTTGTGACCTGCTGCAATTTTTTCTTTTTTATAAGCTGCTAGTTCACTAAATATAGAAGATTGGAATGCTTTCATTCTAGTTGCTAACGTATAAGTCATCAAAACCCCTCCTAAAAAACTGTGTTTTCAATGATCTACTTTTTATATTCTTTTATTATTCTGAAAACACATAATTATATTTTAACACTTTTGAGCCAGAATTCAAAATGTAGTTGTGTAAAAAGAAAAAGAAGGAAAGACTAAAGAGTATGAATGCTACTATATAATGAAGAGGTGTTTCAGGTGAAACAAATTCCAATCGGCGTATCAAATCGGCATATCCATCTGACAAACGAAGATTTAGAAAAACTTTTTGGGGAAGGATATGAGCTAGTGGTTGCAAAAGATCTCTCACAACCAGGAGAATTTGCAGCAAAAGAAACAGTAACGATTAAGACTGAAAAGGCAGAAATCTCAAAAGTCCGTATTCTTGGTCCTATCCGAAAGTTTACACAGGTTGAAATTTCAAAAACAGATGCACGTAAGTTAGGAGTAGATGCTCCGATTCGAGCGTCAGGTAATATTGATGGAACGCCAGGAATTACTCTTATTGGTCCAAAGGGCTCTTTAGAAATTGAAAAAGGCGTAATCATCGCTGAGCGTCATATACATATGACACCTCAAGATGCTGATACCTTTCAAGTGAAAGATGGACAATATGTAAGTGTTAAAGTAGAAGGAAGCAGAGGATTGGTTTTTAATCAAGTACTAATTCGTGTAAAAGATACTTACGCATTAGATATGCATATCGATACAGATGAAGCAAATAGTGGGAGTATAACAACCGGAGACTTTGGACAACTCTTACAATAAGAAAAAATCCATCTCAATGTTGAGATGGATTTTACATGTTTGATACTTTGGAAGTATTTTTAGTTGGTTGCTTTTGTTTTGATAACGACATAAGGATAATGAATAATGAAATGACACCGAAAATAAGCACCATATACTGCAATCCAATTGTATCTAAGAAAAATCCCGTTCCAAGTAAGACAATTTGGAACATGACCCTTTCAAACATATTACGGAATGAGAAAAGACGTCCGTGATAGCTTTTTTCAACTTTCGTTTGAAAAACTGTCGACATGATAGGAAAGAAGCAACCGACACTAAATCCGAATAGCCCGAATGATACAAGTGCCATCCAATTTACATCACTAAAGAACAGTGAAAGATGTGCAAAAGCAGTACAGAACGCAAAGAAGTATAGCAATTTTTCTGGTGGGAAATACTCGGACAGACGTTTAATAACGAAGGCTCCTAACATAAATGCGATCCCTTCAATCGTATAAATAAATCCTTTTATTGTTGTATCATGTTGCATCTCACTAATATTAATTACCATCAAGTTAAAACCGCCAATGAATAAAAGGGGAATGACGCTTAAAATAAGTGCACAAAATGCGATTGGAATTCCTTTTAAAATACGGAATACTTCCATAAAACTGTTGTCTTTTTCTGTTTTTTTATTTGGGGTATTGTTTTTTTGATCTTCAAATTGTAATAGAAATGTTGATAAAAATAACAGTGCATATGCAATCATTGAAAAAGCGTATATATATTGCAAACTCATCATAACAAGCAAAACGCCACCTAAGGATGTACCAACGATACGAGCAATTGTCCCGATATTCATATGAACACCATTCATCTGTAATAGCTCATGTTCACGAACGATAAGTGGAATAACTGATTGTAATGCAGGAAAATAAAACGCAGCTGAAATTTGAATAGCAATCATAAAGGCAATCATAAAAGCAATACTTTCATATTGAATAGCAAAAAACATAAAAACAACGCTTATAACGCGACCAAACCCTGCATATAGAAGGATTTTTTTCTTTTCATATTGATCAATCATTCGGCCAGCCATTGGTCCAACAAGAACACCTGCTAATAGTCCAATAAACATAATCATTGATTTCATAAAATCGGATGGTATATGTTTTTGCATGAACTCTAGATTACCAAGAATACCGAGCCATAAACCGAGTCCTGCAACAAACTCACCGCTTAGAACAATCCAGACGTTTTTATTACGCCACATAACAAAACCTCTCAGTCTTATAAAATAGGAAAATTGTATATAAACCCTCCTTTTATTCATATATTTCAATCGTTATTTTTTGAATCAGAGTCTATATTACGTGTTTGATAACGGAAATTCAATCTTTTTGTTTGGGATGAAAAATTGAATTTATAAAGCTAAAAAATCAAATTTACATATTAGAAAATACATTGGAATAAATTTAAAATGTATGAGGGAGGGATACTCATGATTCAACAATTTTTTAAAAAATTGTTCGATGAGTTTTTGCAGGAGCAGAAAGAGGAGATAATAGCAAAGCTTTGTTTCTGGATTGCATATTATTACATATCAGTCCCAAAATATATGGTGAACTCTAGTGGTATTCTAGTACATATGAATCAAACGCACGAAAGCTATACATATGATACAATTGAAGATTTTTTACGGGAGTATAGTGGGAAAACAAGAGGAGCGCTCAATTTTGAAAGTAGAATATACTATATTAAATTTGAGGAAATAATTAGGGAGAAGTGCCGTGAAATGATTTATGCTTATTACTCCCCGCGTTTTATTGATAGACATTCGTTATTATGTAAAGAGCTATTAAGAGAAATAGGTGTAGGCAAAACAGAAATTGAATGCGGAAGTTTCTATACGTTGATTTTTAATTTTTGCGCAGAAACAAAGGATTGGGTCGATGAGTACGAAGAGGATGTGTTAAAAGAACTATTTGTATTGTCACTTTCCTTCGTCGTACAAGCATATGGTTTAAATGTATATAAATATATAAAACAAGAAGATCGGAAGGAAGTAGAGTGTTTAGTTCATTGAATAGAGAGGACTTACTTGGTTCTTTACGTTTAGAAAGACGAAACTGTAGTTTATTAGGCTGACTTTCGATAACACGAATATGCGTTCAACATTCGTATATGGAGGAGTAGTTACACGTAACAAGATTGTGTTTAACTAAGCTAATATAATGTTTTATCCCTTTGGAATTCCTTGTTTTTACATACTTTTCCTAATTCTAATGATATAGTAAAATATAGTTAAAAAAGAGAGGGGATTAGTATGGCAACAATTGGAATTGATTTAGGAACAACGAATAGTTTAGTAGCCTCTTGGTCGGAGGATGGTGCGACCCTTATTCCGAATGTTCTTGGCGAATTTCTTACACCATCGGTAGTCAGTGTTGATGAGAGTGGTGAAATTTTAGTAGGGCGTATTGCAAAAGAACGATTAATTACTCATCCACAACTGACAGCATCAACTTTTAAACGTTTCATAGGAACAGAGAAAAAATATGAACTAGGTACATATACTTTTTCTTCTGAAGAACTCTCATCTTTTGTTATTAAATCCTTGAAACAAGATGCAGAGGATTATTTAAATGAAGTTGTTACGGGTGCTGTGATTAGTGTACCTGCATATTTTAATGATGCACAGCGTAAAGCTACAAAGCGAGCTGCAGAAATTGCCGGATTAAAGGTTGAGCGCCTCATTAGTGAACCAACAGCAGCTGCAATTGCATATGGATTATATCAAGAAGAGTCAGAAACAAAATTTCTTGTATTTGATTTGGGTGGGGGTACTTTCGATGTCTCCATTTTGGAATTGTTTGAAGGAATAATGGATGTGAAATCAATCGCTGGTGATAATTATCTTGGAGGCGAAGATTTCACAAGAAGTTTAATGAATTTTTTTCTTGAGTCACATCAACTTGATTCCGATTCTCTTGATTCTAAAACGTTATCATTAATTTATACACAGGCAGAACGTTGTAAGCTTACTTTATGTGATGAACATGCTGCAAATATGAAGGTTATGATAAATAATAAGACATACGAAACTCGTATTAACAGAGGCGAATTTGAAAAAATCGTAACACCACTTCTTTTACGACTTCGTTATCCTATAGAACGTGCACTGCGTGATGCCTCACTGGACCCGAAGGATTTAGATGCTGTTATTTTAATTGGTGGGGCGACGAGAATGCCGCTTATCAAATCTGTTATTTCTAAAATGTTTGGACGTATGCCGTATGCGAATATAAATCCCGATGAAACGGTTGCCTTAGGTGCTGCAATTCAAGTTGCTCTAAAAGAACGAAATAAGGCGTTAGAAGAAGTTATCTTAACCGATGTTTGTCCATATTCCTTAGGAACAAGTGTTGTTCAAGAATTAGGTGATGGAAAGAAAGAGTCTGGGTATTTCCTCCCAATAATTGAGCGGAATACACCGATTCCTGTAAGTAGAGTGGAAAGACTTTATACTATTATGGATAAGCAACAATATATACTTGTAGATGTGTATCAGGGAGAAAACCGTATGGTAGTAAACAATTTAAAACTTGGGGAACTCAAAATTAAAGTACCCCCAGCTCCTGCAGGGAAAGAGTCTATTGATGTCCGATATACATACGATATTAACGGTATTCTTGAAGTTGAGGTAATAAGTACAACAACTGGAGAGAAGAAAAGAGTCGTTATTCAACAAAATGCTGGAAATCTTACAGATGAAGAAATTGAGTCTAGACTTTTAGAATTGAGAGACATTAAAATTCATCCACGAGATCGAGAAGAAAATCGATTGCTTCTAGCAAAAGGTGAACGACTTTATGAAGAATTTCTTGGTGATGAACGGAAAAAAATTGCTATATTGCTACAACAATTTGAAAGTGTACTTATGACACAAAATGATAAAAAGATTAAAGAAGCTGCTAGTATTTTAAAAGAACATATCGAGAGTATAGAAAGGTGGATCAATCGTTAATGAGTATTTGGAGTACGTTAGAGATTGAATCTACCGATGATATTTCAGCTATAAAAAAAGCTTATGCAAAACGTTTAAAAATACATCATCCAGAAGATGATCCAGAAGGGTATCAACGGTTGAGAGAGGCATACGATCAAGCGATTAAAAGTGCGAAGCAAATGAAAGACAAGCCGCTCGTTCAACTAGAAGAAATGGATGAGCATGATAGAGAGCCTATAATCTCTCCATGGATTGACAGCAACGCCGAAATCGCTACTACCGTTATTGCAGAGCACCCAGTTTATTCATTTATGGAAAGGATTGAGGCACTTTATGATGATTTCTTTGCACGAATGGAATCGGAAAACTGGGAAGAATTATTGCGTTCTGATGTGATATGGGATGTTCAATACGCAGCAGCACTTCAAGATCAATTAATAGAATTCCTCTTATATCATTATTATTTTCCACATTCAATTTGGGTGTTGCTCGACAATGTTTTCCGTTTTAGTGAGCAAAAAGAGGATTTGGAAAGTGAATATGGTGAAGAAAATGTGCAGTTTTTATTAGAGAGAATTAGCGGATTAAAGGGGATGCGTTATGACGTTTTCGAGAAGGACAATCATTTCGATTTCGAAACGTATTTTTATTTACGAGAAGAAGTACAAAGGCAACTTATAGCGGATGAACTAGAAGCCGTAGATGAAGTGTTAACTCGTGCATATTCAATGTATCAAAAGGATCCAGAGTTGTTACGTATGCAAGGTATTTATTATTTACGTACAGAAAATCAGGAACGTGCACTGCAATCATTTAGCGACGTATTGTTAATTGATGCGGATGATCCAGATGCTTTATTGTATCGCGCTCGTATAAATTATAACCGTAGCCAATTTGACACTGCCATTAAGGATTGTGAACATCTGCTTTCGATTCAACCGGAGCATATGGATGCTATGTTGATGATGACGAAATGTTTAGCTAAGATAGGGGAGTTAGAAAAAGCCGAAGATAAGGCGAAAGAGGCGCGAGAAATCGATTTGAACCGCGTGGAATTTGCTTCATATATCAATGAATTATTTGTTAGAAATGGAAGAAAAGAAGAGAAGCAGAAGTTAACAAAGAAACATATAATGAGTTATATTTTGTATTATACTTTCATGTTTTTAAGACGTACTTGGATTTATGTTGTATTATTCATTATTACAATGGTAACCCGGTTGCCGCTTCAATATTTCTTTCTCCTTCCAATTATTTGGGAATTATGGAAATTTTGCAGACTGAAAATTAAAGCATAAGGAGGAGACAGGGTGCTAGTTCTAGGGAAAAGAAAGCAGATTGACCAATATTTTCGCTGCTTGTCCACAGTATGTTTGGATACTCATTTTCTTATGAATTATTATACTGAATATGAATTTACTTTCATAAGAGACCGTATACTTGGTAAAAAGCATTTAAAAAAAGCGCTGAGAAAATGTGGTTGTCAAGAACCAGCAGCGCTAAAAGAGAGAATTGAGTGGTTTTTAGAAGAGGGGTCGCGTTACGAATTTAATTCTATGCGCAATCAATTAAGCCCTCTTTCAGAAGCGAGGAGGAAACAGTTACCTAAAGATCAACCCGACTATGAAAAACTTTATGTCGCTAATCATGGGTTACATATGTTACCGGATTCGGGGATTGCTGCATTTGATTATGCATGGTGTATTTGTTTGAGCCGGATTGGTAGGAGATTAGGTTATTTATCCAAAAAGGAAGCGAATCATTACATGGTGCAAGCAGCAAAACTTGCCCAAAACTCCTATTCGGATTGGAACGAGTATTTTCTTGCTTTTCATATCGGTAGTCATTTTAATAAATTGGACACAGAATTTATAAATCAGGACAAGTACAATCTTAATTATACGCTTAGAATGTTTAGAAGTAAGGACTCATACGTGAATACAATTGCATGGGAAAACGAACTGCTTACAGATTTGAATTAAGAATATTTTTAAAGTAAAAATTCTGAGAATCGTTATTTCTCAGGATTTTTTTATTATTCAAACGGTGTTTCGTTGCGTAAAGAGTGTATGCTTAGCGTGATAAAAATATAGAGGGAATTTTGGCGAAGTTAAAAAGAGAAGGTACAAATAAACTTCTATACTACGATGAAAAGAGGATATTTATATATTCTTGCTGAAAAAGAATATGTAAATATATGTTGAAAGAAGTTGATCCAGAATGAATAATGAAGAACTTATAAAGACTCAATTTGGTAGTAACGCTGAAAAGTATGTCAAAAGTCAAATTCATGCAGAAGGGTCAGATTTGCAATACTTAATGCAGCAAGTTCAAGATCATAAAAATGCTCGTCTTCTTGATATTGCTACAGGAGGTGGACATGTAGCGAATACATTAGCACCATTATTCAAAAGTGTAGTTGCTCTTGATTTAACGGAACAAATGTTGGAAAAAGCAAAAGAATTTATTCATTCTAATGGACATGATAACGTTTCATTTGTAGCTGGAAATGCTGAGAATTTACCATTCTCTAATGCGTCATTTGATACAGTAGTATGTCGTATTGCAGCACATCATTTCCAAAATCCATCTCAGTTCATTCAGGAAGTACATCGAGTATTAGAAGAAATGGGTTTTTTCGTTTTAATTGATAATGTTTCTCCAGAAAATCCAGAGTATGATACATTTTATAATTTTATTGAGAAGAAACGTGATCCGAGTCACGAGCGGGCTTTGACAAAAACAGAATGGATTTCATTATTAGAAAAAAACGGTTTGCAAATGCGATCATGTATTACATTTGAGAAACAATTTAATTTTGATTGGTGGTGCAACATGATGGATGTGCCACAGCAAACGCGCTCAAAGTTAACAGATTGTATGATGAAAACTTCAAATGAAATAAAGGAGTTTTTCAAAATTTGTTTTGAAAATAATAAAGTAGAATCGTTTTATACTGAGATGGCGCTCTTTGTATGTCAAAAAAGCCCAACTTTAAAAAGATAATTATCTTGCAGCCTTTTCCAGATACGTTATACTTAATATGGAGAAAAACAAGATTGAGGAGTAGTAAAAATGATTCGTGTACGTATTGAGGGAACTGAAAAAGAAATTGTCGAATTTTTGGAGAGCATGCCTGAAATTCCTGGATTTGAGAAGACACATGTTAGGGAGCCAAGAAAAGGAAATAATCCCAAATATGATGCAAGTAAGAATGTATTAGCATATTTGTCTTATAAAAAGAGGGAAACTGCTGTTAATAATAAAGTCCTTTAACATTGAACTCCCCCTACCTACCGTTACGCGCTTGAGGTAGAGGTCTTCTCGCTAAATATGATAAACTTGTTTCATTTCCACATGGTTAAGTGGCACTTGGTTCAAGTTAGATATGATGGGTGGTACAATTAAAACAATCGGTTACGCATTGCCATTTGCTCATGCGGTTGATGCTACACGATTTGCTTTATCTGGTGAATACCGTGATCTGGTTGTACCTTTATTATGGGTAGTTGGCAATACGATTATTATCTTTGTAATTGCTGTTTTAGGTTTTAAGAGGAAAATGAAAGCTAACTAAGTTGTATTCATATTTAAAAAATGAACGTTAGTTGAATATAAGGAAAACAATTGTATTATCTCTTTATAGCTGCCAGCAAATAGGTGGCTTTTTTATTTTTTATTGTTTCACCGCCTTGTCTTTTTCACATACTAATAATAGTAGAATATGATAAGGAGGGGGAAGAGAGTTAATAAAAAACAATCTTTTTTTGGAGATTTTGGTATCAATGATGCGGCTGCTTTAAATTGTGCTGATAAAACATGTAATATTGATATCCTTGAGATTGTAACTGAAATGTTTATGTTACGAAGGTAAAAAATAATGAAAGGAGCGAGCCGACCAATGATGGCGGAAGATCCTTTGTTTTTCCGGAAATCCATGGAAATCACGGCCTAGGATCAATTATTCCGCCGAATAGAGAATTATTCTCTTCAATGTGTAAATATCAAGAACCTTAGTCCCAAATATCTGGTCGATCTATCTGCATCGTTCTCATATAATCTAATATTTGTCCTGTATGAACACTTTCATGATACGCATTCGTAGTAGCATATCACCTAAAGAGCGAATATATCCCGTGTATCCAAGTTCAGTTAGGTTTGAACGATTTATTTTTATATTTTCTAATTCTTCATTTGATAAAGATTTTATAAAATCAATAAACAGTTCATGGTATGGTTGTGCAAAATGGAGTTCGTCCGAAACAGATGTAAATGCTCTTGTCTCATAAGGTGACGTTACATTTTGTGCATCACCTTGATTTTTTAATATTTGCAGATAAATGTATTCAGCTTCTAAAACATGTCTTATCATCTCTTTACAACTTAATGCCTCAGCATCTGGTCTCCAATCTAATGTATCCTCAGGAATAGTTGTCCAAACTTTTATGCTTCGTCTTCTCACTTCTGATGGGTTTAATAATAGTAAATCGACTTTGTTCAATTTATGCTCCCCTTTTCATATGTTCATTTTACTGAATCTTAAGAAAAAATCAAAACATGCGTTCTGTTTATGGAGCCTTTGGGGGGATTATACATGCACCCATTAAACCCAATCTTGAATAATTAGATCAAAGAATAAAGATATAGATTATGTCTCCCGTAAAATCCTTGTTGACGATGGCAGTGTTACTTTAAATCGTTTGGGTTAATCGTATTTCTACAACACACAAGTTAAAAGTATAACTTAATAAAAAAAGTAACATAACTAATGGTAAGCGATGATTTAGGATTATTTTTTTATGATATGAAGGAGGAAATAATATGGCATTCATATGGTCATTAATTGTTGGTGGTATTTTAGGGTGGCTAGCAGGTTTAATCGTTGGTAAAGATGTACCTGGTGGTGTAATTGGAAATATTATTGCTGGGATTATTGGTTCTTGGCTTGGAACATTATTATTGGGTACGTTTGGACCGGTTATCGGAGGTTATGCAATTATTCCAGCATTAATTGGTGCAATCATTTTAATATTTATTGTTAGCTTATTACTGCGTGCATTGCGAAAGTGAATTAAGTGGATTGCTGTCAATTGTCAGCAATCCATTTTTGTATTATTTGTCCTAATCTGTTATGCTACTGTTATACAATCAGGAGGTGTCAGCATTGAAATCATTTACAGTAAACTTTCATCAAGAAGACAATGCAAAAGCAACAACAGTACATAAATTAAGTGAAGAGGACTTCAATAAAGTAACAGAAAACGGTACTCGCCATCTATTTGATTTAGATACAAATGTAGGATTCTTTGTATTCTTTGATGCGGAAGATGCAGAAGGAAACGAGCAATACTTAATGTTACAATATGAAGGAGATCACGAAGAACCAAGTGCTTGCTATGGATTTGATTTGAAATTATTCTATCAATTTTTAGCATTATACTTAAATGATCTTGAGTTCCAAGGGGAAACAGATGAAGAAGAGGAAGAGTATGGTCCGATTCATCATTTGGCTCATTTACTGTACCATATTGTTGAAGATGGTAAAAATATTGAGGTATAAATACATATTTAGGGCTGCTCTTTAATGGGCAGCTTTTTTTAATGGTTTATTTTTTCAAAACAGTACTTATATCTAATTTTTTCTCATAAGCGCCTGTAATATTACGATCGGTATAAACGAATAACCGGCGGGGATACAACAAATTGCATTAAAAGTAATTATCCAAGGATCGTATCTCTGTATTTTCTCTAGAAGATAACATGAATAATGGTGCTGGTTAGTAAAGAGAAGAAAAAAAGCTGTTCTTTTACAAAGACAGCTCTTTTGATTTGTTGCGCTCTACAGAAGAAACAAAATAGGTTTGGATGATTCCACCGATTATTAATAAGCAGGCACAAATATAAAATAGGGTACTGCCGTTTACATGGCCTAATACCATTGCTCCAATAACGGGACCGCATGTTCGAGAAATGTCCCAGTGTATGCCGTAAATGGAAAAATATAATCCGCGCATGTGACTTGGTGCGATTCCTGAAACAAAGCGGAGTAAGTGATTTAAAGCAATGCTTTCACCAATTGTAAGGAAAAGCAATGTAAAGAAGAGTGACCATAATGTTGTAGAATAACCATAACCGATGGCTGCCAATGTATAAAAAACATATGAAATCATGATGATTTTTGGCATTGAAAATCGTTCAGACCATTTGACAAGACCAACTTGTAGTATGATTTCCATAATTGCTCTACAAGTTGAAATGAATGCGAGAACGAATAAGAAATTTGGAAAGATATTCTCTGCAAATACACGATAATTTGTTTCAGTTTGAGCATAGAAAAAGCTAATCGGAAGAGTAGATATCATAAGTCCGAATACGGCATAATGCTTAAAAATAAATTCTTTCTTTGTTGTGACTTGTGTTGATTTTTGAGCTGTTTGAATGATTGGCGCTGTTTCGGGAAGCTGCGTCCATACGAGAATGGCATATAGCAGGAGAGCCATAGCTTGAATTATAAATAAGTATTCAGGATGACTGTTATAAATAAAGGCACTAATGAACGGACCAATTACAGCTCCGACTGCTCCCACTGATTGAAGAACAGCAAATATTTCCGCTTGTTGTTCTGGCGCAGTTAAATCTGCAATTTGAGCACGCTGAGCAGGAATGTATAGGGAGCGGCCAACACCATTCATTACATATAACAAAGCAAAGAACGGGACTGATGCAGCGAAAACAAATCCACCGATTGCAATTGCCTGTATGAATAATCCAAGTAACATAATTTTCTTTCTACCGTACTTATCTGTTACGCCTCCAGCAATGATTGTGAATATGATATCAGAAAGTGGTTGCAAGCCAAAGAGAAGCATCGTCAGGACGACATTTCCTTCTAAAGCTTTATTGACATGTACAATAAAAATTATCGCTAACATCGCCTCAGTTGTTCTTGTTAACAATTCACCTAGTAGTCGAATCCAAATCGGTTTACTATAACGTTTTATAAGAGTTTTCATTCTTTATTTCCTCCTTTCTATATGGAAATCTTAAGATAGAAGCAAGGAATGAAAAAGGGTAGAATGAAAGAGTGGGATTTTTCACCTTTTAGGGGGATGAATATGGTTATTTTAGATCAGTACGTTCAGCTTTGGATCCGGTATGGAAAAGGGAGACCAGAGGGAGAAAAAATAGAAATAACATTACAAAATATATCTGAAACATTGTTTTGTACTGATAGAAACAGTAAATTTATTATAAAAAAATTAGAAGAGCTAGGATGGGTTTGTTGGTCTCCAGGACGCGGGAGAGGGAATCGATCAAAGGTATCGTTTCAAAAAGATCCCGCTGTATTAATTTTAGAAAAGGGGAAAGAAATAACGAAACAGGGGGATGTAAAAGGCGGAAAAGAATTTGTTGAACAATATATGGAGTATTTTCCAATGCTGCAAAAACAATTCCAAACTTGGATAAATTCAATATTTGGTTATCAAATTGAAATGACGACTCAAGGTAGACAAGATGTACTTCGTTTACAAGTTGAAATGCGTCCGAAGATTCTATTGGATCCTGTATATGCTACAATGCGTTCAGAATGTCATATGGTGAAACATGTTTACGACACGCTTGTATATGTGAACGAAAGTACCAATGTAATAGAGCCGAGACTTGCGTTTCATTGGGAGTATAATGACGACCAAAAAGTGTGGACTTTTTATTTGCGTAAAGGTGTGCAATTTCATAATGGTAAACGTTTCACAGCTCATGATGTTGTCTACTCATTCGATAGATTTATGAATAGGGAGGATAATCCGTATTTGTGGATGTTGCAGCATGTTGAAAGAATCCATATTGTAAATGAACATATTGTGGAGATATACTTGCATACAGAAAATAAGTTGCTATTACATATTCTAGGTGCAGAACAGTGTTCTATTGTAACGGAAGATGAAGAAGGGAATGTAAGTGGAACAGGGCCATTTAAATTACGAGAAAATAACGATTCTATCTTTGTATTAGAAGTACATAATTCATACTTTCGTGAACGACCATTTCTTGATCGAATTGAACTTTGGAATGTGCCGAAAAGTACGGATGAATATGACGTTTCGATGAAAGCTGAGCATAAAGAGATAGAGAACCCTCATAAAGAACTTTCTAAAATGGAATCTAACGTAACGTATGTTACGTTAAATACTAAAAAACAAGGACCTTTGCAAAATAGTATATTTAGGCAAGCATTATATGGAATAATTCATAGTAATAAAATAATAGATGAGTTAGAGGGAGAACGCGGTGAGGGAGCAGATGAATTATTACTAGCAAATCGTGCAACTTGGAGCATAAATGAGGGTGTGAACACTCTTCTACAAAAGAGCGAATATAGTGGCGAAGTATTATACTTATATACGTTTAAAGAACAAGATCATGTGGAAGATTCTAAGTGGATTCAAAAAGAATGTGCAAAGTACGGAATTACAATTGAAATACATTTTCTCGATGCACTGGAATTATTACGAGCGGAAACAATGGAACAAGCGGATTTGATTCATGATAGCGCCACAATTAGTGAGAAAATAGAGCTAAGTTTTTTACAAATGTTTCTTGCAAAAAATAGTTTTATAAATCAACATAGCTCTCTAGACTTTAATAAACAATTACATGCGTACTTTAATGAACCGAATGCAGAAAAGCGAATGACATTGTTACGCGATGTGGAGGACACATTGTTACGTAACATTCATATTATTCCTTTATATCGTAATAAACAGCACATAAGTACACATGAAAAAGTACAAAATATAAGAATTAATTCTCAAGGATGGATTGATTTTTACCATATATGGTTTAAACCTTGATATAAAGGGACTCTTTCGAAATGAAATGGCATACGAAAGGGTCTTTTTTATGTGGAATAAACGTCTGGTTGTGAACATGATTATGCATATTTATGGAAAACACTCATTTACAATGTAACAGTGTTATGTTACATTGTTATCAGGAAGGAGTGTTATACAGTTGAGTACAGATTTAATTTCAAAAAAAGATTTATTGGAACTGACTGGTATTTCATACGGGCAGCTATATAGGTGGAAACGAAAGAATTTAATACCAGAAGATTGGTTTATCAGGAAATCGACTTTTACAGGGCAAGAAACATTTTTTCCGAAAGAAAAGATATTAGAGCGTATTGATAAAATTCAAACGATGAAAGAAGACCTATCGCTTGATGAATTAGCAAATATGTTTTCACCAAGTGTATCTGAGATTTCTTTCATGAAAGAAGACATCATCCGAAAGGGTATTGCTTCAGAACCGGTTGTACAATTTTTTATAGAACAAATGAATAAACAGGCAGAATTTCAGTTTGTAGATATTCTTTATGTATTTATTTTAGAGGAATTGCTTCAATCCGGAGAAATTAGCTTGGAAGAAGGCAAGATGATACTGCAAGTATTTCACGAACATTATGAAATCATGAAACAAAAGAATAGTGAATTAGTTGTGGCTCGTAAACTCGGTATTTCTACATGCTTCTTAGTATCAAATGTAGATGATTTATTTTTCGAGAAAGGTACGAAGGTAGTTGTACGTTTAACAATTATGCAATATACAGAAACGTTAAAATCAAAACTATTATAGTGGAGGAGAAATAGTGCGTACAGAAAATTTAATTATAAATGGTTACGGTTCTTCTAATGGTGGGGAGTTTCATAAAGTACAATTAAACGGAAAAGGAACTGTGAACGGGAATGTTGAATGTGACAACTTTGAATGTAACGGTTCTGGTAGTGTAAATGGTGATTTAAAAAGCAAGAGCGCAAAAATTAGTGGGTCTGGTAAAGTTGACGGTACAGTAAGCACTGAAAATATGCGAATTGATGGAAAAGCAACGATTACAAAAGATGTAACGGCTAACGATTTGAAAATTGCTGGAAAAGGAGCAATTGGTGGTACTTTGAAAGGTGAAGAGCTTAAAATCCGCGGGCAAGCGACTATTGACGGTAATTGTGAAGTAGATATCTTTTCGTCAGAAGGACAGTTTACAATTGGAGGTCTACTAAGCGCCGATGAAATTGACATCGATATTCACGGTACATGTAGAGCAAAAGAAATAGGTGGTCAAACAATTAAAGTAAGGCATAGAGAAACAGCATTTAGTAGACTTTTTAAAACAGTGTTTGGGTCGCACTTAGAAGCTGAATTGTTAGAAGGTGACAATATAGATATTGATCACGTACAAATCAAAACAGTAAGAGGGAACAATGTTACGGTAGGGCCAAATTGTGAGATTGGACTGATTGAATATACGGGAGTTCTTCATGTGGATAAAAATGCGAAAGTAAAAGAAATTCAGCAAGTTTAATTTTGGGAGGAAGTGAGGAATAGATATGGGAAATCAGCATAGTCTCACTGTGAACGGATCAGGTAGTTCAGCAGGTGGAGCTTATAATAAAGTGAAAATCCGTGGTGAAGGAACGATTTCTAACCATGTTAGTTGTAATGAATTTAAGACGTATGGAACGAGTGATGTTTCTGGTGATATGAAGGCAAAAAATTATGTCGTCTATGGAGAAAGTGAAGTTCAAGGAAATATACAGGCAGAATATGTGAAAGTGTATGGAAATACGCAAGTACAAGGTAATGGCCACGTTGAGAAGATGAAAGTGAGAGGTATGTTTGAAGTCAAAGGCAAATTATCTGGAAATGTTGTAGATATTAAAGGAGCTTTACATGTTAAGGAGGATATTGAAGTAGAAGAGCTATTATTAACAGGTGGACTTGAAAGTGAAGGTCTATTAAATGCTGAAAATATTCATATTACACTCCGTTATGAAGGAAGCAAAATACGAGAAATAGGCGGCAAAAAGATTACGGTACAAAAAAAATCTAGATTTATGCCTTTTACACCCCATACTGGTACCCTTCAAGCAAGCCTTATTGAAGGGGATGATATTTATTTAGAACATACAATAGCTGAAGTAGTAAGGGGAAACAATGTTACCATTGGTCCTGGGTGTGAAATTGGTGTTGTAGAATACCATACTAGTTTTAAACAAAAAGGAAAATCAGTTGTAAAAGATCATAAACAAATATAGGTATTAAGAGGGAGAGTAAGACACATGGTTGCAAAGGATAGTAAACTCGGCTTTGTAGTTGCCGGTTTATTGCTAGGGATTTTAATGGCATCAATGGATAATACCATTGTTGTGACAGCAATGGGAACGATTGTTGGTGATTTAGGCGGATTAGAAAACTTTGTCTGGGTCGTATCCGCCTATATGGTAGCGGAAATGGCAGGGATGCCGATTTTTGGAAAGTTATCAGATATGTATGGGAGAAAGAAATTCTTTATTTTCGGTTTAATTGTTTTTATGATTGGTTCTGCACTTTGTGGTACAGCAGAAAATATTACGCAGTTAGGTATTTATCGTGCGATTCAAGGTATTGGCGGGGGAGCGCTTGTTCCGATTGCATTTACGATTGTATTTGATATCTTTCCGCCCGAAAAACGCGGGAAAATGGGCGGATTATTTGGTGCGGTGTTTGGATTGTCTAGTATTTTCGGTCCGTTACTTGGTGCATATATTACAGACTATATTAGCTGGCACTGGGTGTTTTATATTAACTTGCCGCTAGGGGTTCTATCACTTATTTTTATTATATTCTTTTATAAAGAATCACGCGTTCATCAAAAACAAAAGATCGATTGGTTTGGTGCAATTACACTTGTTGGTGCAGTCGTTTGCTTAATGTTTGCATTAGAACTTGGCGGACAGAAGTATGATTGGGATTCTACTTTTATTTTAAGTTTATTTGCAGCATTCGCTATTTTAATGATTATGTTTATTTTCATCGAAAGAAAAGTGGAAGAACCTATCATATCGTTTGAAATGTTTAAACAGCGTTTATTTGGGATGAGTACAATTATCGCTTTATTTTACGGAGCTGCTTTTATGTCAGCAACTGTCTATATTCCTTTATTCATTCAAGGAGTATATGGCGGGTCCGCAACGAATTCCGGTCTATTACTATTACCAATGATGTTAGGGTCAGTCGTTACAGCACAGTTAGGTGGATTTTTAACATCAAAGCTAAGTTACCGTAATATCATGATTATTTCAGCTGTTATTATGCTTGGTGGATTGTTCTTACTAAGCACATTAACACCAGAAACAAGTCGTGTATGGTTAACGATTTATATGATTATTATCGGTTTTGGCGTAGGTTTCTCATTCTCGGTATTAAGTATGGCTGCAATCCATAATTTCGGTATGAATCAAAGAGGATCGGCAACTTCAACGAGTAACTTTGTTCGTTCACTAGGGATGACACTTGGAATTACTATCTTTGGTATGATTCAAAGAACAGGTTTTCAAGATCAATTAGAAGAAGCATTTAAAGGCATGGACGATGGAATCAATAGTAATGCGCTAGGGGATGCAAGAGCAATCCTTTCAGAAGGCGCAAGATCTCAAATTCCACCGCAAATATTAGATAAAATTATTGATGCACTTTCGAGTTCTATCGTTCAGACATTTATGTGGGCATTAGTTCCAGCAGGTTTAGCATTCTTGTTTATCTTCTTTATGGGGAATGAGCGAATGGTATATAAGAAGGAACAAAAAAATATAAAAGCAGAGACATCAAAAGCAGAGACATCAAAAGCATAGAAAACGAAAAACTCCTTTCTAGATTAGAAAGGAGTTTTTCGTATGTAACGTAACCAATTAGCCTTCAATTATTTCGTATTCTTCGTCTGCTAATAATAAAATTTGTGTTTTTTTGCCTTTGTTTTGTACTTCAATTACATCGTATGTGCCTAGGTCTCTTAATTTATTTTGAGACACATTTACCATTACTTCAATAGAATCGATTAAAATATCTTCTTCGATATATGATTCAGGCAATGCCATATCCTCTGTATCTAATACACATGTGTATAGCATTTGTAAATGTTCTGCAGTTGGGTTTTCTTCTTGAACATCAATAATGTCTTTTACTGTTTCCATGTGTTCTTCTTTTGCTTGGTATACTTTAATTTTAGCCATTATTTCATTCTCCTTTATAACATAGTCGTAGAGGCTACAATCTATTATAACGTTTTTTGATGAAAACATGAAATTGTTTCCTTATTTTTAGATGGGATTTTATACTATCATTGTGTATTATTTTATAAGGAATAAAGAATTTATTTTTCAGTTCATAACAAGAACCATGTGATTCCCACTATTAAGGACGTAAGGAGATAATTAGTATGAATAAGAAAGTGAAAGTTTTAAAAGGTACGATGGTAATGTTAGCGTGTGTGGCAATTTTTGGTACAGTTTTTCCTTATGTTTTAGATCCAAATGAAACGATGGCAGGTAAAGTTTCAATTGCGATTTTTGGTATAGTAGGTACATGTTTACTATTTTCTATCATGTATTTTTTTGTGAAAAAGGCTATTTTAAGAGGGTAGTTGTTACATTTTTAATAAAAAGGGGGAGTGGTTTTTTTGAAAGCTTCATATTCTGATTTTTTAAATTTAATCATCCTGATTGTAGTTATTTTTGTTCTATGGAGGTTAAAAGTGTGGTCTAACAAGAAGTATAATGTTCCTAAAGTATTTCAATGGTTTCCTAAAAAGTGGGGGAAAAGAAAAGTGTCGGAACAATTTTTTCAATCAAAACTGGATGCTGAAGGAAAAGGAATTTGGATTACTTATTATGCGGTTGATTTATAGGTAGTTACCATTCCGTTACAAGTGAAAAAGTATAATACACTTTAACTGCATTCAAACAGAAGTCTCCTGTCTCAAGGCATGTGTTAGGGAGGAGACTTCTGTCAGTCATAACTGATTAAAATTTTATAGTGCAAACAATAAAACATTCTTATCGTATTCTTGTAAACACCACTTATATTTAGCTATGATAATAGGATGAACAGCTTTTTGATCTGTATCAACATTTTTATAACCATATTTTTTATAAAAATCCGCAAGTTCCTCAAAAGGAATACAATAGACATGAGATGCATCTGATTGTTTGGCTTCTTGCACTAAAAAAGAAACGAGATTTCCAGCTAATTTATAACCTCTGTATTTGGGAAGGATGTAAATACCGCCCATCTCTATCGTATTTTGATCAATATATACTAAACGTCCTAACCCTGCATATTCTCCGTTGTACGTTATAATCGCAACTTTATCCTTTTTCAAGTCACTTGGCACAAATCCCGCGTCTTCATATTGATAATTAATCCATTCTAAATCTTCTAATGAAGCAAACTTGATTCCCATAAAAATACACCCCTTGAAAAGTTTTTATATTTCTATTATATAGGTGATAACGTGACTTGTAATAAAATAATAGTTTCGTATCTCCATATAAATCATGTTGAAAAGAAGTTCATTTCTTGCTATCTCATGCATAGAATAGTCTAATAATACTTTTTCTTTCTTCACAAGTGTTTTACGTATATAATTTAAAGGTAATTATTCTTTTTTCGTATACTTATAATAGAATAGAGGTTTAAAAAATGAGCGTCAAAATCATTACGGATAGTGCGGCGGATTTACCAAAAGAATTGCTGCAAACTTACGATATAGATTTGATTCCACTTCGTGTATATGATGAAGCGGAAACTGAGTATTTAGACGGGGTAACGTTAGAATCGACTCAATTGTTACAAAAGATGAGAGAGGGCGAAATGTACAAAACGTCGTTACCATCATTAGAAACATTCCAAGAAAAATTTGTTACATATGCAAAGCTAGGTACACCTTGTATATATGTAGCTTTTTCATCTGAACTTTCTGGTACATATCAATCTTCAGTAGTAATTAAAGAAGAAGTAAAAGAAACATATGCGGATTTAGATTTAGAGATTATTAATACAAAGTGCGCTTCACTTGGTCAAGGGCTTGTTGTATTAGAGGCTGCGAAAATGGCTAAAGAGGGTGCTTCAAAGGAAGAAATTTTGAACCGAATTGCTTTTCTAACAAAACATATGGAGCATATCTTTACTGTAGCTGACCTGCAGTATCTTGTTAGAGGTGGGCGTTTAAGTAAGGTAGCTGGATTTATTGGTGGCCTATTAAACATTAAGCCAATTTTAAACGTTGAAGAAGGAAAGCTTGTACCGCTTGAAAAAATAAGAGGAAGAAAGAAAGTTTTAGGCCGAATGGTTGATATCATGGAAGATCGAGGAAAGAACCTGAAAGATCAAACAATCGGAATCACACATGGTGATGATTTAGAAACTGCCAATGCATTAAAAGCATTAATTACTGAAAAATTTGGCTGTGAAGTATTTATTGTAAATACAATTGGTGCAGCAATCGGTGCGCATACAGGACCAGGCGTTGTAACACTGTTTTTCTTAAATGAAGTAGAGTAAAGGATTGATCTTTTGATCAATCCTTTTTGTTATACAATTAAGAATACTGCTAACATAATTAGACATAACATGTTATCTTGCAAAAAAAGTACCTGAGGTCTATCCTCAAGTACTTTTTTATTATTCATTGATTTGTTTTTTTACGGGTAAAAAGCTGCAAAGGAAAGTAGTGAAGTGAGAACTAGTCCGAAAGAAACTCTCTCAGTCGTATCAATGTTTAAACCGTTATTCCATTGATAAATAAAGGATACTAGTATTAAAAGTGTAGTAAATCCTGCAACATATCTTACTATTTTTCGCGCCTTTTTGTCATGTGTTCTCTAAATCATATTCATCCCTCTTCTTATTTAATAAATATTTTTGATTGTAATAATCGATAAACAATAACTCCTTGTAGCTCATTTAACAACCGTTATTTTGTTTATTAAGATGTCTTGATTTTTCCGAATACGTAATAGACAAATCCATATGTAATAAGTTGGTGTGATGAATCGAATATCACATGTATGATAAGAAATCCATTCATCATATTTGTGTAATAAATAAGTGCAAGCTGCTAGAGATAGGGTAGAAATAACAATTGTTTATATTTGCTTCAAATCTTTTTTCTAGCAAGTTTATCATATTTAAAATATACAATGCCGTTTATGTTAATAATAAGTGGATAGAAATTATACAATTACAACAGTACAATTAAAATAGAATCAGTATTTAAATAGTTATTTCATTATTAGGAATGTTTGAATAAGGGGTGGAAACATGCAAATCGGGGAACGAATACGACAAATTCGTATACATAAAGGATTGACGCAAGGGGAACTTGTATCAGGAATATGTTCTATCGCTTATTTAAGTAGAATACTGAAAACAAACTGGATAGAAATTGTTTTTAATCTTCGTTTTTCTATTTCATTGCATAGAGAACTTTTATCTAGTAATCAAATATGTATAATTGCATAAATAAATTGAAATATATAAGTTATGATTAAACTACATTTTAATGTAGAAGGGTATCTTTGCTTAAAGTGAAACCGTTTACGTTATAGATGAAATTAAGGTTTAGGAGATTCGTATGAAAAAGAAATTATGTACAATGGCTCTTGTCACAGCGATAGCTTCTGGTACAGTGGTAATCCCAGCAGAAGTACAAGCTTGTGGAATAGGAGAAGTAATGAAACAAGAAAACCAAGAACAACAAGAACATAAACGTGTGAAAAGATGGTCTGCAGAGCATCCGCATCATTCAAATGAAAGTACACATTTATGGATTGCACAAAATGCAATTCAAATTATGAGTCGCAATCAAGATAAGACAGTTCAAGAAAATGAATTGCAATTTTTAAATACGCCTGAATATAAGGAGTTATTTGAAAGAGGTCTTTATGATGCTGATTACCTGGATGAATTTAACGATGGAGGTACAGGTACAATTGGCATCGATGGGCTAATTAGGGGAGGATGGAAATCTCATTTCTATGATCCTGATACGGGAAAGAACTATAAAGGGGAAGAAGAACCAACAGCTCTCTCGCAAGGAGATAAATATTTTAAATTAGCAGGTGAATACTTCAAGAAGGATGACCGAAAACAAGCTTTTTATTATTTAGGTGTTGCGACGCATTACTTTACAGATGCGACCCAACCAATGCATGCCGCTAATTTTACAGCTGTCGATATGAGTGCTTTAAAGTTTCATAGTGCTTTTGAAAATTACGTGACGACAATTCAGGATCAGTATAAAGTATCTGATGGTGAGGGCGTATATAATTTAGTGAATTCTAATGATCCAAAACAGTGGATCCATGAAACAGCGAGACTCGCAAAAGTGGAAATCGGAAACATTACCAATGACGAGATTAAATCTCACTATAATAAAGGAGACAATGCTCTTTGGCAGCAAGAAGTTATGCCAGCTGTTCAGAGGAGCTTGCAAACAGCCCAAAGAAATACAGCGGGATTTATCCATTTATGGTTTAAAACATATGTTGGCAAAACTGCTGCTGAAGATATTGAAAATACGATAGTGAGAGATTCTAAGGGAGAAGCAATACAAGAAAATAAAAAATACTTCGTCGTACCGAGTGAGTTTCTAAATAGAGGCTTAACATTTGAAGTATATGCTTCTAATGACTACGCATTATTATCGAATCACGTAGATGATAATAAAGTTCATGGCACACCAGTTCAGTTTGTATTTGATAAAGATAATAACGGAATCCTTCATCGAGGAGAAAGTGTACTGCTGAAAATGACACAATCCAACTATGATAATTATGTGTTCCTAAATTACTCTAACATGACAAATTGGGTACACCTTGCGAAACGAAAAACAAATACTGCACAGTTTAAAGTGTATCCAAATCCGAATAATCCAACTGAATATTTCTTATATACAGATGGCTATCCAATCAATTATCAAGAAAATGGAAAAGAAAAAAGCTGGATTGTTTTAGGGAAAAAAACGGATAAACCAAAAGCATGGAAACTTATACAGGCTGAATAGGATTTTCTATAATATTAAAAGAAAATGTGTATGTAGTTTTGAAATATTTCATGTATTTAGAAAGAGTTGTTTTCGTTCATTAGTTAAAATTAAATTTTAAAGGGGATATGTGTATATGGTGTTCCGAAATACAAAACTTGCTATTTTTACTATTTCTTCATTATTTATTCTAGGTTCTTCATCTTTATCGTTTACAGATACCGTATATGGTGAAGGCACTTCTTCGACTTCAAAAGTAAATCAAGGTGTAGCGGCAGCGAATTATGATGATACATATTATAATAGCGCGAAGGGGAAAACGGGAGTAGAATTGAAAAAGGAACTTCATAATATTATTGATAATCATACAAAGATATCCTACAGTGCAGTTTGGGATGCACTAAGAGATACTGATGAAGATCCAAATAATAAAAATAATGTGCTCCTTTTATATACAGGACGTTCACAAGGGAAATTCACGAATGGTTCAGGGGTTGATAATTGGAACCGAGAGCATGTTTGGGCAAAATCTCACGGTGATTTTGGAACGGCTGCAGGTCCTGGAACTGACCTTCATCATTTAAGAGCTACGGATGTATCAGTCAATAGTTCACGTGGGAATTTGGATTTTGATAATGGCGGTGTGAATCATTCAGAAGCGACAGAGTGTAAATACGATAAAGATTCTTGGGAACCTCGTGATAGTGTGAAAGGCGATATTGCTAGAATGTTATTTTACATGGCTGTTCGTTATGAAGGAGATAGCGGTGAAGTAGATTTAGAACTTAATGAAAAAGTAAATAACAATAAAGATCCATATATGGGGAAATTATCAGTCTTACTAAAATGGAATGAACAAGACCCTGTTGATGATTTTGAGCGAAAACGTAATGAAATAATCTATACAAAGTATCAACATAACCGAAATCCATTTGTAGATCATCCTGAATGGGTAAATGAAATTTGGAAATAAATCAATTTTTTGTATAAATATCTTTGTCAAAGTAAGGGGATTGATTAGTATGATCAATCCCTTTTTATGTTACAACAATGGACATGTACAAGATTGGTATGGAGAGATTTGTAAGATTACTGGCGGAGTCTCCTTTGAAAAGTTGGAATATTGAAAGATATGAAAATTATATTAATTCATATATAATTAGCTAATGAAGGCAGTATTGTAACTATTTGTAAAAGTAGGAGGCTATAACATGAATCAAATAATTGATCACCCAACGAATTGGGATTTGAAAAGGCTATATCCTGAAGAACAAGACCCTATGTTATCTACAGAAATAGAGAAAATAGAGCAATTAATAGAAACATATAAAGAAAATCGAGACCCAGCAATTCTTTCGAAAATTATACAAAATATCGAAAAGGCAGAGTATTACTTTTATTGCCTTTCTACTGAACAAACAGATGAAGCGACTACTGCTTTCCCCCACACAAAAATAAATACTTTGAAAACAGAAGTTCATATATTACTACAAGAATCGAATCATGAAAAAAGTAACTTCCTCGAAAATCAAAATATCAACTTTATAGAAAATGAATTAAAAGCTTGGGAAGATATGTACATACAATTACGAAATAAATTAGAAATACATAATAATAATGAAATATTCTCATTTGGAAAAGCAAACTATCTTGCGATGAATGCTGAAACTCATCATGAAAGATTATCGGTATTTTCTTCTCTTACAGAGGCATTGGAAAAGGAGGAAGCGGTATTTGCTAGCGTGCTAAATCATATGGGCAGATTGCGTAATCTAAAAAGTAACCTCTTACAAGAAAAAGAGGTATTGTCACAATCCCTTCAATCAAACGGGATTTCTAAAAATGCATTATTGGAAATGTGGAATGCCATTGAAGGAAATCTTGAAAAGTTATCGAGTGTTTTAGATTTTTATAGAAATAGTAAAGAAACACTTACATGGCATAAACTTATGACATCAGAAGAAAATGAACAGATTGAAATTCCTTTTTCAATAGCGATCGAGAATATTTATGATGCCTTAAAGGAAATTGATGAAGAACTAGCACAATTTGCAAAGTGCGCTATTATGAATGAATGGGTAGATGCTGAGCCACGAGATAATAAGCCTCCTAGTGGGTTTTGCGCTCCTTTCTTAAGTGAAGGAGAGTCTCGAATTTCATTACGGTATGATGGAACAATTGATAGTGTAAGAATATTAGCACATGAATTAGGACATGCATGGCATTTTTATGTAATGAGCGATGAGCAGTCTACCGCATTTTTGGATGATTACCTTCCAATGAGTATGGCTGAATCAGCATCCATATTCTTTGAAATGGTACTTGTAGATTATTTAGTTAAAACAGCAGAAAGTGAAGAACTGAGAAAATCATTACTTAGCTGGAAAATCAGAAACAGCTTTAATTATGTAATGGCCATTCGAGCTTCTTTTCAATTTGAGCAAACATTTTATGAAGAAATTCATAAGGGACCTTTAAGTGCGGATGAATTAGAGAAATTATCTGTACTCACACAAAAAGCAGCTTATGGAAATTCTCTAACTCAATATCAACCTTTTGTTTGGATGAAATATGGCCAATTTTATTCAGCGAATGTTCCTTTTTACAACTATCCATATACATTTGGTTATCTACTAAGTTTAGGATTATTAGAAATGGCAAAACAAGATGGTGGTGAGTTTCATTCCAAATATAAAAAATTCTTGTGTGAGACTGGAAAGCGCCCAGTCGAAGAGTTGGTGAAACAATACTTTGACATTGACCTTGCGGATAATGAGTTTTGGGAGAAATCATTGCTTCAAATAAATAAGGATATTGATGAGTATTTACAGCGTGTAAAAGAGAAAGTTTAAGCCATTTATTATAAGAAAACACGTAGGGGAAGTGTATGTAAGAAATGGAACAACAGTACATAAAAGGTATACCATTTTGTAGCTTAGAGTATAAGAGAGTAATAGACTTATTAAAAAATTGGTTATCTGAAAAGGAAAATAAACCAAAGTTTATTGTTACAGCGAATCCTGAAATTGTGATGTCGGCCAAACAAACTTCAGCGGAATCTGTACATTTCAAAAACATTTTACTATCTGCGGATTTAATAACAGCAGATGGAATAGGTGTGATACTCGGTTCGAAAATTTTAAAAGGAACATTGAAAGAGCGTGTTACAGGTGCAGATTTAACGCATGACTTAATAGAGTATTGTAATCAAGAGGGGTACCGTGTATTTCTTTTCGGTGCTGCACCAGAAAGTAATGAGAAAGCGTTAGAAAATTTAAAAATGCGCTTTCCACATGCTATTTTTGAAGGACAACATGGCTTTGCCAAAAATGAGCAGATAGAAGAAGTCAAACTTCACATTCAAAAATTTGAACCACACTTACTATTGGTAGGGTTAGGATCTCCTAAGCAAGAAGTATTCATTTATGAAAATCTTCAAAGGTTAAACGTACCTTTATCTATTGGTATTGGAGGTATGATTGATATTTTATCCGGCACGGTAAAACGAGCTCCAAAACTAATGAGGGATACTGGTACAGAATGGTTATATAGATTAGTAACACAGCCTAAAAGAATAAAACGACAGTTGATCCTTCCGAAATTTTTAGTATCCGTTATGGCTGAGAGAGTCCGGAAAAGTGTTCATTAACTTTTTCTGATAGAAACTTCATCTATAATCGAGAAGAGCTAAACGATCAATGAGAAAGATCGGTATTATTGGAGCAATGTAAATTGAAATATACAGATTAAGAATATGTAAAGGAGCTCGACTCTCAATGGCAAGAAAATTATTAACGCAAAGATTTCCTTTTTTAATTCCTATTAGAATTAGACAACGTAGGCTATTTAAAAAAATAAGTGACCGTCTTGAAGGGCATAAATTTTCAAAAACATTTGAGCGAAATCCATTACCTTACAGGATTTATAAACATAAATCTTTGCTTATTAGAAAGTTAGGTGATACGGATATACAGCTGCAATATAACAAAATCACCAATTTAAGGTTAGCTATCTGTAAAATAAACCAGGTAGTAATTAGACCGGGAGAAACATTTTCATTTTGGCATCTTGTTGGTAATTCTAATGAAAAGGCTGGATATAAAGAAGGAATTATTCTAATGAATGGCGAAGCGATAAAGGGAATAGGCGGTGGTCTCTGTCAGTTAGGGAATCTTCTCTACTGGATGTTTCTTCATTCAGAGTTGGAAACAGTGGAAAGATATCGTCATAGTTTCGACCCATTCCCTGACTACGGACGTGTAATTCCATTTGGAACAGGTGCCACTTTGATGAATGGTATTATTGATCTCAAATTGAGAAACAATTCAAATATTACCTATCAAGTCAATCTACATCTTGACGAAGAATATATATACGGAGAAATTAGGGCATCTCAGTATCCTCCATATAAGTATTCTATCGTTGAAGAAGATCATTGTTTTGTAAAAAAAATAGATAGTCAAGTATACAGACAAAATAAAGTTTATAAAAAAATAGTTGATCGTGTCACAGGTAACTTAGTTGACAAAGAACTAGTCTTGGAAAATGATTGTTTAGTAAAATATGAAGTAGATGATGAGAAAGTTGTAGGTTCTGTATAGACAAAGATTTTCACTTATCTAAAGATATTTGAAAAAACGGCGTAAATAATTTAAAATAAAATCTTTCAAGGTAAAAAAATAAAGAAAAAGATTCCATAAAACAATGTTTTATGGAATCTTTTTCTTTATAAGTAATTATGATTTTACTTTTAAATGCTTCAATAAACGTTCCGGATGACCTTGTACATAATAAAAGTGTGGATTATTTTCATCATCATAAATCATGATATAAGGTTTTTCGTTAAGTGGAAGGAGTACAAGTACTTCATCTATTGTTGTATGAATCCATTGATTTGTAATGGTAACCGGTTTAGATAAAGGGACTTTTATCATATGGCCAGTTTTAGGGACAACGTTTAGGTTTTTAAATGCTCCAGTAATGGATTTGGCATACTGTATTGCCTCTTTTTGAATTTCTATGTCTAGGGATTGTTTTTGCACGACCATCTCCTTTTGACAATCAAAAACTTCGATTTGTTTATTTGTTTCTGCGAAAACATTTGCGGATAATAAAAGTGAAAACAGAAAAATGAATCCTATTTTTTTTAACATGAAACAACACCTCATATTTACTATTCCCTCAAATAATATATATATTTTTGGATTTGCAATATTTCTTGTCATTGTACTTGTTTGGATATTATCAAAAACGATTACAACACCGCTAAAAGAATTAAGCGATGTTGCAGAAGATATTTCCAATCTAGAATTTAAGAAAACAAAAGTGAAAACAAACGATGAAATTGGCGATTTAGCCAATAGTATTAATATTATGAGTGATAAATTATATGAAGCTCATCAGGATTTAACGAATAGAAATGAAAAATTGAAGCGATTTATGGGGGATATTACCCATGAATTAAAAACACCTATAGCTTTAGTAAAGGCGTACTCTATAGGGATTAAAGATGGTCTTGATGATGGGACATACTTAGATACAATTATTAAACAAACTGATCAAATTTCAAATTTAATAGAAGAGTTATTACGTTTTTCGAAATTAGAACGAGACCCATTACAAAAAGAAGAGGTACGGATAGAACCGCTTATTAAAAATATAATTGATAAACATGAAATTGGATTCCAAGCTAAGGATATACATTTACAAATGGATTGTCGCGCGAGAGATGCGATTATTTATGCAGATTCGGATAAAATGAAAATGGTATTTAATAATTTAATTTCAAATGCAATAAAATATACAACAAATCAAAATATCAAGATTGTGTTTGAAGAAAGAAATAGTTATGTATATTTTAGTATTCAAAACGGAATTGATCCTGAAGTAAGTACAGATATCGGAAAAATTTGGGAGCCATTTTATGTATTAGATACCTCACGCAATAAAGAAATATCAGGAAATAGATTAGGACTAGCGATTGTAAAGAGCATTTTAGAACGACATGGTTTTGATTATGGTGTTTCCATTATAAAAGAGGAAATACAATTTTTTATGTATATAGAAAAGAGGGAGTAAATTGAGTGAGGTAAAAAACATAATGAATTAATCAAACGTTACATGATTGGATTTTTGACACGTTGAAATAACTCGTTTATCAAATGCTAAATCCTTCTCTAATTCAAGCCAACGGAACCAATAGAGATAGAGTTGTCTAAGTAATAAGTGCCTACACCTTCAAGTAACTATAAAGGTTTTATTGACCATATCTACTTTTATTTATTAAATTTGTTTGATTCATAATGGACAATCTAATTTTTGTGCTTATTTAGAATAAAGTAATCTATAATCCTCAATTTGGAGGGATAAAACTTGAGACCGTATGTAGAGCATCATCATAACCTTACACTTTTATGTTCTAATATATGTAGCCATTGCTTTTCTCTTCCACCATCAGTAAAAAATATTTGTCTTTCGGGATGTATGAAAAATTGTTTTACACAGCATTTTTATCATATATCTCATATCTGGAGATAATCCCAGTAAAAAGTACAGAAACAAATTGTTACTGTACTTTTAATATTTTTTATAAGCATTTGCCCCAACTTATCCTTATTTTTATACCGAGCCGACAACATCCCAACCTATATTATACAGGTCATTATCCTGACCAATAAACAATGCTATAAAGAGAAAAATATAATGGAGGTGGAGTTATGGGAGTTGTTAACGCTACAGATGCAGATATTGCACTTTTAGCAAGATTACTCAGAGCAGAAGCCGAAGGAGAAGGAACTCAGGGTATGTTACTCGTTGGAAATGTAGGAATTAACCGACTAAGAGCAAATTGCTCTGACTTTAAAAATCTTCGTACCATTAGACAAATGATTTTCCAAGAACATGCATTTGAAGCTGTTACGCATGGATATTTCTATCAAAGAGCAAGAGAAAGTGAAAAACGTTTAGCTCGTCGAGTTATCAATGGAGAGAGGTACTGGCCTGGGAAATTTAGTTTGTGGTATTTTAGGCCACCAGGCGATTGTCCTCAACAATGGTATAATCAGCCCTTTGTAGGACGTTATAAAAAACACTGTTTTTTTCAACCAACGGCCGCAACTTGTGAGCAAGTTTATAACACATTTTAAACACTGATAAAAGGCTGTAATTACAGAAAAAACAATTGAAAAAATGAACTGTATCTTATAAAGTGGACCGTTTAATAAAAAGACCTTTAGAAATTAAGCACTTAAAAGATGGTTCCGGTACAATACCGGAACCATCTTTTTTGAGTTTCCACGATTCAAGGTACAGTTCAGATTACTTTCGTAAGCTCTTTTTATTTATAAAAATTTTATTCTGTCAAATAGATGTCACATGAACATTTTATAGTATAGGTATACCCGAATTAAGCATAAACGATATAGGAGATGAATCTATGAAACAATTATTAAAATATATAGTAGCAATTTGTACGTTAACACTTTTATGCTATGCCGCTTATATGAAGTATGAAAAACAAAAAGAAATTGAAAATAATAAATTAGTAATTACTGAAATCTCGAAGCAATACGGTGTACCAGAATGGATTCCACTTGCAATTGCTGATCATGAAACAAAATTTAATCGAAAAGCTGTTGGAGATAAAGGGACATCTTTTGGGCTATTTCAGTTACATCGAGGCGGATTAGCACCTGCACAATTTTCAGAAGAGAACTTAAAAGATGCAAAAACGAATGCAACTATAGCGATCTCGCATATGGTGAGTTCATATAAACGCGGAGTAAACAAGGGGTTAACAGAATTAGCGCTTTTGAAATATGTCGCCAATACATCAGGGTGGCCTGGAAATTTAGGAGAAGATTGGACAGATAATAACACGCAATATAATGTTGGGTTAGAGAAATCATATAAGCTATATAAGAAAGATTAAAATATTACAAATTTCTCAAGTTTTCGCTCTTTTATAAACTGAATTTTCTGTCATTTTATTGTATAGTGAAGGGATAGAAGAATATAAAGGGGGAAGGGATTTGAAGAAAAAACAGTTTATAATTGCGCTTTCGACAATGTTTTCTTTAACACTTACATCAGGTATTTCTAGTATTACAGTACATGCAGAAAAGAACGAAGAGAGTTCGATAAAATTTTCTTCGCTACCGTTAAATGGTAAAGTGCCAGAAACAATAGCCCAGTCGACCAGAATTGAGTTGGAAAATGGAATGACGAAACCTATTTATTCAGTTGATGAGGCGATTGTAGAAAATTTATTTGTAGAAACTGAGATTGATAGTGACCGAGATGGGAAGCAGGATCGTGTGTCGATAAAAGTAATGCGACCGAAAACAGAACTAGATGTGAAAGTTCCCGTTATTTATGAAATGAGTCCTTACCGGTCGGGAATAAAAGATGTACCGGTTTATAATGTTGATGAAGAATTACATCTTACTGGAGGCAAACCTTATGCAGGACCAGCCAATCTCGGTTCATATGGAAATTACTATGTTCCTCGTGGATATGCGGTTATTTTAGGAGAAAGTATTGGTACTGGAAAATCAGACGGATGCCCAACAACTGGTGACGAACAAGAAATACTTGGCACAAAATCTGTCATTGATTGGGTAAATGGAAGAGCAAAAGCATTCACAGAAGATGGTAAGGAAATAAAAGCAGATTGGTCTACAGGAAATGTTGGAATGACAGGTGCATCTTATAATGGAACATTGCCGAATGCTGTTGCAACAACAGGAGTTGAAGGGTTAAAAACAATTATTCCAATTGCGGCAATTAGTAGCTGGTATGATTATTACCGTGCAAATGGGGCAGTTGTTGCACCAGGTGGTTACCAAGGTGAAGATACAGATAATATGGCAGAAGCAGTGCTAACACGAGAGAATCCTGAAGTTTGTCAAAAAATTACGAAAGAGCTAACTGATGGACAAGACCGAAAAACGGGAGATTATAATGATTTTTGGGACAAGCGTAACTACGTGAAGGATGCTAAAAACATAAAGGCAAGTGTATTTATTGTACATGGTTTAAATGATTGGAATGTAAAGACAAAACAGTTTTCAGGGTGGTGGGAAGCTCTTGGAGAAAATAATGTTCCTCGTAAAATGTGGTTACATCAAGGGGGACATGGTGGAACATCAAGTAATAACTGGCAGCAAACACAAAATAAATGGTTCGATTATTGGTTATACGGAATTGAAAATGGAATTATGAACGAACCGATGGTAGATGTACAACGAGAAAATAAAACGTGGCAAAAACTAGAAAATTGGCCAGACCCTGCAGCGGCTCCGTCTAAAATACGTATGCTTTTAAGTAATAAAGTAGTAGATTTACCGCTTCGAATGGGGGCGGTACAACAAGTGTCCTCATTATTAGATGATGCAAAAATAAAATCGAATCAATTAGTAGCAAATCCAGAATTAGAATCACCAAATCGGTTAGTATATGTAATGCCTAAGCTTGAAAAAGAAATGAGAATAAGTGGTACACCAAAAATTTCATTTAAGGGTAGTATTGATCGCCCCGTATCAAACTTAACTGCATTGCTTGTTGATTATGGTGGTGTAAAACCTGAAATTGTGACGAGAGGATGGATGGATCCACAAAACTTAAATGGAATAAACTCCTCAGAACTAATTATACCAGGAAAAGATTACTCATTTACATGGGACATGCAGCCGGATGATTATGTATTCCAAGCTGGGCATCAAATAGGAGTCGTATTAATTGCAAGTGACTATGACTATACGATTCGTCCAAAAGCAGGGACGAAACTTACGGTGAAATTAAGTGAATTAACATTGCCAATCGTAAAATAGAAGGAAGCCTCCGAATGTGGAGGCTTTTTTGTACTAAAAAAGGAAGGGATCTTAACATGAAATTGCCAAAAGGGTGTTATAAAGGGAATGGAAGAAGCGAAGGGAGTAGCTTTAACTAAAACATCATGCCTTAGTTATATGCTATTTTGAAATAATAACAGATTTATTATATAATATTTTCGTATTAATAATCGATAATTGTAATTTTAAAAATAAGGAGAATGTAATATCCCTATGAAAGATGTAGATTTTATACTAGAAAGTGATGAAACATTAAAGCCATCTGAACGATTAGTATTATTACTATTAGAAAAACATAGAATTTTATATACAAATGATCTGCTAGCACTATCTAATTTATCATATAAAACATTAACAGATTCATTAACCGATCTCGTAGTAAAATCATATGTATTAAAGGAGACAGGAAAGGGAAGAAAGCAAAATTGCTATAGGTTAATGTAAAGCCTATTACATTTATAAAAAAATATAAAACTAATGATTTTTCAAATGAAATATAAAAATGATTTTTATATTTCATTTGAAAATATAATTCGAATAGAAAAATATCAATGAGTGTTTTTATAGTAAACTCATTAACTATTTTCTTATTTGTAAAAATATATTCGAATTTTAAAAATGAAATAAATGCACTAAAACACGGATATTTTTGTATTTTTTATATAAAAACGTTTAATTATTTTATGTAAAAATAATTTAATTGAATCCTGAACGGTTCATTCTAAAAATGGGCCGTTTTTTTATTGTGAAAATATTTTTTAATACGATAACTTGAAAATTAAATTAACATTTATAATATTATTATGTAAACTACTCTATGGTAAAAAGGAATTCTCCATGTCCAATAGAATTATTTCATAGTTAGGAAATAAAATGAATCTATGTAAGGGGAAGATAACGATGAATCCAATTATAGCAATTACAAATGCTGTAATGAATGGAGAACTAGAGAAGGTAGTGGAATTAATAAATGAAGATCAAAATCTGGTGCATGTTTATAGTGAAGATGGCTGGACACCACTGCATTTAGCAGCTTATTTTGGTCATAAGGAAATTGCGAGTTTTCTCTTGAAAAAGGGAACTAATTTACATGTGAAAGCGAAGAATCAAAATGAAAATACATCTTTGCAAGCAGCGATTGCAAACAAGAAAATCGAAATGGCTACATTTTTAATTGAGCAGGGGGCAGATGTTAACGCTGTACAAAGTGGCGGTTGGACAGGACTTCACGAAGCGGCTTTATTAGGCGATGAAAAAATAGTAGCATTACTTATTGAAAATGGAGCAGATAAAAGTATTAAGAAAAATGATGGTAAAACAGCATATGATATCGCATTAGAAAAGGGATATCAGCATCTTCTACATCTTGTATAAAGAAAATTTAAAAAATACATATAAAAAAGGAAGAGATTATATGATAAACCACTGGCATGTGGGAATTTTTTTGTTTGATGAAGTAGAAGTATTGGATTTTACGGGACCATTTGAAGTTTTTTCGGTTACAACAGAAGCAAATGGAGTTCATCCGTTCACTGTTCATACCGTCAGCCAAGAGGGCCAAATAATAACAGCGAGAAATGGCTTGAAAGTACAACCGGATTTTAGTATTAAAAATTTACCACCAGTTGATATTTTAATCATTCCGGGTGGATTAGGCGTTAGGGAATATGAAATGAAAAATGAGATTATTATAAGTTGGATCAGGCAGCAAATGAAAGAAGTAAAGTTAATGGCTTCTGTATGTACAGGGGCACTACTTCTTGCGAAAGCAGGTTTACTTGATTCAAGGAAGGCGACTACACATTGGGCGAGTATTGAAAGATTTAGAAATGAATTTCCAACTGTAGAAGTATTAGAGAATGTAAAGTTTGTTGATGAAGGACACATTATTACTTCTGGAGGAATTTCGGCCGGAATTAATATGTCATTTCATATAGTAAAAAATTTATTAGGGGTAGAAATTGCAGAAGCAACAGCAAAAAGAATGGAATATGATATTGAGCTGCGCAATTAGCTGAATATGAAAATCTTATGGAGGTAATAGGATAAAAAAGATCAGTAACAATGAATTGCTACTGATTTTTTTGTTTAAAGCTCTAGTATATATGCTAACTCTTCTTCTAATAGAAGTGGTCGTACAGAAGCAGCTGCATTTTCGGTGGCTTGATGAGCGGTTTTTGCTCCTGGAATAGCAACAGATACTGCAGGGTGTGATAGTACATAACGAAGAGCCACCTGTCCTAAAGTTCGGTTAGGATTTGAAAGAGATCTCAATTGTTCAACTTTTTGTAAATCATCTTGAAACCATGTTTCTTTTGGCCAATCTTGTCGTAAATCACCATCAGGAAATGTTGTTTGGTCAGTAAACTTTCCAGTTAATATCCCCATTTTTAATGGTCCACGAATGACAGCTCCTAAATTTTTCTCTTGTAAGTAAGGCAAAATATCATTTTCAGGTGCTCGGTTAAGTATGCTGTAGTCAAGTTGTACAACATCAATTTCACCGTATTGATTAAAATTTTTTATATATTGTAAATCATGGGTTGAAACACCAACAGCTCTTACTTTGCCATCACGCTTTAAAATTTCAAATGCGCGAAGAAATGCTTCTGTTTCTTCTTTTTTATCCCACCAAATATGACAAAAATAAACATCAATGTAATCTGTTTGCAGGCGAAGTAAGCTAGTTTCGAATACTGCAATTATTTTTTCTGCTGTATCATAGACAGGTTCTCTATCAGGATCATAGTGATGACCAATTAAACCTCCTTTTGTGGAAAGGACAATATCATTTCGATGTTTTTTTATTACTTGTGCCACTAATTTTTCACTATGTCCTAATCCATACACATCAGCAGTATCGAAAAAATTTACTCCATGCTCTATTGCTGTTTTCATAGCAGCAATAGAATGTTCATCATTGACAGGTCCCCATTCATCACCGCCTATTGCCCATGCTCCAAATCCAATTTCAGAAACAGTTAAACCGGTTTTTCCTAAGTCGCGGTATTTCATTTGTTTACCTCCTTAATAAAAGGAATTACTAATAAATTATTCACTGAAAAAGCAAATGTGTTTATGAGATCTTTTTGCCTAGCTTAAAAACATAAAACACTAATATATAGCACAAAATATAAAATTTTCATCTGAAATATAGAGATGTCGTCGAAAGGTATCTCTAATTGGTTAATTTATGAGATTTTTTTATGGAGGAGCTTATTTTACGTGAAGAGAATTTAGGTTAGTAAGAAAGTATGCCTGTGGTAGTGAAATAAAATGAGTTAGGGGGATTTAAAAAATGAGGAAACTCAAGAAAGTAAATGTTCCTAATACACTACAACAACAAACACAGTATAATGAATACCGAGTTATGAATAAGAGAAAATTGCGTCGGTTTATTTTAGCTTTTATTTTTATTTTTTCAGCAACTTTTTATGTTCAATATATTCTTACTAAGCAAGAAGAAATAATTGTAGAAAAGCGAGCTACGATTAAAAATCAACAAAAGCAATTAATTTCTATAAAAAAAGATTCCCGTTATTTAAAGAGTGAGATTGCAAATTTGACTGATAATGAAGAAGAGATTTTAAAGTTTGCGAGAAAAGAGTATCAATTCTCTAAGCCGAATGAAACTATATTTGTATTACCTGAGTAGATAGCGTGTGTTAAAAACAGTTAGCAAAGAGCTAACTGTTTTTTTACACGCGCTTTGAATGAGTTGGGAGAAGAAAGCATAATGTCACTGATTTATGCCCTTTATAAAAATATATGGATATATCGATAATAGCGAACAGTTTTTGTTGTTATAATTTTCAAAAAGGAGAGGGGAATATGAAAAAAACAGACTTTATATATGAATTAGAGAAACAAATTAAAAGTATAAATGGAGATGTAAGTGTCATGGTACAAGGGGAAATTATGTATCGGTACAATGAACAATTGATTCATCCGTCAGCTAGCCTTATTAAGTTACCTATTCTTTCATGTGCTATAGAAACGATGAAGGAGGGTATTTTAAATCCATATGAATTAATTTCTATTGCATCTCTTGAAAAAACTGGAGGAAGCGGTATAGTTGCTTCATTACGTACACCAAATATAACGATACAAGATCTTATTACATTGATGATTACAGTTTCTGATAACACTGCGACGAATTGGCTTATAAATAAGTTGAAAATGAATCATATTCAAAGACATATTGATTCACTACGGTTAAATGGGACGAAACTACAACGATATATGATGCAAGCACCTAAGGAACCGGGAAAGGATAATGTCACAACAGCTGAAGATATTGTATCTTTACTAAAGTACTATGAAAACGAAGAACAGTTTTATAAACCACTTCAAAATCAACAATTTACCTATAAATTATGTGGGAAGTTAGAGAGGGTTAAAGGGCTTTTAACAGCGAACAAAACGGGAGAACTGCAAACTGTTACACATGATGCTGCAAGACTGAACATAAATAACCGAATAGTATATGTAGCTGTTTTAAGTTCAAATGTTGAATGTGTACATCATACGAATTATATATTTTCAGAGATTGGAAGTTTAATTGTACAATATTTACCAAAATAAATATTGTTAAAATTCTGTCAATTGTATATAATATACAGTAAACGGATACATTTCTTAATTAACGATGAGTCGTCAGCCCATGCGCCTGTTAAGAAAACCGTTATCCTCGTATAGGAAAGGAAGATATATGTGTATGCTTCTAATACGATTTATATCGTAGGGGACGCTAAAGCACCTCAAAATAATCCTATTACAGAAAAGTTTAAAAGCTACTTTGTTGCGTTTGTTGTAGAAAAAGATACAGGGAAAATTGTGGATGCGGATTGTTCAGCAACCATTGCATTAACGAGCCAATTTGTAAAACATTTATTTCTACATAGAAATATGAATGACCCACAATTAGTAGAAGAGATTAGAAATCGGTATTTCGGATCTTCTCAAAAAGCATTACTTGTAGCATTAAAAGATGCACAAAAAAAATATAATCAAATCGCTGCTTTGTCTACACATTCATAGACAAAATCCAGCCATAAGAGTCGTTCTTATGGCTGGATTTTTTTATTGGACAGAAAGGATGAATGAAAATGAAAATCATGGATCTAACGTTAAAACGGCGCTATATCAAGCTTCATACACCGTTTAAAACAGCATTGCGCACTGTAACTGAAATTGAAAGTATTGATGTTTTTATTCACACAGATGAAGGTATTGTAGGAAAAGGAGCTGGAGCTGCGACTCCGGTTATTACTGGGGACTTTGCGAGTGGAATGGAAGAGGCTATTTTAGGACCGATTCGCTCTGTATTAATCGGGAAAGAATTGCAGCAATTTCAAACATTACTGTTACAAATTCAAATGAGCTGTGTAGGAAATACGAGTGCGAAGGCAGCGGTAGATATGGCGTTATATGATGTATATTGTCAACTTCATAATATGCCATTATATGCGTTACTTGGTGGAAAGAAAGAGATTCGAACAGACATTACAGTAAGTGTTGATGAGCCTTTATTAATGGTCAAAGAAGCAAAAAATCATGTGGAAAAAGGATTTCACATATTGAAAATTAAAGTTGGTAAATCAGCCGATCTGGATTTAGAGCGTATTGAAGCAATCAGAAATAGTGTACCGAAGGATGTTACTTTGCGCTTAGATGCAAATCAAGGTTGGAGTCCAAAAGAAGCTGTCGCGATTATTCGGGAAATGGAAAATAGAAAATTAAATATAGAATTTGTAGAGCAACCCGTTCATGCGAAAGATTGGGAAGGAATGAAATATGTAAAAGATCATGTACAAACACCAATTATGGCTGATGAAAGTGTTTTCTCAGCGCAGGACGCTTTAAAGCTTGTTCAAGGACAGTATGCTGATCTATTAAATATTAAATTGATGAAATGCGGCGGGATACGGGAAGCGTGGAAGATTGCTGATATCGCCGGCGCTGCCGGTGTAAAATGTATGGTTGGCAGCATGATGGAATCATCGCTTTCCGTAACAGCGATTGCACATGTAGCAGCCGCTCATCCAAATATTCATTACTTTGATCTTGATGCTCCTTTATGGTTAATGGAAGAGCCGAGCGGAATCACATATAACGGACCAAAGGTAAACCTGCATCATGCAGTGAATATAAAATAAAATTCCAGCAGAAGGGTTTTCTTTGAAGTCACAATTTTTTTGAACAGGGAGAAATATTAATAAAAGGGGGATGTGTTTATGAGGAAAGTCATTACTATGTTTTTTAGTTGCTTGTTAGTATTTTCATCTTTTTCTGTAGCGAATGCTGAAGAGGTAAAAGGTAATCAAGCATATGTAGATGTAGCGGCTGCAACATTATGGACTGGGCCCAATTTGCTTCGTCCTATTGATGAGCCAAGTGCAACGAATCCTGTTGATTTATGGAAATGGACGAAATCAATGACGCTTGATGAAAAGCTTTGGTTAACAAGTACAAATAAATTAGAAACACAAGCTTTATTGGGGCAGGAAGTAACAATCATTGATCGGCAAGGTGAGTGGGCAAAAGTAGTTGTTCATGGTCAGCCAACGCCAAGAAATGAGGCTGGTTATCCAGGCTGGGTTCCAGTAAAACAGCTAACCTATAATCAAGAATTTGCAGAAAAAAAGGAGCAACCATTCGTTCTAATTACAAAGTCGACAGCTATTTTATACATTAATCCATCTGATAAATATAAATCTTTAGAGGTTAGTTATAACACACGTTTACCACTAATAAGTGAAGATAATATGTCGTATCGAGTATTATTACCAAACGGACAAAAAGCATGGTTACGGAAAAATGACGGAAAAGTATATAAATCACAAAATGACATTCCTATTCCAACAGGTGATGATTTAGTGAATACTGGGAAATTATTTTTAGGGTTACCGTATATATGGGCTGGAACAAGTGGTTTTGGATTTGATTGTTCGGGCTTCACACATACGATTTACAAATCACATGGTATCACAATTCCGCGGGATTCAGGTCCACAATCAAAAGCGGGGATTGCTGTTGAAAGAGAAAACTTGCAAAAAGGTGATTTAATATTCTTTGCGTACAATCAAGGAAAAGGGAGTGTTCATCACGTGGGCATGTATATTGGAGATGGAAAAATGATTCATTCTCCAAATGCAGCAAAAACAGTTGAAATTATTCCTGTAAACACCCCGGGTTACATTGAAGAATATGCAGGAGCACGTCGTTATTTACCTTAATAAGAGAGTAATAGAACAATAATACAAGGGGGTTTTCGAATGAACAAAGTTCTTCGTTTTTCATTAGTTAGTACGTTACTACTTTCTTCATTTTTAGCTGGTTGTGGAAAAGAAAAAACGACTACAAAACCAAAAGAAGAGAAGAAAATATTGCAGTTAACTGAGACAGGAGAAATTCCATCATTAAATTCCTTAAAAGTAACGGACGCTGTTGCATTTAACGTATTAAATAATGTAATGGAAGGATTGTTTAGACTTTCAAAAAACGATGAGGTCATTTCTGGTATTGCGCAAAAGTATGAGGTTAGTAAAGATGGAAAAACATATACATTTCATTTACGTGATGCGAAATGGTCTAATGGTGATTCTGTAACAGCACATGATTTTGTATATGCTTGGAAACAGCTTGTTAATCCCGAAACTGGCTCTGAATATGCATATATCATGTATGACGTGAAAAATGCAGAAAAGATAAACAAGAAGCAAATGGGGCTGGATGAATTAGGGATAAAAGCTCAAGATGATAAAACGTTTACTGTAGAGTTAGAACATGCTGTCCCGTATTTTACAAAATTACTTTGTTTACCATCCTTTTATCCAATTAACGAAAAGTACGCAAAAAAACAAGGAGATAAATATGGTTTGGAAGCGAATACAACTCTATATAACGGGCCATTTACATTGTCAGAATGGAAGCATGAAGCAAGTTTCACAATGAAGAAAAACAATCAATATTGGGATAAAAAAGAAGTGGAATTAGATGAAGTAAATTACCAAATTGTTAAAGAAATTTCGACGGTAGTAAATTTATATCAAACAGATAAAGTAGATCGTGCTGTTATTTCAACCGAATTCGTTGATAAATATAAAAATGATAAAGAGTTAAAGCAATATACTGATCCTGTTATGTATTTCTTCCGTTTTAATGAAAATGTACCAATTCTGAAAAATAAAAATGCTCGTCTTGCACTTAGTATGGCTTTTGATAAAAAGGGACTTGCGACTTCATTTTTAAACGATGGATCAGTACCTGCCAACTACTACGTTCCAAATGGCTTCTTGAAAGGGCCGGATAAAAAAGATTTTAGGGAAACAACGACAGAGTTTAATAAAACGAATGTAAAACAGGCAAAGGAATATTGGGAAAAGGCGAAGCAAGAAACAGGAATGAATGAAGTTACGTTAGAAATGCTAAACTATGATTTAGATAACTTTAAAAAAGTAGGAGAATTTATTAAAGAAGAATTGGAGAAAAACTTACCAGGATTAACCGTGAAAGTGAAGTTACAACCACACTCTCAAAAACTAGCATTAGAGAAAAAGAAAGAATATGAAATGTCATTATCACGTTGGTTACCGGATTATCCAGATCCAATGACGTACTTAGAAGTATTTATTTCAGAAAGTGGCGTCAATAATACAGGCTATGCCAATCTAGAATATGATTCATTAATTAAAAAGATAAAAATGGAATTAGGAAATGACGAAAAGGCACGTTGGAAAGCGATGCAAGATGCAGAAAAAATGCTACTTGATGAAGCGGTAATTGCACCGGTGTTCCAGCGAGGATTATCTTATATACAAAAGTCATATGTAAAAGATTTATATGTACATCAATTTGGGCCAGCAACTAGCTTGAAATGGGCAGATGTGAAAAAATAAAAATGAAGTATAGAAAAAACAGACTTCGGTTGAACGATAGTCTGTTTTTTTCTATAGATGTATATCGTTGTTTTGGGATTTGTAATATAAAATGAAAGAAAATTCATGATATAATTTAACGAAATAAACTTATTATGAAGGGGAAGAGAATATGTTAATCCAGGTCAATGACAAATCAATTCGTACAGAAAGACTTTTAATGAGAAGACCTACTTTAGAAGATATTGATGCATTCCATCAAATTGTGAAAAACGATGAAGTTGGTAGATGGCTTGCAGTATCTAGAGGGATGTTAAGGGAAGAAGCCAAGCAGTATGTTGAAAAAATCATAAAACATTGGACTGAAAATGGTTTTGGTGTGTGGTTCCTATTTCATAAAACAACGGGAGAACTAATGGGGCATTGTGGTTTAAGATATATCGATGAAACAAGAGATGTGGAGATTATGTACCTTCTTGATCCGAAGTTTTGGGGGAACGGGTTTGCTACAGAGGCTGCTCATGCATCGATTCAATATGCATTTCATGATTTGAAGGTTCAAAAATTAATCGCAAGAATTAAAAGTACAAATGAGAAATCGAAGAATGTTTTAGAAAAGATTGGATTTACATACACGCACGATGTAGATTATGGTGGACGTCAATTATCATATTATGAATTTAAGAATGTATTTCAATAAAAATTGATTAGTATGTAGGACAAATATAAAAATAGGAACAGCTTTTTGAAGCTGCTCCTATTTTTAATATAAAGGGTTTTGTTGTGGACAATTTGGAAAAGGATGTATATCTTGAATTTGTCTAAAATCATAATGTTTCATTGCAAATTGCGCTTGATATAAGTATTCATACAAATAAATATGTCCACCGTGTACACCACATAAGACTCCAGATGTTCCTTGACCGTTTACTAAAGAAACTCCGACAGGCTTACCGATTAAATATTGAACTTTTTGTTGCCAATGCATGTGTAAATTCCTCCTTTTACGATAATATACGAACTTAGGAAAGGAATGGTTGCTTATCCGTTTGCTTTTACTTAATGCAGGAGGATTTTCTTATACCGTCTAGAATAAGTCGATGTGAATGACATATGGTAATGAAAATTAAAGAACAAGGAGAGGCTCATGAGTAAAGAATCTATTTTGAAGGAAAAGTTAAGTTTAATAGAATGGTGCAAGGGATTAAAGAGTTTACCTGATCATATATGGTTTAAATCTTTTCGAAATGGTTCCTGGGGAATTGCAGATGTTATTTCACATTTTATAATTTGGGACGAGTTTTTAATTCAACATAGGGTATCTTATTTCATACATTTAGAAAGCCTAACGAATGTTTCAAATGATGTCGAGAAAATGAATAATAGTGCTATTCAATATGCAAGATCTGGTATTTCAAAAGATGGGATAATTAATCAATTCACTCTTACAAGAGAGCGTTTAGTCAGTCTTATAAAAGAGATTCCTAGTCAAAATTTTAATAATGATTATCAATTCGGAAAAGAAAGTATGAAGTTAAATGATTATTTTTTGATACTTGTTCAACATGATTTGAAGCATAAAAAAGAAATCATTGATTTTTTAAAAAGTAACCAGATTCAATTATAAAAGTATAGCGACTTAAAAAACACCATCAATTCAGTTGATGGTGTTTTTTAAGTCGTTATCTTAAGTGATTCATTTAACCAAGTTTTCTTCGTTTTTTAAACCATATTTTTAAAGTGAAATATAAAACAATTAATATGACTCCACCAATAGCGAACGATGTCACATATGGTCCAGCTACTTCGTTAATATTACCCCAATTTTCTCCTAGCTTTTCGCCTAAATAGATAAAGATGATAGACCATGGGATAATTGCAAGAGCTGTAAGTGTAATAAAGCGTATAGGTGACATTTTAGTAATTCCGGCAGGGATCGAAATGGCATGGCGAACGACTGGAATGAATCGTGCTGTGAAAATAACACCGGTTCCATAGCGGTTAAACCATGCTTCTGCGGCATCAATTTGTTTTTTATGGATGAAAATGTATTTACCATAGCGCTCTAGTACAGGTCTTCCCCCGTAACGCCCGATCCAATAAATAAAGATTTGGGCGATAACACCACCAATCGTACCAAATACAACGGCTCCTACAAATGAGATGTTTCCTGAGAATACTAAATAACCTGCATAGGCGAGAACGATTTCGCTTGGGATAATCTCAATCATAAGTCCAAGCATAACGCCCCAATAACCAAGGCCTTCTAAAAATGATAATACGGAATGAATAAAACTACCTAACATGTTGCACCTTCTAGTCCATAAATTTTTAAAAATTGTAAGAGGTGAAATGCCACTTACTGTTTAGGGAAATAATATATAATTGATTTCTCATATATAAATTATACATCAAACGTTTACCGTATAGCTATTTTAAGGTTTTTACGTATTTGTGAAAGATAGTGTTAGTACGATCTTGTTTCTAATCTTTATAGTAAGGTATACAAATTGGAATTTCATGAAGAGACAATAAAAAGTATATTAAAAATTTCTCATACTTAAAGGAGAATGAAGTTTTTAATAAACAGAAAATTCGATATAATATAATAGAAATTTTATTATTTGAGGAGGGGGAAACTGTGCAGATTACAGATTCAATTTATGGAAGGGTTTCGATTCAAGATAGAGATATCATTGAATTAATAAAGACAAAAGCATTTCAAAGATTGGCTCATATTAAACAGCAAGGACATACATATTATTTACATCCGAATGCAACACATACAAGGATAGAACATTCTATAGGGGTATATGTACTTGTAAATAAAGTTATAACGCATCTTACTACAATCAGTGACATTGATTTGACAGAATATGAGCAGAAAGTTGTTTCTATAGTAGCTCTTCTTCATGATATTGGGCATGGTCCATATTCACATTGCTTCCAACGAATATCTGGTCAAGATCATGGTGATTGGACGATACAGATTATTCAAGAAGATAGAGATGTACGTACTATCTTAGAACGGACACCTAATTTATTAGAAGGTGTAATCCAAGCCTTGTCAGAAGAAAATAGTTTTCCAATTATCGATGAACTCTTATTTTGTTCATTGGGTATGGATCAGCTTGATTTTTGGAATCGTGATTTATATTATTCATCACTACAAGTAGAAAGAATTCCAATTGAGAAACTCATTTCTACTATGCGTATGGTGAATCAAAAGCTTGTCATTGAAGAATCTGGAGTACCGTATATAGAGCATCTAGTAAAGGTGAAAAGCGCTCTTTATCATAATGGATTTGGTCATCCATTTGTAGTGGGAAAAGATTTATTATTTCAACTTATTTTTCAGAAGATAAAAGAAGATAACATTTCATTTTATAGCCCACTATTACAAAACTTTTTTCAAAAAAGAGAAAAAGAATTAGAAGTAAAAGATTTTGTCCATTTAGTTGATGAGGTTATTTTAAATGAAATGAAGTATTTTGCAGTATCGGAACATGAGCAATTAGCAGAGTTAGCTCAATTATATCTTTCAAAATCACGAAGTTTAGATTGGGAATCGGGATTAGAAGGTGACTTTGCATGTTATAAAAAAGAAGTACGATATATATCGGAAGTTATGAAGGAAAAGAAAGGGTATAGTTCATACATAGGTGGTATTTATATAAATAAAAATTCGCATTTCATGGATATTTTAGAGCTATCCAAATACATTAAAGAAATGGTCGCTTTGCCAAAAAGAGAGTATATGTACTATTTATAATAAGAAAGAAAAAAAGAGAAGCGAATTTCGCTCCTCTTTTTTATGGTTTCACATCTAAATTTTGTAGAAATAATGTTGCCGATACATAGCGTTTTGCCAACATTTGTACATATGCGGTATGTACAGAGAGCGTTGCGATAATAATCGCATTACGAATGGCTTCCCGTTGTTCATTGTTGATTTGGTCAAATTTACTTGCGATTTTATCTGCTTTTTCTTTTACAATATTTTCAATTGTACGAATGGTATCAGTCGCGTTTAATTGTAAACAACCACCTTGATTTAACTCTTCAAATAAAGAGGAGTAAGCAACGTATAGATGAACAGGATTAATTAAATCATCACTTCGATCAGCTGGATCATTTACAATAAGTCTTAATAACTTACGTATAGATTCAAAGTCTAGTGCAGTTTTCAAATCTTCTACAATAAATAATAATGCTGCTTGTTCAATTGAATATTTTTTTCCTTTTTGTGGTGAACCGATCATTTCTTTTATATCTCGTTTTACCCAGTTTTGCATAGCTGTTACCGAAAAACTGGTGTTTTCAATTTGATTACCAAGCGCAACAATCTCATTTAATGAAAAACCAATATCTGTATCTTCAATTTTAATTAGTTTTTCAAAAATAGGTGAAAGAGCGGTTGTAATAAAAGCTGTAACACTTTGACCACACTCAATATCTTTTTTATGTGACTTTGCCCAAGCTTCTTGCAAAATAACGAGAGGCCTTTTTGTATTCCATCCTCTAAGAGAAAGAAGGAGCGTCGCCATTTCGTTTCGTGTGAGATGAAATGTTTCCATCTTTTCACCTCCAAAATTATAAAAGTTCTTATGAACTTATATTATGTTTAGTTGCTTGTAAAGTCAATTCTGTTTTTCTTTATTTTTCCTGTTAACTTAAGTTTTTTTAAATTATTAATAAAGTTAAGTAAATAACGCTTGCTTATTTCAATAAAAGTTCATATAATAGGTTCATAAGAACTTTTTATTTAACTTTAAAATAAATCTATCATTCTTATTTTAGAGAAAGATAGATTTCACATATATCTATAGTAAAAGGAGACTGGATATACTATGTTGAAAAAACTCGTTACAGTAATGACTGCATTTATGGTTGTTTTTGGAGCTAGCAGTTTTGTTTTCGTAGATCATGCAGCAGCGAAGAGTTACAAATCAGGTAAAAAATCATTTACACCAAGTTCAGGACAGAATTCGAAAGTGGATTTAAACAAAAAAGACTCTAATGTGAATGCACAGAAAACAAACCCTGATTCAAAAACAAAAGCATCAAACACAGCACCAAAGAGTAATAAAGGAAGCTTTATGAAAGGTTTATTACTAGGTGGTCTTGGTGGTTTATTAATGGGAAGCTTATTTGCAAACATGGGAGCACTTGGTTCTGTGTTAGCGTTCATGGTAAATATGTTAGTAATGGCTGGTATCGTCATGTTAGCGATTCGAGCATTTAAATATTTCAAAAATCAACGTAAGAAACAGGCGGAAGAAGCAGTATGGAAACGATAAAAATCTCTGAACAAGAGCTTATAAATGCACTATGTGTATATATTGCAGAGAAGCGTCAAGTTGGTCCAGAAGCAGTTTTAGTTGAATTGATGTATGATGATGACTATGGTTTTTCTGCTGAAGTAGAAGTAAATGGTCGCCAGCAAATTTTAATTCAAGCAAACTTAATTGAAGCACTTCGCTTATGGCTTGATAGGGAATACAATATCAATCCATTTGCAGCAAGATTACAACTTGAATTAGATGATAATGAAGGTATTTTCGCATTAGCGAATTTAAATAACTCGGATGAGTAATAAAGAGGGCTGTTGAGAGTAATCTCGCCAGCTCTTTTTTAGTATGTATATTTTAAAATGAAATAAACCTGGAACTTGAAAGCGGAGAGGATCGAATTCATTTCTTATGCTTATGAACTTTTAGGTATGGTGCAATTATAGATGGGGAAAAAGCTTTATTTGGTATTATACTGTTTTTATCTAAAGATCCAATGGGAAAGGCTACAAATAATTAGTTAGAGCATCTATAAGGAAAGAAAAGAAAGCAAAGGTGAATGCCTTTGCTTTTTTGATGGAATCTTGGTGATTGAAGGATAGGAAGTATGGCTTAACTTAACTTTCTTGCAATTTTACTTTTAACAAAATCTGCTTAAAAAATGTTGAAGGATTATGAAAGTCAGAAAAAAGCAGGATGTGAAGGCATTGAATTTTGGGAAGAAAAATGTAAAGAACTAGAAAGAAATAGTGCTAAGGAAAAAGTTACGATTGATCAAAGTGTAAAGTTTTGATTCTGAAAATCCCTTTTGTTTTAAAATATATTATTATAAAAGTGATTGGAAGAAAGAATGAAGCACATTGTTAAAATGATCAGTTTCTTCTAGAAATGGACAATGACAGCTGTTTTCGAAAATAACAAGCTTAGAATTATGGATATGTTCATGCAGATGTTCGCCCGCAGCTACTGGAATTAATTTTTCTTCTCTACCAAAGCAAAGTAAAGTTGGTTTGGTAATTGACTTTAATTCTTCACGGTAATCAACAACAGATTGATCAAACAAAATAGCACTCGCAATAGAAGCTGGAACTTTTGTTACTTCTTCAAGCATCCAAGTTGCATCTTCTGTAGAAAGAGGATTTTTAAACATGAGAGGGATAAACCCCTTTAGAAGCTCCGCTTGATTTGTTTGAACTTCTCTCATGAAGTGAATGAGTGTTGCGAAATCAAAGGCACCAATAGGGAAATCAGGCCATTTAAAATCAGACGCTAATTCATCTATAATAACAGAACCTTTAATATTTTGTTCTCCAAATTGCTTTATATATTCCCATACAACAAATGCTCCCATCGACCAACCTACTAAGATGACATCTTTTAATGATAAGCTTTCTATAAAAGCGTGTACATCCTGGGCATAGTTTGCAATCGTATGTCCAGTTTCAATATGAGGAGAGCGCCCATGACTTCGTAGATTAATCGAGATCGCACGATATTTTTCACTGAAATAAGGAATTTGTTTATGAAAAAAACGGCTGCTCATCCAAACACCGTGGAGAAAAAGAATAGGTGTACCTTTTCCTTGTTCTTCATAATATAATTCCACACCATTTTCAAGCTTTATAATAGGCATAATAATAAACCTCCTTTTCATGATTTTATTCGTTTTCCCAAAATTTTTTCCTTTTAATATAGGAGAAGAGGGATGTTTTTTGTGAATATGATAAAAACTTGATTTTATTTATAAAAAATGTGTTTAAAATATTGTCATATTTGCTTCTTTAAGATATCCTTTTCATGAAGAGGTGGAAATCATGGAAAAAGTACTAGTTTTCGGGCATAAAAACCCAGACACAGATGCAATTTGTTCTGCAATTGCTTATGCAGAGCTAAAAAAAGAATTAGGAATGAATGCTGAGCCTGTACGTTTAGGTGAAATCAGCGGTGAAACTCAATTTGCGTTAGATCATTTTAAAGTAGAAGGACCGCGTTTTGTTGAGACAGTAGCAAACGAAGTGGACAACGTTATTTTAGTTGACCATAATGAACGTCAACAAAGTGCTAACGATATCGAATCTGTTCGTGTGTTAGAAGTTATCGATCATCACCGTATTGCTAACTTTGAGACAAGCGATCCTTTATACTATCGTTGTGAGCCAGTTGGTTGCACAGCTACAATCTTAAACAAAATGTACAAAGAAAATGGCGTTGCAATTCGTAAAGAGGTTGCAGGTTTAATGTTATCTGCAATTATCTCAGATTCTTTACTATTCAAATCTCCAACTTGCACAGAACAGGACGTAGCGGCAGCTCGTGAATTAGCAGAAATCGCTGGTGTTGACGCAGAAAGCTATGGCTTAGAAATGTTAAAGGCTGGTGCAGATTTAAGCGGTAAAACAATGGAGCAATTAATCTCACTTGACGCAAAAGAATTCCAAATGGGCGATGCAAAAGTTGAAATTGCACAAGTAAACGCTGTTGATACAAACGACGTTCTTGTACACCAAGCGGAATTAGAAAAGGTAATTTCTGCAGTAGTAGAAGAAAAAGGGTTAGACCTATTCTTATTCGTTGTAACTGATATCTTAACGAACGATTCAGTTGGTCTTGCAATCGGTAAAGCAGTGAATGTTGTTGAGAAAGCATACAACGTAACGTTAGAAAACAATACAGCAACTTTAAAAGGTGTTGTGTCTCGTAAAAAACAAATCGTTCCTGTATTAACAGAAACGTTCCAAGCTCTATAAGAGTACTTCGGATGTAAAAGAACAAGCAGATATACAGTCTGCTTGTTCTTTTTTGTTTTTAGGAAGGATAAAATTTCGGATATCAAGGTCTATTCTTTTCCTATTTCATTTAGAAAAAATAAACCTTGGTCAGGAAGAAAAGAAAAACCTACTATTTTTATCCGTGAATGAAAAATGCTATGATTTTATTATGAAGTAGATTTTATGGGATTGAAAGAGAAGAGGGGAAAGAACGTAATAATGACAAGACTATGCATAATTCCATGTGGGAAAAAGAAGATTTGGGATAAAAGGGACCAACAGAAGCGAAGGGTGTATACATTAGTCCATTCGGAAAAGCATGCCAAGCATATGCTTCTCAATTTTTTACACACTGGGTTATTTTATCAGCTAAACATGGATTTTTATTGCCAACTGATATAATAGAAAAAAACTATGATCTTGCTTTTGATTCAAAAAGCGATGAAATTATTTGTATAGAACAATTAAAAAAACAGATGATTGATAAAGAGCTGCTAAATTTTGATGAAATTGTCCTGCTTGCAGGAAAGAAACATAAAAAAGTAGTAACAAAATTATATCCAGAAGAGATTATTTCTTACCCGCTAGAGGGATGTAAAGGGATTGGATATATGTTGCAGAGGTTGAAATGTGCGGTTGAAAATCATAACGAGATTTAGTAAAAGTTAAAGAAATCGATTGATACTGTATAAAAAAGTGTTGTGTATCGTTAGAAATACAGGCTTATAAGCTGAGAAGTTGGATGGGGAGATGTTAAAATGTCCTACAAGAATGAAATTGATAAGTTGCTATGTATGCTCGATCGGTTAGAAAATCAAGAGGTAGAAATTTTAGATATTACAGAAGAAATGTTGCCTGTTTATCTATTTTCTAGAGCTGATTTTGAAGAAGGACAATTAGGTTATCGTGTAGGAGGGTTAGAAAATGAATCTCTTATTGGAAACAAAAAAGGGGATTGGAAAGAAAGCTGGTTTGTTATTGGATATGAGGAATTAATGGGAGATCCATTTTTTGTTGATGTAAAAGATATTAATTTTCCAGTGTATACAGCTGAACATGGCATGGGTGAGTGGGAGCCACTTTTACATAGTGATTCACTAAAAGGATTTTTATCTGTATTAACATATCGAGATGAAGATTAATCATTCATAGAAAAAAGGGATGTAGAAATCCCCTTTATCATATTTAGCGAGAAGACCCCTACCTCAAGCGTGTAACGGTAGGTGGGGGTAGTTCAATTGTAATTGATTACTTCCTCCATAAGGCTTCTTATTTCTTTAACTGGTGGTTTTTTATTATACACATCAACATATGAAAAATAATAATTTAAATTTCTAACAAGACCTTTTCCTATTTTTGAACTAAGGAAAGGAAATACTTGTCCAGTGTAGTCTTCGAGAGATTTACAATAGTATTTTTCATCCAAATAAATACTGTATTTACATGTTAGCTCTACTAGTGGGATGCCTTCAGAATCATACACATCTTTAGATTCAAAAATGTCTATTAGTGCAAATCTATCATTAAGATAAACTTTTCTCTTCTTTTCAGGCTTATTAGAAAGAATAAAAGCGATACCTACTGCGTTAATCAATATTTTTCCTCCTATAAATATAAATAAGGATATTAATAAAATATCTCTATACATGTTAAATGTAAAGAGATAAGGTGGTTGGTAATAATTATGTAAAGGAATTTACGAGTTGATAGGGAGAAAAAGTTTAATAGATACCGATTCAAAAATGAATCGGTATCTTCTGTTATTGAAAAACTTGAGGGAATTGTTTTACGATCGCTGCTGTAATAGCGTCAGCCATTTCTAAGGCTTCTTTCTCTATTTTGTCATACAATTTAACACTGGATTGATAATCTTTATTTAAAATAGATACAGCCTCTGATTTTGTTAGTGCTAGATGTTCATAAAACATTTGAGCAATTAGATGAAATAAGAGCATGTTTTGATTAATCTTTTTTTAAACATGCTCTTTCTATTTGTCTTTTATCAGCGTCATTCTCATTAATTTGATCAAACTTTATTTTAAAGCTACACCTGTGATTCCGATCGAGCTGCTTCTGCTTTTCTAAAGAAGTTAGGCGGGAGATTAACTGTCCGTAAAAGTCCGATTGGTGAGGGCTAATAATCAGTTTCACTTTATAAAGAGATGTGGGAATTTATATGGATCTTAAAGGGGATTTTTTTAAGTCAATTGTAGGAAAGTAAATTGAAGATGTTAATAAGGGGGATATAAAAGAAATGAAGCCCTGCAAGGGAAGTTACAGGGCTTCGTAAGGGTATATTGCCGAGAATGTCGGGCTCGACAAAGTAAGCATAACATGAATTTCTTGGAAATAGTGCTGGTAAATGCGTCCAAATGAAGAGAGGCCTAGTGCGGAGGCTATAAGAAATCTTTCAAACAAAGTCAAAGAGACCTACTTCCCGCGGGCAGGTCTCTTTGGCTAGATAATGTTGATGAGTAATAACCCATCTGGAGTATCTTTATAGTAACAAACAGAATGGGGTTTGTGTATTGAGAAAAAAATTTTAGCTGTCATCAATAGTTACTTTATACGTGTAACAAATTCATGCTTTTGTTACATTTATAGGGTCATGGGGGAATAAAAAAGGCCTGCAAATAAAAGGCAGGTCGTAAGAAGGGACTTTAATCCAATAGATTCATTAAATATTAACAATTAGGATGAATGAAGTCCATGGGTCGCGCATTGAGAAATGTTGTATGAATGCTATTCATGTTTTTTCTCATTAAAAAAGATGTTAAAAAGCTTTTTGTAGGAAAATAAAGGTCGATATTTATAAATAGATTCATATTTCCAGGCATCATTATTAGAGACTTTGAGTTGTTTATCCGAAGAGCGAAAGGCAATTAGATTATTGTTGCGTTTCATAAATAAACCTCCTTTAATTTGATGCGGTTATATTATGGAAATGAATGTGTGATTTGTGTGAGAAATAGTTCAAATGAGAATCTTTTCTTTTCATTATCTTATTGAAATTTCCTTTTCATAAGGTTTTGGTCTGTTTTTGAAGTACTGTAATCCATAGAAAGCAACTAGTATTCCGATACTCATTAAAATCCAGATGGAAGAGAAAGAGAGAATGATAAAGAAACAGACAATTAAACTTAAAGAGAGAATTTTGTTAAATAAACCTGGTAATAATTTATATGCTGCAAAGATTCCGCATATGGTATTACAGATAAAGAAAGCATTTGCAATGGCTACGATTTGTTCAACTGTAATGAGATGGTTATATAGGCAGATAAATACGGCAGTATGTATACTTACTAATAACAGTAAAGAAAAGATTGGTACATTCGATTTCGTACGATAGGAAAGTTTAGAGAATTTCTTTATATATTTCGCCTCAGAAGCGATAAGACGTGAGACACCGCCAACAACCAATAAATATGTACTCATGCAAAGAACAGTAGTAATAAAGGCAATAAGAGGGATAGCAAACTCACCAAATAAAGTAGCTAATATGACTGTTATTCGTAAATTTTCTTGATTTGAACTTGGAATTTCAATCCATTGTGTAGCGCCTGCTACGACAAGACAAACAACCGTTACAGTAAATGTGCTTATCGCAATTGCTTGCGGAATCGTTTTCTTTCGATTTTTGACCTCCATACTGTAATTCCCAATAATCTCCCAACCTACTAAAGCCCAAAAGAGCAGTAAAATACTATATCCAAAATTACCAAAAGAAAAAGATGTTTGAAATAGATGTTCTGATCGAAGATGAGGAATAGAACTGATTCCTCCACTTAATAAAAGAACGGTTGCAGCTGTTGAAAATATAAATGATATTTTTCCAATAGATGATATATCTAATAATAAAATGAATATACAAACGCTCATTAAAAGAAAACCAATTCCCTCTAACGGAAATTTAAAGTTTGAAAATAAAGCTGCTATATATTGACTGGCTGTCATCAGAACAGCTGTTGGTCCTAGACAACCTGCTATGATAAAGAGAATAGAAGTTAATTGTTTTATAGAAGGTCCAAAAGCTTGATCGACTGCATGTGCAATTCCAGATTCACTGGGGAAGCGAATGCTTAACTTACCAAACAATGAAGCAAAAAGAAATCCAACTCCCATAATAAATAGCCAAGCAATAATGGCATAATCTCCAGTTGTTTTGTAAATAAGTGGGGGAAGTAAAATGATTCCCGATCCTAAAATGGGACCAATAATTAAGCTGCTGAGAAGTAATGGCCCTAATTTTTTCTTTCTCATATGTACATACATCTCCTTTTGAAAAATTAAAAAAATTTGTTTCTTTTATTGTAAATCGGGTTTATTTATCAGTAAAATAGATATATATGAAGTTAATTATCGGAAATTATGATGTTAGAATGGGGATATTGAAGTGGAGATTCGGCATTTAAAAACATTTAAAACAATTGTTGAGTTAGGAGGATACACACGGGCAGCAGACTATTTAGGGTATGCGCAATCTACTGTAACAGGACATATTCAAGCAATTGAACAAGAAATGGGACAGCCTTTATTCAATCGGTTAGGGAAAAAAATGGTGTTAACAGATGTAGGGAAGCATTTACTGCCTTATGCCAATGAAATGATTGCTTTGTCCGAGAAAGTAAAACAAATCCCAAGCATGGATAATGAGATTACTGGAAAAATTGTAATTGGTGCTCCAGAATCATTAACAATTTACCGATTGCCCTCTATTCTTCACGAATATAAAAAGAAGTATCCAAAAGTAAAGATCACATTAAAAGCTTCAACTTGTTGGGAATTACGAAATGATTTAAAGAGCGGGAATATAGATATTGCTTTTCTCTTAGACACAGAGCGTCATGAAGAGGACTTACATATCGAACCACTTGTCATGGAGCAAATGGCGTTTGTTTTTCCTAAAGACTATATTGTAAGACAAACAGATTCACAAGTTGTCCAATTTTCTCAAGAGGAAACCTTTTTGTATACGGAACGTGATTGCAGTTACCGAGCGTTTTTTGAACATTATTTACAAAGACAAGGAATTCAACATGAAAGTACATTTGAATTTTGGAGTATTGAGGCGATAAAACAATGTGTAATGTGCGGATTAGGGATTTCTTTATTACCAATTATTACGGTCCAGCAAGAGTGGAAAGATAAGAGATTACACGCTGTTATTGCAAATGAAACAAAGTTTGCGACACAACTTGCGTATCATAAAAATAAATGGTTTTCTCCAGCTTTGCATGAGTTTGTAACGATTATTCGTAAGCATGCGAAGCGATGGAGAGAAGTAGAGGGTACAATGATTTTCGAGTAATGATATAATATTACTAGATGAAAGACTAAGAAAAGCAGGTGAATCTTTTTTGTTTACAAAAGCACAAGAACTTTTAGCGTCCTATTTTGGTTACACGTCATTCCGCAGAGGGCAAGATGAGACAATTAAAAATGTATTGGATGGTAAAGATACCGTTTGTATTATGCCAACAGGCGGTGGTAAATCGATTTGTTATCAAATTCCGGCATTAGTATTTGAGGGGACGACATTAGTTATATCGCCGCTTATTTCACTTATGAAGGACCAAGTAGATACGTTAGTACAAAATGGAATTTCAGCTACATACATTAATAGTTCTATTTCAATTACAGAAGCAAACCAACGAATCCAATTAGCGAAACAAGGTCATTATAAGTTGCTATATGTGGCGCCAGAGCGTCTAGATTCAATGGAATTTGTGGATCAATTAATTGATATGAAGATACCGATGATTGCAATTGACGAAGCACACTGTATTTCGCAGTGGGGACATGATTTCCGCCCAAGTTATTTACATATACATCGTATATTAGACTATCTTCCAGAAAAGCCGCTTGTATTAGCGTTAACTGCGACTGCAACACCGCAAGTGCGAGAAGATATTTGTCGCGCGCTAGAAATTGATCAAAAAAATACAATTATGACAACGTTTGAACGGGAAAATTTATCGTTCTCAGTAATCAAGGGACAGGATCGAAATGCATATTTAGCGGACTATATTCGTCAAAATAAAAAGGAATCTGGAATTATTTATGCAGCGACAAGAAAAGTTGTTGATCAGTTGTATGAAGATTTATATAAAGCAGGGGTTTCAGTTGCTCGTTATCATGCCGGAATGAATGATCATGATCGTAATGGACAGCAAGAGCGATTTTTACGTGATGAAGTGAGCGTAATGGTAGCGACATCTGCATTTGGTATGGGGATCGATAAATCAAACATTCGTTATGTTATTCATTATCAACTCCCGAAGAATATGGAAAGTTATTATCAAGAAGCAGGACGTGCTGGCCGTGACGGATTAGATAGTGAATGTATTTTGTTATATTCTTCTCAGGATGTACAAGTACAGCGCTTTTTAATTGATCAATCCACTGGAGAATCACGTTTCTCAAATGAACTTGAAAAATTGCAGTATATGACAGATTACTGCCATACAGAACAATGTTTACAATCATTTATTCTAGAGTATTTTGGTGAAGAACCAAAAGAAGATTGTGGACGCTGTGGGAATTGTATAGATGAACGTGAGAGCGTCGACGTTACGAGAGAATCACAAATGGTTTTATCATGTATGATTCGAACAAACCAGCGATTTGGAAAGCAAATGATTGCACAAGTATTGACCGGATCAAAAAATAAAAAAGTAGTTGAATTCAATTTCCATACATTACCTACTTACGGTCTTTTATCGAATCGTAGCGTAAAAGAAGTAAGTGAGTTTATTGAGTTTTTAATTTCAGAAGAATTAATTGCGGTGGAACACGGGACGTATCCAACCTTAAAGGTAACAGAAAAAGGGAAAGAAGTATTGCTTGGAAATGAAAATGTGTTACGTAAAGAAAGAGTGGCAACAAGACAAATTGTACAGGATCATCCATTGTTTGAGATATTACGTGAAGTTCGGAAAGAAATCGCGCAAGGGGAAGGCGTACCACCATTTGTTATCTTCTCTGATCAAACGCTAAAAGATATGTGTGCGAAAATGCCACAAAGCGATGCAGAACTTTTACAAGTTAAAGGGATTGGAGAACATAAACTTGCGAAGTATGGTTCGCACTTTTTACAAGCAGTCATTCATTTTATTGAAGAAAATCCAGATTACGCGGATACGATTAAGACAGAAGTTGTTACGGAACGCAAGAAGCCTGGAAAATCATCGACAAATTCTCACTTAGAAACGTATGAAATGTATAAACAAGGAACGGAGTTAAGTATAATCGCAAAAGAACGAGGCTTATCAAGTCAAACTGTCGAAAACCACTTAATTCGCTGTTATGAAGAAGGAATGGAAGTGGATTGGCATAGTTTCGTTCCAGCAGAATATGAATCTCTTATTGAAACAGCAATGCAACATGCAGAAGGCGGATTAAAGTCGATTAAAGAACTGCTTCCTGCTGAAGTGAGTTACTTTATGATTCGTGCTTATTTACAAATAAGAAAATAGAGAAGTACAAAGGGGATAAGGAAATGCATTATGTTTTTGTTTACGGCACTTTAAGAAAACAACAATCAAATGCTCATTACTTACATAGGGCAACGTGTATAGCTGAAGAAGCATGGACTCATGGGAAACTTTTTGATACAAATGAAGGCTATCCTGCAATGATTCGATCGAAAGAGGATAAAGTGTATGGCGAAGTATATGAAGTAGATGATGAGATTTTAAAAAAGTTAGATGAACTGGAAGTGTATACAGGTAATCCAGAACAAGATTTATATGAGCGTATTATACAGACTATCTATTTTGGAGATTATAATAGGGATGCATATGTTTATGTTGCGCAGAATGACGAAATGTTACAAAAACTCATTTCTTCTGGCGATTGGACACGTTACCAAAAAATATAGCTAGGACTAATTAAGTTTTTTAGGAATTATGCAACATGTCCTTAGCTCAAGTTCTAGAGAATTGGTCAAAATTGCAGATTTACAGATAAACTATTTGGAAAATCAATTTAGAATGTTACTTATCTATTTAATTTAATAGAGCAGGCAAACAAAAAGGCGGAGGGCGTAAACCCTTTGTCTGTTTTTATTTTTGGAAAATTCTTACTCGATCTATTGACTTTGTAAACGTATTTTTTATACAATTGTATTTCGACTGAAATTTTCGAACGGACAGGAGGGAATCATCACAATGAGTACTATATTTGAAGAAGAATTCCAGCGGATGAAAGAGACTTTAGCTACAATGGATGAGCAATTAGAGAAATTGGAAAAGATCCCAGTTTATTATGGAGAAGATTTTAAAGAGCAAATCCTTGAAAGTATGAGGGAATCAAGTCGGAGAAACTTACGTGTTGGTGTACAAGAACCATACTTTGGACGACTAGATTTTCAGGAGGATGGACAATTAGAACCAAATCCAATTTATATTGGTAAAGTAGGTGTTTCAGATGAAGAAACGATGAAACCAATTGTTATTGACTGGCGTGCACCTGTTGCGAGCATGTTTTATTCATTTACTGGTGGTGAAGAATCGGCTTTTTATCATTCACCAGACGGACTAGTAGAAGGAGATGTGTATTTAAAAAGAAATATCGCCATTCGCAAAAGAGAACTAGAACGTGTGGTTGATACATATACAAAAGGAAGTGAAGATGTATCTCTTGCGGATGATTTTCTTCTATATCGATTAGGTGAAAATAAAGATAATAAATTAAAAGATATCGTTTCGACGATACAATCCGAACAAAATGATATTATTCGTGCAGAGAAAAACATGCCACTATTGATTCAAGGGGTTGCAGGAAGCGGAAAAACAACAATCGCTTTACATCGCCTTGCTTTTTTAATTTATGAATATCGTGAACAGCTAGAGGCAGAGAGAATGATTGTATTTGCACCAAACAGTTTGTTTTTAGATTATATTTCTAGTGTACTTCCTGAGCTTGGCGTCGGAAATATTAGGCAAACAACATTTCAAGATTGGGCGCTACGTACGTTAGATGATGCGGTGAAAGTAAAAAATACAGAAGAAAAACTGAAACAAGCTTTTGCAATAAATCGTGATGATAGCAAGGTTATGCTTGGTAAATTAAAAGGAACGCTGAAGTTTAAGTCATTTATTGAAAAAAGTATTGCTCAATTTGAAGAGAATTTAGTACCAGTAAAAGATTTTGAAGCGTGGGATAAAGCTGCTATTACAGTAGAAGAGGTTAAAAAATGGATACAAGTGGAATATAAACACTATCCATTAATGAAGCGTAGAGAAAGATTGGTTGGCCGAATAAAACGCTGGATTGAGATTGAACTTAAAAAGTTTGAAGGAACAAATGAGAAAAAAGTATTAAAAAAAGAAGCTACAAAGAGATTAAATGCCTATATGAAATTTTGGCCTAAAATGAGTCCGTTATCATTTTATAGTTCGATGATGCAGCGAAAAGAAATATTGGAACTTTTGCCTGAAGAACTTGTTCAAGACACAGAAAAAAGTTGCCGTAAAAAAGAAGTGTATGTAGAAGATTTAGCACCTCTTATTCATATTCACCATAGATTAGCAGGTATTGAAATCGGGCAAAAATTCCACCATGTTGTTATAGATGAAGCGCAAGACTTTTCACCATTCCAAATTTATATATTAAAAGAAATTACAATGGGTAATTCCTTTACGATTTTAGGTGATCTATCGCAAGCTATATATGATTATCAAGGAATTGAAGACTGGAATGACTTTAAAGAAGTGTTTCAAGAAACGGGTTATTTTGAACTGACGAGAAGTTATCGTTCTACAAAAGAAATTATTGAGTTTGCAAATGAAGTGATTAAAAATGCTGAAGTTCCAGTAGGATTCGCAACCCCTGTTTTCCGCAGTGGTGAGAAAGTAAAAGTTATTTCGACTGACGACCAATTTGCCGCAATTGTAAAGACTCTACAACATATGCAGAATGAAAATGTGAAAACGATCGCTGTTATAGGAAGAACAGATGAGGAATGCCGCGATTTATATGAGAAGTTAACAGCTGAAGGAATCACTGTTAATGTCATCGAAGCAAACCAAAATAAATATGAAGGCGGCATTTCAGTTGTGCCTGTGTATTTAGCAAAAGGATTAGAATTTGATGCGGTACTTCTTATCGATGTTGATGAAGTACATTATAAAGGTACAAAGCATGATGCAAAATTATTATATGTTGGATGTACAAGAGCTCTCCATGACTTACGAATCTTCTATTCTGGAGAAGCATCACCTTTAATTCGAGGAATACAAGAAGAGTTATATGAAAGTAAATAATAGATGTTTAAAGAGGATTTTCAAGTGACTAGCGGGAAAATCCTCTTGTTTTTTCTATAACTAAGAAGGGAAGAAGGAAAATGACTATGATTACAAAGATAATGAAAAAAAGAGAATGGGAAGTAGCAAAAGCAAAAGGAAATATAATTGAAGCTTCACTAATGCAAGAAGGATTTATTCATTGTTCTTTTTTAGAACAATCTCTTCAAGTGGCAGAAAAACATTTTAGCAGGGAAATGGAGTTAGTACTACTTCTAATTGATTCGTCATTAGTTGATGCGGAGATAAAATATGAATTGGCTTCTAATGGTCAAAACTATCCACATATATACGGAACTGTAAATACTCATGCTGTTGTGAAAGTAGTAGAACTTCAGAAAGAAAATGGCGTCTATGTTTTACCAGTAGAGTTGGAATAAAAATAGTAGAATACCTATTTGTTAACCTCATAAAAGGATTTTTGATTTGTATTATCGAAATACTGAAAGGGATAAAAACGAAATCGAGAAGAGGCGTACAAATGGAGGAAGTAATCAAGAAAATAAAAGAAATAAAATCGGGTCAGGTAGGTATCGTTGTTTATTCACCAGAAAGCCAAAATATTATCGCTTTATATAATGATGATATATTGGTTCCACTAGCGTCTGCCGCAAAAGTGGCAATTGGATTTGTGGTAGCTAAAATGGTTGAAGAGAATCAAGTTCGCTGGAGTGATGAAATCGCAAATATCGTATTTAATCCGAAAGAAGATAGTAAAGAAATATATCCACATCTACAAAAAAGAACTGTATTAACATTAAGAAATGCTGTGGAAGTAATGATTGCATGTCATGACAATTGTATTGCACAATCTGTTGTGAACTTTTGCGGTGGATGGGAAGAAGTAAATAAGAGAATTCAATGTTCCTTTTCAAAGATTAATGTTACGAAAGACCCAAGGGATGTGAAAAACGTTGGGAAATTAAAACAAGTTCTTAAACTTTTAATTCATATATTCCAAGGATATGAATCGGATCCAGTGTTATGGGAACCCATTATAAATGGAATGGTAAGACAACAAGGGAAATATGAGGGAATACGAAGTTACCACTTGGCACATATGACAGGTGGATTGTCTACAGCTGTTATGAATATTGGTATACTAGGAACATTTCATGAAAATCCATTGCTTTATGTAATTGGTGGAATGGAGTTACCAAATCGGTATGAGAATCAAGAAGCTGATATGAAAATAATAGAAACATTACAATGTTTGTATAAAGAGTATACAGGATGCTATTTATAATGAAGAGAAAGGAGAATAGACTTGGAAATTACACAACAAAACAATTCAAAAGACAGCGAGTACATTAAAAATAAAGTAATCCAATACAATATGTCTGTACTACCAGATGAAGTAAAAAGTCCACTAGAACATGTAAGTTTTCTATTAAAAGACAATGCTGGCAAAATATTTGGAGGCATAACAGGCACAATATATTTTTATCACCTCCATATCGATTTTTTATGGGTGGATGAGTCAGTACGTCATGGAGGATATGGTAGTCAACTATTAAATAAAATCGAAGAAATTGCCAAAGAGAAAAACTGTAGGCTTATACTACTTGATTCATTTAGTTTTCAAGCACCTGAATTTTATAAGAAACATGGTTACAGGGAGTTTGGCGTAGTGGAAGATCATCCTAAAGGGTATAGTCAACATTTTTTAGAAAAGCAATTAAAATTGTGAAATAATTATATTATGTAAATTGAATATTGGGAGGTAAATAGAATGTACAATTATACATTTCATCATAAACAACCTATTACTGCAAAAAAAGTGAAGCTACTGTACAATTCTGTTGGTTGGTGGCCTGAAAGAGATGAAGAAGATATTTCTAAAATGTTAGAGAATAGTATAGCGATTGGTGTATGGAAAGAGAAGCAATTAATAGGATTTGCAAGAGCAGTAACTGATGGTGTGTTTCGAGCGTATATTGAAGATGTTGTAGTACATAATAGTGTAAGGAATAAGGAAATTGGTGAGAAAATGATGACAATCTTGCTTCATGAGCTTGCTCATATAGATATTGTAAGTCTATTTTGTGAAGAAAAATTAATAAAATTCTATGGAAAACAACAATTCAAAGCAACGAGGCAAATAGTCATGCATCGTAATCAGCTTACAAGATAAGAGAATACGAGGTGGGAAGGGATCAAAGGAAGCAACACGTACATACTGCTTTTCAAAAAGAAAAGTAACGAAGATTCTCTAGACGGATGGAATGCTACATGTATGAGAATTCATAATAAAATATTTGTACTTGATACACTGATGAATCAAGTACCTGAAACAAATTATTCTTTGCGGACAAGAGTGATGGAAATTATATAATATAGTCTGATGAAGACCAATAGGAGACAGGCCATGAAAGAGAACGAATTGTATGTTTATCACATCGTTACTAGGAAAAAAATGATTCTTGGGCAGATAATTAACTTTGATAAGAACCAAAATAATACCTTATATCGCTTCTTTTTTGAGAGAGAACAATTGAATTCAAAAGGTGAAGACTTTATTCAGATTATACAAGATCATTATACAAATACAGGATTGAACATGAATAAAGAAAATGCCGAAGTAGCGATTAAGTATGTAGACCAAACAATCAGAGCAATTAGAGAAGTGATAGTAGAAATGGTTAGACTACAAGAATATCCTGAATATCCTTCAAGATTGTCTTGCTTATACGCTGCGAAAAGTTATGAAGATGCTTTGAAATGGAAAAAATTATTTGATTCTTATAGTCGGAAAGTTTTGCAGATTGTTAAGCTTCGAGTTATGGGGAATTCTTTTGAGGGTGATGGAAACCTTTTACCAAAGGAAGATGGTGTTCCTTTCTCTCGAAAAATTGAACAAGCTAAAGAATATTGGAAGGGTAATGTAAAAAATGAGCTTCCAGAGCTTTTAATTAATGGGAAAATTGAAGTGGTGGAAATTATTGATGATTTCTCAGCTTAAATTCTAGGAAAGTCTATGAATAAATGAACGAGAGGAAGAAAAATAGTATGTCAAAGTTATTACATGAATTATCTAAATTGAATAGTGAAATATTACGTTCTGAAGTATTAGATCATTTAAAAGTTACTTCAGGAAAATTGGTTGCTTGTGATCCTCTTATTTTTAATAAAAATCACTTCGAACAAACAACTAAGCTAGGTACATATCCAATTATTGCTTGGTGGAACGAGGAAGATGGTGTAATTGCTGGTGCTGAATTGAAAGTATCGGAATCAAAAGCGGTAGAGTGGAAGATGGCAACAAAGCCAGGGCAGAATGTAAGTGAACTAGAGGAAGGCTACATTTTTGGCTATCCAGTTGATACGGGACTAGGGTGTTTTGCAGATGTAGAAGCAATTGATAAGTTAGAAGAAGTAGAAGATAGACTACAACAAGAACTAGGAGACGAATTTATTAGTTTGTATGATGATCTAATAGATGACGTACTAACAGAACATGATGATGAGTGGGGGAATTGTGTAGTGTGTGAGGAAACGGGGAGTAATATTATTATGTTCCGTTCGGGTTATGGTGATGGTTTTTATCCTTCCTATTGGGGGATTGATGAGAAGGGAAATATAGTTTCACTGGTAACTGATTTTCAAGTATTGCATGAGGAATAAATGAATAATGGTATAGGGGCTTTGAACAGTAGAGTAGAATGAGATGTGGAAATCAGAAATACACGCTTAGACGCTGTACATAGATAGAACAATGAGGAGTTTCAATTAGATTATATATCGGAAATCGTGCTGAAAGGGAACATGCACATCACTTTTATAAAAATAGGGGGTACAGGTTTTGTGAAAGGTTTGGTGTGATGAGAGAGGATTTAAGAATGGAATATAAACGAAATAGGGTACTGTATGCGGCACTAACCATAATAGTAATTATCTTTGGATTGGGATCAAGAAAGTTCGCGTATGTTTTACCAGATTTATTAAATGCCTATTTAGGAGATGCACTATGGGCGCTGATGATTTTCATTGGAGTTGGATTTCTTTTTCATAAAATGGAGACTAAAAAGATTGCATTTTTAAGTTTACTATTTTGCTATGGGATTGAAATGAGTCAATTATATCATGCGGAATGGATAGATAGTATACGGGCAACGACATTAGGTGGACTTATATTAGGATATGGTTTTTTGTGGAGTGATTTATTAGCGTATACAATTGGAGTTGGAATAGGTATGCTTTTTGAATTCATATTTCGAAAAGTATAAAAGGCTTCGGATTTCATAAAGGGGTATATGTACAATGGAACACATATTAGATATTACAAATTTTTGGTTTCAAGACGAGCAAGTAACAGTAGAAACGACCCAACCGAAAGTAACGAAGATTATAAGGAATAAGTAAAATTATATATTAAAAGAAAAAGTTCAAAAGGCAGTTGTTGGCTGAAAGAAAAGTATTAAATCAACTTGCACAACGTTGGATGAACGACAATGTGCTCACTGCTATCTAGAATCTCAAACCCATCGCACAAGAGATTGATCTTACCCTCGCTCAACTCGCAGTAGCTTGGGTACTACAAAACCAGGACGTTTATAACTTTCCACCGACGATGGAACGACAGAAACACCCATTCCTGTTGCAACTAAATTAACAATAGTTTGCAGTTGAATAGCTTCTTGAACAACATTTAAACGTACACCATAATCCAAAAAGTAGCTAACAATTAAATCATAAAAATTTGGACCAAAATGACGTGGAAACAAAATAAATGGTTCATCAATTAACAATTGGAGTGGAATTTCGGGTAATGAGGCGAAAGGGTGATCTTGATGTAAAACCAATCTTAAAGATTCTTCAGCACAAACTTCAGAAGATAGTATCTCATTGTTCTGTTTAGAACGAAAAAATCCAATATGAATTTGTTTTTCATAGAGTGCTTTTAGTTGCTGCTCCGTTGTCATTTCACGTAATACAAGATGGATTTTATGAAATATCGTATTTTCCTAATGTCCATTTTCATCCATCCCTTCTGCTAAAATCCAATAAGGACTTCTCATTTATTATCAAACTCATATAGGTACCTAGTATTTTCGTAGCCATGATTTTTATGTTTTACGGCTCTTTGGTATTAGGGAGAGGAGATGTTTTAGAGTTTATCGAACTGTTCTATAGAATAAGGAAAAAATACTTTTCTTCAAATAACCTGTCAGCTAGTTAAGTAATTACACAAACCCATTTTATCAATCTTTATGATAAACAAGCATACAGGACATAATGTCCCATATGTTGCATATATTGCAATGAAAACAGTACAAGAAAATTTTGTTCCTTGGTTAGCTTCATAAACTGATATGTTAGCAGAAGATTGGGAGGTTATAGAGTTATGGAAAATACGGTAACTCAACAGGATATTGATAATATTTTAGAAAAAACGAAATGGACAGTGGAAGAATTTCATGGTAAATGTACAGTCGTGGTTGCGAAATTGCCAAATGGATTTATTTTAACCGAATCCAGCTCATGTACTAATCCTGCTGATTATGATGTGAATATTGGTATTGAATGTTGTAAAGAACGTATTGTAAATAAAATTTGGGAATTAGAAGGATATAGATTGCAATGTGAGTTAGCTAAATTCGTTTAGTTAGCCACTATTAGTGAAGTGTCCTAAAAAGTTAGACGATTCCTTCCTTAGGTAACTTCTTGGGCATGAACTCGGTATTGTACCGGGCTCATGCCCTTTAGTTTTGTCATAATACCTTTATTCCTTTTTCGGTTGCAATAATTGCTTTATCTACCATGTTAATAAATAGACCAGTTTCAATTACACCCGTTATCATTTTTAACTGCTGATGAGTTTCGAGTGGATTGGTTATTTGATTTGGAAAAATACAATCTAAGATCATATTTCCATTGTCTGTTTTAAATGGTTTATTGTTTTGGATACGTAAAAATGTCTGGCAACCAAATGATTGAATTCGTTTTGCAGTTTGCTCCCAAGCGAAAGGTACTATTTCAATAGGAAGAGGAAAAATACCTAAATTCGTTACAAGTTTCGATTCATCAGCGACTATGATAAGTTTCTGGGAAGACACAGCAACTATTTTTTCGCGAAGAAGTGCACCACCGCCCCCTTTAATTAACTGTAAATCCGGGTTAATCTCATCTGCACCATCAATGGTGAGATCAAGATAATCTACGTCATTTAAAGAGATTAAGGGGATAGACAGTTGCTCTGCTAATTTTTGAGTTTCTATTGATGTTGGTACAGCTTGAATAGATAAACCTTCATTTACTAGCTGTCCCAATTTTTGTATTGTCCAATATACAGTGGAACCAGTACCAAGGCCGATTTTCATCCCATCTTTTACAAAATCACTAGCATATTCACCAACTAAGCGTTTTAAATGTTTCATTCTGTTGCCTTTTCATTCCACAGGACGCGGCCCAGCATCTAATCCAGAATTTTCAACAGTCAATATTGGGCGAACGGTTAAATCAGTCTGTACACGCATTTGACATGACAATCGCAAATGATCTTCAATTCCTTTTTCAGTAATAGCATTCTTCTCAATATGTGTAGGCTCGCAGAAGTCTCCAGATACGATTTCTACACGGCAAGTCGTACAACGTGCTTTTCCGCCGCAGCGATGAAGAATATGGATATCATTATCTTCGAGTGCTAGTACTAATTTTGTTCCTTCTTTTACATCAAATGTGCCATTACCTACAACAGTTAATTTTGGCATATTCCAGCCTCCTCGTGTAAAATTCTACATAACATATTTATGACCGCACAATTACAAACATAAACATGATTTTTTTATTTGACCCGTAACTTTTTCATTTGTTCAATCGTTAATTAAGTAAGCGCTGAAAAGGAGTGGTTATTTTGTGCACAAAAGTAACTCAGATGTTAAGAAATCCTATCGATATGAATCATTCAAATAAAAACTTTTTAATTGAAAATTACGCAGAGTTAAAAAGGTACTGTACATTTTTAACCAAAAGTAAATGGGATGGAGAAGATCTTGCCCAAGAAACGGTTTGTAAAGTACTTCAAAAATATGTGGAGAAAGATATTTGTATTACGCTTCTATATAAAATTGCTCGAAATAAATGGCTAGATCAACTAAAAACAAAATCAGTTCAAGAGAAATTAGAGCAGGAGATTCCATTTGAAGAACCGCATGGTAAAATTGCTGATTTGCATGAGATGGCAGAGAAAGTCTTGTCTTTATTAAATGTACAGCAATCCGTTATCTTCTTGTTAAAAGATGTTTTTCAATACAGCTTATCAGATATTGCGGAAATATGTTCAATCTCAGAAGGCGCAGTGAAGGCTTCCTTGTTTCGTAGTAGAAATAGATTGAAAACGGTAAGTGAAGAAGAGAAGATTGAATTAGCCGGGCAGGATGATGACGTTGAAGTAATTGTAACAGCTATTCGTGAACAAAAACCACAATTGTTAACAAAACTTCTTCCGATAATACAGTTTGAACACGTATCACCTAAGCAGCCTGTACTATTATTCAATACAAAAGCACCTTCTTCTTACGGTTATATGCTATGTGCAGCTTAAAAAGTAGATGGAGGGATTATAATGAATGCAATTCCGTATGTTGTAGAACAAACAAAATTAGGAGAACGCTCCTATGATATATATTCAAGGTTGTTAAAAGACCGTATTGTCATGATCGGATCAGAAATTAATGATCAAGTAGCAAGCAGTATCGTGGCACAGTTATTATTTTTAGAGGCAGAAGATGCGGAGAAGGATATTTTTCTTTATATCAATAGCCCAGGAGGCTCAACTACAGCGGGATTTGCGATATTAGATACAATGAATTTGATTAAACCCGATGTTCAAACACTTTGTATGGGATTCGCAGCGTCATTTGGAGCCTTATTGTTACTCGCTGGAGCAAAAGGAAAAAGGTTTGCGCTTCCAAATAGTGAAATTATGATTCATCAGCCACTTGGCGGAGTAAAAGGGCAAGCGACGGAGATTGAAATAACTGCAAAACGAATATTAAAGTTAAAACATGATATTAATAAAATTATATCGGATCGAACAGGTCAACCAGTTGAAAAGGTAGCGGAGGATACAGAAAGAGATTACTTTATGACTGCAGAAGAAGCGAAAGTATATGGTATTGTTGACGCTGTTATTGAAAAAAAATAACTTAAAATAGGCCAGAGAATATATGATTCTCCGGCCTATTTTTATGCCATAAATCAATCTTTTGTCCATTCATCAACTAATGCTTGATTCTGTTTAATCCACTTTCGTGCAGCTTCTTCAGGGTCCTTTGTTTTATTTAACATCACCATTAAAGTACCAAGTTGTTCGTCATTCATTTTCCATCTATCGAAATATTTCACAATCTCTGGATAATCTTTTTCAAAACCTTTTCGTACAGAGTAATAAATGTCGTCTTTTTCACCATATACTTTTTTAGGGTCTTTTAAATATTTCAAATCAAATTCTGAAAAGCCCCAGTGTGGATTCCAAAGCGTTACAGCGATTGGTTTCTTTTGCGTATAAGCCTTTTTTAGCTCACTCATCATTGCCGCTTCCGAAGATTGGACAAGTTTTAGCTTGATATCATATTCTTTCATTGCTTTATCCGTTAAGTTCATAAGGCTACTACCAGGTTCAATCCCTACAACTTTGTTGTTCAATTCATCCTTATGGGCGTTTAAATCTTCGATGCTGTTAATATCTTTCATATAAGAAGGAACAACTAATCCAAGTCCAGTGCCTTCATACCATTTCGATTTTAACACAATGTCATTTTTATACCGATCATTTAAGGGCTTATCGGTAACCGGAAGCCATACTTCTAAATTTGCATCAACATCGCCGCGAGCGACACCAGTCCAAATGGCTGCTTTTTCTAAATACATGAGTTCAACTTTATAGCCTTTTTGTTCTAATAAAACTTTCCACATATTTGCAGCCGCAATATTTTCCTTCCAACTTGTTACACCAAGTTTAATTTTCCCTTTCGTATTTGCATTTGTAGCATTACAAGAGGCAATAATCATACTGATAAATAACAAAATGCTTATAAGCCATATTTTCCGTTTCATTGAATCCTCCCGTTTCATAAATAGAAATTTTCATTTCGTTTTGGATCGCGTTGTTAGTAGGAATAAATCTATAAGTGAACCTTCTTATTATGAACGGAAACAAGAATTTTAAAAAAATCCTCTTTATGTAATATTTCTGTTTAAAATCGTTACACTATGTGAATAGATAGGCAGAAAAGGAGTCGTTTTATGGAAAATACAAAAGTACGTGTAGAAAACGTAACAAAAGTATTTGGAAAAAATCCTCAAAGAGCAGTCGCCTTATTAAAAGAAGGAAAAAGTAAATCAGAAATATTGAAAGAAACAGGAATGAACGTTGGGGTGAAAAAGGCAACGTTTGAAGTATATACCGGAGAAATTTTTGTCATTATGGGGCTATCTGGGAGCGGAAAATCAACTCTTGTTCGTATGCTCAATCAGCTTATAAGGCCAACAGCAGGCCACATATACATAGACGGGGAAGATATCGCAACAATGGGGAAAGAGGCGCTTAGGAAAGTCAGAAGAACGAAAATGAGTATGGTTTTTCAAAAGTTTGCACTGTTCCCACATCGTACCGTCTTACAAAATGTTGCCTATGGATTAGAAATACAAGGGGTTTCAGTAGAAGAAAGAGAAGCAAAGGCACTAGAATCACTTAAATTAGTAGGATTAGATCATCATAAAAATAGTTATCCAGGGCAACTAAGTGGTGGAATGCAGCAGCGCGTTGGAATTGCCAGAGCTCTTACAAATGATCCAGATGTTCTACTTATGGACGAGTCATTTAGCGCATTAGACCCACTCATTCGAAAAGAGATGCAAGATGAATTGTTAGAGCTGCAAGATAAGATGGAAAAAACGATTATTTTTATTACACATGATTTAGATGAAGCGCTACGAATTGGGGATCGTATCGCATTAATGAAAGACGGAGAAATTGTGCAAATTGGTACTCCAGAAGAAATTATGATAAGCCCAGCCAATGAATTCGTAGAGAAATTCGTTGCGGATGTGAATTTGGGGAAAGTGATTACTGCTGAATCTATTTTGAAAAGACCAGAAACATTACTAATTGACCGCGGACCACGTGTAGCACTACAAATTATGAGAAATGCAGGTGTGTCCACTGTATATGTTGTAAATAAAAAACATGAATTTTTAGGTATTTTAACGGCTGATGATGCCAGTAAAGCTGTTCAAAAACAATGGCCAATCGCAGATTTACTCTTGAAGGATATTCCGCATGTTTATTTAGATACATTATTGGAAGAAACATATGCAAAAATGGCGGAAATGAAGCTGCCGTTACCAGTAATTGATGAAAAGAAAAGGTTAAGAGGCATAATAAAACGGGAAAGTGTCATTCAAGCCCTCGCAGGAAATATTGAAGAAGAGGTGAATGACGGTGAATAGTATTCCGCGTATTCCTTTAGGTGAATGGGTTGATGCATTCGTTGCTAGTTTATATGCGAATTTTGAAGGACTGTTTAGAGGGTTTTCATATGTCATTGGTGGTTTTGTTGATTTACTTACAAATTTCTTAACATTGATTCCAGCATTTTTAATGATTATAATCGTATGTTTTCTCGTTTGGTATACAACAAGGAAAATATCTTTAGTGGTATTTGCGTTAATCGGCTTATTATTTATTCTAAACATTAACTATTGGGGACAAACGATGCAAACATTGGCGCTTGTTCTCACATCAGTCATTATTTCCATTATTGTCGGGATTCCAATAGGTGTGTTAGCATCCCAAAATGAACGGTTTTCAAAAATATTAAAACCAACATTAGACTTTATGCAAACAATGCCGGCGTTCGTATACTTGATTCCAGCGATTACATTTTTCGGAGTAGGCGTTGTTCCTGGTATTATCGCTTCTGTTATTTTTGCAATGCCACCGACAATTCGTTTTACGGATTTAGGAATTAGACAAGTACCAGAAGATTTAATTGAAGCTGCAAATGCATTTGGTTCAACTACATCGCAAAAGTTATTTAAAGTTCAGTTACCTCTCGCAACGGGAACTATAATGGCTGGTGTAAACCAAAGTATCATGCTGTCCTTATCAATGGTTGTTACAGCTTCACTTGTAGGAGCACCGGGGCTTGGTGTAGATGTATATCGTTCTGTAACGCAAGTTAACATTGGAATGGGGTTTGAAGCTGGACTAGCTATTGTAGTCATTGCGATTATATTAGATCGGATTACGCAAGGGTTTCACCGGAAAAGAAAAGGTTAAATAAAAACACGCATCATAATGGATCTTCTCATATACGATGCGTGCTTTTTATTGTGATGAAAGATCGGAAAAGATTACATACGAACAATTACCGAACCTCCACCCGGGGCACAAACTTGATTTTGTTGTTGTTCCATCGATTTGATTAATTGGTTGTTTTTTCATTAACGCGATTAATTTTGCTAATTGATTTTCAAGATTCGTCATTTGCTGCATCATATAATAAGAATCGTTAGGAAGCGGTGGTGTAGTTCATACAGCTTGGTTTTGATGGGGGATAGGTAGGTGATTGAAATGTGAATTCATATAGGGGTGCATGGGATTTCTTCCTCCTTCAGTAAAAGATGGCTTTCTATAGTAAATGCCTATATACGTGTAAAGGTGACTTGTGAAAAATAAGGTAATAAGTGCGAAATACGAGATCATTTTGATTTTCATTTCTGTAAATGAATAACCGAAAAAATCTGATATTTAGGAAAAATCTAACTTGCATTCCGTTTTTATGATATTATAAAATATAAATTTAAGGAATGTGAGGGATGCATATGTCTATTCAAAACTTCTCTGAAGAAAGCTGTTTCATTTGTCAAAAACATAACGGAAATATTCAAGTACCTGGTGGGACAATTTATGAAGATAACCTTGTATATGTAGGACATGTCTATTGGGAAGAGGACAAGACGTATCTCGGATATGTAATGATTGATATAAAAAGACATACGCCAGGATTAGCTGAATTAACAGAAGAAGAAGCGAAAGCTTTTGGTTTAATTACGAGCAGAGTAAGCCGTGCATTAAAAGAATGCGAGGGTGCAGAACATATTTATGCTTTCGTTTCTGGTAATGGAGTAAATCATATGCACATGCATATAATTCCACGTTATCCAAATACACCAAAGGAATTTTGGTCACCAACTAAGGTAGCAAATTGGGAAGGTGCACCATATGGACAAGAAGAACAAATACAAAAACTATGTGAAAGAATACGAACATATATGGTGAATGAGTATGCATACAACAAATAATACACAATATTCATGGGTTGGTAGTGACGAAATGTATTTAGGGGAAATTTCAGTTCAGCAACATGGTGAGATAGTGCTGGGCAGATATGGTGGGAATAAGAGTGCAGGCGCAAAGAAGAATGAAGACGGTGCTTTCGTTTGGTCAAATGGAAACTGGGAATTTGCGATGATATTAGATGGTCACAATAGTGCAGAAAGTGTTGCTTTAGTAGTACATACAATAAAAAATGAATATGAAAATATAAAAGCTTTATTAGAAAAGCCTGTTGAAACGGTATTTCGATCTGTTGAAAATCATTTACTCGCACTTTTTCAATCAAATTCATTCAAACAGTCGTGCCAGCAAGTAAAAGGTGAAACAGCTTGCTTAATATGTGTAAGAAAAGAAAATTATATTTGGTGGTTTTCTATAGGAGACTGCCTCGTTTATGTATTTCATGAAGAATTACATAAGTTAGGACAATATATGCTGAACCAACGTCATTTTTATGAATGGATTGGGCATGTGAATACATTTTCTTTACCAGTCCCGTGTTATTCTTCTGGTATTCGAGAACTACGTACAGGAAGAAATAGAATCATAATGGTAACAGATGGTGTACTAGAATGCGGAGAACGCCGTTATGAAAATCCATTTTATTTGTATAAAGATATGTATGAAAATAAACCAGAATTAACAAAATGTGTTCAAGATGTCCTAGAACATGTTCATCATCAACTTGGACGAGATAGTGCCACGATAATGAGTTGGGATTATGATAATCGTGTGTATGCTACTTATCCGAGCGATCAACCGGAGAAAATCCGATCTGTAAATTCAGTACAACAGAGAGAGGAAAAATGAAAAGGCTGTTATTACGTTCAGAAGCGATTATTATGAATGGAGATCATTCTAAAGTTCTTGTTTAGTGTGACAAGCAAGAAACATTTTATCGCTTTCCGGGTGGATCGATTGAATTCAGTGAAACAGCATGTGAAGTGATTATAGTAAATTACAGGGAAGTGGAGAATGGATGTCTCTCACTAAAGTGATTGTGTTGACTCTACTTGTATTCTTGTTTTGTTTAATTATTACATTATTTCATGATATATGTATTCCAACCTGTTGGTTAAAAGAGTAAAATAATAAGAGTCGTTATCACAATTTCAATGTGTATAACGACTCTTATTTATTAGTAGTCCTCTGCATTACATCTTCTTAAGACTTCTCAAAACAAGAAACTCCCACACTCTCCAAGGAAGAAATTTTTTCGCAACCATCATCAATTTTACACCTTTTCCAATTGGATATCGTAATGTTGCCGTTTTTGTTTCAGCAATTGCTACAATCTTTTGAGCAACATCTATCGGATCGCCAAATGTTTCACTGCTACTATTCATATGATTCTGTATTTTATCCATATATTCTTTATAGGGAGAGGTTGTTTCTACATAATTTTCTGCAAGTTCTTTACCAACTTCCCATATGTTTGTGTTATAGGAACCGGGTTCAATTAATGAAACATCTATTCCATACGGTTTTACCTCTAGGCGCAGGGATTCACTCCAACCTTCTAATGCATATTTGGAGGAAACGTAAGGAGATAAACCAGGAAAACCAACTTGGCCACTAATACTACTTACATTAATAATTTTTCCACTTTTTTGTTTTCGCATATACGGTAATACAATTTGAGATATTGATATTGCTCCAAACACATTCGTTTCAAATTGTTTGCGATATTCTTCTATTGGAATTTCCTCTATAAATCCACCGCTCGCATATCCCGCGTTATTAACGAGAAGATCTACTTGATTTAATTCTTTTAAAAACAATTGAAATGCCTGTATAGATTTTTGATCTGTAACATCTAATTGATGAATTTTGATATTTTGTTTTAAATGTAATGCAGTAGCTTGAGATAATAATTCTGCTCGTTTATCAAGGTTACGCATTGTAGCGATGACGAAATAGTCTTTCTTTGCAAGTTCAAGGGTAGTTAAAAGGCCAAATCCACTGGATGCACCTGTAATAATCGCGATTTTACTCATTTTTCGCTCACTTTCTTTTTTCTTACATCATAACGATTTACGTGTAGAAAATCTATCATTCTCTTACATCACATCGTCAAGCATAGATATTGTTTCTTTACATACATTTGTTATTGATTACTATATAGCTTGCCAGTCCTTTATTTGTCCGCAAATTGAAACTCAAATGTCTCCAAAAGGAATGCTTCAAAGATATATTGAATCCAATCTGAAATTTATAGATGAAAATTGAAAACATATATTCGCTGTTATAGAAATTGTTTCGAATGAAAGAACAGATGAAGGGAAAGTTCGGTTTGCAGCAGACCATACTAAAACTATTTTTCTTCCTATTGGAAATATTCTACGTTTGGGCATGCAGAAGGAGGGTTTCGAGAGTTTTTCACATCGTCCTTATAGCCTAGAGCTAATGAGAAATTCCGATCTTAACGTTAAAGATTACACGAAAGAACTTATCAAGATCTTTGAGCGGGTAATTCAAAAGTAACGTATTACCTTAAGAAGGGGGAAGGACATGATATTTTATGAGGTTATTTGTTTTTGTTGTAAAAATGTATTTCGGGTATATGAAGGAACTGAAAAATATAAGAAATTCAAGGAAGACCAGAAAGGTAAATATTGCTGTGACGAATGTAATCATAAAATACAGCTTGAAGCAATAAAACATTTTTTTAGATAGTGATAATAGCTACTTATTCTTAACTGATGGAACCTATGATAAACTGTGATTATCAAGATTTACCATTTAGGACAATATCTTATCGAACAAATTGGTGGGGGGTATTTAGCTAGAATTGCAGTAAATTATTAAGGGCTTTAGCTGTTTTATTTTTCTAAATCAATTTAATGTAAAAGGGGTATATTATGATTATTAGCAAACAAGAGTTTGACGTAAATGGGATAATGTATACTATTAGATCTGCAATGGATAAAGATGCAAAAGACTTATCAGAGTTAAGATTACAGATTGATGGAGAGACTGAAAATTTGGATAGAGAAAAAGGAGAGGGATTCATAGATACAAAGGGGTTTGAAGAGATTATACAAACAGACACTGAAAGTCCAAGAAACCTATTTTTAGTTGCTGTAGTGAATAACAGGATTGTTGGTTTTTCAAGGTGTGAGGGAGTGAATTTAAAGCGATTCTCGCATAAGGTAGAATTTGGAATATGTGTATTAAAAGAGTTTTGGGGATATGGTATCGGTAAAAACCTTTTAAAAGAATCTATCTCTTGGGCTGACAGCAACGGGATCAAAAAGATTGCTTTGAATGTTTTAGAAACAAACGGTAAAGCAATTAAATTGTATGAAAAACTTGGTTTTGAAATAGAAGGAATATTAAAAAATGATAAAAGGCTTGCTGATGGTAAATACTATAATACTATTATTATGGGAAGATTTAATGGAGAATAGCTTATGAAATTACATATAGACGTTTCTAAGCGAGTAAAATAAAGTAGAAACATAGGCGAAAAGGAGTGCGAATCTTACAACTAGGAACAAAATGATGCATTAGTATCGTGTCCACTGTTTTGTTCATTATAGCAAGCACAATATTTTTTCTAAATAATCATCCGATGAAATGGTTATGGATTTTTATTGCAGTGAGTTCTATTGTGCAAAATGTAGTGATGTATAGAAAATACAAAAGTGTTCATTAAAATATTCGAATTGTTAACATGTTTGTGTCATCCTCCTGATTTTATCGGAAACGTTTTTATGAGGTTTTATAATAAAATTATATTTCCTCGCACGAGCTCCTAAAAATGAATCTCCAACAATGAAGAAAAGGGAGATGATTTATTACAGTACGGATTTAGAGGCCAGATGGAAGGACCTAGATATAATTAGGATGGATGCTAGGGAAATGTATCACCTGTGGCAAAGTTATTAGATGTTCCGTCTAGTACGTTTTATAAACGAATGCAACGGTTCCAATTGTAAAGAAGTAGATGTCGGTAAATCTACTTCTTTTGTATGTAGATGCATGTTCTGTCGGAATATGCGCTTACCGGGGAAATAGTAGAATGAAATGATTTCTATAGAGAGGGGAAATCTTTTAAGTTGGTCAACGCGATAAAGTCTACTACTTTACGGTTTAATGATAGTTTTCTTTAAGAAATTTTGAAATCATATGGTATTCATTCCATACTCGTTTCCTACCGATATCTGTTAAGTACCATGTTTCTTTCGTAAGATTTCTATGATCTTGTAAAGGAAGAACATCGATAGTCATGTCATTTGTAGCAAACGCGGTCGCTATAAGCAAGAATCTTTTCATAAAAAAAGTTTTTCCCGCTAATAAAATATTTTTGTTTTCGGTTGTTTTTGATAGAAGAAGCATTGCGTTTTTTATAACATCATTAGCAGTATTAGCTTCTCCTGTTATTGGAATAACGAGTTCTTCAGGAATTCCTGATTGAACTAGGACTTCTTTATGAAAAGTAAACTCATTTGCATTTAAAAATGTATTATGTACACTGGGAATCATAATGGTTTTAAAGCTTTCCTCATGAAATAATGTGATAATTTGTTCATTTAATTCAGTGTAATGACCAGGATGATAGAGAACAGCATCTGGATTAGGAAATTTATATTGTCTTTCTATAAAAATCATTTCACTTAATAGAGTAGTAAATTGGTTATTCATAATATACATACCTTTCTTAAGAAATATTTATATACCTTTGAGTTATTCGGTACCATAAATATTTTTCCTTTAGCTCACATAAATAAAGAAAAAATAAAGGAGAATCTGTCAAAACGTGCGCTTACCGGGGAAATAGTAGAAGTGTTTATAATGAAATTTCCTAGAAGTAATGCGAAAGGAGCGTTATAAATGAAGTATATAGAGGTTGGAATCGGAAATAGATGGTTTATTCGAACAGAAATAGAACGAGAAGATGGGACTGAATTTGAGCAAAAAGGAGTTGTGAAACCTATTTGTTTTGAATCATGCTATTTACGAGTTTGGTTTCGAAAAACTTGTTTTATATTAGACTCAAAAGAAGGGTTTAAGAAATCAAAAAAGAAGCGGGATGAATATAAGTTTATTTTGGGAATTGTGAGTAGGATATAATAAAAAAGATGTCTAATTGAAGTTTCTTTTTCGAAATAGGAGGTTAAGATGCAAATAATTCATAGAATCCTTGTAAATTAAGGGTTCTTTTTTAATAGATAGGGAATATTACAAGCTTCCATACTTTAAAATAAATGAAATACCACAGTTAGCTTTGTTATATCTTAAAAAATATCTTATGATTATAATTGAATTTAAAAATAACTAAGATTTACAATTTAGGGAGAATTAATATGATTATATGGAAAATGATAGAACAATTTGCTTTATATGATTTACACAAGAAAAAAAGTAAGGATTTACAATTTGATCGAAATTTTCCTAAACTAGAAGGTGAAAAGAGGATAGAGGAGTTTTATAAATTATATCCAGCTGCTATTGCCTTTAATTCGCATGAATTACAGGAAGGAAGATATGAAATAGGGGAATTTAAATATGAAAGTGCTATTCAATCTGACCATTTAAATAATGATATTGTAAAGGGAGAGGCCTATTTAAATACAAATAAAGAAGTTCCTAATGTTATTTTTGTTCATGGTTGGCGAATGGAATCAAATGACCGAGTTAAAAATATTTTTCATAAACGAATTATGGATTTAGGATGGAATATGTATTATTTTACACTTCCATATCACTTTGAAAGAAAACCCGAGGAATCTCTATACAGTGGCGAATATATGATTAGCGCAAATATTCAACGAACCATTCAATCGGTCCAACAAGCTGTAGTTGATTTAAGAGCATTAATCGACTGGATAAAAAGGAATAAGAAAGGACAAATAGTATTAATAGGTATTAGTTTAGGTGGGTTTATAACAAATTTAACGGCTCTTGTTGAGAGTAACATTGATGTATTAGCTTCTATACTCTATGCTAACCAATTGTCCTATTCAATATGGAATACAAGTCCTGGGAAATTCATTAAAGCTGATTTACAACATTATGGTGTCACATACGAACAATTAATCCAATATTGGAAGATTACGGAGCCTAGTCAAGCGCTACCAAAGGTGAATAAAGAAAACATTCTATTACTATCAGCAAAATATGATCAATATGTACATTTTCAGGATACTGAGTATTTATGGACTTCTTGGGATAAGCCAACTAGATATATTTATAATTCTGGTCACGCAGGAATTGTACTTAATCGTAATAAAATTGCTACTGATACACTGGGATTTATTTGTAGTCGAATAATGAGAAAGTAGTGCGATCGTATTTGTAACATTAAGATGGATAATGATTCATTCATTATAAACAAAAAAATGCGCGCTTACTCTTAATATGAGAAAAATTAAGATTTCTTATATAGTCCTGAGGTATACATCTCTGTTAGTGTAAATACAATTTCCTCTACATCTATTTCCTTCTCTTTTCGAACAATTTCCCATAGAAACATTTCGTTCATAGAGAACCAACCACGTGCTACTATTGCTTTATTTAATTCATTTCGTGCCAATCCATTTTCCTGAGAATAGGTGATATCTTGCATAATTCGATTTATAAAACGTTCTTGAATATCATTCCACTTTCGTTGAATTTCTTTTGACGCACCGATAGCCTCTTCAACGACTTGTAATATATTTCTTTCTTCTTCAGTTATTTGTAAAAAAGCTCGCGTTTGATTTTGTATCATACTGTGAGCTTCTTTTTTTGTTTTAGGCGAAAAGGAACGTTCGGCAATTTGATAAAAGCGGTTCATAATATCTTCCATAAGGATAATAAGGAGCTCATCTTTATTTTTAAAATATACATATGCCGTACCATAACCAGTTTCAGCATGTTTAATAATTTGAGAGATTGTTGTTTTGTGAAATCCGTTTTCTAAAAAAACATTGCGGGCAGATTTTAATAATTTATTTCTCGTTTCTATAGATCGCTGTTGTCTTGTTGAAAGAAGACCTTTTTCCAAACTGGACACTCCCTTATACTGAAATATCTGAAAATATATTTTTATTCTAGTTGAATCGAATACAAAAAGTCAACTGACATAATATCATTGACGTTATGTCAATTTTGATGTTACATTTCAATTAGTTGGAATAAAAAGAAAATTAAGAGAAGGTGAAAGAATGTATCGAGAGCCATTTGAACCATCTTGCGACTATGCGATTGAATGTGATAAATATGATGAACTTGCTAATTTTCAAAAAGAATTTTATAAGAAAGTAGATACAATATATTTAGATGGTAATTCATTAGGATTACTTTCAAAAAGAGCGGAAAAATCTTTACTTACTATGCTAGATTCATGGAAAGAGTATGGTATTGATGGGTGGACAGAAGGAGAACATCCTTGGTTTTTTCTCTCTGAACAATTAGGTGAATTAACTGCTCCTCTTGTTGGTGCTTTACCTGAAGAGGTAATTGTAACCGGTTCCACGACAACGAATATTCATCAAGTCATTGCGACGTTTTATGAACCGAAAGGAATTCGCACAAAAATTCTTGCAGATGAATTGACATTCCCATCAGATATTTATGCGTTGCAAAGCCAAATCCGTTTAAAAGGATTAAATCCAGATGAACATCTTGTACGAGTGAAGAGCAGGGATGGTAGGATGCTTCAAGAGGAAGATATTATTGAGGCGATGACTGATGATATTGCGTTAATTTTATTGCCTGCAGTGCTATATCGAAGTGGGCAAATTCTTGATATGAAGCGATTAACAGCTGAAGCGCACAAACGTGGTATCCATATTGGTTTTGATTTATGCCATTCCATCGGTTCAATCCCGCATGACTTTAAGGGATGGGATGTTGATTTCGCAGTATGGTGTAATTATAAATATTTAAACGCAGGGCCTGGTGGTGTTGCTGGATTATATGTAAACAAGAAACATTTTGATCGTCTTCCTGGGCTTTCTGGCTGGTTTAGTTCGAGAAAAGATAAGCAATTCGATATGGAACATACATTAATGGCAGCTGAACACGCCGGGGCATATCAAATTGGTACACCTCATGTGTTAAGTACAGCGCCGCTAATTGGTTCTCTTGAGATTTTCAAAGAAGCTGGCATTGAAAGATTACGAGAAAAATCATTACACATTACTCGTTATATGCTAGATTTAATCAACTATGAACTGAATGGGCTCGGATTCACAATTGGAAATCCATTAGAGGACGAGAAACGCGGGGGACATATTTATTTAGAGCATCCCGAAGCTGCGCGTATATGTAAAGCATTAAAGGCAAATGGAGTTATTCCTGATTTTCGTGCACCAAATGGAGTTCGCCTTGCGCCAGTTGCTTTATATAACACGTATGAAGAAGTGTGGAAGTCTGTGCAAATTTTGAAGAAAATCATGAAAGATGAAGAATATAAAAAATTTGAAAATAAGCGAGAGGTTGTGGCATAAGCGATGAAAGAATCTGATTGGATTGATATTTCACAACCATTAAATAATGATATCGCGACATGGCCAGGAGATACGCCATTTTCATACGAAGTCTCATGGTCAAAAGAACAAAGCGGATCTGTTAATGTTGGAAAATTAACGATGAGTATTCATACAGGTACGCATATTGATGCGCCATTTCATTTTGATAATAACGGAAAAAGAGTACTAGATTTAGATGTTAACGTCTATGTTGGTAAAGCTCGAATTATAGATGTATCAGGTATCGAAAGTATTGGCGCAAAAGAATTAAAAAAATTCCCTTTAGATGGAATAGAGAGGTTATTACTTCGGACTTCTTCACATGGAAATGCACAGGAGTTCCCGCAAGTAATTCCGTATTTACGTGCTGATATTGCACCATTTCTTTCGAAAAAAGGCATTCGATTAATCGGGGTAGATGTACCTTCTGTGGACCCATTAGATGATAAAGAATTAGCAACCCATCATCAATTATTTAAACACGGTATTCATATCTTAGAAAATGTTGTATTAGACCATGTACAAGACGGAGATTATGAACTGATTGCCTTGCCACTTGCGTTGACAGATGCGGATGGTAGTCCGGTTCGTGCAGTTTTAAGACCACTATAAGAGCAAGCAGATGATGCATAGAAGGGGTGTTCATTTTTATGAAAGAAAATGAAAAAGTAATTATGGAAAAGGGAATTCATACGGATTTTAAAGAAAATATGACATACGGAGAGTATTTACAATTAGATAGTTTGTTAGGAAGTCAAAAAAGATTATCTGATCACCATGATGAAATGTTGTTTATTATTATTCACCAGGCAAGTGAACTGTGGATGAAACTCATTTTACATGAACTTAACGCAGCGATTGAATCGATTCAAAATGAAAGGTTAGCACCGGCATTTAAAATGCTTGCACGCGTTTCAAAAATTCAATCGCAAATTATTCAATCTTGGGATATTCTTGCAACGCTTACGCCATCTGAATATATTGAGTTTCGTGATTCACTCGGTCAAGCATCGGGATTTCAGTCCTATCAATACCGTATGATTGAATATGCACTTGGTTATAAAACGCCTCATGCATTAAAAATTTATGAAAAAGATCCAGAGTTACATGCTCGTTTGCATAAAGCGCTTCATTCAGCAAGTCTTTACGATGTTGCAATTCAGGCGCTTGTAAAAGAGGGATTCCCAATCAATCCAAATGTTTTAAATCGTGATATTACACAGCCTTATGAAGAAGATGCGACAGTTGAAGCTGCATGGTTAGAAGTGTATGCAGATGTAAAAAAATATTGGGATTTATATCAACTTGCTGAAAAGTTAATCGACATTGAAGATTGGTTACAGCAGTGGCGATTCCGCCATATGAAAACAGTAGAACGTATTATTGGACATAAAATGGGAACAGGTGGATCATCTGGTGTTTCTTATTTAAAACGTGTTCTTGATCAACGCTTTTTCCCAGAGCTTTGGAATGTGAGAACGAAATTGTAAAAAAGTAGCAAAAAGATGATCGAAAGAACATAACCATTAAGTTAACAAAAATGAGCCTGATACTGAAAGCATCGGGCTTATTTTTGTTAGATATAGAATACAAGCTTTTACATTTGGTATACTCAAATAAGACTTTAATTTATGTGATTTTTTAAGAGTTGTATGGAAGGGAATTTTGATATTTTTGAGTGATATCAAATGGTAACTATTTGGTATACAGGTGTATTTTTTACCATTTTATGATGGGTCTTGAACAATCTTACAAAAATAAAAATCATATTTCTGCATGATGTAAACAATAGGTTGTATATATTTGGAAAATAAATATATGTGATACACGTTGCAATTAATTCATGCTATAATCTGTTACACATCTCACAATTAAAGGAGTATTCTATGAATAATTTCCCTAAAAGTTTATTGGTTTTATTTCTAATCGTAATATGTAGTTGTATTCTTTTAGGTATGTAAACATAGAAAAAAGGAAGTAAATTTTAATCATTTACTTCCTTTTTTCTGTAGGGAAACTATCGTGTTCATAAGCTGTTTAGTACATCAAAAGATACTATAGCATTCATCTTTTTTATTACATCCCTAGAGCAAAGCAATTAGTAACGTTAAATTAATCAACAAAAAAATTAAAAAATACCATTAAAGAAAAAAAGGTTCACTATTTCACAGTAGAATAGTAAAGACTATTAGAAGAAAGCAAGTGTTTGGAGGAACGAATATTGGATTTTTACATGCTAGAAAATATGTTTAAAAGTAAGAAAGTAAATACATTTCTCGTTTATCAACAAGGTGAGTTAACAACCAAATATTATAAAACAAAAGAATGTGCAAACAATTTATATAAAATTAATTCTATTACTAAAAGTATCGTGTCGATTTTAATCGGTATAGCAATAGATAAAGGATACATAAGTGATATACATACTTCTATAGCAAAGTGGATTCCACATGTACCGAAAGAAAAGAAGGGATTAACCATTTATCACTTGCTGACAATGACAACTGGTGAAGAATGGAAGGAGTTTGGTAATGGAGTTGTATTTCCAAACGATTTTGTGGAATCAGACAATTGGATAAAATACATTTTACAGAAACCATTAATAGAAGAGATAGGAACGAAAATGAATTATAATTCAGGTTCTTCACATTTGTTAAGCTATATCCTACAAGTTGCAACTGGAAAGACAACGGAGCTGTTTGCAAAGGAATATCTATTTAATCCTTTACAAATTACCGAATATGAGTGGCAACAAGATCCACAAAATATTTATGTTGGTGGATTTGGTGTGAAAATGAAAGGGGAGGATTTGTTAAAAATAGGATTATTATGTCTACAGAATGGATTTTGGAGCGGAGAAAAGATTGTATCCTCAAGTTGGATTGAACAATCGAGTAAGCCGCGTTTTTTAACATACGAGCATGTTGGGGCATATGGCTATCACTGGTGGATATTAGACAATGAAAGATTTCACATACCGTATTATATATATTTTGCAATGGGATATGGTGGGCAATATATTATCATTGTTCCGCAGTTAGAACTTGTGGCAGTAATAAGTAGTCAAATGCCAAAGCGCGGATTAGTACCACTTAAATTATTTATCGAGTATTTAGAAGAGATACATAAACATACATAAATTTTAGATTGAGCTCTAAATCCCATACCCATCAAGTTAACGGTGAGTTTGAAATTTATGGCTCAAATCTTCGGTCTTTCTCATTTAGTTGGTGCTGTAATACTGTTTGTTTTATATATATGATACGAGTAGAATACGTACTAGTCTATGTAATGGTAGTTGTTTTCTTTACTATGATGTTTGGCTTGAGAATCGTAAAGAGATTTGATCAGTAATTGGGGTACAGCCGAGATACGTGTAAAAATAGGTCATAGACTTACTTTTATTTCTAATTTCATTTGAAATCAGATTTTTTGTTTTTTATAAAAAGGAGTAAAGTGGTGAAGGTTAAAGAGAATAGAAAATTTAGGCGATGTTTTAAAACAATGTTGAAATTATATAACTTTTAAGGGAAGACATTTTGACTTCCCTTAATTCGCTTTTAAAGAAGATTATACATCAATCATTTTTTATTTTATTATCATTTAACGTATATATGTTTTTTCAGCCATTGTCTGAAATACTGCAACTGTTCCTCAGTATGGAAATAGTGTTCTCCATTCTCCATTACTTGCAAATTACAGTTAAAACGTTTATTAAATTCAGATACAACGTCAAACTCACATAAGTTATCTTCTGAACCATAGAGAATTGAAGTTGGATTATTCCAAGCAACAATAGGATGTTCTTTCACATAACAGTAGTAATCCCAATAGAGAGTTTGTCCAATAGGTGTAGAAATTTCTTTCTCTATTTTTAGTCTACTCTCACTTACGTTAAACCATGTCATCATATTATTTATGATACGTTCCATATTTACCACAGGAGAGAGAAACAAGCACTGCTTCAACGGCTCATGGCTATATTCTAATAGACTAAAATACGCTCCCATGCTACAAGCAAAAATGCTTATATTATTTGATAACGATTTTGCATAGGTCATAATTGTATTAAGGTCTTGGACACAGTTTTGAACTTTGTAAAGATAGGTATCATCCTTACGGTCACCATGTTGAGGTAAATCAAAACTAAGCACTTGATAACCTACTGCTGTTGCTTCTTCTGCAAATACAATAATTGAGTCATCTGCCTTGTTTGACATGTTACCATGCACCACCACAAATAACTTATCTGATTTGTCACCCCACAAAACCGCTGGAATATTTTCTATTTTAAAATTATTTTTCATCATTACAATTTATCCTCCATGAAATACAAATAATTCGTCATTCCTAATATTACAAATGTATATACCTAAATAAATATTGGCTCTCTTTCTTTAAAATCTGTTATTCTTGTATAAGAATGGGCTACATTGCATTGAACCATAAAGTTCCTGATTTTAACAACTTCTTTGTCAGTTTCAAATAATTGTAGCCATTTAAACCAATAAAAATAATTGCTGATATATTTAGTTGCAACACCATTAAACTTATTCATCCACTTTTTTAATTTGCTGTGTACAGCATTAATGTGTTGAATATGGTAAATTCCTTCTTTATGTTTTCCTCTTTTACGAGATTTTCTCGGCGTTTTAGAAGGTTTTGTACCTTTGAAACTCTCTGCAAAGGATACTTCATCAGCCTCAATTACACCCTCAACAGAGCCTACACCAAAAAATGACCTTATACAATCAAGTATTTTGTGTCTCCAAAAGAAACTTGTTGCAATATTAATCTCTACAATTGTAGCACTCTTTCCAATGGAAAAACCTGCAATCATACATTTAGCGTATTTAAGCCAATTATCTAATGTTTTCTTGCTTTTGTAAGTGGCAGAGTTTGTGAAGTCAGTAAAAGTCTTATTGCAGGATTTACAAATATATCGTTACTTCCCTTTATACTTGCCGTTTCTTGATACAGTTTCAGCACTACAATGTGGGCAGATTTTTCCCTTGGCAAATCTAAATTCCTTGACTTCTTGTGTTACTTGACCTACTTGTGTACCTAATACAAGTAGGTCTTCTAAATAGGAAAGTAACTGTTCTTGTTGAGATACTGATAGTTTTTGAATATCTGAAATCAAAGAATTAACACTTGCCGTAATAATACCTCCAAACCTGTATGTATATGGCTTAATTATAGTATATTTACTATTAATATATTAATTTTCAACATCTATTTAAAACATAGCCAAAATTTAAAAAATACTGCCTTCTTTCAGGAGACAGTACTTTTTTCCTGACTTATTATTAAAACGCCCAGTTTCCTTTACAGAAAATTGGTTCATGTGTGCCATCTGCTGTAATGCCGTCAATATTAAGCTTGGCAGAACCAATCATAAAGTCTTCGTGTATAATACTAGAGTTTGCCCCATTTTCTGCAAGTTCTTCTTTTGTCATTGTCTTACCACCGATTAAGTTAGTTGCATGGGCATGCCCAATTGCTAAATGGCAAGATGCATTTTCATCAAATAACATATTATAGAATAAAATATTTGTATTAGAAATTGGTGAATCATGAGGTACTAATGCAACCTCTCCTAAGAAATGAGAACCCTCATCTGTCTCAACTAAATGTTTTAATGCTTCTTCACCAATATCAGCTTTATATTCTACAATGCGTCCATTTTCAAATGTAAGTGTAAAGTTATCGATAATGTTACCTGCAAATGCTAATGGTTTTGTACTTGATACTTGCCCATTTACACCTGTTTTTAATGGCAATGTAAATACTTCTTCTGTTGGAATGTTAGCCATAAATGGTACATTTTTTTCATTTAAGCTACTAGCTCCAGCCCATACATGTTTTTCTGGAAGTTCAATTGTTAAATCTGTTCCAGGACCTGTATAATGAAGCGCCTTATAATGTTTTTCATTTAAATAATCTACTTTTTTATGTAATGTTTCATCATGTTTTTTCCATGATTCCACAGGATTCTCTAGATTTGCACGAGTTGCTTGGAAAATTGCATCCCATAGCTTTTCTTCTTGCTTTTCTAATGTAACATCAGGGAACACCTTTGCTGCCCATTCTTTCGTAGGAACAGAGATCACACACCAACTTACTTTATCTGCTTGTAAATAACCGCGGTATACTTCCATTGCTTCTCCAGCAACCTTATGAGAACTTGCAATTCGCTTTGCATCTACACCTTTTAATAGATCTGGATTCTCTGCATAGATAGACATAAATGCAGCGCCTTCTTTTGCAAGCTCTTCACGTGCATGCGCCTTCCAAGCAGGGAATTCTGAGAATGATTCTTCAGGAGCTAAGTCAAATTTTAAACGTGTTAATACTTCATCGTTCCAATCTACATATACATGCTTTGCGCCTGATTTATATGCTTTTTCTGTAACAAGGCGGACAAATGGAGCTGCCTCAAGTGGCGCATTAATAGATAATATTTGTCCAGGCTGAATATTAACACCGACATTTACTGCAAGAGTAGCATACTTTTCTAATGTTTGTTCAAATGACATAGGTATAATCTCCTTTGTGTGAAAGAATTTATTATAAACATAATACACAAAATATTCAAAAATACGACCTGTAATCTCTAATATTACAAAAATGTAAGATTTCTGGTTAGCTTGATGGGTATGCGGTAATCTATTTTCTTAACTTGATGGGCATGGCTCTAAATCCCCAAACGAAAGAAATTAAATGGCAACATGCGGTAAGTTGGCTATTATTTCCGCTATTATATGTAATTTATAGTTTAATACAAGGAGCTCTTATTAATTGGCACTCATATTTGTTCTTGGATCCAAGAATAAATGGTTACGGAAGTGTCTTTTTATATAGTGTAGGAATCGGGATCGCAATTGGATTCATTTGTGTACTTGTAAAAACCCTAGGAAATCGATCTTTAAGATTCCAAAAAATTTAATATGTCTATTCTAAAAGTAAAAACCCCTCTGTTTAACATTTGTCAACAGAGGGGTTTTTACTTTTGATTGAAAGCCAATGCATGTTATCTACTGGTTTTCTGAAATATAATCTTCAAAAATTTCTCTGTTTTTGTATCAAACTCTACATCAACAAAAACGCCATATTCCTTTCCATCTTCACGCAGCCATAATTTAAATTTTTCTGTTGTTACATTTACTGTCTTTGGTTTTCTTCCAATATGAAGGTAATCAATAATTTGCGCTTTTGGATATTTTTCTTTCGTTTTTTCTACCGCAAGTTTACCCCATTTTGCATATGGTGGTTGAGCGTGAACAACTGATGAGTGCATATATATATTGCAATATGTTGTAGCAAATACACTTCCTAATACGAAACATGTAAAAATACGCTTCATAATAAACTCCTTTTAGCCGTTTTTCTTATTGTGTACATGCTGTCTAAATCATATAAGTTTGGATTTTTTTGTCTTCATTACATAAAAGAGTTTTATTTACAAAACATAACCATGAAATCATCACTGCAAATAAGGAGGGAATTATATGCGTTCTACCGCAATTTTTAAAATACTGATTTTATTTGTATTAATCGGTATATCTGTAATTGTAAGTAGTGGGCAAACAAGAAATGTGCAAGCTTTTTCTAATCAAGTAATTCAAAGAGGTGCCTCTGGAGAAGATGTCATTGAATTACAGTCGCGATTAAAATCTAACGGGTTTTATAAAGGAAAAGTAGATGGTGTGTTTGGCTGGGGTACATATTGGGCACTACGAAATTTCCAGCAAAAGTTTGGTTTACCTGTAGATGGCTTAGCGGGAGCGAAGACGAAGCAAATGCTTGCGAAAGCAACAAAGTACGAGAAATCGACTGCTAATAAAGGAAACACAGGTGGTGGACAAGGTAGCAAGCCAACTCAAAATAAAGGTACAAATGTGCCAAATGGTTACTCACAAAATGATATTCAATTAATGGCGAACGCAGTATATGGTGAATCTCGTGGTGAACCATATTTAGGACAAGTTGCAGTAGCGGCAGTTATTTTGAATCGTGTAACGAGTCCATCATTCCCAAATACAGTATCTGGGGTGATTTTTGAACCACGTGCCTTTACAGCAGTTGCTGATGGTCAAATTTATTTAACACCGAATGAAACTGCGAAAAAAGCTGTATTAGATGCGATTAATGGCTGGGATCCTACTGGAAATGCACTTTATTATTTCAATCCAGATACTGCAACGAGTAAATGGATTTGGAGTCGACCACAAATTAAAAAAATCGGCAAACATATTTTCTGTAAATAGAGTGGAGGTGAAGAAATGTTAAGAGGTATCATAATTGTATTGTTAACAATCGGCGTAGTTGGAACTGGGTATTGGGGCTATAAAGAACACCAAGAAAAGAATGCAGTTTTAATCCGGGCAGAAAACAGCTATCAGCGTGCTTTCCATGATCTAGCATATGAGGTTGATTTATTACACGATAAAATTGGAACAACACTCGCAATGAACTCGCGAACATCGTTATCACCGGCATTAGCTGATGTATGGCGTTTAACATCAGAAGCCCGTTCTGATGTAGGACAACTTCCTTTAACATTAATGCCGTTTAATAAAACAGAAGAATTTCTCGCGAATATTGGTGATTTTAGTTATCGTACTGCAATTCGTGATTTAGAGAAAGAGCCTTTAAACGATCAAGAATATAAAGCATTGCAAGGTTTATATTCTAATGCAGCTGATATTCAAGACGAACTTCGGAAAGTACAACATCTTGTCTTAAAAAATAATTTACGTTGGATGGATGTAGAACTTGCGCTTGCTTCAGATAAAGATCCAGCGGATAACACGATTATTGACGGGCTTAAGACGGTTGAGAAAAATGTAACATCCTATTCTTCAGATAATTTTGGTCCAACTTTCACAAGTATGCAAAAGGCGAAAAAAGGTGGCTTTGAAGCAACAGGCAAAGCGATTTCAAAAGATGAAGCGGCAAAAATTGCAAAATCATTTTTAAATTTAAAAGGCGATGAAAAAGTAGAAGTTGAGAAAAGTGGTAAAGGTGCGAAAGAATCATTTTATAGTGTAAAGATTCAAGATCCTAAAACAAAGAATGAATTTTATATGGATATTACCGAAAAAGGTGGATATCCAATATGGGTAATGAATAACCGTGAAATTAAGGAACAAAAAATCAGTTTACATGACGCAGGAAGTAAAGGATTAACCTTTTTAAAGGACCATAAGTTTACTAATATGGAGCTCTTCGATAGTTCACAATATGATAATATTGGTGTGTTTACGTACGTTGTGAATGAGAATGATGTGCGTATTTATCCAGAAGCGATTCAAATGAAAATTGCCTTAGATGATGGATCGATTGTTGGTTTTTCGGCAAAAGAATATTTAGCATCTCATCAAAAACGGACCATTCCAGCTGCAAAATTAACAGCTGCTGATGCGAGAAAGAAAATCAATCCAGATGTGAAAGTAATGGAAGAACGTAAAGCGATTATTGTGAATGCTACTCATAAAGAAGTTTTATGTTATGAGTTTGTTGGAACATTAGGAAAAGATACGTATCAAATTTTTATTAATGCAAATGACGGAACGGAAGAAAAAGTGAAAAAGATGCAGGCTGTAGAAAAAGTTTATGACTAAACATCAATGATAAAGTGGTGAAAATAATGAAAATTCTTATATACATGCTTATGATTTGTCTAGCTGTTACAGGATGTAGCATCGGGAAGCAAAATAATGCTCAAGAAAAACCAGAGCAAAAAAATATTTCCATGAGAAATGTTAATTATCAGGCAAATAATAATAAACCCAATGAAAAGGTTGCAGATCATTTAGCATCTTTAGCCTCTAGTATACCAGGGGTGAAAGATGCAACTGCGGTAGTTATAGGGAAATACGCTGTTGTTGGTATAGATGTAAAAGCGAAATTGGATCGCTCTCGCGTAGAGTCCATCAAATATTCTGTAGCTGAAAGCTTAAAACATGATCCAAATGGTGCAAATGCAGTTGTTGTGGCTGATATTGATACGTATGAACGATTAAAGCAAATGGGGAATCAAATTAAGCGTGGAAATACTGGCGAAGGAATTCTTGAAGAACTTGCTGCAATTGTTGGACGTGTTATGCCACAAGTACCAAATGATTTGATAGAAAATAAGGAAACAAATCCGATTAAAGCTAATGATAAACAATTACCGAAGGATGAAGAAAATGAATTAAGAAAAGAACAAGAGGATCAATCGAATAATCATCTGAAAAGGTAAGAAACACCCCGTGTTATAGGAACACGGGGTGTTTTTGTTGATTGTTAATATTCAGCTTATTGAAAGCGGAATATATGATGTAATAATATTTAAGAGGGGGATAGTTGCAATTATGAAAAAGAAAATCGTATGTATAGTTTATAGTCATAGTCTTTGCTTAAGCTTAATCGTTGGCTGTGAACAAAAGAAAGAAGAAAAAACGCCTTCTCTTTTTATTTACATTTATTGATATCGTTTTGAAACAATAAATTCTACTAGTGGAATAACAATGAATGAAGAACAAAGTGCAATAAATAAAGGGAGATTTTGAATATTATCAAGTGAATATAAGGTCGAAAATCCTTCTGAATAAATCAATAAAATAAACATAATAATGACTAATACAAAATATCCAATTTTGAAACTTTTATATGTAATTTGTTGTCCCATTTCATCTTGACTTTCTTTTGAAACGCCGTTTGGATCGCCCCATGTAATATGATTGATTAAATAACTAAGTATTAAAGAAGCTCCCCAAATCGTTCCTCCTAAAATCGCTCCCTCAGTTATATATTTATATGTACCATGTATGAATACCCCAAGCAATGATAGTACAGAAATTAGAAAAATAAACTTCTTCTGATTCAATATAGTCCCTCCTTACTCACTAACTGTAAAAAACTCTTTACAAATTAATAGTATAAAATTGGTAGAGGGTAATGTCAAATACATTTTACACAAAGATGGAATTTATAGTGATTCTTTACATTATAATTTAGTAATGTATTAGAAGCTAAAAAAAGATTTCACTCTAATTTGAATGTAAAAGTTAATGTTCGCATATATTTGGAAGGGATGTCAGATAAAATCAGGGGGTATATATGTCCACACTGTTAAAAGCTGGTGCAGATGCTGGAAATAACGGATTGAAACTAATGGTGAAAGGGCAACAGCCGATTTATATTCCAAGTATTTATTCACTATATATTGGGGAGCCTACAGGTTTATTAGACGAAGAGGATGTACCGATTTCTGAAATTGAAAAACATATTGATGTAACAATTTGTTCCCCATCTCTTATGTTAAACAACGTGCGTTATATTGTGGGGCAGAAAGTGATTAATGATCAGCTAAAAGGAACAGAGATTGAGAAAAAATCTGATAAATCTACAGATGAATTAATGGTATTAACGATTTTATCAGGTTTAGCAATTAGTGCTATGCGTCATAGTCCCAAATTGGATCATATTAATATTCGTTACGATTTATCAGTTGCTCTTCCAATGCAAATTATTACACAAGAAATTGCATCGGAAAACGCTAACCGTTATATGGGAAATCATAAAGTTATTTTTCATTATCCGAACGGAAGAGATGTAACGGTAAATGTCTCCATTGAGTTTTGCAAATGTTTACCTGAAGGTGCATCTGGTACTTGGGGGATTATATACGATGAAGATGGAAATGTCTTAAAACATAAAGTGGAAGGTGAAAAAAATTCAACGACTGAGATAGATTTCGTTGACAAAACATTATTATCATTTGATATAGGAGCGGGGACAACCGAAGAAGTCGTTTCGTTTGGAGTGAATTTTAGACCGCAATTAAGTAAAGGGCTGTCATACGGTGTGAAAGAAACCTTATTACAAATAATTACGAGATGGAATCGGAAGTATCCAACAAAAACAATAGATAGTATTACAGAGTTCAATCAAATTTATTTATATGAGAAACACCCAAGGCATGCACTATTAGTAGCAGAATCCCAACAAGCACTTCTAGGCTTAGCTGCACGGGTTGCGACAGATATTATTAATAAAATTGATGATATGAAAGATGATCCATATGTATTTATCTATGGTGGAGGCGCGGTTATCATTAAAAATAGTTTGGAACTTATTTTAAAACAAAAAGGCCGTTTAAAAAATGTGATATTTGTAGATAATCCTCTTTTTACAAATGCACGCGGATTATTAGTTTATACATGTTCACCGCGATATAGAGAACATAAACAAAAAGAATTAGGATTTACAAACTTAACAATTAGTTAGCTGGTGTGAGTATGCGGTGTAAGAGGTATAAATGTGGCGATCGGGTAAAAGTATATTTAAATAAATCTGTATCTCCTGAGATGCTAGCTTGGATTAATAAGCAATCTGATATAACGAGATTTTTTTTATATGGCGCCGAGCAATTGTTTAAACAAGTAGGAGATATTGATGTATCTAAAACTTTACCAAGTGATCATGTTTTCTTTACGTATGTTGAACCTACTTCTATGTTTAAAATCGAAGTAAATCCTTTAAGAAACGTAATCAGGAGAAAGAACAAAAATACCGAATGTGTAGAAAATACACCTTGGGAGTCAATTAATGAGTTGGATTGTCCATACTTTTAAAGTAAATCAAAATAGATTGCCCACCACTTTACATATGAAATTAGGGGTGGGCTTTTTTTGTTGATTACAGTTTTGAACAATAAGGGGGTATAGCAACGATCCATTCTTTTGGGGTCACTAAAAATAGCCACAATCTGTTTTAGAAAAGATTGTGGCTATTTTTAATCTAATTTGCAGCTTTTAATCGCAATAAGGGGTGAAAATTTTTAATTTTTTTACAAATAACTCACAAAAGTAACATATTTTTATCTTACTTTATATATAAGGATTATTTGGTAAGTATTATTACTCAAAATAGTTACTACATATAAGGGAGACTACAAAATGGATATGGATTCATATTATTGGGAAATGGTCAAGAAGAATATTGGTGTATATTCTGAACAGGAACAAGAATGTCTTCGAAATAAGAAGGTCATTATTTTTGGATTAGGTGGGGTAGGAGGATATGAAGCAATTCTCTTCTCTCGGATGGGGGTTGGACATATTACTGGTGTTGATCCAGATGAATTTGAAGTCTCTAATATTAACAGACAAATGTTAGCGCTTTCTAGTGTTGTAGGTGAACCAAAAGCAAAAGTTGCAGAACAGGTAGTGAAAGATATACATCCCTATATATCAACAAACTTCTTACAAACAAAAGTAGATGAAGATAATGTAACCGAACTTATAAAAGGGCACGATATTGTAGTAGAAGCTGTTGATGATATGCCTTCAAGAGTTATTATTCATAGAACTGCTAGAGAATTAGGTATACCAAGTGTAGGGATGTCAGGTAGTCCTCCTACAAGAGGGTTTGTTTCTACATTCTTCCCAACAGGAGTTCCTTATGAAGAAGCATTGAATGTATCAATTGTAGGACATAAATTAACAAATCCAGAATTAAGACAACAAGTTGCGGATATAAAGAAAAGTCGTGCTTGGTATTCTGTAGAAAAAGGGGCACCAAAAAAGTGGGCACAAGATTTTTGTGATGGAAAAGTGGGATGGATCATTACACCAATGCGTGCTCATCTATTATCCCTATTTAGTTTTCATGAAGCAATACAAGTATTAACTGGTCGTGAACCTCTAGCTAGAGCGCCTAAAGGAATTGTTATTGATATGGATAGTCATATCCCTGTTCAAGTAAAAGAAGCCCCAAAGGATGGTTGGGATTATAAAACGCTGTAGGAGGAAAATAATATGTTAACCAAAAATAAAGATACGCAAAAGATGTATGAAGAAAGTTTCACGCGAAATATTGGTGTTATTTCTGTAGAAGAGCAAGAAAAATTAAAAAATGCTCGCGTTACTGTAGTTGGAGCAGGGGGGGTAGGAGGAATTACACTCATCCAACTGGCAAGAATGGGCGTAAGTTCTCTACATGTAATTGACCAAGATGTATTTGAAACAAGCAATATCAATCGACAAATGCTAAGTTCTATTAGTAGATTAGGAAAATCTAAAGCAGACGTCGCTTTAGAAGTTTTAAAGGACATTAATCCCTTATTACAAGTAGACGTAACAAAAGAATTTGTTACCGAAGAGAATGCGTTAGAGCTTCTGAAAAATACAGATCTCATTATAGATGCAACTGATAATTTAGTAGCGAGAGTCATTATCCATCGTACAGCCAGGATATTAGGGATTCCTTCTATATGGATTGCAGTTACACCTCCTTTTAGAGGTGGCGTGATGTCTTTAACTCCTGACTCTGTACCCTATGAAATTGCATTAGGATATCCATCTTATCAGCAAGAACTAACACCAGAAATGAAAAATATAATTCATGAATTAAAAAATGGACGTGCTCTTCATTCTGTCAAGCATGGTGCGGATGAGAAATGGGCAAATAGTTACGTACAAAAAGATCTTCCATGGACTGTACTGTCTCCTGTTGCAAATATTGTAGGTATTCTAGCAAGCTTTGAAGCATTTAAATTTATAATAAATCGAGAAGATTTAAAACCTGTCATAAGTCCAAATCTAATACAAATTAATCTTTCCAATCAAAATATGGTACATGTATCTGCACCTGAAAATGATAGTTGGGATTATACAACATTATAGATGAGGTAAGAGAATATGCTTCCTTTTTTGTTACTTGGAATTATTGTTATACTTTCTCTGCTTGTAAAGGATTATGCGCTAGCTGGTGTGGCTTGTTTATTAGGCGTTTTACTTGCTGTTGGACAAAGAACTTTATTACATCTTATTCAACAATATTCTTTTCCAATTGGTATTTTCTTTCTCATGCTCTTCCTTTTAGTGCCAATTACATCTGGAAAGATTACAAGTGAAAGCGTAATAAAATTAATTACTTCTCCTATCGGCTTAGGTTCCATTCTAGCAGGTTTTACTGTGTCATACATAGGAGGAAAAGGAGTAGGAGTTTTAACTATGAACCCTACGATTTTGTTAGGTGTCTTAGTAGGGACTCTTGTTGCCGTATTATTTACAAAAGGGTTACCGGCAGGATTAATTATTGCTGCTGGAATAATAACTATTGTTTCTATGAAATGAAAGGAACATTCTAAATGAAGATAAAATGGACACATATTAGTTTAGTAGGTTTATTTTTGATAATTCTTATGTCGGGTTGCTTTAATAGTACAGAAACTTCTCAAAACGCTCAAACTTCTAAAGTGGTAAAAGAAAAATTAGAAATTCAGCAAGGAGAAGAAAAATTACATTTACTTCATAAAAACTTAAATAATAAAAAACAGTATACATCCGATGAAGTAATCTTATTTTTAGAACCATTTAGTGTACCGACTGCTCAAGCATTTGATGTACCAAAATATTCGTGGATGGATGAGTATGCTAGAAAAGGGTATGATACTTGGGCTATGGATTTCAGAGGGTTTGGTCATTCTTCTCACCCTCAAGAAATGTCAGAACCTCCTTCCAAAAATCGCCCGGTTATTCATTTGAATGATGCGACAAAGGATCTAGAAACAGTCGTAACTTGGATCAAAAAGAAGAGAAATGTGAAAAAAATTCATATCGTTGGATGGTCATATGGAGGCGTTGTTGCTGGTAATTATGCGATAACCCATCCTCAAGATATTAACAAAATCATTCTATACGGATATACGCATGGATTCGAGCTACCTATGATGACAAAACCTCTTGAAAATCCATTACAACCTAATCAATTTAATCCTGAGGCATCAGCCTATCAAATGGTGGACTTTGATAAAGGAATGCATCATTGGCATATGATGATGGGAAATAAAAAAATCGTTACAAATGAAGCGATGGATGCCGTAAAACAAGTATTTATCAATTCGGATCCTATGAGTGAGAACAACAATCAAATGATCCGTCGACCCGTCGGTCCACTAGAAGATTTATATTCTATTTGGAATAATCGTCCTTTATATGATGTATCTAAGATTACTGCTCCAGTACTTGTCATTTATGGAGAAGATGATCTATTTGCAGATCGAAATATGATGTCAAAATTAACAGGGGCAAAACAAAAAAAAGAAGTTGTTATCCCTGATGCAACACACTGGGCTGTTTATGAAAAAAATCATTCCATCCTATTTGAACAAGTATTAAACTTTATAGAAATGAAAGAAGGAAAAAAGAAATGAACAAGCACATAACAATATTAGATGCAACTTTACGTGAAGGGGAACAACAATGTGGTGTTCGTTTTTCTAAGGAAGACAAAATTACACTACTTCATATGTTGGAAAATTTCGGAGTACCCCTTATTGAGGTTGGACATCCAGGCATTTCTAAAGAAGAAGAAGAAATTTGCAGGGAAGTTGCCGCCTCTGCAAAGCAAGCTGACATATTGATGCATGCTCGTGCGAAAAAAGAAGAAGTTCATGCGGTTTATCGTGCTGGGGCTGATTGGGTAGGGATTTGGGCGTCTATCAATCCTATTTCTTTACAAACAAAGTATACGAATCGATCAAAAGATTACGTTGTAAATCAAGTGAAACAAGCGATTGAAGAGGCTAAATCTTTAGGAATGAAAATCCGATTTACGATTGAAGATGCCTCACGAACTGCATGGGAGGATATCTCCCACCTTGGAGAAGTTGCGTATGAAGCTGGAGCAAATCGAATTAGTTTAGCAGACACTGTAGGAATTTGGGAGCCGAGTCATTGTGCGGAAATCGTGAAAAAGGCTGTTGAGGCATTCCCTTGTGAAATTGAAGTTCATCTTCATAATGATTTAGGGCTAGCAATGGCAAATGCTCTTGCTGCTATTGATGCCGGAGCATCTGTCATTGACGCGACTTTGTGTGGAATAGGTGAACGGGCCGGGATTGTTGATTTACTAAATTTATCAGTATTGTTATCTCAAAAATATAATCAATACTTTCAACTAAAAATGATTCCCGAATTAACCCAATCTCTTCAATTGGCAACCGGTTGTAAGGTAGATCATTGGAGACCGATTATTGGAAAAAATGTATTTACCCATACCGCACCATATCATAAAAAAGCCGTTAAGCAAAATTCTTCTGCCTATGAAGGTGTTCAACCTGAAATGATAGGAAGAGTACGGAGGATGCAACAAAAAAACATGGAAAGAAAAGGACCTCAGCTTTCAAAGTCTTTTCGAATTAGTAAACCATTTGTAAAGGGAGCATCTGAACTTTTATACCATCGCGATGGTCCAGGAGAACGTTGGGTACAGATGGATTATAGAACTGATGAACGTGCTTCATTTTATGTCATACAACGTGTATTTTATGACAACCATATGGATGAGAACTTAGCGGGACATGTAGATACTCACGCACATCATTGTGATAGTGCTTTTATTTTCTGGGGGAATAGAGTAGATGGTACAGGTCTTATATGTGAAGTGGAAATTGAAGAAGAATTACAAATCATTGAGAGTCCTGCATCTGTTTTTATTCCAGCAGGGTTAAAACATAGGTACAAGTACCTTTCAGGTACAGGAACGTATACAAACATTGTACTAGCGCCTAATTATAACTCTAGTTTGTTAGAGGAAAACTCGTCAAAAGCATTCGTATATTGATTAAATATAGGACATTTTATCTGTTACTGTTATGATGATGTTTTAGTAAACCATCTGACTGATAAGAATATAAACAGTCTCAATGTTCTTTATGTAAAAAAATAAAAACAGATCGTATTCAATATGTTCTTTGAATGCTATCTGTTTTTTTATGGCTCCAAAAAGAAAGAATTGTTGCCGTACCCTATTGCTATCAAGTTAAGAAACATATTGTTCTTCAATACGAAAAAATGAGGATACCTCAAAATAATAGCTTGATGGACATGCGGCGATCCCCTAATAAACTATCCTAATAGTCCAGAAAGAATAAACTCTTTATGGGTAATTGAGCATCTTATTAAGGGAGCAAAAAATAATTGGATTTCAAGGTTAGAATCTATTTTTTATGACAGATGAATTATCAAGAGAAAATCTAGAAACTGATATCTTAGCAGAAGAAGGTGTAGAGTAAAAAGGAGAGAGGCAGCTGAGATGCACGTATCTCAGTTGCCCCTAGTAGAGGTTGTCCACTATTTAACAATCGGAACATGCAGAAAGTAATTGATAATCGATATAGCTAGGGTCATAGTAAATGAATTGGTTTCCACCTAAGTTTAGCCATCCATTTTGTTCGTAATATACTTTATAAGCTTCGTTATGATGTAATGTTCGAATCACATTGCCACTCATAGAAGGTTGATCTCGTAAATTTACATTATCGCCTGTAATTGTAGCAATCCCTATATAGTTACAGTAACAAATATAACTAGGATCATAAAAAACAAATTCATTCCCACCTAAGTTTAACCAGCCATGTTGTTCGTAAAATACTTTATAGGACTCGTTACGATGCAATGTTCCAATGACATTGCCACTCATAGAAGGTTGATCTCGTAAATTCACATTATCACCTGCGATAGTAGCAATTCCTATATAGGAGCTATTAGGTCCATTGTTGTTATTATTTCCGTTATCCAAATCCACATAGGATATATTGCAATCGACATTGCTATTAATGCCTTGTACACTTCCGGTATCTGTGTATTGCCAAATATCACATTCCATTCCTGCCCCTCTTGGATTATAACGTGCAACCCACAATAAAGTATCTTGTAAGCGTGAAACGTTTAGACTATTTTGAAAGAAATATAGATTGCTGTAAACGCCGGTATTTATATACCCTGCATTTTTCAATTCTGTTAAAAATGCATTCACAGCATCTGTTAATGTATCCGGATCTAAATTTGCATCATTAACTTCTACATCGACAAATACAGGTGCAGTTAATGTTACGCTCTGTAAATTTTTAATGAAGAAAGCAGCCTCTTGTCTTGCATCATTAACAGAGATTGCCCGAAAAAAGTGATAAGCTCCTGTAAGGATGCCAACACTATTTGCACCATTGATATTGTATTGAAAGGTTGGGTCGACAAAATTGGTGCCTTGCTCAGAACCTTCTGTTACCTTTGCAATCATAAAGTTTACTTGATTTGGATTATTCTTTACTTCGTTCCAATCAATATTTCCCTCATGGTGACTCACATCAATTCCAAATGGCATGATATAACACTCCTAATTTGTTTATTTAATTTTTTGAGGTATTATACTACTTTATATGCTCAGTCTATTAAATTGTTAATGGATGTGTATGGGTACTTATACCTTTTCTACTATTTGGGGTGATGTTTCAGACATGTTGTCCACTGTATATCCTGGTTCCGGTGGAAGTGGAAAAGCGTCTGATGTAAAGATCCAATTAGAATATGATTTATTAAGTGGCCAATTTCTGCATGTTCAGATTGCGCCTGGTAAACAAAACGATGTGAACTATGGAAGAGAAATTCAATCAACAGTAGATTTACAAGATCTATGTATTCGAGATTTAGGCTATTTTAGTTTATCTGATTTTGATGCTATCCAACAAAAGGGAACTTATTATCTTTCAAGATTAAAAATGAATACAAAGCTTTATCAAAAGAATGTAACCGCTATGTATTTTAAAAATGGCGTTTTAAAAAAGAACTCTCAATTTTTCAACATAGCTCTAGAAGAAATCATGCAACAATTACAACCCGGTGAATTATATGAGATTCTACTAGCTTATGTTGGTCGAGATTATAAATTTCCTGTCCGTGTTGTTATTTATAAACTAACGGCCGAATAAAAAGAACAACGCTTTAAAGCTCGAGCCTATAAAGAAAAAAAGAAACGTATTACCTATAGGGAATGAACAAAGAAGTTACAAGAAATTGTACCCTATAAAGGTTATCGTATTTGTTTTGAATTGAATGTACTTTCCATTACACATGATGTTGTATGATAATGATTTTTACTTTTATATGGAGTTCTTTCCATTCCTTATATGTATTCTTAAGTATATTTATCATCATTTCAGTGGGGAAATTTACTTCTATTGTCTGTTACTCGATTCATTTTTTTCTGTGATTTCTTATGATTAAACTGATAAGTAGGACAGCCTTTCACCTGTGTTTTTATTCGGAATACGCCACCAGCATATGGGTACACTTCTAATTGATTTGGATTCATTCTTGTTCGGGCAGTAGTAATGTATAATTCTGTTAAGTTAGATCCTCCAAATGTACATGAAGTTACATTGAGTGCTGGAACTGGCACTGTTAAAATCTTTTCACCAGTCATTGGATTCCATCTTGTGATTTTAGCGCCGCCCCAATGTGCAATCCATAAACAACCTTCTTCATCAATTGTCATACCATCAGGTAATCCTTCGTCATTAGGAATCCTAATGATATCAATTGGGTTACTAATTGTTCCAGTGTGTATATCATAATCAAAACGAGTGACTTTTTTAGTAGGCGTGTCAATGAAGTAAAGATACCGATGGTCAGGTGACCAAGCTAAGCCGTTGGATGTATTTACATTATTTAATTGCTTTTTTACGCTAAAATCAGTATCTAAGAAATATAAAGAACCTGCTGTATTGACTCCATATAAATCGGTAGTGCCCGACCAAAATCGTCCGGCAGGATCACACTTTCCATCATTAAAGCGATTTTCCAGCAGATGAGGTTCTGGGTCATGAATGTGCTTCAGTTCCTCTGTTTCAAGATTAAGAGAATGAAAACCCTGCTTCATTGCTAATATCATCCCACCGGATGTATCTGAAACGACACACCCGATTTGTTGGTCAAATAAAATTTCGCGATTACTATTTGTAGCCGGGTTATATATAAATAACTTTTTTTCGAGAATATCAACCCAGTATAGTAGTTGTTTCTGTTCATCCCAACAAGGGCCTTCTCCTAAACTTGCTCGTGCATCGACAACTAATTCTAATTTTTCTAACAATGTATTTTTCTCCTTTCCAAAAAGCTAACCTATATACATTCGTTGAAAGGGGGCATACACCCTTTGTCTCAGAAAAATTTGACAATAAAAGTGTAGTAAATTATTATATGTAAAAATAACTTATAACAAAAATAGCAATGAAGAGAAGAGTAGTTAAGAATGATTGCATACAGAGAACTCCGGTAGCTGAGAAGGAGGAGTAAGAATCTTAATGAAAAAAGACTTGGAGCTTCGCAAGGAACTAATTAATTTAGGGATGATGCGGCGGGTTCTCCCGTTATAGAGATAGGGTATAAGCGAATTGAGCCGTACCTGAAGAGATTAATATGGTGACATATTAATAAACTGAGGTGGTACCACGAAGTAAACAACTCTCGTCCTCAAGATGAATAATCTTGGGGGTGGGAGTTTTTTTATTTTGAAAAAGAAGGTAGAAAATAAATATTAAATTTCATAGGGGTGAATTGTACATGCATTGGGCTTATCAAATAGCACATGAACTGATTCGAAAATATCCAAATAAAGAAACATTTGTATGCGCATCTGGAATTAGTCCTTCCGGTTCTGTTCATATAGGTAATTTTCGAGAAATCATTACGACTTACTTTGTTGTAAAAGCACTTCAAGATTTAGGCAAAAAGACACGATTTATATTTTCATGGGATGATTATGACCGGTTTAGAAAAGTTCCGAAAAACATTGATCCATCATTTAAGAAGTATATAGGTATGCCATACTGTGATATTCCAGATCCATATGGTTGTCATAAATCGTATGCAGAGCATTTTGAAAAAGAATTTGAAAAATCGTTGGAGGCTTTTGGAATTGAAGTAGAGTTTATTTATCAACATGAAGAATATAGAACTGGGAGATATAATCAACATATACTACACTCATTAAAAAGAAGAAAAGAAATCTACGATATATTAATGAAATTTAAAACGAGCGAATCGTCCGAAGATGAGCGAAAAACTTTTTATCCAATTACACTATATTGTAAGCAATGCTGCAAAGATTCAACAAAAATAACAAATTTTGATGAAACATTGGAAACAATCCAATATGAATGTGAGTGTGGGAATCGCAATGTATTATCAATAATGCAAACGAGTCATATAAAATTAAATTGGAAAATTGATTGGCCGATGAGATGGATGATGGAAGATGTGATTTTTGAACCAGGAGGTAGAGATCATTCAGCTGAAACAGGTAGTTATAATGTTTCGAAGGAGATAGTTAGAAAAATCTTTCATTATGAGGCACCACATTATGTTGCCTATGATTTTATCGGAATAAAAGGTGACAATCAAAAAATGTCTAGTTCTGCTGGGAATATAATTACTCCAAGTGAGTTATTGAATGTGTATGTGCCAGAAGTCATTCTATTTATGTTTTCAAAATATAAACCAAATGCTACATTCCATATTGGTATGGATGAGGATGTACTTCGCAATTATACAGAGTATGAAAGGTACACGGAATGTTATCAAAATAAAATGTTAAATAATGAAGATTTATGTGGTGCATTGAAGCTTTCAAGAACGAATACTGAAAAAGCTAGACTACCAAAGTTTAATCAAGTAGCAGGTATCTTACCATTAGTGAATTTTGATAATCAAATTTTACAGGAAGTATTAGCAAAAACAGATGCAGACTATAGCTTGATTGACATCATGAAAATAAGTAACCGTGTAGAACACTGGATTCGAAATTTACAGCCTCAAAAAATGATTGAAGTGAACCAAGAGAAAGATTGGGATTTTTACGAATTATTAGAAGACATACAGAAAAAATGGGTCTTGGAAGTTTGTGAAATAGTTCGTACGAATGTAAATAATCTCAATTTAATGGAACATATTTATGCAATTTGTCAGAATGAAAATAAAAAGGTAATGAAAGAGAATCAAAAATTACTTTTTAAAATCATTTATAGACTTGTTCTCAATCAACCGAGTGGTCCGAGGATACCTTTACTTATACATGTAATAGGTGTTGAAAAAATGGTATCATTATTAGATTTTCAAGACTAAGTAGAATGGTAAATAGATCACAGTTAAAAAAAGAAGAAGAAGGGGAATCGAGTATTTTACAACAAGCTTGAACGTGAAAAAGAGTTAAATATTTTTTTAATAACATAACTAGAACATAAGGACTTGTATTTACGAACCCTTATGTTCTTAAGAATGTAACTGAAAGATTACTGCATTTTTGTAAAGATGTTATCGCGTATAGGTTTTTGGACATTCATCATCGGTTAGTTTATAAAACCAATATTTTTTAAATTGCTAAATACTTTATTTTATTAACTTTCCCATACAAACTATCCCATTAGATCGATTTCCATTCATTGTAGTATACTCTACTTTCTCATATGCTAGTTGTTTAAAATCCCTCATCCATTCCTTTACTCGCTCTTCACTATGATGACGCAAAATAGCTTCATCTGGTAATTCAAATACACCGTATACATCATACTTTTGATAGAATTGTTCGTATCGTTTTACATTACGATCATCTTGATTTAATAGAAAGTCATTAATATAGACCACTCCATTAGGTTTTAAGACTCTTTTAATTTCATCTAAAATTTCTTGTTGTTCTTCGTTACTATGAACACAAGTTAGTACTGCAAATAATAGTACAGAGTCAAAAAAGTTATCAGAAAATGCTAGTTTTTTATCTTCAACGACACTAAAATGAATACTTGTATCGTCTAATTTTGCTCGTTTAATCATTTCTTCTGAGAAATCAACGCCATAAAGATTGGGAAAATGTGCTTTTCTTAACTGGCGTAATGTCCTTCCGTAGCCACATCCATAGTCTAAAATAGTAGCTCCTTGCTTTACATGTGTTTGAAATAAATCAAATCGAAAAGGGGTTGTAAATTGCTTTTCATGTGCGACCTCGTTCCAATATTGCTTTTGCTGTTTCATTGGTTATCCCATTCCTTTCTTGTAGTTTTCATTTGATTATAGTATTTGCACTAAGGAAAAAATAGACTTCAAAAACACTGAATTTTTTGATATGAGAAATAATATTTAAATTAACTAATAATAAACTTGTATTTTAAAAGGGAGGAAAAGGGATGTAATAGCATCCCTTTTTCTACACCGCATCTTACATCATATCCAACCTTTTTCATCAGCAATACGAATGGCTTGAAATCTTGATTCAGCTTCAAGTTTTTGAATGGAGGATGATAAATAATTTCTAACCGTTCCGTTTGTTAAATACAATGTTTTACCGATTTCTCTCGTTGTCATTCCAGTTTTAACCATACGGAGTATTTCTGCTTCACGGTCAGTTAGTGGGTTATCTTCTTTTAAAAACAGCGTAGCAGCTAGATCTGTACTTACTATACGTTCACCATTCATTACTTTATGAATCGCTTCAATAAGAAATTCAATTGGTTCGTCCTTTAGTAAATATGCTTCCACTTTTGCGTCCATAGCTTTTTGTAAGTATCCTGGACGAGCAAAAGTTGTAACAATCATTATTTTACAGGGATGTCCAATAGTTCTTAATTTTTCTGCGATTTCAAGTCCAGTAATGTCGGGGATCTCGATATCGAGAAGACACACATCGGGTCGATGTTTTGTAATAATGTTCCAAGCATCTAGCCCATTTGAAACATCTGCAATCACTTCAATGTCATCTTCTAGTTTTAATAGAGAAACGAGGGCTCCGCGAAGCATCTTTTGATCTTCCGCAATTACGATACGAATCATTTTACTGCCGCCTTTCTTGTATCGTTTTACAAGACTAATTTGATTTTACTAGGTTTGTTGAAATAGGTATCTTTAAAATTATCGTTGTGCCGTTGTTTCTTAATGTATGTATATCTACTGTGCCATGTATCATCTTCATTCGTTCCCGAATTGATTGAACTCCAAATCCAAGTGAATCATGTTGAAAGCCAATCCCATCATCGTGTATTTTTATTTGAAACCATTTTGTATCCATTTTTTGAACGATTGTACAATGGTTTGCTTGGCTATGCCTTAGAATATTTGTAATGGCTTCTCTTATAGAGAGGGCAACCATTGTTTCCGCAACATTTGTCAGCAAAGGTGCGTTTCCGGTTGCATGAATTGTGAATTGGATACCGGCTGTTCGTAATAACTCACGTAGGTGATTTAATTCACTTTCAATTGATATATATTTCATATCAGTAACAAGTTCACGTACTTGTTTTAATGCAAAACGTGATGTGTCTAAAATATCATTTAATTCCTGTTTCGCCTGTGTTGTGTCCTTTTCTATTAATCGTATTGTCAGTTCACTTTTCAGTTTAATCATTGTTAATGTTTGTCCGAGTGTATCATGAAGGTCTCTGGCAATGCGGTGTCTTTCTTCTTCTTGGATATATCTTTCAATTTGAGAGTTTGCGGCGCTTAGTTCTTTTTGTAAAGATTTTGCTTTTTCCCGGACGTGGATGACAAATGGCTGTATAAGTTGAAGAATAAAGACAAGAAGAAAAGAAGTTTTTAATATGGAAAAAGGCTGACCAAAGGTATACCAACTAACTAGAAAAAACATCATTGCGATACCTACTGTACCGATGCTGATATACAATTTAGATTGGGCTCTTCCTAATAAATTCCCGATGACAAAACCATACAAAAGTAGCCGTGATTCGATGAATATTGCAAGTAGTGCAAATAATACGCAGCTAAATAAACTAGAAAAGAGAAGGCGCCAATCTCTATACCACAATGCGAAGTAAAAAGACAACAAAACGAGCAGTAAAAGAACAATTTTTAAGAATAAGTTAATGGTTGTTTCTGCTCGAATTACATTGTAAATCAAAAGGACAATAAAAATAATATCTAAGTATAAGTACTTTTCAATTTGATCGTGGGGATAAATTTTTTTAAACATTTTACTATCCTCCTACTAAGATGGAATAAGACTTTATAATAAGTTCTATTTCATGGTAAAGTACACAAAATCTTAAAAAGAGCGATTCTTAGTGAGAATGGTGAAATCCCACTAAGAATCATTTTTACTTAATGAAACCAGATGTGTATCTTCGTGCGGCCTCCATTGGACCAAATTTAAATCTTGCTAGCCAAAATGTTGCGAAATACATTTCAAAGAAGCAGATACAAAGCCAAATAAAGACAATCGATAATGAGTTCATTTTCCCGCCAAGGCTAAAGCCCCAACCGTAAAAGAGAATGGAAGAAAGAATATTTTGAAGAACATAACAGCTAAGAGACATTTTTCCTACATTTTCAAGGCGCTGCCATAACCAAAAGTGTTCAAATCTTTCTATCATTTTAGCAATCAATGCAATATACAAAATAGAAAGGAAAGGTGCAAATAAATAGCGAGCTGGTAAATCAAAGATACCGCCTGGAATAAAGATTAACAGATTGAGAGGGACACCAATCATAATGCCGATGTTAAGCATTTTTGTACGAATTCTTTTCCCTTTTTCATCAGGGGAGAAGGCGCCAGCGCGCATAAGACGTATTCCTAATAGGAAAAGGACAATATTCATTGGGATAACAAAAATTACTTCTAGTCGATTTGCGATAAAGTTTGTTAGGCGATAATGGATTTGTTCAAACCAAGTTCCATCACTATAAAGGGTTATAATTTCATTAGCGTTACCTAGTGAAATGTTACTTCCTATGAATTTTAAATATATAAATATAGCAAGAATGAAAAGCATAGCAGTCCCGTGAAAGATACCTATCATTTTCATAGCTCGATTAATCCATTTGTCACCAAGTTTAATAATAAAAGCAACAATTATTGCGGTTATTCCGTAACTCATTAAAATATCATATTCCATAACTAAGGTGAAATGAATGAAACCTTCTAATAAAAGTACAAAAGAAGTCCATAGGTAAACGCCAGGCCATGTATTGCCTTTGCGTAAAGATTGTTGGTATTTGAGTTCAAGTCCTATACCAAACATAATTGTTAATAAACCGAGAAGTTTTCCGTTCACAAAAAATAGAACGAATAGACGAATGAAATCATTAACTGACATCCACCAAATTGCATGATCGAACGTAAAGATATAAGAAACATCCCCTAGATATGCAAAAATCCAAATGTTTGTACCAAGTGTTCCTAATACAGCAAAGCCCCTTAATATATCAAGCAAACGAATTCTTTTGTTGTTATTACTCATTATTTTCCTCTTTTCTTATGATTTTGTCATTATTGTATCTTTAAAAAGGAATATTTTGTATGCACAGGTGTCAGTTAAAGCAAATGACACCTGTCATATAGGAAAAGAAATGAAGTATTAAAATAGTCATGCAATGATTTCTTAAAAATAAGTAAGAAAAAATATGGTAGTATATGTTTACGTAGAGGTTATAAGAAAGAAATGAAAAAATGGTTAAAAAATCGTAACAAGCCTAAGTGCCTGTTCTTCCTCTGAAGAAAATAAACGGCCTACGAACGGCATGGTAATGATTGGGGACGAACAATTTACTTTACCTGTTTTTGAACGTTACAAAGATTTACCAAAATAACTGGATCCATATTTATATTGAAATGTAACAGCTCCTTCAAATTCTTTTGAGGGAGCTTTACTTCGTGAATCACAGCGTACTTTCAGAGTATAATGAAGTTAACTTTAAAAATAGCATAATAGCCTGAGGTGATAATATGAGGATAAATATAGTGATATCTGGATATGGAACTGTTGGAAAAGAGTTTGTAAGATTAGTATTTGAGAAAGCTTCATATATAAAAGAGATGTACAGGATAGAACTTGTTTGTACTGGAGTTATTGGAAGTACAGTCAATCTCTATAACGGCAACGGTTTACATATAAAAGAATTATTAACGTATGGTACAGGTTCTTATGCGTTGGGGAAATATCTCAGCCGCTATCCACTTGATAATAGTGAAAAAATTCCTGTTGGTCATGTATTAATAGAATCAACACCAACTAATTTTCAAACTGGTGAACCTGGAAGAACGTATATCGAAACAGCGATTGAAAACCATATGGATGTAGTAGCTATTTCGAAAGGAGCACTTGTTACCGCGTGGAAAGAAATAAAGGAAAAAGCAACACAAGCAAACGCAAGCATTCGTTACGGTGGGGCAACTGCAGCTGCACTCCCCACGTTAGATATTGGACAATTTAGTTTAGCTGGATGTCAAATTGAGAGTATAGAAGGTATTTTAAATGGGACGACAAATTATATTCTTACAAAGATGTACGAAGAAGATATAACATTTGAGGAAGCATTGTATCAAGCTCAGCAAAAAGGAATCGCTGAAACAAAATCATCATTAGACATAAGTGGAATGGATAGTGCATGTAAACTCTTATTATTGGCAAATAGTCTGCTGCAAGCAGAGTGTTCATTAAATTCTATATCTATAAAAGGAATAGAGAGCATTACGAAACAAGATATACTGAAAGCAAAAGAACAAGGTAAATCTTTGAAACTAATTGGATCGGTATATAAAGATCATTCAGGAAATCTGAAACTTGAAGTATGCCCGCGTGAAATAGAGAAAGGACATCCATTGGCTTATGTAAATGGAACGGAAAAAGGAATTACTTTTCATACTGATACGATGGGGAAAGTTACTTCAATCGGGGGAGCCTCGAGTCCAAGAGGAGCAGCAGCGGCAGCTCTGAAAGACTTAATTAATTTGTATCGAAAAGATGTGTGATGAAAAAATCTAGTTTTAGATTAAAATACATTGACAAATAAATGTTTTTATGTTATTATCAATTATTTAACAATTGATTTAAAAACCTTGGCGTGATACATTTTAGTAAGTAAAATAACTTCACTAATTTATGTACCGAGGGGGACTTGTAATATGAAAATAGAAAACGGTCTAGCTGTGTTGAAATTAAAAATTCAAGAATTCGAATTAAATCCAACATTACTTTGGGATGGAAAAAAAGCTATATTAGTCGATACTGGTATGCCGGGCCAATTAGAAGCGATTTGCGATACGATGATTGGTATTGGAGTGCCTTTTGAACAATTACAAGCAGTGATTTTAACCCATCAAGATATAGACCATATTGGAAGTCTTCCTGAATTACAGCAGAAAGCAGATCATTTTATTGAAGTGTACGCCCATGAATTGGACAAACCTTACATTGAAGGACAGCTGCCCCTTATTAAAGGAGATCCAAATAAAATGAGTGAAGAGAAATGGGCGGCACTTCCAGATGTTGTGCAAGCACTATATAAAAATCCGCCGACAGCTAAAGTAAATTGGACATTAGAAGATGGACAAAGACTACCATTTTTAGAGGGTATCGAAGTGATTCATACTCCAGGACATACTCCAGGACATATCAGTTTATATAGTGAAAAATATAAAACATTAATTGTGGGTGACGCGATGGTATGCGTTGATGGAAACTTAAAAGGACCTGTTCCGCACACAACGCCAGACATGAAAAAAGCTACAGAATCACTTAGAAGATTTTTAGAATTTGATATAGAGACGGTAATTTGTTATCACGGTGGTATTTGTAATTCAAATGTGAAGGAGCAAATTGAGAGATTAGTAGAAGATAGATAACATTTGTGCACTTATATATTATAAGTGTTAAATTTATGAATCATATTTGATAGTATTCCAGAATATGTTATGATAAATATCGAGTTAAATAGTTTATATGTGATCCACTAGGGGTGCCTCTATATAGGCTGAGATCAAAAATATATTTTTGAGACCCTTAGGACCTGATCTGGGTAATACTGGCGTAGGGAAGTGGAAGTGACAGAAGAGGATATTTATTAAAATATTGATGATGTCCAAACCACTTTCTTTACGTGTGTAAAGAAAGTTTTTTTATTTTGTACATCTATTTGAAGTAGGTGCAAGTTTTAATCAAAACGTTTATGGGAGGGTTTATCATGTCATTTTCACAGTTATTACGTAAAGAAGTTAATCCGATTTGGGAAGCAAGTTTTAATCATCCGTTTGTTACAAAACTAGGAGATGGAACATTAGATGTAGCTAGTTTCCGCTATTATGTTCTGCAAGATTCATATTATCTAAGTCATTTCGCAAGAGTCCAATCGTTAGGAGCAGCGAAAGCTATTGAATTAGAAACAACGGCTCGTATGGCACACCATGCACAAAATACATATCAGGCTGAATTATCACTACATGAGAATTTTGCGAAAAAACTAGGTATTACGGCGGAAGAAAAAGAATCATTCGTTCCTGCTCCAACTGCTTATGCATATACATCACATATGTATCGTGCTGCATATGAAGGACATTTAGGGCATATTATCGCAGCAATTTTGCCGTGCTATTGGCTTTATTATGAAATTGGTGAACGTTTAAAAGAATGTCAACCTAAAGAACCGATTTATCAAGAATGGATTTCCGCATATGGCTCTGACTGGTTCCGTACTTTAGTAGAAGAGCAAATTGCTAGATTAGATGCGATTGCGGAAACAGTAACAGAAGCTGATCGTAAGCGAATGAAACAACACTTTGTAATTAGCAGTCAATATGAATATTCATTTTGGGAGATGGCTTACACATTAGAAAAGTGGCCAGTGGAAGAACAAGTAGAAGATGTAGGTGTATAAGGAAAAGATAGATGCAAGGGTATAGAAAATGACTAACTTAGTTTAGTCATTTTTTTGTATGGATTTATCCATGTAATCAATTAATTTTAGTAATTAATTGATTACATATTATAAAAAAATTACACAATAAAAAAGAGGTAGAAGGTAGTTTATATTGAATGTTAGGGAGGAGAGATTATTAATCTCTTTAACACTTTTTATTTCCTTACAATACTAAATGTTGTATTAAAAAAATTTAATTTTGAAAGGAGTCAATAAATATGAGAATGAGAAAACGAATAGGGAATAAGTTTTTACTCGTTAGTACAATTTGTATGATAAGTGTTCCTTTTGTTTCACATGCTGAGGAAGAAATTTCACCTACAAATTTCGCTATTTCTTCAAGTCTGTATGAGGGGGGGGATACAGATGTATTGAAAACAAGTTTTTATCCCAATACATATAATAATCCGTTCAACCATCCATTCATCTCAATGTTAAAAGAGTCAAACTCAAATATGAAAGAAATAGACAATGCGGATGATGAAAATCCTGTTATATCTACTACTCTTAAATTTATCCGTTATATGCATACTGAAAATTATAAATCTGCATTTGATTTAACTTCTCGCTCTTTACAGAAGATAATATCTGAAGAATGGCTGGAGAGTTATTGGAAGGGACTCCCGGTACAATTACAAGCAGGTTCTTTTATTGGCATTGGAGAGGTAAAACAAAAAGAGACAAATTCCGTTCATACAAATGTAGAGATTGGATTGGTTTTTGAAAAATTTACTGTGCCTTTACTAATTAAATTAGATCCATCTGGAAAAACAGATGACTTTCAACTTAGTATGTCGTATCGTACTGTTGCAGAGCGACCATCATATAGTAAGCCGGAATCATTTGTTGAAAAAGAAGTAGTAGTCGGAAGTGGCGCGTTTCCATTACCAGGAACATTGTCTGTTCCAAAGGGAGAGGGGCCGTTCCCAGCGGTAATTCTTGTTCAAGGATCTGGAGCAAGCGATCAGGATGAAACTGCGTTTGCTTTAAAACCATTTCGCGATTTAGCTGAAGGTCTTGCTTCGAAGGGAATTGCTGTTCTTCGTTATAATAAAAGAACATATGAACATGGATTGAAGACACAATTTAGTCCTTTTTATACAGTTGATAAAGAGACAACGGATGATGCACTTCTTGCAACTCGTTTTCTTCAAAATGAATCTATGATAGATAAGAATCAAATTTATATTCTTGGCCATAGTCAAGGTGGAATGATGGTTCCGAAAATGATCGAAAAAGACCAAAATCAAAATATTGCTGGAGCAATTGTGATGGGAGGACCGGCTCGTACGATCCAAGATGTTGTTTTGGATCAGCTTGAGTATCTTTTTTCTATTGGAGGAATGAAACCTGAAGAATATAAATTTTACAAATCGCAATTTGAATTATTAAATGATCCTAATTTTTCTAGCAAAAACCCTCCAAAAGATTTTTATTTAGGATCACCAGTATTTTGGGATTCTATCCGTAAAACTAAAGCAGCAGAAATGTCCAAAGAACAAAAGACACCTCTTCTTATTATTCAAGGAGAAAGAGACTATCAAGTTCAATCAAAAATCGAAATTCCTCTTTGGAAAGAACAATTAAAAGAACGAGATAACGTAGATTATCGACTGTATCCGAAGTTAAATCACTTCTTTACAGAAGGTGATGGGGAATTAAGTAGACCGGATGAATATTATAGTCCTGCCAATATCCCTGAGTATGTTATTAATGATATCGCTACTTGGATGCAAGAAAGATCGAAATAAGAATAAGGACAGTATCATTTAATTACGATTTTTTACATGTAAGATAAAATCATTTTTAAAATACCAACTTTTGGATAGAAAAAGAACAAGAAGTAGTACAATAGGCTAATTTGAAAATCCCGCTAATTTACAAATAGCGGGATTTGTCATTTCTTTATACAAATCTAGATCTCTATTGTCAAGTATAGCCTTGTTTTTTTGTTTACTTTTTAGTACTAGTAGGATTAAGATGTTTTTTAGGAATGTTATTATTTGCATGCATATACACGAAAATTTGGTGGAAGTGAGAAACATGCTAAAAAACAAGAAAATTTGCTTAGTAATATAGAAGAAAGATAGAAAAAAGAAAGGGATGAGAGTTTTGAAGAAACTTGATGTGCTTTTAATGGTACTCAGCTTCCTGTTCCCAATTGCAGGTATTATGAAAAAAATTCCTCTTGAATTGTCATTTTATTTAGGAGGACTGTTGTTTTTCACGAGCTTTGGAAGCTATTATGCAAAACGAATGTATTCACGAATATGTAGTTGGCTCGCTTACACTATATTTATCACATTCTTGCTCTCAATTTGGAACCAATACGTAACAACTAGCTCGTTACTAGCAAACGCAAAAATCGCTGCATGTATTGCGGTAATTCCACTTATACTCCGATTCCGTACCTATGCAATTACTTTAGGATTACTGACATTATGGGGTGGTTTATTGTGGGATATAAAACAAACCCAATCATTAGCTGTTCTTGGACGTGTTCTGAACTTATTAACTTCAGAACGACTGTATCTACTCTTACTAGTAGTCGGATTTATACTTGGTGGGTTGTTTGCCAACATGCTAAAGCGTGGTAGTATCAATGAAAAACAAGAAACAACAAATCTATTCAAACAAAAAAAGAAACGAATTAAACCGAATTTTAAAATTCGCATTCCGAGTTTACCAAGATTGAAGGTGAAGATACCAAAGTTCAGTAGAAAATCTTCTAACCCAAAAGAAACACGTACGTATGAACCAAATCGTGAAGAAAGAGTGCCAATGTATCATACAACGCAAACGGAGCATCAACATCATGAAATAGAAACAACGCAAGGTCAAACAAGAATGGAACGAAGAAGAAATCGTTATAATGCGTAGAGGAGATTCCTAGACAAATATTTAAAAACGCAATGCCCTATTTTATGATAAAAGGGTACTGCGTTTTTTTAATTACGTATATTAGATATTCCTTCTAGATTCTGATGAAAAAAGCGATTGAATTTTCAAATTTTATTGACAAAACATAAACAATCGGATAATATCATATTTAAATTTAAATAATAAAAATCGTTGACTAAGAAAAGTACGTTTAATTGATGCGTTACAGAGAGCTGGAGATGGTGCGATCCAGTACGATAGATTATACTGAATGGGCTTAGGAGAGGTACGCTGAAACGTTAGGAGTATGCGACCCGGGTTCCGCCGTTATAAGGATGAGGATATCGAATTTGTTTTTCCGTATCCAAAAACGAGAGGGTTCTTAGTCTATGTGACAAAGAATCAAAAGAGGTGGCACCACGGTATAATCGTATATATCGCCCTCTACATGCTTTAATGCATGTAGGGGGCTTTTTGCGTTCACACGCTTTTTTTATTCAACAATTAATAACTAAAGGGAGGAAGTAACATGAATTTATTACATGCGGAAAATGGATATTTTGGAAAATTCGGAGGTAGTTTTGTACCAGAACAACTACAAGAGGCTTTAATTCATCTAGAGGATGCATTTAATCAATATAAAGATGATCCAGAGTTTATAAAAGAATATGAATACTATCTCAAAGAATATGTAGGGCGGCCTAATCCACTTTACTATGCAAAGCGTTTGAGTGAAGAAATTGGTGGTGCAAAAATCTATTTGAAAAGAGAAGATCTTAATCATACTGGAGCACATAAAATTAACAATGTATTAGGACAAATTTTACTCGCAAAGAGAATGGGAGCAAAACGTATCATTGCAGAGACTGGAGCGGGACAGCATGGAGTGGCTACAGCTACTGCATGCGCTATGTTCGGAATAGATTGCACGATTTATATGGGAGGAATGGATACAGGACGTCAACAATTAAATGTATTTCGTATGGAATTATTAGGGGCAAAGGTAATTGCTGTACAAGAAGGGGGACGCACTCTGAAAGAAGCAGTAGATGCGGCGCTTGAAGATTACGCTCAAAACTATGAAAGTACATTTTATTTATTAGGTTCTGCACTGGGACCACATCCGTATCCAACAATTGTTCGTCATTTCCAAGCGGTAATTGGAAGAGAAGCAAGAGCACAGCACATTGAAAAAGAACAACGTCTACCTGATTATTTGGTTGCTTGTGTAGGTGGTGGAAGTAATGCGATTGGTTTATTTGCCCCATTTTATAATGATAAAGAAGTAAATATGGTAGGTGTTGAACCAGGTGGTAAAGGGATTGAAACAGGTATGCATGCAGCACCACTTACAGCAGGAGAGCCTGGTATTATCCACGGATTTAAGTGTTATATGATGAAAGACGAGAATGGAGAAATTGCAGATGCACACTCCATTGCCGCGGGATTGGACTATCAAGGTGTTGGACCAGAGCATAGTTATTATAAAGAAACAGGTCGTGCAGAATATGTAGCAATTAATGATAACGAAGCGATAGAAGCGTTTCATAAATTGTCTCGTGTAGAAGGTATTATTCCTGCATTAGAAAGTTCCCATGCAGTGGCGTATGCAATGAAATTAGCAGCAACTTTACGAAACGATCAAAGTATTATTGTTAATTTATCGGGACGCGGTGATAAAGATGTACAACAAGTGTTTGAAATGAATAATCGAAAATAAATGTATGTCGAAGGATTTAAAAAGCGATTTTCGGTTCAGTTTTGGGCAGAAAATCGCTTTTCTATGTGTTTTTTTCTTGTGAATTTAGCATACTTACATTTATCCCGCATTAACGAGCATTTGGTTCAACTAATAATTAAGGCCCCTCTCTGATTAAAGTTTCACTTTATTGTACGGTTTTAAAATAGGTTGCTAAGTATTATTTTATTTAATATTCTTAAGTGGGGTAGAGAATACATTGTTGGAGGTGTTAATATTGCTTATTATCATCGCTATATCAGCATGTCTTTTAATGTGTATTAGTATATTGCATGTTTACTGGGCATTTGGCGGAAAATGGGGGATAAATGCAGTGATTCCAACTGAGTCAGGAGAAAAAACTTTCACTCCTGGAATGGGTATGACATTATTAGTTGCGCTCTTATTAAGCATTGCAGCTTTATTTTTACTATGGGAGATAGAAATAATTCCTTCATTTATCCCTCAAATGATCATTCGAAGTGGTTCTTGGATTTGTATGTTGGTGTTTGGGTTAAGAGTGGTTGGAGAATTTAATTATTTTGGCATCTTTAAAAAGAAAAAAGATACGTATTTTGCTAAAATGGACAGCATGTTGTTTATTCCACTATGTGCTTTTTTATCTTTTTCATTCTTTTTAGCTATTATTTCATAAAAAAACAAAGAGGTTATTTTATATATGTTACACTAAACATTATAGCATTTTATGAATAGAGGGAAATAAATGATAGAAACAATAGAAAAAATAAAAAAAGTCGTCAATGAAATGCAAGAAGATGAAGCGAAAGAGTTACTTCAAGGTATTTTAGTGCAATTAGATTTGTTAAAAAATAATTACAACGAAGACTCATTTACATATTTAACGAGCATTCCGAACGAATTGATAGATGATAAATTGCATAAGAAAAATATATCCGAGAGCACGCACATTCATATTACTTTTGGGGAATCTAGTGCAGGTTGTTTAAAGTACATGTTAAAGAAAAAGAAATTGCAGCAAGAGTATGCTATTTCATTTTCAGAGTTTTTTTCGATTGGTCCAATCAATCAGCTGGAGACAATCGCTGGACAACATTTGAGACAGCAATGGTTATCGAAAAACTTAAATTTAGAAGATTTATATTTTGAAGAAGAATATTTACCAAAGTTTATTCAATCATTAAAAGAACTACAGTCTATTCCAAGGGATACGCCAATTACGATTTGGAGTGGAGAGAATGCAAATGAACATGTTGGACTATGTTTTGCAATTGTTCATTTGAGAAATAAGAAAAATATTCGAATCATTAATACAGCAGAGGCTCATAAAGGGTTGTTTCAAAAAGAGAATGAAATTTATGGGATTCACGGGACGAGTGCGTTAACGCCCGAGCAGCTAGCAACAATTTATGAGACGTATGAGAAGGGTACAGTACTTACTGAAAAATCGCGACAACAATTTGAACAAGAATGGCAGCGGTTTTCTGAAACGAAAAATTTATTACGAATTTGGGAAAATCATAAAGTTTCATCTGTGCAAGAAACTTACTTCGATTCTTTTATCATTGAATGTGCAAAGAACCTGGAGAGAGAAAGAGCAGAAGAACAATTTTATAAATCAGCGAGGCTTATTGGAGAAGTTCTTGGTCAGATAGAACAGTCAGTTGGCGATGTTTTTCTTGAATATCGTTTGCGTACGTTAATTAAACAAGGTGTATTCGAAATGGAAGGGACTTTGGAAGGGATGCGCTATTATAGTGTTCGGTTAAAAAAGTGACAAACATTAGGTGCTGTTTCGAATGTAGTGTAGGTAATGTATACTGGTTAATTAATAGCAAAAAAGTGCTTATGTCATGTCACATAGGCACTTTTTTTGTATACAGAAGTTTTTATATTAGATATCGTATTGACGTTTGAATTTAAAAATCTCTGTGCTTTATAAAAAGTTTAATCAAAACTCATTTCGACCTCTTTGATTTAAGAGATAAAGTTTTACATCTTTTTTACTTCAAGAAGAGAAGAGTGGTTGATTGAATCCTTAAATCTCTCCGCGTTATTTTGGGCTACATAAATAAGCTACATATAAAAGCAATCCAACATATGTTGGATAAAGTAATAAATCATAGGAGGTGATTTTGTTATGTATAATCAACAAACTTATTTTCCATATGTAGATTATAATCAAACAACATACTATAATCCGCAAATTTCTGGCTATGAAACATCTGATGAAATGAGGGATGTGGAACTTGAGGAATATCGACCTGATGATGCAGAAGATGCACCCACGTCACCACCACCATCTCAAGCTCCTTCTGTACCATCAACGTTCGCTGCTCCTGCACAAAGCGGTAATATAAAATCATGGATGTGTAATTGTTTAGGGAGATGGGGATACTTACGTTTACACCGACCAGGTCCGTTTGGAAGAGATTTATGGTTTTTCCCAACTGAGGTAAGAAGAAATGGAGTATCAGGTTACACATGGCGAGCTGGTCGTCGCCAAAAAGTTAGTTATCGATATCAACAAATTAGTAATTTCATGTGCTTTGCTTAGCAAAAAATAAACTAAGAAAAAAGAATTTTAGCAGGCGAGAGGAAAATGCTTTCTTCTTGCCTGCTTTTTTTTGAAAATGCCATTATTTAATTGTTTTTCAATATATAAAGTAAGATTATAACAAAAAATTTACAATTTTCTTATTTTTGTTAAGTTATAATTTATATTGAATTGATTTTTACAAATACATGAAAGTGGGGGAGTGCAATGTCTTTAAAAAACAAGGTTGGTAGAAAAATAGAAGATGGTATTCATTTAGCTTCTGCAGATTTTAAAGAAGATGCTTATGAGATTTATAAAGAATCACGTAAATTACAACCTATTTTATTCGTATGTAAGAGTGAATTGTGGACAGAATGGCTTATTACAAGATATGAAGATGCATTACCACTTTTAAAGGATTCTCGCTTGAAAAAAAATCCCGAAAATGTATTTTCTCAAGAGGGGTTAAAACCATTTCATTCTCTTGAGAATAGTGACTATTTAACGAAGCATATGTTAAATTCAGATTCACCTGATCATAGTCGTTTGCGAGCACTTGTTCAAAAAGCGTTTACTCCTAAAATGATTTCACAATTAGATGAACGTATTCAGAATATCGCAGATACTTTATTAGACCGAGTAGAACATACAAATTCTCTGAACCTTGTGAATGATTATGCATTCCCATTACCAATCAATGTAATTAGTGAAATGCTCGGTATTCCAAAAGAAGATCAAGAAAAATTTAGAGTGTGGTCACATGAGGTAATTGCTTCACCTGAAACGCCAGAAGAGATAAAGGATAATGAAATAAAATTATCTGAGTTTATTACATATCTTCAATATTTGGTTGATGTGAAAAGAAAAGAGCCGAAAGAAGACTTAGTTAGTGCATTAATTCAAGCTGAAAGTGAAGGAAGTAAGTTAAGTGCGCCAGAGCTTTATTCAATGATTATGTTACTTATTGTAGCCGGGCATGAAACAACTGTGAATCTAATTACAAATACTGTATTAGCTTTACTAGAGAATACAGATCAACTACAGTTATTAAAAGAAAAGCCAGAGTTTATTGATTCAGCAATTGAAGAAGGATTACGTTATTATTCTCCAGTTGAAATTACGACGGCACGTTGGGCATCTGAACCTTTTGTAATTCATGATCAAGAGATTCAAAAGGGGGATATGGTAATCATTTCACTAGCATCAGCAAATCGTGATGAGAATGTCTTTATGAATCCGGACGTATTTGATATTACGAGGGAAAATAACCGCCACATTGCATTTGGACATGGAAGTCATTTTTGTTTAGGAGCACCGCTTGCTCGTTTAGAAGCAAAAATTGCAATTGCTACATTGCTAAAACGTATGCCTAATATACAAATAAAAGGTGAGCGAGAAAAAATTAAGTGGCAGGGGAATTATTTAATGCGATCTTTAGAGGAATTACCATTATCTTTCTAGAATAGGTATTTGAGACATGCATATATTTTAAATTGTTCACATAGAGTATGTATGTGTAATTTTAAATCGAAACGGAAGGGTGAAGACATCCCAATGATCAACTAATTCTATTTTTCAAGAAATCTTCGTTAAAAAACGAAATATTCTTCTGAATAGGATTAGTATGTACATTTTTATATGTAAAAGGGATGTATTTTCGCGCTGCGAATAGACCTGTCTTTTATAATATGATTGTGCTGCCTCCTATTTAGAATGTGGAATAGGAGGCTTTTTTATGTCAATGGATGTAGAAACAAAACAAAAGGCTAGTGTATCTGTAGTATTAAAAAATCGATTTGTGCAAGCAATTATTGCTTCAGCATTATTTCTCCAGATAGGAATTTGGATCCGAAACTTTGCGGTACTGCTGTATGTAATGGATATGACGAATGGTGATGCATTTGCTATTTCAATGATTTCAGTTGCAGAATTTGCACCAATTTTTATTTTTTCATTTATAGGAGGCACATTCGCGGATAGGTGGAAACCAAAAAGAACGATGATTTGGTGCGAAGCTTTAAGTTCTTTATCAGTATTTGCAGTATTGCTTACGCTGATCTTTGGAAGTTGGAAAGTTGTATTTTTCGTCACACTTATCTCTGCAATTCTTTCGCAATTTTCACAGCCTTCAGGTATGAAATTATTTAAACAACATCTATCTACAGAAGAAGTACAGTTGGCTATGTCATTATATCAAACCATTTTTGCGATTTTCATGGTATTAGGTCCTATACTTGGAACGTTTATATTTCAAGCCTTCGGAATTTACACTTCTATTATTGTGACAGGTATTGCTTTTTTATTTGCGGCTTTAGTTTTGTTATTTCTGCCAAAAGATGTTGAAGAACAAGAAGAAAAGAAAAAAATGAGTTTGCTGCAAGAAATGGTGGATGGAATTAAATATGTAAAAGCAAAGAAAGCATTAACATTACTCGGTATTTGTTTTATGGCAGCAGGATTAGGGATTGGACTGATTCAGCCACTCGGTATTTTTATCGTGACAGAACAATTAGATCTATCAAAAGAAAGCTTACAATGGCTATTAACTGTAAATGGTGCTGGAATGATTATTGGCGGAGCTTTAGCGATGGTATTTGCGAAAAATATTGCGCCGCAAAAGATGTTAATTTTAGGAATGTTAGCACAGGCAATTGGCATCGGTATCATTGGGTTTTCTACAAATTTATGGATCACACTTATCGCTCAGTTTTTCAGTGGTTTAGCTCTTCCTTGTATCCAAATTGGGATAAACACACTTATTATTCAAAATTCGGATACAGACTTTATTGGACGGGTAAATGGAATTTTGAGTCCTTTATTTACAGGTTCAATGGTATTAACGATGAGCATTGCTGGTTCATTAAAAGAAGTATTTTCACTAAGTACAATGTATGAAGGAACAGCATTACTATTTATTATTGGTTCATTATTTATTTTACCAATATATAATTTGAAACCAGTAGTAGGAACTTCAAATGAGGAGGGTGTCGTCCAACATGAATCCTAATCCGAATGTGAAATATCCTATCGAAAGTAACAAGAGTGTTCATTTTATTAAAAATACAATAACAAAACCAAATATTATTGTTGGAGATTATTCTTATTATGATTCGAAAAACGGGGAAACATTTGAAGATCAAGTGCTATATCATTATGAAATTTTTGGAGACCGATTGGTTATGGGGAAATTTTGCTGCATAGCACCCGGTGTTACATTTATAATGAATAGCGCAAATCATAGAATGGATGGATTTTCAGCGTATCCATTTAATATTTTCGGTCATGGATGGGAAAGATTCACACCGGAACTTTCTGACTTACCATTTAAAGGAGATATGGTTATTGGAAATGATGTATGAATTGGTATGGATGCGACAATTATGCCTGGAGTGAAGATAGGGGACGGAGCAATTATTGCTACAAAATCTGTTGTCACTAAAGATATTCCACCGTACACAATTGTCGGTGGCAATCCTGCCGTTGAAATTAAAAAGAGATTTTCAGACGAAATCATAAATGGACTATTAGAAATAAAGTGGTGGCACTTGGATATAAAAATTATTTCTGAAAATATTAATGCGATTGTAAGTGGGGATATGGAAGCGTTGAAAAAATTATCAGACGCTTAAGTGTGAAAAATATGCAAAAAAGGAGGGCTCCATGATTAAAGATGAGTCCTCCTTTTTTCATTCATTTTATCAATTTTATAAACAAAACCACCATCACACCATAAGTCGTAACAAAATGTTTCTGGTTTAGATAGAAGGGTTTGGGAGCGCTCAACCCACCTTAAAATATCTGTATTCGTTGAATTTGCAGCACTTTGTAAGATATTTTGAAGTGATTCTATATTATATGTATTTCCGCTAGTCCGAATAGCATCTCCAACTAATAGATATAAACAATAAAGAAAAAAAACTTGGTTGGGGCAATTTGTATCACTTGCAATATTCAGTATCATTTCCGCGACATTAGTGATATTGCATACCGATAAGTCCCAGTCTTGTTCAGGGAAAATAGCATCTTCGGTATAAGCCCATTCAATAATTTCTTTCGTTGTTGGATTCCACGGATCTTTCATTATGCAATCTCCTTTATCATTTATAAAATAATAAATCAATTATATAACAGAAAAAAAGTTTGAGGAAAATGTTTCTCTTGTCTAATTCTACATGATCATTCTTAAGCGTAGTATCAATACAAATAAAAAATAGAAGTATCATACCTCTCAAATTTGTTAATGATAAAAGAATAAGGAGGTGTGATACTTATGGCACAAGATGTTTTATGTGAAGTAAACAACTGTCAATTTTGGGGTAACGGAAACAAATGTAATGCAGAGGCAATTTATGTAGTGAGCCATAAAGGTAACAAAGCATCTACAACGGAAGAAACTGATTGCAAAACCTTCATTCCTGAAGCTTAAATAATAAGGGGTAACCGCAGGTGGTTGCCCTTTTAATAATTATAGTATTGATAATAAATTTCATTTTCATTCACTGTATTTTCTTTTTTGTAGTTTTCTATATTTTTTTCATGAGAGAAGTAATCCAAGCTAGTTCATGCTCAATGCGTGATTTACTTTGCTGTACGACTTCCGAAATAAAAAGTGATGTTTCAGATAAAGATTGAATAGATGTTAATTGTGTATATAGCACATTTTGACGAGTCGTTAAAACTTCTTTTCGAGCTTCGTAATCCAGCTTCTCAAACAATGCAACACGTACAAGAAATTCAGCATCATTAGAAGCTAGTTTCTCTGGAAACTCTCGCATCATTTCATAAAAGATTTCTTCACCCGTTTGAGTTAAGGCATAAATGTTACGGTTTGGTTTACCTATTTGTTGATGGACCTTTTTTGTAATTGCTCCCATATCTTCAAAACGCCGAAGAGCCGGATAGAGCATGTTATGATTGAGTTCAAAATTTTCTCCAAGACGATTTTGAATGTTTTTCTTTATTTCATAACCATACTTTGGTCCAGAAGTTAATTCTGCGAGTAGTAAAATATCAACATACATATGTATCCCCCCTAATTTTTTCTCAAGTTTTTATCCGTAAATATCTCCTTTATATATGTTAAAATAACATATGTTAGTCTGTACATCTTTGAACTGCCTACCTATTACTTTTTATTTTAATAGAAAAGGGAGGAAAGAACTATGAATTCGCCTGAAAATGTAATTTTGGTTCATGAAATTTCAAAGCTTAAAACAAAAGAAAAGCTGTGGAATCCTTATGAGTGGTATAAGCATATGAGAGAAAATCATCCGGTCTATTATGATGCGGAGCAAGATGTATGGAATGTCTTTTTATATGATGATGTGAACCGTGTTTTATCTGATTATCGCCTATTTTCAAGCAGAAGAGATCGTCGTCAATTTTCCATTCCTCCTTTAGAAACAAGAGTAAATTTAAATTCTTCTGATCCTCCAGAGCATCGAAACATTCGATCAATTGTTTCAAAAGCATTTACCCCAAGAAGTCTTCAGCAGTGGAAACCACGGATACAAGCAATTGCAAATGAACTTGTGCAAGATATGAATCATTTTGATGAAATCGATATTGTAGAGCAGTTTGCTGCACCTCTACCTGTAACTGTTATTTCTGATTTATTAGGTGTTCCAACAACAGACAGAAAACAAATTAAGATGTGGTCAGATATTTTGTTCATGCCATATAGCAAAGAGAAGTTTAGCGATTTAGATACACAGAAAGAAGTCACTTTACATGAATTTAAAGCCTACCTTCTCCCAATTGTTCAAGAGAAACGGTACCATTTGAAAGAAGATATTATTTCAGACCTGATCAGAGCAGAGTATGAAGGAGAAAGATTGACTGACGAGGAAATTGTTACATTTTCATTAGGACTATTAGCCGCGGGGAATGAAACCACTACAAACCTTATTATTAATAGCTTTTATTGCTTTTTAGTAGATGCACCTGGGGTATATAAAGAGTTAGGCGAAAGTCCAGAGCTGATTCCTAAAGCGATAGAAGAGGTGCTACGTTATCGTTTCCCAGTTACATTAGCCCGTACTATAACAGAAAATACAACAATATTTGGACCAAAAATGAAAAAAGGACAAATGATTGTTACGTGGATAAGTGCTGCCAATTTAGATGAGAATAAATTTCCGCAAGCAGATCGCTTTGATTTACATCGATCTGGAAATGAAAAACATTTAACATTTGGCAAAGGACCACACTTTTGTTTAGGGGCACCACTCGCTCGTTTAGAAGCTGAAGTTGCATTAACTACGTTTATTAGCAATTTTAAAAAGCTAGAGCTTTCACCATCCTTTCATTTAGCGAACTGTGTATTAGAGAATGAACAAACGTTAAAACAACTTCCTATTCTTTTGAAGGAATAAAGCGTATTAAAAAATGAAAACCCCTATTTTATGTAGGTGTTTTCATTTTTTTAATATGTTTTTTATAATATCTAAGATTTTTTCAAACGAATTAAAAAATATCTCTTGACATGAAACGCTTTTCATAAATTATAACTAAGTTGGGTTTGACAAAGTAAATATGGAAACGATACCTAATTTATCTGTTTATCCTACTATTTACGAACAAGAAGCCATCCAATTTCAGTGGAAGGAAATAGAGGAATCAACTGCCCATATAATCCTGATTCGTGAAGGCTACTAATTAGTGGTTTCACTTTATATGAGCATGTTTATTTATAGAAAGTGGTGACGAAACAATGAAACTAATTGCGATTGATTTAGATGGAACTCTTCTTTCAAGAAATAAAATGATTAGTAAAGAAAATGCAGAAGCGATTCAAAAATGTCAGGAGCAGGGGCATGTGATAGCGATTTGTACAGGACGTTCTATTGTCGATATTGAACGACTTTTACTGGAAGCGAATTTACAGTGTCCAATTATTGCAGAAAACGGAGCTCTTATTTATACGAATCAAAAAATGATGAAAAGATATCCAATTCAAAATAAACAAGCCTTTGAAATTGTCGAGTATCTTGAACAAAATCGTATGTATTATCAACTGTATACAGATCGAGGTGTATACGTTCCGGCGTATGGTGAAGAAAGTGTAAATCATGAAATAGAATGGATAAAAAGATCAAATAAAGATATGGATCAGCAAGAGCTTGAGGTCATCGCAGCACTGTATCTTGAACATACAGCATTTCATATCACAGAAAGCTGTAAATCAATATTAGCAGAAGAGGTTTATGTGCATAAGCTTTTACCATTTTCCTATAACATAGAGAAATTACAAAAATTAAAAAGGCATTTTCAACATAATACAGAGCTAGCAATTACTGCTTCATATTGGCATAATTTAGAGATTAACCATCGTGACGCTCAAAAGGGTAATGGTTTATATACTTTAGCTGAACATCTTAATATTCCGGTAGAGAATACCGTTGCGATAGGCGATGGTCTTAACGATATTTCAATGATGGAAAAAGCACATATGTCTATCGCGATGGGAAATGCAGTAGACGAAATTAAAAAGATTTGTCACTATGAAACACGATCGAATGAAGAACATGGTGTTGCACATGCTCTTTATCAATATGTCATAGAAAAAAAGTAAAAAAGAATCCACAAAGGATTCTTTTTTACTTTTATTAGGGGTAAGGTATTCTATGAGATTCATAGAAGCCTTATTACAGCTCATTATATAGAATATATTGGTAGTATTGTATATATTTTTAAATTATTTTGTGAATAATTTGTGAATTTTTTAATTCTATTACACGTATGGAAAGGCAGCTATATACCATTTTGAACACTTTTTAATTGAAAAATAAAATTTATTTGAATAATTATGCTCTTGCTATATACCTATGAGAACATTATTCGTATAATGGAGAAGCGTGATTAAAAATTGGTATTAAATTTACATATAGAGGTGGAAAGAGAATGAATGCTCGGCTATTGGAACTCATTGATGTGAACACAATAGAAACCATGGCAGAACAATTTTATAAATTAACAAACATTTCACATCAACTTCTTGATCAAAATATGGCATGTGTTTTTTCATTTGGTATGAATCGAGAAGAAAATAAACAACTTACAAAGATTGAAATTCCGTTTTTTTTACATGAGCAACATCTTGGTTCATTTGTTGCCTGTTCAATAAAAAATGACATTCTTACTTGTCAAAAATACTTCGAAATGCTTTCAAAACTCATTGTAGATAGTGCAATGAATAAACTTCAAAACCAAACAAAAAATATACATTTACTTTCTCAAAAAGAAGAACAGCTACACACAATCTTACAAAATATGCCCATTATGGTTGATGCTCTTGATAAAAATGGAAAATTTATATTATGGAACCGGGAATGTGAGCTCGTAACAGGTTATGCTGCAGAAGAAATCGTTGGGAATCCAAAAGCGCTTGAACTGCTATACCCTGATGAAAGTTATCGCAAGCAAATGCAAAAGAAATTTTCGGTTCGTGGAAAAAGTTTTCGAGATTGGGAAATGAATTTAACATGCAAAAATGGAGAAATAAAAACAATCATGTGGTCAAATATTTCAGAACAGTTCCCAGTACCTGGCTATAGCTATTGGGCAGTTGGAGTTGATATTACTCATCGAAAAGGAATTGAAGAGCAATTAAAGCAACAAACATCTGAACTAGAGCTTATTTTCAAAGCATTACCTGATTTGTGCTTTTTAACCGAGGCTGATGGAACAATTATAGATTATAAAGCCGGTTCGCCAGCTAAGTTTTACGTACCGGCAGAATCTTTTATGGGGAAAAAGTTTTATGAGGTCTTGCCTTCACCCGTTGCACAGCAATTTCGTGAAGCAATTCACCAAGTGCAGCATAAAGAATCAACTGTTATTGTTGAATACCCACTCACACTTAAGGGCAGTATTAGTTTCTTTGAAGCTAGATGTTTACCATTGTTAAAAGATAAGGTCATGATTATTGTCCGTGATATTACGGAACGTAAAAAGACTGAAGAGTTATTGAATAAATCAGATACACTTGCGGCAATTGGACAATTAGCTGCAGGGGTAGCCCATGAAGTCCGAAATCCATTGACTGTGATTAAAGGATTTATTCAATTATTTCAAATTAATCAAGCAGACCAAGATAAATATTTTGAACTTATGCTATCAGAAATTGAAAGAATTGAAGCTATACTTCATGAGTTTTTATCGATTGCAAAAACTGATGTTATTCCAACTGAAAAGAAGAATCTCTGTTTCATATTAAAAAATGTCGTTTCGTTAATCAATACGAAGGCAATCATGACAAATATTCAAATTAATCTTCATATAGAATCAAAAGAATTAATCATTGATTGTTGTGAAAATCAATTAAAACAAGTCTTTATTAATATTTTACAAAACTCAATTGAAGCAATGCCAGATGGAGGAGAAATATCTATTTACGTGAAAAAATCAGAGCGTGAGGACGTTATTATTAATATAGTTGATGAGGGCTTAGGAATTCCTGAAGAAAGAATAAAAAGACTTGGTGAACCTTTTTATAGTACGAAAGAAAAAGGAACTGGCATTGGGCTAATGCTCAGTTATAAAATTATTGAAAGTCATCAAGGAAGAATTAGCATAATGAGTGAGGTAGGAGTAGGAACATCAGTTACAATTTATTTACCTATGTTTCAAAGTGAGCAGGTTACTTCTCATTCAGCGATGCCATCTATAACAAAGGCTTTGTAATCGAGATTAATTTCCATTGACGGTAAAGAAAAGAGGTCATCTTATCACCCTATAAGATAGCCTCTTTTCTTTGTTATCCAGCGAATTGTACTGCAGTTTTAGCATGTAAAAAAGCAGTATCAAATACAGGAATAGAAAGATCTTTTTGTGAAATGAGTAACGGAATTTCAGTACAACCTAATAAAATTCCTTCTGCACCATTTTCAATAAGTTTTTGAATGATTTGTAAGAAACGTACTTTGGACTGCTTTGAAATAATTCCTTTACTTAATTCATAGAGAATGACATTATGAATGAAATTTCGGTCATCTTCTTTCGGAATCATTGTTTCAATTCCATAATTAGCTAATCTTGTTTTATAAAATTCCTGTTCCATTGTTTGTTTTGTTCCAAGTAAACCAATTCGTTTCACATCGTGTTCAACAATTTCTTCAGCACTTACATCACCAATGTGGAGAAGGGGAATAGAGATTGCTTGTTCTACTTCTTCCGCAAATTGATGTACTGTATTTGAGCACATAAGTATACAATCTGCACCAGAATTCTCTATTTTTTTTGCTACTTGAACGAGTTGTTTTTGCACTTCTTCATATTGTTGATTTTGTAATAAATTCGTCACTTCGCCAAAATCCATGCTATAAAGGACAAGCTTTGCATTTTGATTATACTGAGATAGAGTTAGTGTATTAATATGTTTATAATAAAGAGACGTTGATTCCCAGCTTAATCCACCAATTAATCCAATTACTTTCATGTCAAATCCCTCCCGTAAACATGCTTTATTTAACTTATTATTCCATAATTCCGATAAGAATACAATGTTTTAATTGTTTGTTTTTCGAAAAATAAAAATAGTGGGAAAAGCGTTGAAATTAATTCGCGTTAATGCAATAATACAAGTTACAAACGAATACTTATCTAGAGAGGTGGAGGGAACGGCCCGATGAAACCTCAGCAACCCTTATTTACTACAAAATAGGAAGGTGCTAATTCCGCAAAGGACATATTGTCTTTTGAAAGATAAGAGGATCATATATTCATATGCAAATGGCCTCTTATAGCAGAGGTCATTTTTTATTGGGAAGAAAGGAAGTGAAGGCTCATAATTCAATGTTTTTTTACATAGGACTAATAGAAACTCACTAAAATGAGAGGAGAATTTATATGAACAAATTATCTACAAAATTAGTCGTAGCAATTGGAATCGGTTCTGCAATATATGGTGTATTAGGTCTATGGGGATTTTCAATTGCACCAAACACATTTATCAAGCCTGCTTTGGCTATATTAACAATATTTGGTGCGATTTTCGGGCCATTTGCAGGACTTTTGATTGGTCTTATCGGTCATACGGTGACAGATACCATCGCTGGATGGGGAGTATGGTGGGGATGGGTACTTAGCTCAGGTATTATTGGATTTACGATGGGACTTGTACAAAAACGAACAAGTTTCAGTGTGAAAAATGGAATATTTCGTAATAGAGATATTTCATATTTTGCTATAACAGGTTTAATTGGGATTGTCATTGCAATCATATTTGCTGGTGCTTTTGATATTATCATTATGGGTGAACCTTTGGATAAAATTGTTATTCAAGTATTTGGTGCAACGATTGCAGATGTCCTTGTATTCTTAATTCTAGGTTTACCAATCACACTGGGATTAGCGAAAGCAAATAAAAAACATACACATTTGAAGATTGAAAAGTAGGGAGATTATTATGAAGCCGATTATTTCCTTTGAACAATTTACATTTCAATATAAACAAGTGACAGAACCTACTTTAAAGGATGTTACATTCCGTATTTACCCAGGCGAAAAAGTATTGATTGCCGGTCGAAGTGGATCAGGAAAGTCAACATTGGCCCATTGTATAAATGGGCTTATCCCTTTTTCATATGAGGGATCAAGTACTGGGAACATTTCAATATGTGGTAAGGATCCGCGAAAAGGTAGTATTTTTGAACAAAGCAAGCATGTAGGAACTATTTTACAAGATCAAGATTCTCAGTTTATTGGTTTAACCGTAGGAGAAGATGTTGCTTTTTCATTAGAAAACGATTGTGTAGAACAGGAGAAGATGAAGGCCGTTGTTATGGACTCACTACAGAAAGTACAGATGCATCCGTTTCATTCACGAAGCCCACATGAATTATCTGGTGGTCAAAAACAAACTGTTTCTCTTGCAGGACTGTTAACAACACATGCTGACATATTACTATTTGATGAGCCATTAGCAAACTTAGACCCCATGAGTAGTTTGAAAACAGTAGAACTTATACGAAAGGTGCATCAACAATTTAATAAAACAGTTGTTATTATTGAGCATAGAATAGAAGAAATACTAAAGTTAGACCTTGATAAAATCATATTAATAGAAGAAGGAAAAATTGTAGCAATTGATTCGCCAGAAAAAGTTTTACAAACAAACATGCTACAAAAAATAGGGTTAAGAGAGCCTGTATATATTGAAGCATTAAAAAATATAAAAATGAATACTTTAAATGAAGAATTATATCCAATTGAAACGCTAGATCATGAGAAAGTGAATAAAGCGATTAAGCAATGGATGTTACATTCTACTATGTCTAAAAAACAACCTAAAAAAGAAATCTTATGCGAAATAGAAAATATATCATTTTCATATCCGCACAAAGATTTTACATTAAGGGACATATCACTCTCTATACAAAGAGGAGAAATTGTAGCGTTATTAGGCCATAATGGTGCAGGTAAATCTACATTTGCACATACATTAACGGGAATGAACAAAACGAAGAAAGGAGAGATTGTATTTGATAATGAAAATATAAGTTCATGGTCTATCCGAAAGCGTGGAGAAGTGATCTCCTATGTCATGCAAAATCCTAATCACATGATTACACAATCTACTGTTTGGGATGAAGTTGCTTTCTCATTAAAATTAAAGAAAGTTTCTAGCGCAGAAATAAATAAACGAGTGGAAGAGGTATTGCGAATTTGTGGATTATATCCATTTCGAAATTGGCCAATCCAAGCGTTAAGTTACGGACAAAAAAAGAGGCTTACTATTGCATCGGTTTTAACAAGAGATCCGAAGCTTATCATCTTAGACGAGCCAACAGCAGGACAAGATTATTTTCATTATCAACAATTTATGTCCTGTATAAGTCTATTAGCGACACAAGGAATATCATTCATCTTTATTACACATGATATGAACCTAGCTTTAGAATATGCAGACCGTGCAGTTGTCCTCCATAAAGGGAAAATACTTGCTGATGGTACTGTTCCAAATGTATTAACAAATAGCGAAGTATTACAACAATCTAATTTAGAGGAAAGTTCGCTAATAACATTAGTAAAATTGAGTAAAGTCCCTTATCCAGAAGTTTTTGTACAAATGTATATGGAGGCAAAAAGGAGGGGAGATTATGAATAAATCAGATTTATTTTATATAGATAATTATACATATTTTCATCGTATGGACGGCGCGATTAAGATGTTGTTATTTATAATTTGGATGACTCTTACATTTATATTTTTTGATTTTCGTATTTTATTATGCTTGTTTTTCATTGGTTGTTTAGGGTTAGTGATTGCTAAAATCCCTTTAAAAAAAGTTGTAATTATATTTAGTGTTATTTTCACATTTAGTGTGCTAAATTCATTGATGATTTTATTGATTACACCAGCCCATGGATCTGAGCTAACTGGTACAAGTACAGCATTTTTGTATATTGGATATGCTACTATCACGTTTGAAACACTCTTTTATGCTCTTACGCTCTCATTAAAGTATTTTACATTATTACCATTTACACTTATTTTCATATACACAACGCATCCAAGTGAGTTCGCTAGCAGTCTATATAAAATTGGATTACCGTATAAGATTGCCTACGCGATAAATATCGCGCTTCGCTACATACCGAATATACAAGCGGAATATCAATTGATTAAGCACGCTCAAGAAGCAAGAGGTGTACCATTTGAAAGAGGAGAAGCGGATTTTTGGGAACGTATTAAAAACCGGATACTCATCTTTTGGCCACTTGTTATTCACTCTTTAGAGCGAATTGATACTGTTTCAAATGCAATGGATTTACGCGGATTCGGAAAAAAAGAGAAACGAACATGGTATTTTACAACAAAAGCAAAAAAAGAGGATTATATAGGATTCGTTATCGGCATTATCATTTTAGTATTTGCTATTTACCTAAAGTTTAATATTTTTAAAGGGTTTTGGTATCCACTTTAAGTTTCTCGATGTTATACAGATAAAATTTAGGCACTCGCGGAGTGTCTTTTTAAATTTAACCAAGACATGCTCAAAAATTATATAGAAACATACTGTATAATACCAACCCGTTAATAAACAATCAATTTATCCATTAGTTTTATACTAAAAGGAGGAGAAAACATGAGTTTCGGTGGTTCTTGTGGTTTTGGTGGAGGTTTTGCATTATTAGTTGTGCTATTTATTTTATTAATTATTGTTGGATGCAGCTGCTGGGGTTGAGGGTATTAAAAACTATCCATTTATTTAATCATTCGTCACAGAATTATGTAATTAGAAAAACTATTAAAGGTACTTTTTAGTATCAATACGAGATTCAATCCGAAAAAGGAGCTATCATGCTCCTTTTTATATTGAAATTTTACCGAAATAACAAAGTGAACCTTCAAAAAAATTGTTGAATTTACATACTTTTTCATTGTAAATATTTGTGATTAAAAGGCGAGTTTTTATTATTCACGATAGTTATTGGTTTTGATTCCCTGGTTTCTTTTGACTGTTAGGCATAATTTCATCGGCAAACTCTACATTTGTCAAATTTACTTTGGATGGAATAAATGTTTTTGTCGTATTTTGAACACCTTGGAATAAACGTTGAATAGGGTTCATCATATTTGAATTACGTGTTGCTACTACACTAAAAACTGTTCCTAATCCTAGTAAAGAGAACCAAATCCAGCTTCTATTGTTATTCCGTCTATTTCTAAATAATTTAAACATTTGCTGAGTTCTTCTTCCAGAATTGAATAGTGACATCAAGAAGTTAAGAGTATTCATTTTTTACCCCCTGTAAAAATAATTAGGAAAAAGAAACACTAAGTTTAATTCCATATGATTTATGTTGCAATATTTTATAGAAATTTATGATGCTAATTTATGCTAATATTTCTTAATTCTTTTTTCCTAAAAACCCTAAGTGTACTTGCAGGCTCCCTCATTCCAAAGGAAAACATGTACAGGTCAATTGGGTTTTTAGGATTTAAAGTTCATTTGTTTACATAATGTTTTTTAATCAATGAGATGAAGTATATTGAAAATGAGGTGAAAAGGAATGATATTCATTTTCTATGTCATTTATAGAACAAAATGCATTGTAATTTATTCTAAATAGTTGCCGGAATAGAAAAAAAGAAGTGCCACATAATAACAGAAATGAGTGAAGAGACACATCGTCAAGTGTACTACACTACACAAGGTTATTTATTGCATAACATATCATCTGTTTTTTAAACTAAATAAAAAGAAAAACTTGAGAAGCGACTAAATTCATTTTTTAAACGAGAATCGGCTTTAACGTTATCAGGAACGTATAACAAAATAATATTGACGCTTATAGCTAACAAATGGAAATACTCATGTACTAAAATGAATTTTAGTATGCATTGTTTTTAGAGATATCTTTTTCTAGAAAAAGAGTTGGAAATGATTTTAGATTGTTGAGGTGATTACATATATGCCAATGTTGAATGTGGACGGTAGTAGTCTGTATTATATCGTTAAGGGAAAAGGGGTTCCTATTGTTTTTATTCATCCTCCTGTACTTACTTGTGTGAATTTTGAGTATCAAATAGAGGAATTATCTCGAAATTTTAAGGTGATTGCTTTTGATATTAGAGGGCACGGAAGAAGTCAGTATTCAGAACAACCGATTACCTATCCACTGATTGCTGAAGACATTAGATGTTTGTTGGATCATTTGGAAATTAAGAAAGCATTTGTATGTGGATATTCGACTGGAAGCTCTATCGCATTAGAATTTTTATTGGCTTTTGCTGAAAAAGTGTTAGGGGCTATTCTAATTGGGGGAATGTCAGAAGTGAGGGATGGGTATCTAAAGAATAAGATTTCACTTGGCATGAAACTGGCAAAAGCGGGGGCAGTTTCATTTTTAGCATGGTCTATTTCATGGAGTAACTCAAATACACATAAATTGTTCATACAGATGTTTAAAGAAGCGCGAAAAGGGAATGCCAAAAATATCTGGCAGTATTATCGTTATAGTTTGCATTATAATTGTACGAATCAGCTTAGAAATATTCAGCATCCGGTTTTATTGGTGTATGGTAAGAAGGATAAAGTATTTTATAGTCATGCCAAATTATTGCATGAAAAATTGCCATGTAATGAATTAAAATTCATTGATCACGTAAAGCATCAAATCCCTACAAAAGCAGCGAAGTGCCTAAATGAAATGATTCAGCAGTTTGCTTTTATTCATACTGATATGAATCTTTTTATTTATCCATAAAAAAACATATTGATTTCGAAGTTATATGTGTTTATTGCTCCAAAGATTTAATGAGAAAGGAGCTACCATGCTCCTTTTTATAATTGATATGTTAAAGAGTAGGGATCATTCAAGAGTTATCTCTCCTAAATATGTTGAATTATTTTTGTATACTGGTGATTGATACTGATTGAGTCTTTTGAATGTAAAACCTAATCAGTACATATGTGAGCAGTGATACAACTATGTTAGGTAATAAAAAATGGAGTAAAGAAGGAATATCTACAAGATGGGGATAGTCAAGACCTTTTACAGGGATGAAAAACTGCTATCTTAATGGATCTTTTGGAAAAAATTTGATTGAGCGTGAAATTCCATCCAAAATGAAGTCAAATAGGTAGTAGAGCATCGATTTTATTTTTTGAAAAGCATATGCTTATACAAAGCCAGAGAATGCTGTTGTTAAAAAGATAAGGATTATTGGAACAAAACTTTCAAATAAACCGTAAGAAAACCAATTGAGGAAAGAGTAAGGCTCATCTGAAAAATGAATCCCTCGAACATTGTATATCCCATCAAAAACCAATATGTCTCCTTTATAGAGTCAAAAATAAAAAGGAGCATAGGAGCCCCTTTTAAATTAACATGTTAGTGTTTTTAGTAATCTCATTACTTTGTGGAAATGTAATCGTTAAAGTGGTTCCTTTATTAACAACACTATTTATATCTAAAGTACCATTCATCGTTTCAATAATTTTCAATGCAACCATCGTACCTAAACCTGTTCCTTTTGTTTTTGTACTAAAATAAGGTTCCCCAAATCGGTTGATTTGCTCTTGTGTCATACCAATTCCACTATCTTTAATGACAATAGTAATTTTGTTTTCACAAACAGATGATTTGACACTTAGTTTTCCGCCGTTTGGCATCGCTTCTATACTGTTCTTTATTAAGTTTAAAAAGCATTGCTGAAAATGTTGTGTATTCCCGGTGATGGAACCTGTTTCTAATTTCTCAGAAACATTTATAGAATTCATATTACATAATGGCATCATCATACTTATTACTCTTTTTAATTCTTGATCTATTACAATGTTATCAATTTTTTGTGATGCCGGCTTAGCAAATGTTAAGTAGTCATCAATGATAACCTGCGCGCGGTTTAGTTCTCCAAGAATATGTTCAATATATTGTTCGCGTGATTCTTGTGATAAATTTGGAGTTTTAAGGAGTTGAGTAAAGCCTTTTACTACGGTAAGAGGATTTCTTACTTCATGTGAAATACTCGCAGCAAGTTGACTCACAATCTCCATCTTCTCCATTTTTACTAGTTTTGACCGCATAATAACGGCATCTCTTAAAACTTCATTTATATACACAACAAATAACATGATAATAGGAGGCAGTATAATAAAATAAGCGATATATAATTTTGTAATTGGGAAATCCGATAAAACTACAGCGATAAAGGTTGTAAGTAAAGCAAGGAAAAAAGGTAAAATCATTGATATAATAAGCTTTTTTCTTCTGCTTAATTGATTGAATTTAGAAGAATAATAGGCAGTAAAAATAAGCATGGTAATATAAACAATAACTGTTAAAAAGTTAACACCGTAAAAAACAAACCGAATCAATAGCATGATAGATAATAAAGCAATTCCAACTGGTAAACCGCCATAAAGTGTACCTATTAAAAATGGGATTTGTCTCAAATCATGAACACAATTTTCATCGATGTATATAGGGAATTTCATGCATAAAATTAATGGTACACTAGTGCAAATAACAATAAGTGTTTTTTTGTATTTTTTGAAAAATATTCTATTATTATATAGAAAGTAAAAAACAAAGACGCTAATTAAAATGTAAAGCAAATTATTTAATACGTTTTGATTGATATATATAAAATCCATCTAGCATGCCTCATTATTGTAGTTTTCGATACTATAAGTTATTATACAGAAAAAACATAACTTCTTCATGTATTAATTATTTTACTAAAATGAAGGAGGATTACTTTTTCATACTCATTTTGTTACGCGCAAATTCCCATTCTAAATAAAACTCTTCAACTGATGTATAGCGTTGATTTCTATTTTTGTCTACCGCACGCGATACTACGTCATACAATTCTTTTCCTGCTTCCCATTTAGCGAAAGTGTGATTGCGTCCGCCTCCTAATAACACAAAAGCGGTTGCCCCCATATTAAATACATTTGTTTTCTCATCAATTACTGCGCCAAGCTCGAATTCCTCTGGTGACATAAATCGTGATGATCCCCAAAGTCTTCCCATTGTATTGATATAGGGTTTCTTTTTATATAAGTCGATATCACAAATTTTTATTTTGTTTGTTTTAAAATCATATAAAATACTTCCGTCATAAAAATCTATTGCTACATAGTTTTTTCTTTCAACATGTACATGGAAAGAAAAAATATGATCGAGTGAAGTAAGACGCTCTTCAATTGATAATTGTTTATAGCGATAAAATGGAGAATTTGGATCACTGTAATTTGTTGGTGTTGGAAATGAACAATGTGAATGAAGGCATTCTCCGTTAAACCAATTAAAGATTGCTACATAACCATTCTGCACTTCAAAATGGTCTATCAATTCAACTAAATAGTTATGTTTTAACTCTTCATAAAGTAACATAGCTTGTTTAAGAGTTACTATTGCATCTGCTGGATTTCCTGCATAATTCATTGTTTTTGCTCCAGCAAATTTAACAAGCATTTTCTTTCCATTTTTTTCGATACCACAGCAAATATTCCCTGAATCTTGTTGATCAAAGACTGCAAATATTTTTCCAAGACTGGCAAGCCAATTGAAGTCGTGTTGCTCTTTTAATTGAAAAGTGACATCATTTAAATGAATTGTAATCGGAATTCCGTTCATTTTGCACCTCGTATTCTATATAATTAGATTAAGTATTATTATATTCAAGAAAGATAATGAAAAAACCTGTTTTACTTAGTTAGAAGGCTAAGTAATTCAAATGGAAGGTGAAAAATGGATAAACAAATAACCATTGAACCATATAATATAAATTGGCATAAGGAATTTGTAGAAGAGAAAAAGAAATTTGTTGCACTACTAAAAAAAGAAATTATAGCAATCGAACATATTGGAAGTACGTCAATAAAAGGTTTAGATGCTAAACCCATCATTGATATGATGATAGGTGTTAAAAATTTAAATTTGGTTGATCGTTGGATAGAACCATTGCAAACAATAGGATATGAATATGTATTTCATAAGCACTTTCCACAGAGACGTTTTTTTAGAAAAGGGAAATGGAGAGCAGGGACACATCATTTACACGTCTATACGTACGGTGGTCAAGAGTGGAAGAACAATTTATTATTTCGTGATTTTATGAGAAATCATGAATGGGTACATATTGAATACAGACAATTAAAACAAGGGCTTGCCATGAAGTATCCATTTGATCGAGTGTCATATACTAATGCCAAAGAACCTTTTATTCAAAAGATCATTGCACTGGCGAAAGAAAATCTATACATATAAAAATTAAGGTGGGAAATTTGATTTTTAGTTCACATAAAGTATTTCTCATTTTATTCTAATCTTTCTTTCATTCTTTTTTCTTTTTTGATTGCTACAATTTGGAATGTAGTGATGTTTTGAAATTGAAAGAGGGATGCAAAATGAAGAAAATGTTCGGAAGTCAAATTTTTCATTTGTTTATAAAAGTTATAGGAGTTTGTGTTATGGTATATATCGCAAATTTTATGCTAGGAGATCAAATAGAATTAAAAAGTGTAAATAAAACTCTTGGATCTCTTGGTGAATATGGTACGATTGCAGCTATATCGCTTTGGTTTTTACACCATATTTGGTTATTTTTGCACAGAAATAAAATATCCAAATTTAAGTATATGAAAGAGTTATATATGTTAGCAAAGAAATATCATATGTTTATTGGTATGCTGTATTAGCTGTTGCAACAACACATGGAGTTTATTTTTTTATAAAGGGAAGTCACCACATGATACAGATTTACAGTGGTATATTTGCTTTTTGCATTTTAGTATTACTGAGCTCTGTTGGAATTCTTTTGAATAGGAGTAAAAACAGAAATAAATCGGTATTATATCGAAACTTACATCAAATGATTGCGATTTTATTTGGATTAGGATTGATAATTCATTTAATGCTATAGGAGGAATTAAAATTGCATCACATATTAATAATTGAAGATGAAGAAAGTTTAGCTGAATTTTTAGAATTAGAATTAAAATATGAAGGATATGCAGTAGAGGTACAATATGATGGGCGAAAAGGATTGGAAGCAGCCCTAGAGAAGAACTATGATATTATACTTCTTGATTTGATGTTACCGGGACTGAGTGGAATTGAAGTATGTCGTAGACTGCGTGCGACAAAGAATACTCCCATTATTATGTTAACAGCGCGTGATAGTATTATGGATCGCGTTACAGGATTAGATAGCGGTGCTGATGATTACTTACCGAAACCATTTGCAATTGAAGAACTCCTGGCAAGAATACGAGTTATATTTAGACGCGAACAAAAAGAAGAAAGTAAGTCAACACTATTGCTTGCTTTTAAAGATTTACAGTTACATGTAGAATCAAGAACGCTAAGAAAAAATGATGAGATCATTGAATTAACGAACAAAGAATTTGAGTTATTACTCACGTTTATGAAGAATATTAACAGAGTGCTTACACGAGATATACTTTTAGAGCAAGTGTGGGGTTACGATGCGATTGTGGAAACAAATATTGTTGATGTATATGTTCGCTATTTACGAAACAAATTACATGGGATAGATAAGGAGGAGTATATCCAGACTGTTAGAGGAGCTGGGTATGTGATGAGATGATTAAAGATTTTGTACAGCGCATTCGACACCTCCCGATAAAATGGAAACTAACTCTTTGGTCAACCACGTTATTATTTATCTTATTCGCTTTATATAATATTTTACAGTTTATTGTGATTAATCAGTGGGCAGTAGAATATGAAAAGAAACAAATGAACAGGCAAGTAAAAGAAATAGCAGCATATTTTACTGATAAAAAAGAAACACTTTCTAACCAAACGATTGAAAACAGTAAGGACTTTCTTAATAATATGAATGATAAGCATCAGATTATTCGAATTTTAGATAAAGATGGACAACCAGTTGTCTCAGTTTCTCGTGATTTTAATCCGAAGTGGACTTCTCCTAAAGCGGTTACTCAGCCTGAAACTTATATAAAGAGACACTTAGAAGATAGAATATTAATAGAACGGATGCCAATTCAAACAGCGACATTTAAGGGGACAATTGAGGTTGGGGAAAATTTAGAGGCCTTCGATCACTTGTTAAAAATTATTTTCGTTGTAATGGTTGCAGCTGGTATTGGTGGACTTATACTTAGTTTTTTAGGTGGGAGGATTATTGCTAAACAACTTTTATTAAGTGTTCAGAATATAACTGATACGATGAATCGAATTAAAACAAACGGATTAAAAGAAAGAGTTCCCGTACGAGAAAATAATGATGAACTTGCGAAGTTAGGCTTTCTATTTAATGAACTAATGGATGATGTAGAAAGGTCTTTTTTACAACAAAAGCAGTTTGTTGAAGATGCTTCACATGAACTTCGAACACCTCTTACAATTATTCAAGGACATTTATCCATGTTAAACCGTTGGGGAAAGGATGATCCTGTTATTTTACAAAAATCACTTCAATCTAGTTTGAAAGAAGTGGATCGATTGAATAAGTTAGTTTCAGAATTATTAGAGTTATCCAGAACAGAATCGGAGCAAATTCCTGCATCATCAGTCGAGCTTGTACATGTAAATACTGTGTTAAAACAAGTAATCCAAAATTTTGAAGTTCTTCAAACCGAATTTGAATTTGATATACAATTATATGCCGAAGAGGCTTACGCGGCTATACCAGCACCTTACTTAGAGCAAATAATAATTATCATACTAGATAACGCAATTAAATATACCAAAACAAATGATAAATACATTTGTATTCAAACGAATATACAAACTGAAAATATTATCATACGTATTATAGATCATGGCGTCGGAATACCCGAATCAGATTTACCATATGTACTTAATCGTTTTTATAGAGTAGATAAAGCAAGGAGTCGTAAGGAGGGGGGAAATGGCCTAGGGCTTTCCATCGCAAAACGACTTATAGAAAAATATAATGGAAATATTATATTAGAAAGTAAGGAAAAAGAAGGTACATCAGTTACAATTTCGTTTCCTTATGTCGCACATAAAAATGAGAAATAGATGAGAAAAGTTTTAAGGTATTTTCATATTGCTGTTGTATACTGTGTAAAGCGATAAAACTTGTACTTCTTTAAAGTACGAATGTAATGAAAATAAGGAGAGAGCGGGTATGAACTACACAGTATTTCAATGGATTAATAATTTAGCAGGAACCTCAAGCATTTTAGATAAGTTCATGATTATGATTACAAATAGCGCGCTTTATGTGGCAGCTCTTTTTATGCTTATTTTATGGTTTAGTAATGCAAAAAAAGAAATGGCAATTCAAAAACAATATACTGTTGTATATGCTGTTCTTACAGTTGGAGTTTCATTGTTATTAAATGTTTTTATTCATGCAGTATATTATCATGCAAGACCTTTTGTAACTTATCATGTTCATCAATTAGTACCACATGCAGTAGATTCATCATTTGTAAGTGATCATTCTGTACTCTTATTCTCAATAGCATTTACAATGTTATTGAGAGGAGAAAGGTTAAAATATATCGCATTAATTTGGGCAGTACTAGTTGGAGTTTCACGTATTTACGTTGGTGTCCATTATCCAGCAGATATAATTGGTGGAGCATTCCTGTCATTTATAACTTGTGGCATAGTAATGCAAAGTACACGAAAATTAGAGCCATTCATACAAATGGTATTTAGAATCTATGGATCCGTTTCGAAACGAATTCCATTATTATCGAAATATAATCATACACTTTAATCCTAGAAGTCACTAGAAAAGAACCTAATCATAAATGATAGGTTCTTTTTCATGCACATAAATGTTAATTTCACGCACTGTATTTAATTGGAAAATAAAGAATCAAATAAGATAGAAAAACATATTGGCTTATTGGGGGGCGAAAGTATCTGAACCTTATCTTTAGCATTTTTTGTAAAGCGCTTTCTACGCGAAGTTTAGGATATCTATTATGTACTAATCAACCATTCCGTTTCACGAAATTCCATCCCTAAGTAAGAGATTCCCAGGGGAGATCTCTTACTTCAAAACGGAATCGTTCAATCCTCTGTGTATCTCATCCATCCACTTTCTGATCGCTTTGCTTTAAATTTACCGTAAGATAAAAGTTTCATTGCTGAGCGTATAGCCGTGTAGAAGACTAAGATTCCGATCCACTCATCTTCCATTTCACTAGGATAATGAGTGGACTGGTGAGCATAATAAGCAGCCATGATACAAGGGACTACTTGCTCCGGATCAAGTCCATATGCAGTTGCATCATCGATAATTAATTCAATAATGCTTCGGTTGCTATCTTTAACTTTCTTCTGGATTAACTTTTTTACCGATTCTGGAACTAACTTTAATATTTCATTTTTCATAACTGTCACCTCATTCTTTAACATGTCCAAATAGCTTGGAAAAGCATTGAACGAATTGTATTAAATTGGGGGATTTTGAATCTTACTTACGCAGGGTGTAAACACAATATGAAATCTTCTGGTATTAATTTTATTACGGTTTCTAGTAGCAAAAATGACTTCTTTCATCTGTAATTGATACTCGAGCATTCATTGTTGATGCAAGAGAGGGATGACCACATAGAATCAGGGGTAACAGTATTCTTGATAAACCAGTAAAAAAGGAATGCCACTTACTTGTTATTTATGACAAACAATATCAATAATTTTTAGAAATGAAAAAGCCCAGGGGAAAATCCAGGGCTTCTTTCATTTGTTCTTCGATCTTTCAGTGCGAAGAACAGCGTCATTCGTTGGAGTATTAGGTACAAAGTTACCGTGGCTGTCGATGCTGTGTGCTTCTTTATCGTATTGCCCGTTGGCAGTACGCTTTTTTGTTGTAAACGGGTTTTGATTGTGTCCCATGATTGTCACCTCCAATAAACGTAGTATGCGCCAACAAGTAAGTGTTTTTTCAAAAAGAAAGTTTACAAAAAGTGGTAAAGTAGTTGTTGATATCAACGAATCATATTGTATTAAATCAGTCCTTTTGTACAAAATAGGTACGAATGTTCATAAGAGGGAGGATCAATGATGACGAATCGAAATGATAATCGAAAACGCAAAAACAAATATCCGAATAACCTAAAAAACGATACTGAATTCTCAAAAGATGTGAATGTTAGAAGTGAAGTAACGAAAAAAGATTTAAATAAATAATGTTTTAATTGAGAGTAATCATATTAAATTATTCTTAAACATAGAGTAAACGAAAAGATGTACAAGCTGACATTAGCTTGTACATCTTTTCGTTTACTCTAAATAGCTTTTTTATTCTTTACATGGCTGTTATTCTGAATTTCATTTACCGTATTTTACAATAAGAATAAATTATAACAATACAATAATTACAAGTAATTCTAATGCAAAAAGAAAATGTATGAAAAAAATGTAGAATGGAACTATATTTCATAAAGGATTTCTAAAACATTATTGAGCAGAAAAAAGAATGGGGAATTTTATTATGAAACTAACACCAGAACAACGTATTCAATTGCATGGATTTAATAACCTAACAAAATCATTAAGTTTTAACATGTATGATATTTGCTATACAAAAACAAAAGAAGAACGAGAAGCTTATATAGAATACATAGATGAACAGTATAATGCAGACAGATTAACTAAAATTTTGGAAAATGTCTCAGACATTATAGGAGCACATGTACTGAATATCGCTAAACAGGACTATGTACCACAAGGAGCAAGCGTAACTATATTAGTATCAGAAGGACCAGTGGTAGAAGTACCTACGGAATCATTCACTGAATCTCCTGGACCTCTTCCTGATTCAGTTGTTATGCAGTTAGATAAAAGTCATATCACAGTTCATACGTATCCTGAATATCATCCAGATGAGGGGATCAGCACTTTTAGAGCTGATATTGATGTGGCTACATGCGGTGAAATTTCACCTCTTAAAGCATTAAATTATCTTATTCACTCATTTGATACTGATATTATGACAATTGATTACCGCGTTCGAGGATTTACAAGAGATATAACAGGTAACAAGTTATTTATTGATCACGAAATAAGTTCTATTCAAAATTACATTCCAAATAACGTGAAAAGTCTCTATGACATGATTGATGTCAATGTATATCAAGAGCATATCTTTCACACAAAATGTAAACTGAAAGAATTTGACCTAAACAACTATCTATTTGGCTATACACAAGAGAAGTTACCAGTAAAAGAACGAGAGGAAATTACAAAAAAATTAAAAACAGAAATGGATGAAATATTTTACGGGAAAAACATGAATCATGGATCAATTGAAGAGGGTTTGGATGATAACTCGTTTCAGAGGACTACAAATAATTCATAAGCGTATTTAACAATTCATTAGAGAAATACCAATGGAAAAAGCCTTGCTAGTATATGAAACATAGCCAAGGCTTTTTCTTAACTTTTGAAAGGGAGAATGAATTATAAAAAGGGTTTAAAGCCATATCAAATAAGCGTTATTTTCCAGAATATACTTTGGGGCAATCAATGCTCTTTGGTTTGTAGAAACAATGTTCTTTGTATTGCCCAGCTAATGTTTGATCCCACCAAACAGGAGGACAATTTCCTACGGGATTAAAAAACCAAAGAGAATTGGTTGCGGGATGCCCTCTCCAGTACTCTAGGCATTTCCTTGCCAGTTCTTTGTCAGTTTCTCTTGCACGTTGATAAAAATATCCTTTTGTTACAGCTTCGAATGAATAATTTCCACCTTGCTGTTGGTACACCATTTGTTGAATATTTGTAATTCCTTTAAAATCTAGACAATCACACATGACTCTGTTCACACCGACATTTCCAACATCCAACATACCTTGTTGTCCTTCTCCTTCAGCTTCTGCTCTCATTAGACGAGCTAATAAGTCCACATCACTATCTGTATATGCAATTCTCATTTCTGTCCCTCCCTTCTCTTTACAAATATATGTAAAGAGAATAAAAAACACGAATTAAAAAAATGAATTGCATTCCCATAGATAATTTTCTACAAGTAATTTTTATAAAGAATGGGTCTCCATATAATAAAATATGCTTTTATTATCCTGGTAATAGCAATTAAAGAAACTATCAATGTACAGAGTCCGAAGTATTGGAGGTACTCCAATAAGTAATTTCATGCACCGTATTTATAAGAAAAATAAAAAACAAAACAGTTGCTAAATATAGAAAATTTACATAGACTAGCGTGAGAACTAACGTTCGTAATTCAAAGATACAAATGAAAGGAGAAAAGTGTTGAATAAAAGACGTTATGACATTGAACAAGAAAAATAAGTGATAGCTGAAAAAGTAACCAAACTATTTTCTTATGCAAAGACTTCTGTTAAAGATATTACGAAGTCCTCTGGTTATAGAAAAGGACATATTTATTACCATTATCAAAATAAAGTTACAATTAGAAGGGTCTTAATATAAAGGAAGGAAGTGCAAAACTATGGATTTCGAAAAAGTTATGCAGGAGCTGGAAGCCCTCGGTAAGGAACGAACGAAAAAAATGTACATATCCAATGGTGCGCAAGAGCCGCTTTTTGGGGTAGCTACAGGTGCTATGAAACCAATCGCAAAGAAATTAAAAATGAATCAACGTTTAGCTGAAGAGCTTTATTCCACAGGTAACTACGATGCAATGTACTTTGCGGGCATTATTGCAAACCCAAAAGCTATGAGTGAGTCGGATTTTGATCGTTGGATGGATGGGGCGTATTTTTATATGCTGTCTGATTTTGTGGTGGCAGTAACTTTATCAGAGTCAGATTTTGCACAAGACGTTGCTGATAAATGGATTGCAAGCGGTGACGAACTGAGAATGTCAGCGGGCTGGAGTTGCTACTGCTGGCTTTTAGGGAATCGCTTAGACAATGAATTTTCCGAAAGTAAGATTTCTAATATGCTTGAAATTGTGAAAAATACGATTCATGATTCGCCAGAACGAACGAAATCCGCTATGAATAATTTTCTATACACCGTGGGGATTTCATATTTGCCGTTACATGAAAAAGCAGTCGAGACCACAAAGGAAATAGGTACAGTAGAAGTAAAACGGGACAAGAAAAAAAGCAGTTTCCTAAATGCTTATGAAAGTATTCATAAAGAAATTGATAGAGGGAGGCTTGGTTTCAAACGTAAATATGTAAGATGTTAAAAATTAGCTTAGTATTGGGGTGTTAATCCAAGAAGGATTGACACTCTTTTTTATGATTTCGAGTGCGCTATTTTATTTCTATAGCGCATATTTTCTCTTTTAGTCTAAATCCAACTAAACAATTCGTCTCAAATCCAAAGTCAATATACTTCTTATTTTTAACGTATACGTATTTTAGATGCTACTATTTTTCAAGTTCCTAATCATTTTACCCCCATTTTTCGTTTTTAAATTCCCAAGTATTTCATAAAAATAAATGAATTGTTTAAGTAATCGAAACTTGTATTAAAAATAGTAGAAATATTCTAGCTTAATATGAATTTTATTGTTGAAATTCTGAATATTAAAATGTAATATAGAAAAGCGTGTGTAATAATGTACGAATTAAAAAATGAATTTACAATAGATGTTTGTGTAAGTGATAAGGGGGAAAATGAGAAAGACTATACATATGGAATTTTAAAGTTTATCAACATCAAAAATATGAAAATAAACTTACTAGAGTCTAAAGTAAAGAAAACAACATACAGGTATACTGTAAAAGTCATATGGAGGTTTCAGGAATGGGAAATGAAAGTAGGTTTCAAGAAAAACAACAAACCCGTCGACAGCGCGGTGTTGTTAATATTGGATTAAGTTTGGTATTACTGACAGTCAGCATGGTATCTTATCAGTTATTTTTTACTGATCAAACAAAAGGAAAAGAGCGTCTAGAAGAAAAGAAGGTAGATCAATTAGCATCTAAAGAGGCGAAAAAAAGTAAATTAGAGGAACAAAACGCAAAACAATCAGAAGAAGACGCATCAAAAGAACAATTAAACAAAGAAGTTGAAAAACAAACATTAGCAGAGCAACAAAATCAAGTGAAAGAAACCTCAAAATTACCGGAAAAAGAAAAGCAGCTTAATGAAAATCAAGTGAAAAAACAAGAAGAACAAAAGAATACAAACATGGAAAAGCAGAAGGTGAATGAAGAGGGAACAACTAAAAACCAAACTGAACAAAATAATCAATGGCAGCCAGTTGGTACAGAACAAGGAACAAAACCTGCCATGCAATTTAAAGAGGGAACGACAGATTGGAATGAGATGAAAAAGGCAATTTCCTCCGCTGTTGATGTTCCTGAATCACAAATCATTTATGATTTTATCGGAAATAATGGAACGAATAAAGCATATGGTAATGTGCGAGATAAGCAAAGCAATAAAAAATATAAAGTATACATTGATTGGGTTGAAAATAAGGGATGGAAGCCCGTATCTGTACAGGCTATAAAATAGTTATACCGACAAATGATCTATCAAAATTCAGTATATAAGACAAAGACTCTCCAATCGGAGAGTCTTTTACATGAGTTCCTATTTTTAATATGTTTGCTATTTGTTGATATGGTTATCTTTTCGTTTATCGAATACAAACAGACTAAGTTCTTCAGCATCATTAGCTAACTGAATTAATTGTTCAAACTGTAATCCTATTTTCTTTAATAGCTTAGCTGAAGCGTGGTTCTCTTGAGTAGTAATCCCCACAATACGATTTAGCCCCAATTTATCTTTTCCATATGCCATCACCGCAGAAGCTGCTTCATAGGCATATCCTTTGGCCCAATACTTGGGAAGAAAGGCGAAGCCAATATCTACATCTTCCAGTGAATCTCTTTTTACTAGACCACAAATTCCAATTGGAACATGATCTTCCTTTCGTTCTACTAAAAAAAGACAGAAACCATATTGCTCATACATACGAACCGTTCCATTCAAAATATAAGCTTTTGCATCTTCTATCGTTCTCACACCGCGATCACCTATAAATTGTAACCAAGAAGGGTCATTCAAAAGCTCAAGGATAAATGATGCATCGTCGGTTGTTTGTAGGCGAAGGATAAGACGTTCTGTTTCAAGGATATTCAAAGAGAATACACCATCCTTTCAGTATTATATTCTATCTAGATATCATAATCGTATTGTAACTTAAAACTCAAGTATATTTCTTCGTGAGGTACACATTATATGTTAATCGTTATACAAACGCTTTTTCTGTACGCCACTTGTTACAGTAATAAGTAGAAGATATTATTTTTGAAAGAAATATATCAAATTAATCAAATAAGTTATAAAATCCCCACATTATTTGATTAGTAAATATTGAAATGGTGATACTAATAAACATTGAACACTTATGATAAGGAATGATACCATGATCTTTATTTACACTGATTTTGGCGGAACGCATACAACCTCACTTGCGGCAGCATATCATTTAAACAAATTACCAACCGATCGAAGACTGACCAAAGAAGAAATTTTAAATGTGGATTATTTCAATAAACTCAAAACTTCTGATATGGGAAAAATAATTTTTCATGGGCGAGACGAGAAAGGGAACCCAGTTTACACAATAGGGCACGGAACATCAAAGTTAGTTGTTCCAGCTATGAAGAATTTAGGAGAAATTCTTCAACATCAATATCAAAACAACGAAAAAATCATTTTTTCAAATACATCTCCAACAGTGCCACTTCCTATGACGTTTGGAGGCTTGTTTTCAAGAAGGTTCCATATTGATTTTATTGGTGTTCCATTACTTGTATGGGGAGCAAAGTTGTGTTGTGACAATATACAACGACTTGTAAGTTATACAAAAGAAGCTGGGAGAATGACAAATGATTCTGTCGTTATTTTAGAAAATGAAGTCTTTAAATAAAAAATGCAGGATATATTGCAATCCTGCATTTTTTCTATATTAATTCAACTTTTTTTCGAATAACAATCTTATCAATGTCCTCTTCTTCATCACCAATATATAAGCCACGTTCTTTTAAATATGTTTCAAAATATAAATCCGCTTCTGCACGTTCATCATAAGGTTTTATAGATAAAACAAAGCCTAATTTATTTTGTTCCTCTAAATGAGAAGTAGAGATATAAGCAGGGGTATTATGACGTAAAAATAGCTCCTTAACAGGAATAATCATATCCTTCATTAATTTTGATAGCATACTCATTTCAAAATCAAAGTTAAAGCGGTCAATGCTAGATAAATCAGCAAATACAACCCCAATAAAGCCTGTATTAAATACCTCTTGAAATTCAGCATCTTGAGAATCGTAAAAATTCTTTTCAATTAAGTAATTTTTAAAATAAGCAACACCATCAGCTTGTTCAAAAGGTTTTGTGGAGAGAACAAAACCGATTTTCTTTTGTTTATGTAAATACACACAAGATATATATGCAGAAATATTATGTTCTTTAAATAGAGAGCTTGTTGCTCCTGCAAGACCATCTAACACATGATGGACAATTTGAAGTTTCTTTCGGGCAAAGTAATAGGATTTTTTTTGTAGTTCCAATGTATCAATAAACACAGAACCGATAAAGCCTGTATTTGAGATAGTCGGTGTATGCTTTTTTCTTCCTCTGCGCTTGTTTTGAGCCATTGTAAAAATCATCCCTTCAAGTACGATTGAAATAAAAAAGAACATTTGTTCGCATATCTATATTTTACTATTTAATCACTACAAAGTAAAGGGATTTTTATCAAAAAACAATAAAAAAGACACCTTTTAAAAGGTGTCTTGAACGTAAGTGGGAAGAGGATTCAACCCATATTATTTGTAATTTATATTATGAAACAGAAACAAGCTCTTCTGCATCGTCTACATCTAAATGACAATCCATTGTACGTACATCTTGATCTTCATGACTTCCGAAATAAATAGTAATTTTCATATGTATCGCTCCTTTATTCTAGGAATACCTAAAATAATTACTAGTAATGTTACTGCCTATTATATACCACTTTTTTCATTTCGACAATCTTATCCAGTTTATATTTTCGTTTTGTAAATATTTAGAATTTTTGTTACGATACATATAATTAAACGTAAGGAGGAATTCGCATGTTAAAAAATTTAAAACGAATCTCAAATGAAGGAAGAGGAGTGAATAGCATTTAAGCTAACTTAGCACTCCTATTTCCGCAAAGAATATAAATATCGGAAAGTAGGAGAAAGTTTGAAAAAATATACGCTGGCAAATCATAATATTTCTATTTTATTTTGGGTTCATTTTTTTGGAACAATTAGTTTTTTACAAGCAGTTATGACGTTGTTTTATGTTGAAAGAGGACTCACTCCTTCCAATATTCTCATTGTATTAATGTGCTGGAGTGGAGCGGTTTTAATTGGAGAAGTACCGGCAGGCGTTTTTGCAGATCGCTTCGGCTTAAAACTCTCGTTTATAACAGGCGCTTGCATCAAAATTATAAGTATCTCTATTTTGTTCTTTGCTGATAATATATGGTTATTTTGTTTATATAGCTTGTTGAATGGTTTATCAGTCACTTTCTTCTCAGGTGCTGACGAAGCCTTAATATATGAATCGTTAAAAGAAACGAATGAACAACATCTTATGGATAAAGCGATGGGAAAAATTCAATCGGCTAGCTTTATTTCAATGATGATTGCTGTTATTTTTGGATCTTATTTTGCGAAAGATTTAAAGGAAGAGCAATTTCTTATTTTAATTACACTCGGGCTTTTTTTTCATTTCGTAGAATTATTTTTACTTTTATTTATAAAAAATCCAGCAGCGGGATTTGAATATATTGAGTCACCGTATTCACAAGTAGTCGAAGGAATACAAGTGATTCGAAAAGCACCTCAATTACTCATCATGTTCTTGAATATATCACTTGTATTTATTTCAGCGAGTGCGGTTTTTGATAACTACGATCAACTACTTTTGAAAAATGCAGGAGTTCCTGTATTTGCAATTGGTATATTATATGCAGTCGCTGCAATAGGCGGATATTTTGCATCCATTTCAATAGGATGGTTAACCAAAAAATTCTCTCGTATATTTTTATTAAATCTTTCAGGTGCATTAGCTGTCTGTGGATTACTATTAGCAGCGTGCTTTGGAAATACGTTATGGGTCGTTTTAGGAGCATTTATTATATTACGATTTGTAAGAGCAATAAGATACCCGATTTATTCACAACTGAGTAATGATATAATTCCATCACATGTACGTGCAACCACAATTTCATTGTTATCAGTGCTCGATTCAGTGCTGGATTTAATTATTTTTGGTACGCTATCTTTACTTGCTGTATATGGGTTACCTGTTATGTTTATTGGATGTGCTATCATTGCACTAATAGGTACTTGCTTACCGATTAAAGGTGTAAAGGAAGTACCTAAAAATATTGAATTGTAACTCATAGTAAATAGACCATGCTTTAGGATAGATTCAATCCTGAAAGCATGGTCTGTTTTTTATAAAAATATTGACTATGCAATTATCTGTTATACAGACTGCATAACTTTGTTACAAAACCTTAATAACAAATTTAAGCCTACTTAAATTTTAACGTGTAATATAGATAAATAGAGTAAAAGACTAGGAGTTAAAATATTACTATGAAAAAACCACTTATCACTACAATTATTTTCCTTTGGATAGGAATAAGCATCGTCATTCTACAGCAAACAAAAGAAAAGAATTACATAAAAGCTAAGAACCAATCAGATAATGTAATAACGATTGCTCATAGAGGGGCATCCGCATATGCTCCAGAACATACAATACCAGCTTACAAATTAGGTCAACAATTTAAAAGCGATTATATAGAAATAGATCTTCAAATGACAAAAGATGGGTACTTAATTGCCATGCATGATGATACATTAAATCGAACAACAAATGGATCAGGACTTGTTAAAGATCATACATTGGAAGAAATAAAAAGACTTGATGCTAGTAGTTTCTTTAACAAAAAACATCCCAATCTAGTAAAAGAAGAATTTCAGGATGTAAAAGTACCAACACTTGCAGAAATTATTGAAACGTTTGGACATGATGCTCGATATTATATCGAAACAAAATCACCAGAAGACTATCCTGGAATGGAAGAAAAACTATTAGAAATACTGAATCAATACAAATTAACTGATCCAAGTATTGTAAAGGAAAAAATAATCATCCAATCATTTAGTAAAGAAAGTTTAAAAAGAGTTCATAGTCTAAATTCAAGCATTCCTCTAGTGCAATTATTAACACATAAGGAAGCAACGAGATTAACTAATGAAGACTTTAAGGAGTACAAAACGTATTGTTTGGGCTTGGGCATGAATTATACATCTATGAATGCTACCTATGTTAAAAAAATACAAAAACACGGCTTAGAAATTCACCCATTTACAGTGGATAAAGAGGAAGATATGAAAAAATTGATTGAATGGGGTGTAAACGGCATGTTCACGAATTATCCGGATCGTTTGCAGCACATAAAAAGCTAAAATAAAACATCTTATATTATGATTTGGATGTTTTATTGATCAATATTCATTAGTAATAAAATAGATTAACTACGCTACTAAGACATATTATAATAAATAGTGGGCTAAAGCCTCTTATTCATCTCTTATAAGGAGAGTGTTTAGCATGATTATAAAGTTCAATCGTTTCCGTTAATTTCAGGTACATTTCTATTCGTTCATTTTTCTAAAGTGAATTTTGGGCTGTTTTGATGTACTTTTTTCCAAATAACCAAATTCGAATGAAATGAGGAATGAATTATGAAAGAAAAGATAAATAAAATTAATGGAATTGATATATGCACAGAGAGTTTTGGAGATCCTAATCATCCAGCTACTTTATTGATTATGGGAGCAATGTGTTCAATGGTTTACTGGGATGAAGAGTTTTGCCAAAGATTAGCGGATACAGGGCGATACGTTATTCGATACGATCATCGAGATGTTGGACGTTCCGTTGTCTACGAGCCAGGGAGTTCTCAGTATACTGTAGTAGACATGGCGGATGATGCTGTTGGAGTACTGGATACATACCATATTAATCAAGCGCATATTGTTGGAATGTCCTTGGGAGGTATGATTGCTCAAGTTATCGCAGTAAGACATCCTCAAAGAGTTCTAACAATGACTTTGATTGCATCAAGTATTTATGGGTCTGATGAAAATAATCGAAATTTACCTCCAATGGATGAAAAAATTCTTGCTAATCATGCAAATGGAAGTAAATTGGACTGGACAGATAACGAATCTGTAGTGAATTATTTGGTTAGAGGATCAGCATTACTCTGTGGACCAAAGCATAAATTTGATGAACAAAGAGTTACAAAGCAGGTAACAAAAGAAATAAAAAGAGCAAACAATCTACTCAGTATGTTTAATCATGCACTGCTTAAAGGTGATGATTACTATGAGGGGAAATTAAAAGAAATACATATACCTACTTTGGTTATTCACGGTACCGAAGACACGGCGCTTCCGTATGAACATGGCTTAGCTCTAGCTAATGAAATTCCTAATGCATCGTTACTACCACTAGAGGGAACGGGGCATGAAATTCACTTTGATGATTGGGGTAATATAATTAACGCTATTTCGAAACATACTTCAAGAGTGTAAGTGTAGGAAATTACACAGCTAAAATAGACGATTTAAGGATTTTTCTAATCCGTAGATCGTCTATTTTATTTTAATAATTAATTGACAATGATACAGAAATAGATTTAACATGACGAGTCTAAAGTAAAAAAGAACCCAGTAAAATCTGGATTCTTTTTCTTTGAACTAAAATGATTGCGTCATAATATAAATCATTGAATCTAATTATCGAAGCAGAATATTTACTGCATGATTAATGGTGCTTTTATTATTTTCCAAGAGAGATAGAACTTTTTACTTGTTTGTATGTTTTTTGTATTTTTTTACAACCATTATTGCAAGTGGGGTACCAATCAATGTAGGTAAAAACCAAAACGATAGTTTAGGAAGTAAATTTAATATTGGAATATAGCTCCCGATGTTCACTAAAAGGGCCGTTACAGCACCTATATATGAACCTAGCATACCTCTAATATGATGATGAATCCAATTTTTCCAACGTCTTTTTCTTGCAAGATAACCATAAATAGCAAATGAATAAGAAAAAAGTGCGACATAAAACAAATAAGCAATCTCATTCCAATGTAAAATAGATAATATAATTGCAGTGATGAAAACTACAACGTAAGATGCATGGTAAACTTCACCCCATTCTGTATGAGTTCCTTTTCTCTTTTTTGCAGACATTGCAACCGCCCCTGAAATTAAACATATGGTCCCAAATAGAATATGAATGATTAACAGGATGTGAAAGATATCCAATAAACTTCCTCCTTTGCTACTTTAATATTTTTGGTTTGTTAACGAAGAGATGAAATACATCTTTGGTTCAATTTAATATATTGAAATAAAGGTGTTTCTAGAACATTCTCTATCTTTAATATTTTTCATCATATTTTATTAGCTAATTTAGAATATATATTGTAATTTTAAGTAACTACCTCATGTTTGAGGAGATATTACAGTTCTGAAAAAAAGAGAAAACAGAACCTGCTTTTGCAAAAGTTCTAGGTCTTATTAAGGAGGAACAGACTAATGGCTGAAAAAACAAGAGTAATAGAAATTATGCCTTATAATCCTGAATGGAAAATGGAATTTAAGAAAATCAAAATGATGATTGAAAGTTATATTGGAGATTTGACTTTAAGAATTGAACATGTAGGGAGCACTTCTATTGAAGGATTAGCAGCGAAACCGATTATTGATATTGATGTCGTTATAGATAGTTACGATATTTTGCCTGATATTATAAAACGATTAGAAAAAGAAGGTTATCAATATCAAGGAGATCTAGGTGTTGAAGGTCGTGAAGCTTTTCAACGGAATAAAGAAGATCATTTTATGAAATACCATCTCTATGTTTGTCCAAAGGACGGGAAAGGTTATTTAGAGCATATCGCTTTACGTGATTATTTATCGTCGAATAAAGCTGCACGTAAAGAATATGAGGAATTGAAATACAAACTAGCTGAAAATTATCGGAAAGATATTGATCGTTATTGTAAGGCGAAAACAGATTTTATAACAGGAGTTTTGGAGAAAACTCTTTATAAAAACTAGAAAGGAATAAAAATACGAATTGCTACCTGTAATATTTAGAACAAGCAAATAGGCTATTTGTGGAGAGATAAATTAATGCAAATATTCTTGCCTTATAAGAAATTAGAACCATAATGAATGAATAAAAAAATATAAATCCCTATTGGTTGTGTTAACCATCAGTGGGGAACTAAACACCCCGCCAATAGGAGTTTCAATTTATTTCAATAAGAGGATTAATAAATTTATAAAAAAGCCTGTTTCTTAAAGGAACAGGCTTTTTTACTATGAGTTTATCAACTCTCGAACAATTTCGCTTAATTGATAGATTCCTTTTGTTAGATCTTCCACAGATGCATAGGCATACGAAAGTCGAATATGCTGATCAGACTCTTCTCCATAAATACGCCCTAGGTTAAGAAGTATCCCGCTAGATAACGCTTTTGAGTATAGTTTTTTCATTGGAATTTTCGGTTTTATTTTTAACCATATAAAAAAACCACCACTAGGAACATTCCATTCGGCAATATTTTTGCAATACATATCCAATGCTTGAATCATTAGGGTTCTTCGTATCTTTAGTTGCGCTCTCACAAATTCTACATGCTCTTGATACAAACCGCTAGAAAGCCACTTTTCAGCAACTCTTTGTGATAAAGAACTAGAACCATAGTCTGTTTGCATTTTTATATCTGATAATCGTTCAATTACAGGTTCAGGGCCGATAATCCATCCGATTCTTAAACCTGGACTTAGTGTCTTTGATAAACTACCGATATGTAATACATGTCCGTGTTTATCCATTGCCTTTAACGGGAGAGGAGGTGGCTCATCAATCCATAATTCACGGTAAATATCATCTTCAATAACAGGAAGTTGTTCTTTCTCACATACTTTTATAAGTTCTTTTCGCCGAGTTTTTGACATTAAAGTTCCTGTGGGATTATGAAAGCTAGGAATAGAATATAAAACAGTTTTTTCACCATTGTATTTATTCAGTCTAGATAACTCACTTGGTATAACCCCTTGGCAATCCAAGGATACTCCTGATAAATGCATTCCTGCTGATTGGAATACATGAAGCGAATAGAGATAAGATGGTTGTTCAAGTAGAACTGGAGATCCCTTATGTAGCAGACCAACAGCTATCAACTGTAATGCTTGTAAAGCTCCAGAGACGATTAATATGGAAGATGGTGAGACATGAATACCAAATGAACTTACATAATTACTGATGGCTTCACGTAAAGGAAGAAACCCCTTTGGTTCTTCATATCCGAAAGCAGTGAGGTTTTTACAAACTTCTTGCATGACTAATTGCATTGTTTCTAATGGGAAAATATTAGAAGCAAGTTCGCCTTTACTAAGGTGAATGAATTGTTTATTTGATTCTACTGTATTAATTTCTTGAACCATTTCTTTGCTCGGTTTATGCAAACCCGCTTTCACATACTCATTCCAATTAGGCGGTGGATCAGTAGCTAATAGGGTCCATGTATTATTGACCACAATTGTACCCATACCCATTTTCCCTTGGATTAAACCATCTGCAGTTAGCTCCTCTAATGCTGTAATAACCGTACTTCGATTTACATCAAATATCTGTGCCAATTTTCGTTGACTTGGGATTTTACTACCTATCGGCCATTCGCCATTTGTAATCTTTACTTTCATATACTCCATAATCTGTTGGTACTTAGGGGATTGTTTATTCGACTTTGGATTATATGTATTCATAAAAAGCCCCCTTTTTTCTACTAATGAACCGTAAAGTGGTTGGTTTTTTTATTAAAGAACTGGTTGAAGACATTTTATCAACGATTGAATATTATGAAAAGAAATAATTGGAAAAGGAAAAGTGGCTGGCTTTTTCTATATGAAAGGAAGAGATGGTATGAAATATAGTGAATGGAATTTCCATGTTTTATTCTCACACTGTATTACGATTGTTCTTTGGGGTTCTGCATTTCCTGGAATTCGCGTTGGGCTTGAAGCATATACGCCGGAACATCTTACGTTATTACGTTTATTAATAGCCTCATTTGCTTTAGTTATTTTAGCGGTCATACGTAGAATGCGTCTACCAGAATTAAAAGACATACCGGTAATATTCATTCTAGGCGGTTTAGGTTTTACCGTTTATCACATCACCTTAAATTATGGAGAGAAAAGTGTGAGCGCAGGGCCTGCAAGTTTGATTGTATCAGTTACCCCTATCATAACTGCAGTACTTGCTCTTATATTTTTCCGTGAAAAATTTAAATTATGGGGATGGATAGGAGGAGCAGTTAGTTTTATAGGAGTAGCACTCATATCAATTAGTACTGGAGATGAACTCGGATTCAACACTGGCATACTACTTATACTTATTGCTGCAATTTCAGAAAGTTTATTCTTTGTTTTTCAAAAACCATTCCTCAAAAAATATGGAAGTTTACCGTTTACTGTATATACGATATGGGCAGGGACTGTATTAATGCTAATCTTTTTACCAGGGCTTGGCTCTGAAATAGTAAAAGCTCCTATAGAAGTTACTCTTAGCGCTGTGTATTTAGGTCTTTTTCCAACGGTACTTCCGTATATAGCTTTGGCTTATATAACTTCTCATGCTGGAGCCTCTGAAGCAACGAGCTCACTTTATTTAACACCAGCGTTTGCTTGCTTTATTAGTTGGATATGGTTAGGAGAGGTTCCTACTATGTTATCAATACTTGGTGGTGTCATAACAATATTTGGCGTTGTACTTGCACATATAAAAAACGAAAAAGATCACTACATACGAATTGAAAGAACAAACGATGTAAATAAATCACATTCGATGTTTTAAAATCTATATGAGAAAAAGGAGATTAATGGAATGAAACGAATATAAAAGAAGAATTAAAATTAAAGAAGTTTTTTTCTTACCAATTATTTGTGTTGTTTCAATTCATATAAGGATTTTTCAATAATTTCATAATCCATTATTCCAAAGGAGTTTGATATGGTAAACCTACAATTGAAAGTCGTGACAAGAGAAAATTGGGAAGACGCACTAAAATTACAAGTATCCAAGGAACAAAATCAATTTGTACCGTCTGTAGCTGTATCACTTGCAAAAGTATATATAAAACCAGATGGTGACAACGTAGAATATATACCATTTGCTATATACGATGATGATGTTATGGTTGGGTTTATTATGCATGCCTTCGATAGAAACACAGTGGACATGTATTGGATTAATGGGTTTTTGATTGATGGAAAATATCAAGGAAAGGGATACGGAAAATCTGCTTTTATAGAGATGATTAAATGGGTTACCAATCACTTCTCCCAGTGCAAGGAAATTCGTCTAACTGTTCACAAAGAGAACACTCGAGCAAAAAGGTTATATGAAAGCCTTGGTTTTGTAGACCTTGGTTATGTTTATGATGGAGAGCAAGTATATCGATTGCTTGTTTAACTTTAATTAAAAAAGGTGTGAAACAAAGAATGCAATTTAATGAAGTAAAAATCGAAATATTTATTCCAGAAGAATTTATTGAAGACTTACGAGATGCATTAAATAAAGTCCAGGCTTGTAAAGTGGGGAATTATGATAACTGCATGTCTTATAGCGCAGTTAAAGGGTACTGGAGACCGCTAACTAACTCAGAACCTTATAATGGAGAAATTGGTCAAATATGCGAAGGACAAGAATGTAAGGTGGAAATACGGTGCAAACGAGAAATAGTAAAAGATGCACTTGCGGTTATTCATCGCATTCATCCCTACGAAACACCTATGATTTATATTATTCCACTACTAAATGAGTATTTTGGATAAATGTAATATTCTTTATGAACATAAATACTATAAAGTAGTTACTGCATAAAGAGGGGGAAGCTAATTGAAAACAAAATTTCATTATATTGTAAGAGGAATCATTATAAAAGATAACAAACTTTTAATAGCAAACTACAAAGGGCATCACTCTTTTCTACCAGGTGGTCATGTTGAGTTAGGAGAATCTGCAGAATGCGCATTAATTCGCGAACTGAAAGAAGAAATAGGTATAGATTGTGAAATTAAGCGCTTTTTAGGAGTGATTGAAAACCAGTGGCAAGATAGTGAAATACTTCATTATGAAATTAATCATGTTTTCGAAGTTGATAGTAACGAATTACATAGTGATATAAAACCAATTTCTAAAGAGTCTCACCTGGATTTTAGTTGGATTATTCCTAATAATAAAAATCTAATTGCATATAAAATAATGCCCGACCCCTCTGTTCAAAGATTAATAGAAAAGGTGCAAAAAGAGGAATTATCAAGTTGTTGGCTTAGCAATTTATAAACTAACATGTAAGAGTACTACGTTGTAAAAAAAACATGATATAAGTACCCTTTCTCGAAAAACTAATATACTCTTAGTTCATCTTTTTAAAAATTTAATATCTGTGTTTTTTTATGACTAAAAGATATCACGCAAAAAACTACCACGCTTAAGCTATAGAACTAGAAAATGATGACATAAAGCTAAATGTTATTGTTTAAATTCATATTTTATAATTTCCATTTATAAAAATAACCCCATAGTAAAAACAACCTAAAAATAGGCATATGAACAAGGTGCATCATCTAGTGATAGGTCATATTTTGTTGGTGTACGTATTGAGCTTAGTTTATAGCGCTATTTCTACTTAGATTTAACGAACAGAAATCTAAGAAAGCATCGATGGGGTTTTAATTTATAAACGGAGGTCATGAAAATGAATGAGTTTCAACAAGAACTACAAGCGTTAAGTCTTAATGATTATCAGTCTGGAAATGTTATGTATTGGGACCAGCAAAACCAATATCCACATTACTATATTGAAGATGATGCTCGTCGCTGTGGCGGTTGTGGTCGTTGCGGTGGTTGCGGTGGCCGTTGCGGTGGATTTCGTTGTGGTGGATTCCGGTGTGTTGGTTGCTTCGGTTGTTTTGGTTGCGGTGGTTGTGGTGGTTGTGGTGGTTGCGGTGGTTGCTCTAATTGTTTTGACGGTTTTAATGGTGTTACCTGGTGGGTCATTTAAATTCGTGACATAAATAAAGATATTTTTGAAAGAAAAGTGTATATACAAGTATGAACTGTAGAGACACTTTTCTTTCATTTTGTGAATTTAACAAATAAAAGAGCATCTTCTATGTTCATCGAAATTAATATTTGACATAGCATTTCATATAGAGATGAATGGTACATTGGATACATATCAAAAAATAGTTTCATGGGTAGAAGAAATAAAGGTACGGAATAAGAGATTCGTCTAACTATACACAAAAAGAACACTCGGGCAAAAAGATTATATGAAAGCTATCGTTTTGTAAATCTTGATCATGTTTATGATGGGGAAGAAGTATATCGTTTACTTGTTTAACTTTAATTAAGAAAATGGATAAAGAGGAGAAACCTAATCGAAAACAAAATTTCATCATATTGTAAGAGAAATCATTATTAAAGATAACAAACTTTTAATAGCAAATTATAAAAGGCATCATTCTTTTCTACCAGGTGGTCATGTAGAATTAGGAAAACTTGCAGAATGCGCATTAATTCGTGAACTGAAAGAAGAGATAGGGATCGATTGTGAAATTAAGCGCTTTTTAGGAGTGATTGAAAACGATTGGCAAGATAGTGAGACTCTTCATTATGAAATTAATCATGTTTTCGAGGTTTATGGTAAAGACTTACATAGTGATATAGCGCCGATTTCGAAAGAGTCTCACTTGGCTTTTCATTGGATCATCCTTAGTAATGAAAATTTCATTACATATAAAATAATGCCCGAACCCTCTGTTCAAAGATTAATAGAAAAGATGCAGAAAGATAATGTATCAAATTGTTGGATTAGCAACTTATAAAATGTTGATAAAGGGTATGGGGTGCTTAAATGTAAATATTACTGTATAAGTACCCAACTTATTCTTTCCACCTCGACTGTAACCCCCCATATCATATTGCGAGATTCCCCCATTAAATTTACAAATGAGAAATTCATGTAAAATTATATTCATTTAAGCTATTTAAAAATAGGCAACCGAACAAGGTACATCACCCAGTAAAAACTCATATTTTGTTGTTGTACGTATTGAAATTAGTTTATAGTTTCTATATTTATCACTGCTTATTACAGAGATTAAACAAGCAAAAAAATATAGAAAAGCACCAATGAATTATGTTAGATGGAAGATTAATTTTATAAACGGAGGTCATAAAAATGAATGAGTTTCAACAAGAACTGCACTCATTGAATTTAAATGATTATCAGTCTGGAAATGTTGTGTACTGGGATAATCAAAACCAATATCCATACTATTATGCACAAGAAGATGCTCGTCGCTGTGGCGGATGCGGACGTTGTGGCGGATGTGGTGGACGTTGCTTCGGATGCGGCGGTTGTGGCGGATGCTTTGGCTGCTTTAGCTGCTGGAGTTGGTGGTTCATTTAACTTTGTAGCATAAATAAAGTTATTATATGAAAGAAGAGTGTATGTACATGTTCAAATTGTAGAGACACTTTTCTTTCATTTTGTAGAGTAAATAATTTAAAGGGCATTTTCTATTTTTGTCGAATTTAATATCTGATATAGCATTTTATTTAGAGGTGAATGATACATTGAATACATTTCAAAAATTAGTTTCATGGGTAGAAGAAATAAAAGAACAGAATCATAGTACTGCAGCAGCACTTTTTATTATGAAAGATAATGAAGTGGTGCTTGAACATTATAGTGGAAAACATTCTAATACTGAAAACAGTACACCAATAACAGCTTCTTCACAATTTAATGTCGCTTCGGCTAGAAAGAGCTACTTAGGTCTAGCAGTCGCTTATGCCCTGTATGAAGGGAAAATAAAGAATCTCGATGATTACGCAGCTGATTATTTTAAAGACTATGATAAAGATTTACTTGGTAAAACAACATTAAGACATTTAGTAACCCATTCACACGGTTTAAATGAAAAAGTAGACGGAACCATTTATCGAGAATTTGAACCTGGAAAAGGATGGGCATATAGAGACATTAATGTACGTATGATGACGCACCTTATTAATCAGCTATATAATACAAGTTTTCCAACGCTATTAAAGAAACGTATCTTTATACCTGCAGGTTTTAAAGAAACAGGATGGCGAAAAAAGCATCATGAGAATTTGGTAAAGGTAATAGTAAATCCTCATGAAGAAGCGATATGCAGTACTGGAATATTAGATGATGGAACAGAAAAGAATCTATTCGTTTCTGCTAGAGAATTCGCCTATTGGGGAAATTTACATCTAAATGAAGGGTATTTAAACGGAAAACAAATTGTACCGAAAGAGGTCATTAAAATTGCAACAAGTCTTCAAAGCCCAAAATATGAAAACATGGACCTACCACAAAATGGATGTTTTTGGTTCGTTCAAAACACACCGGCTTTACAAAGTGAACTTGGAGAAAGAGTGCCTAAAGGCTCGTATCAAATATTAGGCATTACAGGACCCACCATTTTAGTTATTCCCGAATATAATGTTGTCGTTGCCAAAATGTATAATAAAAGATATAACTATGGGGGAGACAATTATCTGTATTATTTACGAGAATTTAGCAATTTAGTCGCTGATACATTCTCGAAATCATCTTTTACATACCAGTAAAAATATTTAAATTAGGGTATAACTACTTTTATACAGAAAAGGAGTGAGCCCTTATGAAAAAACAAACAAATAGAACTACAAAACAAAATATCAAAGACACAAGCATAGAGCAAAATGCTATATATAGCGATCCAAAAGATGCAGCAAATATGCAAACTGTTCCACAACCAAAAGATTATGAGGAAATCGAATATTAATTTTTATTTTTATAAGACTTTTTTATGAAAGAAAAATACATCTTAGGCCCTATAAAAATAAGGGCATCATTTGGTACTATATGTATATAAGCATTTGAAAATGTCTTATCTTAACACAGCTTTTTTACAATAAATCCGTATATAATCTAATCAACAAAAAGGCGCTTCTTACTGAAGTGCCTTTTTGTTGATTTTATACAATCACTCTAATTTAATTTCCAGTTTTTAAATTCGTATCTCGTCTTTTAACACGGATATACTAAATTGTGATAAATCATGTCATGATAAGAAAGGGACAGTTCGCATGAAACAAGCATCTATAAACCCATGGCTTATTGTCCTAGGCACAATCATCGTGCAAATTGGGCTGGGAACTATTTATACATGGAGTTTGTTTAATCAACCTTTAGTAAGTAAATTTGGCTGGGAACTTCATACTGTGGCGATAACTTTTTCAATTACCAGCTTTTCTTTATCGTTTTCAACTTTGTTTGCAGGTAAATTACAACAAAAAATGGGACTTCGTAAACTTATTGCAACTGCAGGAATTATTCTTGGTTTTGGATTAATTCTTAGCTCACAAGTCTCTTCATTAGCGTTACTTTATTTACTAGCTGGTGTCGTCGTAGGGTATGCAGATGGAACAGCTTATATCACATCATTATCAAATTTAATTAAATGGTTTCCAAATCGTAAAGGCTTAATTTCTGGTATTTCAGTCTCAGCATATGGAATGGGAAGCTTAATTTTTAAATACGTGAATGGAAAGCTAATTGATACAGTTGGTGTATCGGAAGCTTTTTTATATTGGGGCATAATCGTTTTGATTGTAATACTCGTGGGATCTTTCTTCTTACGTGAGGCTCCAACAAATGAAACAGTATCTGAAACTGCCAGTAGTGATTATTCACCGAAAGAAATGTTACGTACAAAACAAGCTTATTTATTATTTTTTATGTTATTTACATCGTGCATGAGCGGCCTATATTTAATCGGTATGGTAAAAGATATCGGAGTTCAACTCGTAGGACTGAGTGCAGCAACCGCAGCGAATGCCGTTGCAATGATTGCAATCTTTAATACTGCAGGCCGTATTATTCTCGGGACATTGTCGGATAAAATAGGTCGATTAAAAATTGTATCCGCAACTTTTGTCGTAATCGGTTTGTCTGTGTTCACACTCAGTTTTATGAATTTAAACTACGCTATTTATTTTACTTGTGTTGCAAGTGTTGCATTTTGTTTCGGAGGTAATATCACCATATTTCCGGCAATTGTGGGGGATTTCTTCGGTCTCAAAAATCATAGTACAAATTATGGAATCGTATATCAAGGTTTTGGCTTTGGAGCACTCGCGGGGGCATTTATCGGCGCTTTGTTAGGTGGGTTTCAGCCTACTTTTATTACAATCGGTATACTGTGTATTATATCCTTTGTTATTGCTATTTTAATTCGACCACCAAATAAAGAGAAAAAGAAAGAAAAACAAAAGCTATATCAAAAAATAGCTTAAGAAAAGAGCCCTAAATGAATACTAGGGCTCTTTTGAAAAGGAACTAAATTTTTTATCTCCAGTTATTTTACAAACGATGTAGTTCACACCAAAGTACGTTACACCAAATAATAATAAAAATGATAGAAATAAAATAAGAGTTAGTAAACAACCTCCGATATCTCCATCAAAGTTTGCATCTGCATTTGAAAAATTCCAGTCCTTAACTTTACTGATAATATGCCCTAGAATATAGGACAACACAAAGCAAATTATAAAAGCCAAAGCAAGGTACACTGTAAATTCTTGATGCGATATTGAATCCACTATGTAAAAACCAAATCCCATAAATGTACCTAAAATTCCTAAAATAAATAACATTTTTAAAAAAATTTTTATATTAACCCAACATTGACTTAAGAATTGCCCATACGTTCTCCGGTTATGTCGTTTCTTTAAATAAAAACAAATAACATCCTTAATATTCCATATGATAATATTTAAAATTTATTAACAAGGGGATACAACACCTTATATAGAACTGTATATTAGAAATTTACTAAGGAGGTTCTTATGAAAAAAGTTACTGTAACATACGTACTACTTTTTGATGAGTTTCAAGAAAAAGTATTGATGGTTAAAAATACAGGCACAAATGGTTCTTATTTTACTTTACCAGGTGGTGCAGTCGAGTTTGGTGAAACGTTAGAAGAAGCAGCAATTCGTGAAGTAAAAGAAGAAACAGGATTAGATATAGAGGTAGGTGGGATTTTTTCAATAAGTGAAGCATTTTTTGAGGAAAAAGGGCACCATGCTATTTTTATTAACTTTGTAGGGAAAATCACAAGTGGAGCAATACACATATCAAGACCCGAAGAAATCGAGGAAATTAAATGGATGGAGTTACAAACCGCTGAAACATGTTTACGACTTCCCGAACATGCGAAAGGTCTATTACAACGAAAAGTAACTGTACCATATATTTTTAATGGGACAATCATTCACAAATAATACAACTAATATTTTAAGGTGAAACAAATATAAGGGGAAAGATACTTGATAACTAAGAATATCCCATGAAAAGAAATTAAAGTAATTGATTCAATACATGGATGAAAAAGGTTTATTAAAAAACAAATCATTACCATTTAAATTATTATGCACAGAAATAATAAGGGCTTAGGAGAAATAACTATGCGAATATATAACGAAATACTTTCAAACGAAAAACTTGAGGAACTTATACTGAATGAAAGTGGAGAAATACTAGAAAATTTGAATAACAAAGAAATGTTTATTAGTAGTTTCATTGATAATTTTAAAAAAGAATACGGAAATTCGGAATGTAATTACGTCGAGCTATTTGATATTGACAGTCCAGACTATATTAAACTTGAATTAATAGATAACAAAATGTTTGTTACTGCTTCTTTGTTTGCAGGACTATCTATATGGTTGGATAAAAAAGCGTTAGGAAAAGTAACAGCTACTATAGAGGGCGTTTATTCGTTCATAATGCTTGATAAAGACGGCAACATTATTACCTTAGATGAAACGTTACATTTACATAAGAGTTCTTTTGCTATTACAAATTTTAAAGTAGAAAAACTACAAAGCATCGATCAATATTTTGATGACTATACGATTATATAAGTAATAGCTGCTTTACATTATTAGATAATAACGAATATCAAAATACAAACAAATAATACGTAAAAACAAAGAAAAAAGCGGATTATACCGAGCTACTAAAGCGAGTAATTAATGGAGATTGGAAGTCAAATCAAAAAGGTTTTGTTGCTTATACTCCTGAAAAAACCATTGAATATTTTGAAGATATATCAAATGAAAAAGATATATTGTTAGCGGATTTTAGATATGTTGAGGATCTATTTTTTGAAGCCAGTTCTAAAGTCATAGAAAAATTTCCTCATTCCGAAAATAATAAAGATGTGTTTGTACTCGCATTGTATGTTGGTACTGAGGGAGGCTATTGCGGTATATTAATAAATACAGAACATGCATACCGAAAGATAGTTGATAGGTCTTCTGATGAATCAGAAGAAGAGCTTAATAGTTTAAATGGTGTTCGGTACCATGATTCATCATTTCCGTTTACCTTTTTCAATGAATTAATCACTCCACAATTAGAAGAAATCACAAACGCATACTATTGTATAAATACGGAGCATCCAATACTTGATGTCGAAAGAAAGATAGCATTTCATAAATCGTTTTTTGAAGAGCAGCTAGTTTTAATAGGAATCAATGTAATGAATAGACTTAAAAATACATTTTCGTTGTTGGATACAACAGAAGATTTCTTTGCCTATGTAACTCTACATGATGTTGGTGCCGAAGTTTACGAATTGTTAATTAAAAAAACGGTTCCTTACTCATTGTTCAACAAGCTATTTACAGAAAATAAATAGGACTAACATAAAAATAAAAAAGTCCTTCGAATGGTAATTATTTAAAGAAGGCGCTTAAATTAATAGATCATCAATTATTTCCATGATACTTAGTGATTATTATTATGGGGTAGGGGAGATGATACCTTGCTTTCTATCTAAAATACTCAATGAGCCGCATGTATTATGACATCGGTATATCATTATAAATCATACATTAGTAGAGAATGCAAAGATTTTAACAGGTTAGACAACCCGAGTATAACCATATAACACACGTCACTTTAATTCGAAAGAGAATTAATAAGCACCATAATGAAATTTAAATAACTTTATAAGCCTTACTAAATACGAAGTGGAATAAAACTTTTTATGTCAAAATCAAACGTCCTTAAGATACTGGATAAAGATGTATTTATATAGCAAGGGAGGTTTAAATATGTACAAGATTGTATTTTTCGATGTCGATGGCACCCTATTAAGTGAAGTGGATAGAAGTATACCGTTAAGCACAAAAGAAGCAATTGAGAAATTAGTCGAGAGAGGAATAAAAGTTGTAGTTACAACAGGAAGACCGTACAATTTGTGCCAAGAGTTTAAGACTATGGGCATTGATACATTTATTTCTGCTAATGGTGCACTTATAACATGTAACGAGAAAGTTATACATAAATCAGTACTATCAACAGAAACAGTTCAAGATGTCTCAGCTTTTGCTGAGTTGAACGGACACGGTGTTTCTTATTTTACCAAGCTATTTACGATGAACGGCATGGGTTCCGACGATGAGCGGGTTATGAGAGCATTAAAAGAAACTTTAAACCTTACACAATATCCCGAAAAAATGAAATCTCTATCAGAGGAAATTTACTGTATATGTTTGTATGCGGATGACAATGAAGCACAAAAATTTCTAGATAGATTTTCAAAACTTAGATTCGAGCGTTTTCATGGCTACGTAATGAATGTACTTGAAGAAACGGAAGTATCCAAATCAGCTGCGATTAAAAAAGTATTAGAGCATCTCAACTTTTGCAAATCCGAAGCTATTGCTTTCGGTGACGGCGAAAATGATATCGACATGTTGGAGTATGTAGGTTTTGGAATTGCCATGGAAAATGGCGGAGATACATTAAAACAAAAAGCAGACTTTGTTACTAAAAAAGCAAGCGAAGGAGGAATATCTTACGCATTAAAGAAATTTGGTGTCATTTAAACTAGAGTAACATTACAAATTTGTAATGTTTATGTTACTTTCTCCAATAGCACTTAAAAACATCCAACTCATATACTTAAGATAGATTTACAAAAAAGGAGTGTAGGAAAATGCACGAAATAATTGGGGAAGTCGTAGTTGGTCTATGTGAATTCGTTTTTGAGATTTTCGGTTATGGGAATACAGGTAGAGAGAAAAAAGAATAATTCCAATTGATTTGTATGATATATAAGATTCTTAGACACCTATAAAAGGTGTTTTTTCTTATTTACCTTCAGAAGAAGACATATAATCTAATAATTTCATAAAGGGAGAAGATGTTCGTAAAAAACATCAGTATTAGTATGAAACATCATGGTGTTAAAGATGTATAAAAAAACGCACCATCTTATCTCAATAGCGCGTTTAGCTGTGTATTTATTTATACTGAGCAGGTGAAATGTGTTCCAACCATAGAATACCATCATAATGTTGGTTCGGAATCATATATTCAGGAATAAGCCCCCAATATTGTCCTATAGTCTGTGAGTACATCCAAGACGTTTCGGGAATTTTTTTCACATCTTTTAAGTTTACAAAGACTTGTGGATGTTGAGCAGCTTTCAAGATTTCTTCGATGCTATTGGGTTCATGTTTTTTATTCACATTTACAATAGAGTCTTGACTGTCATCGTAACTACTTCCGCTATATGCATACAAACCAACAGAATACATTTGATTTTTCAAGCATTTTGGCAAAAAGTCAATCATATTAGGGTATTTTTTGGACAGACCCATAGCATACTGGAAACTCAAAAGCATATTATAATTCTGTTTTCTTATATGATAATTATGACCCCACACAATTATTTTTTTGTTTTTATATTGCATGTCACTTAACCATGCTAAATTTTGTCCCATTTCTTTATCCCGAGAGTAAAAAGTGGACTCATTCAATGTTTGTTCATTTTCGTTATATGTTTTTTGTTTTCTTTGTATTTCTTCTTTTACTTCATTTGGAATATGCGTTTTCAGCGTATCAATTCGAGTACTAATCGATTTTTCTAGAAGATTTACATTATAAGATGCTTTAGGTTTTATTTGTTGTAATTCATTCTTATGTTGTTGGATAAATTCTTTTACTCTTTCATATTTACTTAAAAGAGGTTTCTGCATTGTTTGAAACTCTTCATAAGAAGAGACAGAACGATATTTCACAATTTCTTTTTCTGCTTCTACGAGTAGTTTCCCTATTTCAGGATTCAATTTACTAATCCATTCATTTGCAAAAGTTGCAAATGTAGCAGCTGAAGCATTCCACGGGATATTTATATCGAATCCCGTTAAAATAAGGGGTGTTCCTTTTTCTTTTTGCTCTTTTATGTATTGAAATAATTCTTCTACATCTTCTGTATGCCATACTCCATAAATAGCTTTTTTCATAGCTTGCTCAGCTGTTAAATCATCTATGTTTTGATATACAGCATTCGCTTCCGCAAAGCCTGATTCAAACGCAAGTACATCATAACCCATTTCCTCATGCAAATATTTAATCATCCGAACCTTTGATTGATTCATTTCTGTGGAACCATGAGTAGATTCACCTAATAAGATAATACGTTTGTCCTGCAAGGTTTGTTTTAAAAATGATAAATCCTCATTAGAGCTAGCAGTTGGTTCCTGTAATTTAACTGCATGTTCACTAACCCATTTCTGCCATTTTTGTTGATCTGTAGGCAGTTCTTCAGCAGATGCTACTGTCGAAAACGTTGTTAGTGCAAATAAAGTAGTTACTAATCCTTTTTTCCATTTCGAAAACACACATATCCCTCCTAATTTTATAAACTTTATCACCTAAATCTAATCATTTATGATTCATTTAAACAAAATAGGAACATTTAGGTTTATATATTCATATTAAAGGATGTAGTTTATACAAATCAAGAGGAAAAGGGTGATAATTCTATTAAATTTAAAAATTCTTTAAATTAAAGGGTGTAAAAAGAACCGACGGAAGATAACTCGAGGAAACATGCTACATAGCTACCACAAAAATTGAACAAACGTACAGTACAGGAAGAGCAAATAACAGCAAAAAGAAGGGAAGATACGAAGATCTACAGTGAATAAAAATGTTATCTTAAATTTCGATAGATAAAATAGACAGAACGTTAGTTCCTTTATATGATATAGAATAAGATGCACACTTAATTTATATCAAGTGAAGGGAGCTAATCAAAATGGTTGATCAGAGCAAAAAGAATTCTAAATGCGCACTGGAAAAGGACGAAATGATTAAACTGTATTACATTATCGTGTAGTATTGAGCGGTCGAAGAAGTATTAAAGTTTTTTCTAACTGGATTTATAAAGATAAAGAAATATTTCTGCAAAGAAAATATGAAGTGTTCCAAAAAGAAACCTTAAGCTTAGAATACTTACAAGATAGAAAATTAAAAAGAACTAAAACCGCAGCTACTCAAAGAAAACGAGACTTCCTCATACAATATCAGCAACATAATTGTATAAATAAGTCTTGCGAAAACCTCGGTATCAGCAAAGCAACATTTATAAGTTGGTTAAAAAATGATTTAGAGTTTAAAAGCTACTTTGAACAAATTAATTTAAAATAAAAATCCTTTCAAAGATTGGTGTGAATGCTGTATTTCAACACTAATCTTTTTTCTATCAAGTAACACAGAAACAGAAGGAAGAGGGATTCTAACGAATAAAATAATTTACTTCCTTTTTTACAGTTAACATAATATAAATTATAGGTAGTTATGAAGATAAAAGGTGTTTCATCTCAAAATCTAAGTAAACTATACTTTTTGAGATGAAACAGGGATTTTTCAAGGAAACTCACTATATATGCTTTTGCTTAATTGTATTAATCTTTATATAGATTTAAGATCAAATTTGTCACAGCAAATTTATTCTTAAACTTTCTCTGATTAATTATTGATACTATAACGACTATAACTTAATAAAACGAGCGATTAAATTATTTGTTATTAGCAGTTATTTTGATTCATAAATTCATCGTTAATTTTTTCGTTCTTTATAATACTTAAACATCTTGTTTATTGAATATATATAATTCCGGTGTTTATTCACTTAACCCTTTTGTATACGCTCTGTATTTCCGATATTCATCTAGTTAACATAACGTATTTTGGATTACTAAAAAAATCTCTTCTCATTTCAAAAAGGAATCTCTAATAAATGCAATTCACATTTCTTTCGGTGTGACTTTCATCAAAACCCACGCATGCAATATATAATTTCTTAAAATATTTCTTTTCAAGCAAAAACAAAGCCACTCTCTAAATATCTATATAGAAAGTGGCTTTAAATTCCCTTAGCAGCAGTCCCAATTATAAAGTACATTAGTAAAATCTAAATTGATCAAGTCTTCTTTGTTTATAAAGAAATTCGCAACGCCGCAATCTCCCCACATAATACCTAGAGAATCATCTGTATCAATTTGTAGCAGTAAAATATTGTGCTTTTGATATGATTCGTCCCATTCCCTTGGATCGCTTTGTGTAAAGAACGGATATCCACCAATTTTGTGTCCTAGACTCTCAAAAGACTCCTCATACAATTCACCAAACTCTATTTCTTCTTCTTTATCAACGATATCTTCTAAATCAACTGTATCTTTAAAAAATGATTCAAAACGATGATCTCCTATTGTTACAGGTTGATAAGCTTGTTCGAATGATAACTTAGCTGCTTCGGGTATAACAAAATGCTCTAAATCAAGATTATTTAAATAACTAAAATCCGTTACAAGCTGTGATTCGTCATAATTTACTTCAGAATGATAAATAATCCGAAAGTCTTTTTGTGTTGTTGGATGATCAAAATCAGCACCAACAAGATCATCTTCTCCATTTACAAAAAACTGTAGCAAACCCTTTGTTGGCATAGGTTCGATATGAGGAAGTTCTTCAAAATTTAATTGTGCAAGTAGTACCATCGGCTTTCCGTTTGAATCTTTAGGGTGCTCATGGTTAATTGGTAAATATGGATAACCACCAAATTTGCTTTGAAATAATGTTGTTTCCCCTATCTTACCAGTAATCTTAATATAAGGTTTTACACTTTTTTCTAAAATATCCCTATACTGTTCTAATTGCTTTGGTATTTGTAATTGATATGTATTTGTCATTCTCCATTTCTCCCTTACATGATATATAAAATAAGCCTATCTCGATTATATAACGAGTGGTAGGTTTATGGAAAAACACTAAAATTCTGTTTTCACCCTCATTTTTTGTGCACTTGCAGGATAAATTAAGTGATATTCTAAACCCTTTTTATTAATTGTCCGAACTATTTTCGCTGCTTCTTCAGAACCCTCAATGAGTTCATGTTATTGTTGTAAATAAGCTCAGTTAATCGATCTACAATACAAGAAGGGATTTCAAGTTTATAAATGTTGTATTATTTATGAACAAAAAACACACAAACAAGTTTAGTCCGTGTGTTGGGTCTTTTCATAAGTCAGATAATAAAGTAATAATTTACGTGCTCTTTCATAATACATATAGTCTCTATAAAATATGTAGTAATCTTCAATATGTTTTTCTAAAAAGCGAAATTGTTTAAAGCGATCAAAAAATGATACGCGAAGTGATTTTATTTGCTTAAATGGAATTTTTTCTATCCTTCCATTTAACACATAACTTAATGTTCCTGAGATATTCATCCAATATAGATCCAAATCAGCATTTATACAATCATCCTCAGAAAACATCTTCTTAAAATCTCGATACATATTACGCGTATCACGATGTGGGAATGGTTTATATAAATGACTATATAGTTTCATTAACTCTTCAAAAATCACCTTTTTTCCTAATATCAATGGCTCTCCTCAATTTTCTTAGTTATTTATCCATCGTAATAAGTTATCGTACTGTTCTTTTGCATCGTTATACCCTAAGTTATATAAGTTAACGAGTCTTCCTTTATTCCTTTCAATCCCGCTAACAGGAAGTTGCGCACTTGGTTGAATCACAAAAAAATTATCTTTTTGTAATTCCGAAGACATATACATAATTGTTTCATTATAAAAACGATAATGTTCTACTAAAAGCTCAGAGACTTTCGGATATCGTCTATATAAATATTTTGCTATAGGCGAAAATTTATTACGCTTTTTCTCATATCCTTCTGGCTTCGTCATAATAACAACATTTTTTTGAAATCCATCTTTTTGCGCTTTTCGAACAGGGATTGGATCAATAATCCCTCCGTCTAAAAGCTTTTTACCATCATAGTCCACAGCAGGAGCGATAAATGGTACAGAACTTGATGCACGAATAATTTTCAATATATCATTCCCGTGCTCTTGCTTATTATAATAGACAGCCTCTCCTGCCTCGCAATCTGTTGTGCCGATTACAAACTGCTCATTTGTATTTAAAAAGGTTTGAAAATCAAATGGTACAATTTGATTAGGCACCTCATCGAAAAGAAAATCCATACCAAACAATTCTCGTTTTCGAATTAAATTTCGATAAGATATATACCGATGATCAGACACTAACTCTGTATTTACTTTTTTATTTCTCCCTTTTTGACGGGATAAATAGGTTGCTCCCATACATGCTCCCGCGGATACTCCAACTACATATGGAAAAAACATATCATTTTCCATGAAGTATTCAAGCACGCCTGCTGTATATAACCCTTTCATGCCTCCACCTTCTAATACTAAACCAATATTTTTCATGTATACTCCCTCTGCATTTGTTTCTTAAACTTATAAATACTTATATTTTAGCACAAGATATTATGATGAAGTATCAATAAATTCATTGCATTCTCTTTCAAAAGCTCTTGCTGCATTGTAAGAATCTCTTAGTCTATAACGTGATACAATAAAAGAAACTCATTCCACAGATTACAAAGGAGGAATTTTATATGGGTTTATTTAGTGGTATTTTAGGAAATGCATCTGATACGAGTACAGAAAATGTTGAGCGTGACTTACAAAAAATTATGCTTGATGATGAACAAGTTGAGTATGCATATAAATTGATTCGAGATTTAATTGTATTTACAAATCGACGAATGATTTTAGTAGATAAACAAGGAGTAACTGGTAAGAAAACAGAATATCATTCTATTCCTTATAAAAGCATTACACAATTTAGCATCGAAACAGCAGGACATTTTGATTTAGATGCAGAACTGAAAATTTGGATATCTAGTATGCACGATCCAATCACAAAAGAATTAAAAGGTGATGACAGTATTTTAAACGTCCAAAAAGCTTTAGTAAAATATACAACAAAATAACCTTTTTGCATTTTTATGCAAAAACAAAAGTTATAACCCCGTATTTTTTGGAACAACATACATTGTTTTGTTTTAAAAATACAAAACAACAGGGATAGATGACACAGATTTATTCTGTTTTATCTATCCCTTTAAAAATTATGATACTACTTTTTTATAATAAACAAGTGTTGTATGATCATTCAACTTCTTTTTTACTCCCGTCTGAATGTAACCCATTTTCTCGTATAGATAACAATTACGTTCTTCTTCTAAAATTGTAGCTAATTCCCAACTAGCTGCTTTTGGAAACATCTTTTCTACTAAAACGAGTACTTTCTGGGCTACCCCTTTTCCTTGATAATTAGGTAGAATAAACATAGGACTAATCCAGAACTGGGTCGTCGTATGTTTCCAAAATGCACAAATAGCCCCAGCAAGAGTATTATTAACTACTATTTTATAAAATCCTCCATTAGGATTGTTTATTCTCGTAATTACTTTATCAATCGTTTCATTAGCAGGATTCGTTTTATAGTCTTTGTATTTTTCTAATAACGGTTTAAACGCTTGTATTTGAATAGCAAAAATAGATTCTGCATCAAAATTTACTGCCCTTTCTAATGTTACTTCCATAGCACTTACCAACTTAACCGTTCTCGTAAAGAAGTAATATGTGCCGTATGATGACGACCGTGCCATGCATATAATCCAATTGCTACTTCTAGTTTTGTTTCACCTGATTCTGGATGATTAAAAGTTTTTTCAAGATCTGCCTGTTCTAAAGAATTTAATAAATTTACCCATCTTTTATGTAATGAATCTAATAATACAAGAGAAACATCTACAGGTAATTTTGAGTCAGGGAGTTCTGCCCACTTTTCTTCCCTATACGGCTTAATTGTCGGGTTATTTTCTGTAAGAGCTAATTTAAAACGGATGTAACTATTCATATGACTATCAACAATATGATGAACAACTTGCCGTACTGTCCATCCACCCTTTCGATATGGCGTATCTAATTGATCCTTATCTAGATCTCTAATTGCTTTTGTTAATTCTTTAGGAAGATTGGCAATTTCTTGAATCCATTTCTCTACCGTTTCTTCTGTAATATTTCCTTCATGAGTAAACTGTCCAATTGGATAACGTAAGTCCTTCATTGCATTGTTCCCCTTTTGTTTTTAAATTTCTTTTATAGCATTTTAGTTTGTTTCCAAACGTAATGAATGAAATCATTTAACTCTGTAGCTTTTTTATCAATTGCAGTACGTGAAAAGCCGCTTTTTTCTAATACGATTTGTGAAGCAATGTTGGTATTTGTTGTCTTTGCATGAATTTCAGTAATTTGCTCGTTTACTGCTTGATTTTGGAGTAATTGAACGGCCTTAGTTGCAATTCCATTTCCGATAAAATCTTTTCCTACACGATAACCAAGATATCCTAATTGTCTATCTTTCTCTATGTCTACTAAGTTTATTCGACCTACAATTGCTTTCTTCTTATTTCGTATGAGATAAAAATAGGAAATGCCTTCTTTTTGTTCCTTTAACAATTCATCATGCTTATATTGAAACGTTTCATAAACATAGTAATCATCCCCACGACTCGGTACCATGTTTTCAAAAAAAGTTCTGTTATAACACTCAAAAGCAAATAATTCTTCTGCATCTTGTTTCTTTAATTTTTCTATGTATATTTCCATTTATGAATCATTCCTTTTTAATCGATTAACTATTATTAATTCGCCATTTAATAGTTAATTTCCTACTGCTTGTAGTAAGGTTAACTCCCTCTATTTCTGTCGAGCTGTAAGAATGGCAAACCATACCTTAGGATGAAAAAGATGTAGAGGACTACGAATAAGGTTCATTACCCTAACCAGACGAATATAAATATCTGTATTACTCGCAGAAAGCCGATATACTTTTTTCGTATACCATTGTTGAAATGGTTGGATAAAAGACTTCTCTCCTTTTATTTTAGGGTGACGGAATGCTTCTGTAGTAACCATTTCCCATGGCGTTGCAATCACCTTAGAAATACGTTTGTAAAATTCTCGAGTAAAACCATTCTGCAGCGATGTTCTTTTCTTTAAACTCATTTGTAGCGCGACAGCTTCCATGGCAGCAACAGAAATTCCTTGTCCAAAAACTGGATCAAAGCGACAATGAGCATCTCCAATTACTAAAAACCCTTCTGGCATATTTTTCACTAAATCGAATCGGCGACGAACTTGATAAGGAATCTTGTGTATTTTTATATCTGTAATTGGTTCAGCTTGTTCAAGAAAATGCATAACATCTGGTGCAGGTAACTTCTGAGCAAATGCAAGGAACTCTTCATCTGTTTTTGGTGCATTCTCATTGACATATCCGCTAAAAGTTACGAAATAACGATTGTCTTCAATAGTTTGAATAAAGGCGCCATAAGGATTTTCAGGAAAGCTAGGAGAAATAAGTAAATTGCACCAATCAGGATTTTTATGTTGTTTTAAACGGAATACCCTAGTTGCGTAAAATAATTGAATCCATACTTTTTCTTCTTTTACCTTTATGCCATATGTTTCTAACCACTCTATATTTTTCGAACCAAATCCGCTTGCATCTACAACGAGATCTGCATGGAGATTTTCTTTATTTCCTGTCTTCATACACTGCACTTTTACTCCAGAGATTTTGTGATGTTGCTGATCTATTATCAATTGTTCAACCATTGTTTCATATTTTGTTGTAATATTATTTACTTCACTCATTCTTTTTTGTATATGCCACTCAAGCATAGGACGACTTTGTTGAACCGCATTCAACTCTCCAATAAATGGTTGTTTCCATAAACCAAAATGATGCCATTTCAAATCTCCAGTAAAATTATTTATGATACCACCATCTTCTTTTAATTGGGTCATAATCGCAGGGAATAATTTCTCAATAGCCTCTTCACCACCCTTTAATAACACATGAGGATGATGGGTTTGAGGTACTCTTTTTCGTGGGCTTTTTTCATTCCACTCTGTGCCCACTTCTAAAATCATTACCTCTTGAAAAAAATCAGACAAAGCTTTTGCTGCTAATTTCCCAGCTATACTTCCACCAATAACGATTGCTTTTCCTAACATTTTCTACCTCCCGAAAGATATTTCCGCTTCTTTTATGATGCTAAAATATAATTTTCCATTTCCCACTTTATTCTCCTAGCATATTAATAGAATCACAAAATAAAAAATCCTGCTATAAATTTACACGACAGGATTTTTTTATCAACATTTATTCATCTTTTCCTTTCATTACAAGTACTAAGTGAGTAAGTTAGGTTAATCTAATCATCTTCACCAGCAAGAGCTAGTTTAATATATGCTTACTGCTTAACTGTATATCTCCAAGGGCTCTCTTTAAAATATGCCAGTGAACTGTAAAGTTAATATTAATATGCCAAGAGCCCAAACATAATAAGCGAACACTTTAAGAGAATGCTTTTTTAAATATTGAATCATCCAAGATACTGCGATATATCCGAAAAATGCCGCGGATAAAGTACCAACAATTAACGATGTACTTGAAATTGTTTCTGCTTTACCTTGAAAAACGTCCACAGACTGTAAGATGATTGCTCCAACAATTGCAGGTGTTGACAATAAGAATGAAAAATACGCTGCGGTTTCACGGTCTAGTTTCCTCCAAAGTGCAGCGACAATTGTCATACCAGAACGAGAGATTGCTGGAAAAATAGCAAATGCTTGAAAGGAGCCAATGATAAAAGCATCTTTATATGTAATGTCATTCATTTTCTTACGTCCATTTTTTTGTTTCTCTGCCATATACAAAAACAAACCTGTCACTAAAAACTCCCATCCGATAGTTATGCCCGTTTTTGAAATCTCTTCAAAGAAATCTTTAAATAGTAGACCGATAATAACGGCCGGGATTGTTCCTACAATGAGTAAAAATGTAAGTTTTGAAAATGGGTTTTTAACCAAATAGATAAACTCTTTTTTATAATAAATAAATACCGCTAGCAGGGTACCAATATGCAGCATCGTGTCTAAAAAAAGCCCAGCTTCATCTAAATGAAACAAATGTCTTCCTAAATACAAGTGACCGGTACTGCTTATAGGTAAAAATTCCGTTAACCCCTGAATAATTCCTAATATAAAAGCTTCCAACCAGTTCATGATTGTCTCCTTTCTTGTTTGCTTGTACCAGTATATGTTTATTTTTACCTGTTATGAAAGAAAGGGAAACGAATTCAAGATGTAAGGACTTTTCCAGACAACAAAAAAGAGGGAAAATCCCCCTCTTAGTATAAACTTTATTTAATTTGTTCTTTATGTTCATGATTAACAAGAACATACCATTTACCTGTGTCAAACTTCTCTTTATTAATCACATAAACTCTATTATCTTTCTTTATTTCCCCAGGTTTTAATTCTGTATTAAGATTAGGAGTTACACCTTTTTCAACTGCATAACTACTAGCTGCCCAGACATTCATTTCGTAAGCATTATCATTTTCATCCACTAAATCAACTGATGGCAAAACTGCTAATTTAATCGATTCGTTTGTTATATTTTTCCCTTCAACTTCTATAACAATAAAGACATTTCCATTATCAGCTTCTTGAATCCCTATGCTTTCTTTACCCACCTTATCTCTTTCTACAACCCTTTTCACAGTTACATCAAATTTTGACGTATTAAAAGTTTTGTTTAATGGATATTCTTTTTCTTTTATTGTTGTCTTTGCCTTTGTTTGTTCCTTATTTTTCGAATCTGTATTCTCTTTTGTTTTCATATTCTTTTCTTCTTGCTTAGAAATTGTTTCTTTCGATTCAGAAGAAGTTTTATCTGATGTACTTTCACAGCCAGATAAGTTAAATACTAAAGCTCCACCCAAAATACATGTAGTAAATTTTTTTAACATACTTTTTATCCCCCAATAAACACAATATATAAATTTCCTACTTATCATAGCAAAAAACAATCTTTTGCATTGTTATATTTTGTCGAATAATCAAAGGGGACTCAATGTTTTTTTGTTAAATAAAAAAACATGACCTTACTATATTACTAAGATCATGTTTTACATTGCTTTTATTTTATTTATAAAATACCTTATCAACATTATACTTCGCTTGAAACTCATTAATAATATATGTTTCGTAAATTTCTCTTTCCATTGGATCTTCTACAATACATGCATCAATGCGGTATACTTCATCACGATTTGCTTTAATTGGTGAAACATTGTCTTCAAAATGCTTTTTAATACGCTGTCTTATTTTACGTGCTTTCCCTACAAAGAGAAGTTCGTCATTAATGTTATAAAACATAAAAATGCCGCCTTTATCTCTTGGGAATAGGTGGAAATCAATGAACCCATGAATTGGAGTGATTCTTGGCTCATCGCCTTTTATTACTTGTTTTCTTTCTGTTATAGAAACATCAACTGCAGGTAAATCAATTTTAATCAAGTTGCTTCACGTCCTCTTTTATTATAAAGGTAAATAATAGCACATGTATGCAAGAAAAGCTATTCGTGTTGAGTAAAAATACCGTTTTTTCACTACCTCCTAAATATTATAGGTATATCATGTATGTATTTTCTCCAAATCATATGATCATACGCCTCGCCCCAATAATCTTTTAACAAAAAGTTAGGCTCTCCAAATCTTTTCTTCCATATTTTTTGTGCGTTAGTATATCCGCTATCCAAACAGAATTCTTTTATGCCTTTACCCAATAAGGTAAGAAAAATCGCATTTAAGAGTAATTTTCCTATGCCGCATCTTTGATAATTCGGGAGTACAAATACAGTCCCCACCTCATTCAAATCTTTTAATGCGTTATCTGTGCAACTATTAATAATTTTACTTGATGGACCAAATTCAATTGTGCCGATAATTTTATTACAACGTTTATCTACAGCTATCAAAAAATATCGATTTTTCCCATTGCTATCAAAGTCACATTTCAAGTACTGCTTTTTCGTTTCAATTTCATTTTCTATGTCATCAGCCAATTCCGATAGACCTTCTCTAGCAAACGTATCGATAATGACTGTTCGAAACAATTGATTTAATTCTTCAAAATCATCGATGATTGGTCTTCTTATCTCAACATGATCCACCGAAGACAACTCCTTAATCTCCTAAATTTCAAAATTACAATCCATATAGCTTTTCTCCAAAATACTCAAAATTCCCTCTACACATATAAAATTTACTGCGAGCAATGTGGAAACAAACAAAAAAGATTAGGTAGTTATGCCTAATCTTTTTTGTTTTTGTAATTATTCGATTGCTCCTGCTACGTCATAATCATTTAAGTCTAATTCTATCGGTTGTCCTAAAGCAAGTTTCGCAAGCTCAGAACCTAAGTATGGACCTGCTGTTAATCCCGAAGCGCCTAAACCATTCGCAACGAGTATACCTTTAAAATTAGGTAATGGACCAATAACTGGGAGAAAACCTGGTGTAAATGGTCTAAAGCCAACTCTCGTTTCCAGCATTGTACTATTTTCTAATCCTGGTGCCACAGACAATGCCTTATCAAACACTTCATGTAAACCACCTGCTGTAACACGATAATCAAGACCAGTATCATTTTCATGCGTTGCCCCTACAACTACACGGCCATCTTCAAAAGTTAAAATATACTGATCGTTTGGCGGCATCGCAACTGGCCAGTTTTCAGTATTAGTATCCGGCATATGTAAATGAACAATTTGTGCTTTTTGGAAAGTCACAAGAAAATTTACCCCAAGTGGTTTTAGTAATTCGTTTGCCCAAGCTCCTGCAGTGACAATTACTTGATCCGCCGTTAATGTTTCGCCATTTACATGAATTCCTTTAACATAATTATTCTCATGAATTAAAACAGCATCTCCTTTTATAAAGGTAGCACCATGTTTCTTCGCAGCATTTACAAGAGATTGACGAAGAGCTCGTCCATTTACCCGAGCTGCGCCACTTATATGTACAGATCCATATTCCTCTGATAACGGCGGGAATAGTTTTTTTGTTTCCTCTGGCGATAGGCGAGTGATTTCGCCAATTTCAGGAGCACCTTCACGTCGCTTATATGCTCGCTCCTCCATTTGATCTAACTTTTTATCATCCGTATGTAAGCTAATCGCACCCACTCGGTTATAACCTGTATCTGTTTCACCATCTTCTTCTAATTGTTGAATTAAAGAAGTATAGTAATGCGCTCCGCCTTTTGCGATTTTATACCAAGCCTGATTACGCCGCTGTGAAAGCCAAGGACATACAATTCCTGCTGCTGCATCCGTTGCTTGTCCTAAATCCTGGCGATCAACTAGAGTAACGTGTGCTCCTTCTTTAGCGAGATGATAAGCAGTAGACGCTCCTAAAATTCCAGCTCCAACTACAATATACGATTTCATTCAAAACACCTTTTCTTATTCATTCTTTTATATCTTATTATTTAACATTTGTTTCCTAATTTAAAAATATCACGCTCTACTATTAAATTTTCTTTATTTCTTCTTTCTGCGGAATAAATCCATTGATTTATAACCTTGTGAAAGAATTTCAATCATTTTCTGCACACGTTTTTCGCGTGTTTGTTGCTGTTTTGCTGAAAATATATGGCGCGCCCAATCTTTTTGATATCCTGGTGTTAAACCTTGATAAAACTGAAGTTCATTTGGGTGATTAGCTAAAAATGCTTCTACATCTTTAATATTCTCTATATAATCAGAAACACATTGACTAGCAGCAGATGTTTTCTTTGGTTTCTTTTTTTCACGTTTTAAGCCAATAATAGTAAAGACGTCATCCATACTAACCATCCGCGCGAATTTGATATCACTATTACCTACATATCCATCCTCTCCAACTTTCATCGCTGGAAATATTTCATCTCTGTGAATAAAAGTGTCATAACGCGTATTACCTTTTTTCGGATAGGCGAAAAATAAATAGCCTTTTTCGAGTAATAATTGTTTATTAATAATAAGTTGCGTGTGTTTTACCATCTCATCAAGTGTTTCTACAAAAATGAAGATAGCATCATGATCTTTAGATAACTTAATTGCTTGTTCAGCAAATAGGGCATAATCGTTTGGTTGATTCATTACTGCCATATTACTATATTTACTAAGGTTCAATTTATCGATAACTGACATAGTAGACTCCTTTTCTATTCATTGTTACTTTTATCGTACCTATATTACTATAAAAGAGAATGGCCTTGCTGTGCAAATAAACCCTCTATTTCTCATGATGCTTTTACATTAAGATTCATACTACTTCGGTTTACATTTCTATGTTAAATCTATCATGTAAGAGCTTTTCGTAGTGATTCTCTGTAATTACACTTTTACTTTTTTGACCATTTATTACTTGAGTCAAGCTATCTTTCGTCAAAGAGACATATCCAGAATGCGTAAGTTTTACTGCAATTGCCCCCTTATTAAAACTAGAATTCTCATCTTCTATAACTTTTCTTTGAACTTCATTTAAAGTTGTTTCATCAATGGGATCTGTACGAAAGGCGTGACACACCTTCCATTCTATATTTTCTTGTGAGGTGTGCCGCGAGTGAATGTCTCGTCTTTCTAAAATATACGTTCCTTTATCTGTATCTTTTCTTATAACACGATATTCCCCATTTTTTGAAGTAACAACCTCACCAGTAAACGGTACAAGTGTGAGAGGTACAAATGAAGCAATTCCTACATCAGCTAAATACAACGCGGAATCATAATTTAAAATGATTGTAATATGACTATCTTCAATAGACCATACATTTAAATCACTTTTATAAACTGTGCCTAATGCCAACTGCACATCGAATCCACAATCTTGTAAAAAATAATATAGAATAGAATTCATTTCATAGCAAAGCCCACCTCGTGAACTCATTAATATTTTCTTTTGTAAATTCTCTTTAGAAATTTCTTTCGTATTACCTATTACGATATCTAAATTCTCAAACGGAATTTCATACGCAATTGCGCTCATTATTTTGTTCAAGTCCTCAAATTTCACAGTCTGTTGTTTCTTAAGGTTCAATCTTTCAAAAAACTGATCTTGTAATTCTGTCATATAAAGCACCCCTTCAATATTTAGAGTGAATGTATTATATGCAAATTTTAAAAGTTATGATGAGTATCAACAATGTTCATTTACAATAACTGTACCGGTACAATAGTGCCATACCCATTCGCACATTTAGTGAATATAATTTTTCAAAATCCATTCGTGTCTCTTGTATATAATCCATAAACTTATTTCATAAACCATGCGACCATTATGGATAATTCTCTACTTATGTATAGATAACAATTACAAACTTATGTAATCAACTCTTCATATAACAATTGTAAAGAAGTACCCTTTTTATTCATTTTTCATGCACATCTATGTACATTTTTTGATTTATTAGTTATATTATGGTTATTGAATGATTACGAAAATAAATCTATCGTCTATACAAATACTTGTATTTCTTAAATCCATGAAAAAACTACAAAATGTACGAAAATCCATTTGTCAAATGAATTTTAAACGGAAGGAGGTTTGTGGTTTATTCATCGGGATATAACAATCAGTTTTATGTAACTGATAAAAATACAGGAGGCGACATGATGTTTCGTACAATTTCAAACTTTATGAGAGTAGCTGAGATAAGAAGGAAAATCCTTTTTACACTTGCGATGTTAATTGTTTTTCGAATTGGCACGTTTATACCAGTTCCTCATACTAACGCAGAGGTATTAAAGGTACAAGATCAAGCCAATGTTTTAGGTATGCTAAATGTATTTGGCGGAGGGGCTTTACAACACTTCTCAATCTTTGCTGTTGGTATCACACCCTATATTACAGCCTCCATTATTGTACAGTTGTTACAGATGGATGTTGTACCTAAATTTACAGAGTGGGCAAAGCAAGGTGAAATGGGCCGTAAAAAATCAGCTCAGTTTACCCGATACTTTACAATCATTCTCGCATTTATTCAAGCCATTGGAATGTCTATTGGCTTTAACAATATAGCAGGCGGGCAACTAATTTCTAATCCAGGATGGACTACTTATTTATTTATCGCTACAGTGCTAACTGCCGGTACTGCATTTTTACTTTGGTTAGGTGAACAAATTACTGCAAACGGCGTAGGAAACGGAATTTCAATGCTTATCTTTGCGGGGCTTGTTGCAGCAATTCCAAACGTGGTAAATCAGATTTATTTACAGCAATTCCAAAATGCTGGCGATCAACTCTTTATGCATATTGTCAAAATCATATTGATTGGATTAGTTATTTTAGCAATCGTTGTCGGTGTTATTTATATCCAACAAGCAGTTCGTAAAATACCTATTCAATATGCAAAAGCTGTTTCAGGTAAGAATCAATATCAAGGAGCAAAAAATACTCATTTACCTTTAAAGGTAAATAGTGCAGGTGTAATCCCTGTTATCTTTGCTTCTGCATTTCTCATGACACCGCGGACAATTGCGCAGCTATTTCCTGACTCTAATGTATCGAAATGGTTAAGCACGAACTTGGACTTCGCGCATCCGATCGGAATGACTCTTTATGTTGGACTCATCATTGCTTTTACATACTTCTATGCATTTATTCAAGTAAACCCTGAACAAATGGCAGAGAACTTGAAAAAGCAAAATGGATATGTTCCAGGTATTCGTCCGGGTAAATCGACAGAGCAATATGTAACAAAAATTTTGTATCGTTTAACATTTATTGGTGCTATTTTCTTAGGCGCTATCTCAATTTTACCACTCGTATTCACAAAGATTGCTACTTTACCACCTTCTGCTCAAATTGGTGGTACAAGCCTACTCATCATTGTTGGGGTAGCGTTAGAAACAATGAAAACGCTAGAAAGTCAGCTTGTAAAACGTCATTACAAAGGATTTATAAAGAAAGTAAACTAATGCTTTGTACATATAAACTAAACATAATGAAACCCTCTCGTTTTATATACGAGAGGGTTTCATTATGTTGCTTAAAAGAATGTTGAGTTATCAGAAAGACTTTGTTTTCTTTTTTGAAAAAAATATTTCTTCCGTTGATATTACTTTATATTCACTTAATTCTTTTTACTCATAAATAAAGCTGTCCACAGTCCAGAGACACCAAAAACTGGGTTTGATTGATTTATTTCCTTCATTCTACGTATTTCCACTTCAGAAAAGTCACTAAAAATGGCTCTAAGTTTTTCAGCTGTAAATCCTAATCCACCTTTAAGACTTTGTAGTTTGTATACTTCCCAATCCGTTATGTCTGCCCCACCTAATTCTCCGCCTTGAACAAAACAAGTGATTGCAAAATAACCACCTGGTTTTAAAGCCTTTTTCACCAAATTTATATAATTCATTCTTCTGTGTGGTGCAATATGATGAAAGCATCCTGAATCGTACACAATATCGTATGTATTCTCTTTGATTTCTAAGTCAAAGATATTGTTATAAATAAAATTTACATTTACATTTTTCTCCTTTGCACGTTCGGTTGCCCATTGAATGGATTTCTGTGATAAATCTACTGCATCAACTAAGCATCCTTTTTCAGCAAAGTAAATTGCATTTCTGCCTGGACCACATCCAAATTCAAGAACTTTTCCTGGACTAAGTAATTTTTTCTCGAAATAATTAACGAGATTCTCATCTGGTTTATTAGTAAAAAAGGGAACTTCTTTTTCACGATTTGAATAAAAACCATCCCAAAATTGAGTTGGTTCACGTAATAATGAATCTAACATATTCAATACATCTTCATAACTACTAATTATTTCTTTCACAGTAATCCCTTCTTTCCAATTAACTCTTACAATCTAATTATATAAGCGATTAGATTGCTTCGTGTTTCATTAGGGTTAACAACACTTTAAATCCAAATAAATTTGAACTCTCTACTTATGCCTATTTATGTTAATTTAACGTGCAGAAAGATACCTAATTTTCTTTTTACATTGCTTTAAAAGTATTTACCTTTCTCTTCCTTAAAATCCAACAAAACAATTAGAAATACCCTTAGAACCAGAATGTAATTCTGTCTTTTCAGAATTATCATTACGATTATTACGACAATATTACAAATAAAGTAGATATACATTCTCATTAAATACAAATATTTCTTCGGTTATTTACATCATTTACATAAATTTCATTTCCATAAACACACTATTTGGATCCTCTATATATTTCGAGAACGGTTTGCTATATTGAAATCCCATACTTGTATACAAACTTCTAGCCGGTTTGAAGACATCCATAGATCCTGTTTCCAAACTCAATCTCTGGTAACCACGTCGCTTTGCTTCCTCAATTATATGCTGAAGAAGTCGCTTGGCAATACCTTTTCTTAAATGCAACGAAGATGTTTTCATTGATTTTATTTCCCCATGTTGACTATTGAGTTCTTTAAGTGCGCAGCATCCAACTAAATCATTACCTTCCCATGCACTCCAAAATGTAATATCTTCTTTCCGCAATCCATCTAAATCTAGAGCATGCCTGCTTTCTGGGGGAGAATGTAGTGCCATGCTTTGTAGATGATCCATCAATAATTTTTCTACTGCAGTACCGGTTAAATCATCTATTTTTATCTCCATAAGACGTCCCCTCCTATTAATATTTTCCTCGTACTTGTTTTAAAACTCAAAAACATACTGACTTTTTTCAATGATGCTTGCACTCTAATTTCAAGAGGAGCAATTGCATTCTCTAGCGGTTCTTCTTTAATACCCGGAATCATAACATCTAGTCCCTATTTTATTCAAGTTGTTTAATGGGATTGGAAAAGCTTCATGATTTCTCTCATCACTTATATAAATCAAGCGGCTGCATTTGCACAAAACGGTTATTCCATACAGACTCATGATGCTCAATAATTTGCTTGGCGCTAAGTTGATTGCTATTTAACGTACTATGCGCACCCTTTACTAGCAAATTATGTTGATATCCCTTACTATAGGCAATTCGTATAGTCGTATCTAAACAAAATTCAGTTTGAGCACCCACAAAAATTAATTGCTCTATATCTAATTTTTTTAAAGTTTCCTCTAAAGTAGTTTGATAGAAGGCGTCCCATGTGATTTTTTCTATAACAATATCATTACTTTCTCGGTACAACCCTTTATGTAATTCCCAGGCATACTTCCCCTTCGCCATTTCATCTGATGGATTTTGATCTGTATGCTGAATGAAAATTACTGGTATCTCCTTTACTTTTGCCCAGTTAATGACTGTGTTCACATTTTCAAGTAATTGTTCATACTGATATAAGTGATTTTTTTCTTCTGAAAAAAAGATTTCTTGCAAATCGATAACAATTAATGCTTGTTTCACATGTATCTCTCCTATCCCTTTGTTGAATAATAATTTTTCTCCTTATCACTTTACAACTCAAAAAGCCCTATCATATACAGGGCCATTTTATAAAAACAATATATAATTATAACATATAAAAAGTTCTAACTCTATCTAATAATTTGTTTTTTCTGTCATTTGTAGGCACATTAAGATAAAATATTCTTTTATTTCACAACCAAAATATAATTTTACATTTCTTTTTTAAATAATCTTCCCTGTTTAAAATACACTTCAAGTGTAGAGCGATTTGCTAAAAATACACCAATCAAGATGAGACATGCTCCGATTCCCATTAACGGATTAATTGGTTCCCCTAAAAATACGTATCCTGTAATAACAGCAATTAATGGGGATACATACAGCCAAGTTGATGGGAAAACTGGATTTGTTTTCGATAAGAGCCAATAATAGAGTCCATGGCCACCAATTGATCCAATAAATATGAGATACAAAATGGGCCATTGTACACTCCAAGATGTTAGCATAGCTAGATTTGGCTGTTCTGTAAAAATAGAAGTAATCAACAGAAAAACTCCACCGTAAAACATTTGGATTCCGTTAATAAGAAATGGCGATACTTTTGGCAAATCTGAAAGTATTTCTTTTGAACAAATGGAGCCTATTGCATAAAACAATTCTCCTATTAATATAACAAAACAAGCAATACTCCATATAAAAGTGAAATGTTGATGCATACCTATACCTGGTAAGGAAATACAAACAACTCCACTAATCGCTATGATTAGTGCAAGAAGTTGTTCCCTTTGTAATTTTGTTTTATTTCTTTTCACTTGTAATAACAAAATCATCATTGGCCCTGTCGCAGAAAGAATAGCTGCTAATCCAGAAGAAATATACTGTTCTGCCCAGTATAACGTTGCAAATGTCATAAAGGTTAAACAAAAACCAGCGTACATAATTCTTTTTGATAACAAGTATGGCATGACATGTTTCCGTTTTAAGGAAAATATGATAATGAGAATAACGCCTGCCAAAAAGAAACGAATTCCCGCCGAGAATAATGGTGGCGTCCCCGCTTCAATCCCAATTTTAATTGTTAAAAATGTTGTCCCGAAAATTATACAAATTAAAATATAATTAAAAATGACCATTTCATTTCCTCCTTTGTAATCTTGAAATGAGTATAGAGGAAACAGTGTATAACAGTATATCAAGGCGTATAACAGTTTGATAAATCTATAGTTGCTTCTGCATATGTTTTTGGATTTAATTAAATTAAAAAGAAACTTAGGTGAGCTGATGAAGATTATACTGCGGAAAGAATCTAACATACCATTCTATCAACAAATTTATATGCAAATCGTTGAGCGGATTCAAAGTGGAATGCTATCAAACGGGGATTTTTTACCTTCATTACGCTCTATGGCAGATGATTTACAGATAAGCATATTAACCGTTCGTAAAGCCTATAAAAAGTTAGAAACGAAAGGATATGTATATATTCAGCAAGGAAAAGGTGTGTATATACATAAACCGATAAATCGGAAAAATCAGCCGAAGCCATATGATTGGCAACATAGAAAATCAATCAATGTCATGCGATCTCAATATGTAATGAATCAACATAGAAAGCATTATGATTTTTCACAAGCTATTCTTTATCCTCGGCTTTTACCTAATCCTTTTCTTTCGGGTGAAATGCAAAAAATAATAGCGGACAATCAAATGATATTGGCAACTTATGGATCAGTTCAAGGAGATGAAGAACTTCGAATAGAAATTGCAAGATATTTAAAGGATTATCAAAAACTATCTGTAGACCCTTCTACTTTATTAATTACAAGTGGTGCTCAGCAAGGAATTGATTTAATTGCTCAAACATTATTAAAACCAGGTGACACAGTTATAATAGAGAGCCCGTGCTATGGTGCCGCAATCGATGTATTTATAAATAAAGGGGTTCAAATCATCCCAATTGAGCTTGATGAACAAGGGATTCGTTCTGATTTAATCGATGAAGTTTGTCAAAAAAAGAAGCCGACTTTAATTTATGTAAATCCTACTTTTCAAAACCCTACAGGTACTGTTATGAGTAAAAGAAGACGAATGGAACTTGTAGAACTAGCGGAGCTATATCATTTCTTTATAATTGAAGATGATTCTTTTGGAGAAATATATTTTGAGGGTGCTAAAATTCCAGCTCCACTTAAAACCTTTGATGCAAACGGGCATGTTATATACTTAAAAGGATTCAGTAAGACATTAGCACCAGGCCTTCGTATTGCAGCATTAGCTGCAGAAGGTCCTATTTTCGAATGGTTATACGCTGTGAAAGCTTCGATGGATATAGGCAGTCCATTATTGACACAAAAAGCACTTCTTCCATTTTTACGAGCAGAAAGAATGAAAAACCATTTAGAAAAATTGCGTACTGCTTTACAAGTAAGACGCGATACAACACTAGAAATATTAACTTTTCAAACAGGAGAAGTTTATTTTCAAAAACCTCTAGGTGGCTTTAATTTATGGGGAGCACTTCCGAATTCAATTGATATTTTTATGCTACTGAAAAAAGCGAATGATGTGAATGTTTCATTCCTACCAGGAACGGCATGTATTTTGAATCATGAATCAAACTATAACTATTTACGAATTAGTTACTCCATGTTGAATGAAAAAGACATGTTGATTGGGTTAAAAAGACTTCATAACGTATTACTACATTCCTTAAAATAATAAAAAATAGTTAATATATCCCATATTAACTATTTTTTCAGGTTGTATTGATGCAACATCTTTTCTAACATTTCACATGTAACCGGCTGCGCACCAGCTGTTAATTGATATCCGATGCGACCGTTCGGTTCTGCTGTTGCTTGCTGTAATGTTGTTATATCATGAATTCCCTGTTCTCTTAAATACATAAGCAATTGCTGTTCTGTTATTTTCGTACGCCTCAAATTATTTTTCAAAATTTCTCCATCCTCAACAATAACAATGCTATTACCATTTAAAAATTTTTCCATCCCCCTTGATTTCACTTCTACATAATGAATAACAAGTAAAATGCCTGAAAATATACAAGCAGCAAGGATTGATGGCCCTACTTTCCTACTTAATACCGGCTCTACAATAATACGCGCAATGGAGACAACAATAATAATCTCAGCTCGTGTCATCTGACTAACAGATTTACTTCCGGTTAATTTTAACGCAAGGATACCCGTAACAATTAAAATTATGCTTTCAAAAAAAATATTCATCAACAATCCATTCCTTTAATGGTAATTAATAAATAGCATTACCATTGATCCAGTTCTTTATTGTTCACACAGCACATAAAAACTAAAAACAAGTATATACTAGCCGTGCCTAGTTTTTAGTTATCCTAGTCAATTCCTATTTCTCCTCATCTATTTACTAGGTTGTTTCAAATTTCACAAAAAGAAGTGGATGTTCTCTTTATATCGGGTATAATTTTTGAGAATAAAAAAGGAGAGTTGCTGCTTCTTTTCATTTAAATAATTTTGTAAACGATGAATACATCTTTATAATCCAAGTAGTAAAAGATTGAAACGTATATGTATTTTTATCAATAACAATGCTTGTTAGACTACCTATAACAGCACTCCAAATTATGTCAAATGGATAATGATGCCCTACCCAAACACGTGAAAAACCTGTCAAAACTGCTAATAACCACATAATAGAGCCCATGCAACGTTCATGAAGTAAAATGGAAGTTGCTACAGCAGAAGCTAAAGCAGTATGTTTACTTGGGAATGAAGAATTATTTTTTGATGGAATAAGCAAACGAATTCGATGAACAATAAAAGGACGAGGTTTAAAATAAAAAATTTGGATGATACGGTTTATAATTAAAGTGACTCCTGCTGAAATTCCTGCATACAAAATAATTTTTTTGTAGAAATTGTTTCTAAACCACATACATATTAATATGAAAAGGTATAAATATCGAGTCTTCTGTGAGATAAAAATCATTATCGTATCCATAGTAGTTCCTCTTCTAGCAAGACCATTTATCGCTTTAAATAGTATATAATTCATTGCTAATGTTCTCCTTTATGTTCGAAATATATAACTTAACCTAACTAATAAAAAGGAATTTATGACTGGATTACCCAGGGTCAGTTAGTCACGAACAAATTTAAAATGGTCCCCACAAGCTATAAACCATACCTCCAACAAAAAACACTAAACCTAAAACTAACACGATAAAAGCAAGGATCGATTTTTTATTATCTTCCATGAACTTAACCTCCTTTAAAATTGTTGGTCCTGTATACATTTCCCCACATTAAAAACCTTTAGTCATAATTATGTCTAAAGGTTTTTGTCATCATACTTATAAGAAAAAATAGGGGATTATATTCTGCACTAACAATATACAGTTAAGAAATTTTAAAATCTTTTTATCTGTCCTCTAATTTCTCCATTTGGATGTTTTTCCGTATGAACGTTTACATAAGTATTACCAGCACCCATCTTTCTTACGAGATCCAGTAATGATATTCCCTGTAAAGGACCCACAAGATCAGATGCTGTAATCGTTCCTGTTACCACTCCTCTATCTACACTAATTCCTCGTGTAACCGGACCAAATAGAAAAACAACAACTGGACCATTTTCTACTCCCTCTCCTAAATGAATATGAGCAGCAGTCACTCGTTCTATATCATGCACTACCAGTTTGAATGGAAGTATCGTAAAATCATCATTAATTCTAAATTGTGCTATTCCAAAAGCATTTGTACAAACAGAGGGCACTTCCTCCCGGCCTCCTAATTTAGCAATAAAACATTGGGACAATGTGTGATTCACTTCCTTATTTATTTGATGCCATATATTATTCATTAGACAAAAAAATAGCTTGTTCGTTTTAACTATAAAAGGAAGGTGAACATAAAAAAGGAAGCTATTCAATCAGCAAGGATTGTAATAACAAAAAAGAAGACTTAAAAACCGATTTATAAAGGGTTCTTAGCCTTCATTTAATTTTATATAATACTCATTGTTCTTTTAACACATTCTCTTCGAAATATTTTCCCCAATCAGGTTGTCTTCCGTCAATATCTTTAAACCCATATTCCCTCGCCAACTCCCATGAACTAAGCGCTTTCCCTGTTTTATTATGAACGTTTGAATCACTTGCTAAAGCAGCAATTGCTCTTCCTACAAAGAAAGGTGTTTCAGATGCGATAAAGTGAGGATCTTCCTTTACACCTTCTTGCCAATTTTCCTCAGTCACACCAAATAAATCTAACATTGCTTCAGAACGGAGAAAGCCAGGACTTACCGCAACTGCAGTAATACCATGTTTCTCTAAATCTTTTGCCATCGCTTCTGCTAAGTGAATTGTTGAGATTTTCGCTAAGCTATAATATAAATTACCGCGGTACTGATAATCAATCCCATCTGTAATTTCAATAACAAGTCCTTTCTTATTTTTCACCATAAGCGGAACACCATAATAACTTGTCATCATATGTGAATGGACAGCACGTTGTTGCATAAGCAAGCCGTTATGTAAATCATGCTCCCAAAAATCTTTTTCCCATTCAGTAAGCGGATCGCCGCCCCAAACATCATTTACTAAAATATCAAGTTTTCCGTTTTGTTCTTCTTGGATTCTATTAAATAGTGCTTTAATATCTGCTTCTACTGTATGATCCACACGAACGGCAATTCCTTTTCCGCCTTGTTTTGTAACGAGTTCTGCTGTTTCTTCAATTGTTTCCGTTCTTCCCATTGATGATAAATTTCCTTTTGTACTTCTCCCTGTTACATATACAGTCGCTCCGGCTTCACCGAGCATCATCGCTATTCCTCTTCCAGCACCACGTGTTGCTCCTGCAACTACTGCCACTTTTCCTTGTAATGGTTTCATATTATTCTCCTCAATGTTCATTTTCCAATTGAATTAATTTAGGTACATTTTCTCTATCATATTTTTGCGTATAGCTCTCCCCATCTGGAGTAACCAATTGTAAAGTAATCTTACCACAAACACCAGAATAAAAATCAAATTCACCTTGTGAATTTGAAATAGCACGTTCCTTATTTGTAATTGAACCCTCATAAACTTTAACATTTGCTAAAGGCATGTTGTTATGATCTACAACAACGGATTTTATTTGAATAGCAACTGCTATACATTGTTCACTTTTCTTATTATATATCACAATTGCTATCGCTCCGATTCCTACCACCATACATATCAACAAGACTATTACGTTTTTCTTCATACTAAGCCTCCTATATAAAGAATTAGCCTTTCTTAAAATGGAAATCTACACGACTTACTCGTTTCATTTCCTCGATTACTCTATGAATTCCTACCGCGATTTTATCTTCTTTCACATTTGATACATTTAGTTTTAAAAGTGTTTCCTTATGGAAAGAAGACAAATAATTTTTATCAATAGCATCAATAAATATTTGATTTTGTCTTAGGCTTTTAATAAGTGTTTCTTTAGCAATACCTTTATGTAATGATAAGCACGTATGTATTCCTATGTTGTTTTCACCTTTATATGTAAACAAATGTTGATTTTCTTTATAAACTTCTTCTAATGTTTTTGATAGCACTTTAGATCTAGCATAGTAAGATGATTGAATTTTTTGCTTGTGTCGTTCAAACATCCCACTTTTTATGTAAATTTCTAACGCAGCTTGGGAAATCATCGAACTATCAATATCTAATAGCTTTTTATATTTATGAAACAACGCTGCAATAGAAGGAGGAATAACTGCCACACCTACACGTAATCCAGGGAAAACAATCTTTGAATAACTTTTTAGATAGATTACATGTGAAGAATTATCGTAACTATATAGTGGGCCTATCTTCGAATTTTGTTCTAAATCTGCTAAATAATCATCTTCTACTATAAATACATTGTATTTTCTTGCGAGAGAAATAATCTTTTCTTTTTCTTTCTTAGAATATGAAGTGCCAAGTGGATGGTGAAACCTTGGAATTGTATAAAAAAATTTAATTTTTCCCGTTCGGAATATTCTTTCTAGCTCAATTAAATCAATACCTTCAGCAGTACGTTTTATACCAATTACAGGGGTTCGATTTGTTTCTAAGTATTCAATGTATAAATGATAACTTGGCTGTTCAATAAGTACTGTTTCATTTTGATTTGGAAAGGGTATAGAAGTTAATATAGCGAGAGCTTGTTGAACTCCCGAAGTAATAAAGATGTTTTCTTCTTTTGTGAAAATTTGATAGTTTACTAATTGTTTTTGCACAACTGTAATTAACGATGGTAACCCTTTGGGTGTACCGTATATAAACAAATGATTCTTATACGTATCAATCGCCTTATTAATACAATGTTGAAAATCTAAATAAGGAAATACATCAGGGTCTGGAGCTGAAGATGCAAAATCAATATTCTCCGTTTCATCTTCCTCATAAATCCCCATTCTCTTCACTACATAATATCCACTTTGAGGTACGGAATAAATAATATGACGCTTCTCTAATTCATGAAGCGCACGTATGATTGTTGCTTTATTACATCCATATTGCGTCACAAGCGAACGTATAGATGGAAGTTTCTTCCCTTCTTGCATTTCTCCCTTTTGAATCATGTTTTCTAAATCATTTAGTACCTTTAAATACTTATACATGATTACACCTCTTGTTTATTGCGTACCGGTACAGTCTGTATTTGTTCACATTGTAGCATCGACTCAGAAAGATTACCATGGGTATATGGCCGGTAATAAATTGACTATATGAGGTGAAATAATGAAAAATACAACTAAAGCGTACATAGCTGTATCATTATATACATTGATTACCGGATTTTCATTTATATTTGTGAAATTAGCTTTAACAGTTACAAGCGGAATATTTCTTATATTAAAGTAGCTAAAATGAATGTCTTTAACAATCTATCTACATTAATTACAATTACTACAGGAGTATTATTCTTGGTGTAGTAAGTATGAACTTCCTGGTTAAAAAGGAATTCGTATAAAAGAAAAGAATACCTCTATTAGTAAATAAAAAAGTGAGGGATATTTCATGCAGCAGGCAATACCTATCAATATTAGTAATATAGATGAATTAATAAAAGAATTGGATATACTAGTAAACGTCTCAATATCTTCTAGTCAAGAACTTGAGAATTGGTTAATACAACAATCACAGACTTTAAATTCTATCAATGAACAATTCATGCAACATTATATTGCCTTTCAACAAAATACGAATAATATAGAAGCAAAAGAAACTTTTGACTTTGATCAAAAACACGTACAGCCTATATTAAAACGTTATAAAAGTCTATTAGATCAAAAATATTATGAATCACCCTACCGTTTACAATTAAATTCTTCTCAGTTTGGATTCTTAGATACAAAGATTAAAAATACGATAGAACTCTTTAACGAAGAAAATATTAGACTAGAAGTTACTGAAGATGAGTTAACCACAAAATATTTTGAAATCACAGGCAACCTCACTTCTATGTGGAATGGCGAAGAAGTAAACATTTCTGAATTAAGGGTATATCTACAAGACCCAGATCGAAATGTTCGTCAAAAAGCGATGACTGCTATCTCTGAAAAATTTCTATCCGTAGAGAATGAAATTCAAGAAATCTTAAACCAGTTAATTATACTTCGAACAAAAAAAGCTAGGAATGTTGGTTTAACGAATTATCGTGACTACATGTTTAAAAAATACGAGCGTTTTGATTACACTGTCGAGCAATGCAATGCGTTCGCTGAATCTATTCGTAAATACGTTGTGCCGTTGCAAGAAAAAATACATAAGGAACTACAAGGAAAGCTTCAAGTAGATATATTACGCCCGTGGGATATACATGCTGTACCTATAGAGCATAAGCCTTTACAGCCTGTAAAAAGTGAAAATGAATTAATAGAAAAAAGTAAAACAATTTTTGCGAAAATCGATTCGAGTTTTTCAGCTCTTCTAGAAAAAATGCATACCAATCTAGATTTGGAAAGCAGAAAAGGAAAAGCACCAGGTGGATTTTGTGAATATTTACCTTCATCTAAGTTATCGTTTATTTTTATGAATTTAACAACAACACAAGATGATGTTGTTGTTTTCTTACATGAGATGGGTCACTGTATTCATCACGATTTAATGAAAGATATTTTAATACACCAATATCAGCATTTACCAATGGAAACTGCTGAATTAGCGAGTATGACAATGGAACTATTTACAATGGATAAATGGGATGTTTTTTATAGTAATAAAGAAGAACTCAAACAAGCTAAACAAGAGCAATTAACACAAATTATAGAGTATATACCCATTACGCTTATCATCGATCAATTTCAACACTGGTTGTATGAGAATCCAAATCATACCGCTGAAGAAAGAAATGTTAAGTTTTTAGAGCTCTCTACAACATATAATTCAAGCGTAGTAAATATAAATGGGCATGAAAGTTGGATCGTCGCACAATGGTTATCTGTCTTACATATTTTTGAGGTTCCCTTCTATTATATCGAATATGCAATCGCACAAATCGGCGCCTTACAAATGTATAAACAGTATAAAGAAAACCCTCAGCAAACATTGCAAAACTATAAAAAGGCATTATCTTTAGGTAGTTCTAAATCTGTAAAAGAAATATATGAAGCCGCTGGAATCCAATTTGATTTTTCTAGTAAAACAATAAAAGAAGTAATAGATTTTGTAGAAGAGGAATTAAAGTTACTAGAGATACTGTAAATAATTAAGAAAACCTTGTACGGCATTAACTTATCTCTACTAAATAAAAGACTCTAATTTTGAAAAAGTAATTTCAAAATTAGAGTCTTATTTAATCCGTTATATGTTTACATAATAAAATTATAGTGATCTTATTAGCTATGCTAATCCAACTGAATAATTTCAGGTATATTATTTCTATCATATTTCTTTGTAAATATATCTCCATTTTAGGTAATAAATATTAAAGTAACTTTACTACAAACACTGGTCGTAAATTTCAACTCTCCTTTTGAATTTGTAACTGCAAGCTCTTTTTCACTAATAGCCTCTTCATAAACTTTAATATTTGGTAGAGGTTGCTTATCTTGAGATAGTACCACTGAATTTATGTACTTAGCATCTTCTATACATATTAGAGATGGATTCGTATCGTTTTTCTTCTTATTATTCCCTTTAATATTTATAATAATGATAACAAAGATACATAGGATAAAAAATATCGGTATACTCTTCGTCAATATTATCCTCCTACTATATTCTCAAACTGCACATTATCCCCTACTCAAATAAATATTAGCACAATGTTCTTTCTGTCGTATATGCGCTTTTTTAATATGAAATTATTATATAATAATACAATTAATTTACTCTCTCATTTTTGATTTTATCCATTACTAATTCATATCTCTTATACCATCTTTCCCACTCTTCTTTTGGAAACTCCATTTCACTATCATCTAATACAGAAGAAAAAATTTCTAAGCATACATGCCACCCAGATAAATCTTTTGGTGTATGATCATTTATTTCGTGGATAAACTCTTTTAATATTAATAAACAATTTTCTTGATCTTTATGTATTTCAAATCGAACTCGATCTTCTCCCCATGTGAACTCTAATACAGAATTTATTTGACATCGCAAAATATCAATATTAATAAATTCTCCAGAACCATCCATCATATCAAATTTTATCTTACCTCCTTGTCGCAAATCTTCTATGTAAAGATTCGGCATCCATCTTTTTAGCTTTTCATTTTCTGTTAATACAGCCCAAACTTGCTCTACTGAATAATGTAACGGACGATTAAATTGAGCTACATATCCATTATCTACTTTTTCTATTAAAGCTAACATTGTCATACCTCCATTTAAAATCACAGATTTTCTCTATTTCCACTCTATCGGTTATAATGTATAATACATTTCATACTGAGCCAACGAACTTTTCTCGAATCCACACTTTTTTACAAATCCTTCAAGTAAAGCATTATTAGGGAATCCAATAGAAAGACTGGAAAGCTGTAATTCTTTGCTTACAGTTTGTAATAGACTTGTAGCGACTCTAATTCTTCTATATTTTTTATCAACAAATAATAAACTTATCTTACCATTGTCACCAACACATATACATCCTTTTAAATCATCGTTAATATAAGCTCCATAATACTTATTATTTTCAGTTTTCTCCATATACTCGACATCATTTTGCCAATTTATATGGAAGTTTAACCATTTTTGTATACCGTTTTGAAATTCGCCAAACTTAATTTGCTTTATTTCTATATTTTGGACACTCTTACTTGTCAAAATAGAAGTGTCCCTCAAATTATAGTAAGAGAGATCATATACTTTTTCATACCCTAACTTCGTATAAAATTGAATCGCTCTATCATTACCGACAATGACTTCAAGAAAAAGTTGCTGACATCCATTTTTTATCGCTTTTTCTTTATGAAATTCAAATAATTTATGACTAACGCCAACCCCACGATAGTCCGGATGAACCGCTAATGCGCCACATCGCATTGTTTTTATACTTTCATATTCTTTAATTCCACCAAGTATAACTCCAATTGGTTTATTTTCATCCAACGCTATATAAGAATACTCAAGTTTATTTCCTTCCGGACCGAAGAATCTTTTTATAAAATCTTCTTTTGACACTTCCATCTTTATGATGTAATCAGAAAAACCATCTCGAAAAGCTTCGTACACGAAATCTATATTCACTTCGCTACATTTTTTATAATGAACCATCGTAACAATTTCATCCACCTTTCCAACTAGTTTGAAATAAATGGGCATTTCCAACTATACATTTCATCCTGAATTTGCTTTATAACAAACGGCGCAATATCTCCATTTTGAATCTTAATTCCTGGTAAATCTATAAGACTCTCTTTTATTTTACCGGTCCCTTCTCCGTCTACAACAAAAGGTAATCGTACAATAGTCCAATTCACATTACTATCTCGCACTAGTTGTAATTCCTTATATTTATCTTTCATCATACTCGAAAGAAACAAACGAAATAACTTTGCCCCTATTTTATTTAATAAACTTTTAGTATCTTCTTGTACATCCATTGATCCTCCAGAAATAAGAATATATCGCTTGATCCCGTATTCTTTCATTACTTCTAAAATATGATTCGTAACTGTGCTAAATATATATGACTCTTTTTTAGGTTGCCCCACTGCATTAATAACAGCATTGCAACCTTGCAGTAATCGACGTATTGCAGAAATATCGCGAGCATCTCCTTTTACAACTTCCAAATGTTTATGCGATATTTTAAACTTTTGTGGATCTCGTGTGAGAATACGGACAAAGTATCCTTCTAGTAGTGCTTGAGTTATAAGGTATTTACCAGCCTTTCCGTTTGCACCGATAATTGCTACTTTATTTATTATTTTCATGACTAAAGTTAGGCTCCTTTTAAAGGATATAGATTTATACATCGTATTATTGATGAGATGTAGTTAATTCGTAAACGCGTAAAAACGCAATTAAATATTCACATGCTTTCTCACATGCCAACATTTTAAATACTTTTTGTTCTTCCACTGTTTTATCGTTCGCTTGATCTGAAGCTGCTTTCAAACAAAGAAAAGGTTTTTTATTCACATGACACACATACGCAAAAGCTGCTATTTCTTGATCAACAGCTATTGCACCGTAAACAGTATGTAGTAAATATCTCATTTCCGTACTGCGAATACGCTGATCTCCGGATATGAAAGTCCCAAAATGCACTGTATCATAAGCAAGCACTTTTTTTATTTGCCTTACAAGATATTCTGTTGTTTCAATAGGAGCTGCTCTACCAGTATATAAATTGAAACTATCTGTTCCTGTTCCTGCAGCCGTTACATCATGCTGTAATGTGTTAAGTGCAACAACAATATGACCATTTTTTACTTTCTCAGATAAACTTCCACAAATACCTGTCATAAATAACTGTTCAGGCTTAAATTCGCTTATTAATAACTGTACGCAACTAGCACAGCTTACTTTTCCAACGCCAGTAATTACCGATATTACTTCTAAGTCATTTATAGAATGAAAATGAAAGTCCCAAGCTGCTCGTTTTTCTACACGATGACTTGGATGATGCTGATGCAAGTATGTAAGCTCAGGCTCCCATGCTGATACAATTGCAATACGTTTCATTACACTTTTCACTTCCTCCTATTTTCATTTGAATAATTCATCATTACTTTCTCGCTCATAACAGGAAATCAAATCTTTATATTTCTTATATAAATCTCGTATCATTTCTTTATTCTTCGCAATTACCTCACATCCTCTATCATCGTAAATAAACATACATTCTAATAAAAAAGTTTTTTATATCTTTTCCCCAATCTTCACTCGATTCTAATGTAGCTAGTTCTTTATGTAACACGTTACTCTCTTCTAACAAAACTTATATTCTATTTATCATAAGTAACAAAGCATCCTCTTATTTTTATTCGTGATGTGTTTTTTAAATCCTTTCAATACGTTACATGAAATTATGTATATAATCTTAACTCCCAAACACATAAATGTTTGTTATTATATTAATGATGATGAAATGTAGAGAGAGGAATTAAATATACGATGGAAAGAAATATTTTAATTATTGATGATGATAAAGAGATTGTAGAATTGCTTGCCGTTTATTTACGAAATGAAGGTTACAACATTTATAAAGCATATGATGGTGAGGAAGCGTTACATATGCTCTCACTTTATCAAATTGATCTTATGATTTTAGATATCATGATGCCAAAGCGTAATGGATTAGAAGTTTGTCAGCAAGTAAGGGAAAAAAATACGGTTCCTATTCTTATGTTAAGTGCAAAAGCCGAAGATATGGATAAAATTCTAGGTCTTATGACAGGTGCTGATGATTATATGATTAAGCCTTTTAATCCACTCGAATTAATTGCGAGAGTTAAAGCGTTATTGCGCAGATCCTCCTTCCAGTATACTGCCTCGCAAATAAAGGAAGACGGAATTATTCGGATTCGTTCTGCAGAAATACATAAGCATAATCATACTGTGAAAGTGAATGGAGAATATATTAAGCTTACATCTATTGAATTTGATATCCTATACCTACTTGCTAGCAATACTGGGAGAGTATTTAGTTCAGAAGAAATATTTGAACGTGTTTGGAATGAAGATGGTTACGGTTCTAATAAAACTGTAATGGTTCATATTAGCAACTTAAGGGATAAACTTGAAACAAGAACGAATGGTGAAAAACTCATCCATACTGTTTGGGGAGTAGGTTATAAAATTGAAAAATGAAACGTTTGATATATTGAAGGTCATCCCAAAATGGAAAATTGCATTTTGGCTTTTAATATCTATTTTACTTACACCCATTTCAGAGGTTTTCATATCTCGTCTTGTTACAAGTGTAATTGACAGTTCCCTTACATTAACAGCTTTAAGTGAAGAATTTGTTAGAATCGTCGGCTATGAAAAATATCGAGGACTTAAAGAATCTTTTTGGGCTATGATGGTGTCTTATGTATTTTTGTTTTCTATTTTCTCCTCCTACGTGTATCTTTTTTATCGTCATGAGAAGAAGTTATACTATGAAGCTTGTATTAAAAAAATGATAGAGGAAATTCGTTATATTGCAAATGGAAACTTTAATCATAAAATTTCCGTTTTACAACATAATTACTTAGAAGACTTAGCAAATGGCATTAATCAAATTGTAGAACAGTTAAAAGTTTCTATTGAAGAAGAACGTCAAACCGAACAAGCAAAAAGTGAACTCATTACAAATGTATCGCATGACTTACGAACACCCTTAACATCCATAGTTGGCTATGTAACTCTCATTCATCATGATAATTACAGAGATGAAGTAGAATTACGCCACTATATTCAAGTTATTTATGACAAAGTAAATCGATTAAACATGCTAATGAATGACTTATTTGAGTATACGCGTGTTCAAAATAAAGAGTTACAACTAAACACTGTACCTATTGATATAATTGAATTACTTGGTCAACTATCTGTTCAATTTCGTATGCAATTTCAAGAAGCAAATATTGAATGTAGGCTTTCATTTCCATCAGAAAAACTTATGGTACTCGCTGATGGAGATAAATTAGTACGTGTATTTGAAAACTTAATTATGAATGCGATGACATATGGAAATGAAGGGAAATTTATTGACTTAACAGCGTATCAAGACGGAAACATGATTGCAATCGATATTACAAATTACGGACAGCCTATTCCAAGTACAGATTTACCACATATTTTTGAACGCTTCTATCGTGTCGAAAAATCCCGTTCCACATACACGGGAGGATCAGGGCTTGGTTTGGCCATTGCCAAAAGCATTGTGGAGATTCATAGTGGAACAATTGAGGTATACAGCGATGCTGAAAAAACAACATTTACAGTAAAACTTCTTCCATATAAACAATAAATTCACTTTCTCAAACAAGCATACCTCCGTTCTAAATCTAGGACGGGGGTATGCTTGTTTGACCTTGATGTAAGATACCTCACTATACTAAAAAATATAACAATAAGATCGTTTGAAAAACTACTGTTATTTTTTCCATGACATTATAAATTCCCCACCATGTTCCTCCGTTTTAATTTTAACTTTATATGTATCATCTTTAGTTACTTTAATATTTTTTCCTCTTTCACATTATTAAATTCTAGTATTGTATTATCATTTGAATCCACAACATAGGCAGTTATTGTTCCTTTCTTTGTTGTTTCATCAAAAGAAAATACCCAATTCTCACCCTTTTTAACTTCCATATCTCGACTTGCAGAACCGGTAAACTTTCTATAGTCTCCCAATATTCTATTTGAAGAACCTTTTACTTCCCCCAACAACTTTTCCCTCTATAGTAGATCAACCACTAAGAACTACTAAACATAGAACAAATGAAATTGTACTTTTAATGATTTTCAACATAATTACTCCTTTTATCCACAATGAAATTTCTACCATTAAAAATATCGTGTTAACCCGTATTCTATGATAGATAAAATGAATCCATTTTGAAAAAAAATGTTCAAAATGGATTCCTATTCAACAAGTTTATGTTTCGGTTTTATAAAAAAGTTTGATTATTTTCTGCCTGTGTTACTCCACAATCACACCCAATTACGGAAAATCGTTTTCTAGTTAGGTTCTTTTCATGTATTAGTGGAAAAACAATCCTTTAATAAGAAACAGGTACTTTTCCTTCATTATTTTCACTAACTTTAGAGTCTAACGTTTTTGTTATTATGTAGTACAAAAATGTACCAGTTAATCCTAGAATAAGAAGCAATCCTCCCATATATATGGGGCGAATCCACTCTCCAACGATGATCAACAATGAAGATACAATCATTGCTCCGTAGAAAGTCAAGCTATTAAAAGCCATATAGGTACTACGAACGTTAGGTGGTGCAAGTTCCCCTATCATCGCCTGTTTAATAGGAACATACATCAGTTCACCAATTGTCCCAATAAACATGGCAATAAAAAGAAATACTACGCTATTTGTAAAAGCAAAAACACTAAAACATATAGAAAAGATCAACATCCCTGTAACTAAAGTCCAGCGATCACCCCGCTTTTTAAATAAGAATAATACAACACTTGATAAGAGAACTACAAGAAGTGTATTCTCAGTCCGGAGAAAACCCAGTATCTTCGTGCCATCAAGAATGAAGTCTATTCCAAACAATGAAGCTGAATGATGGGGTATATCCTTTTCAAGACGAATCCCAATATAGTTTGTTAAAGACTGTTCCAAGGAAAAGATTAAGATCGCTCCGAAAATATAAAACATAAACAGCTTATCTTTTAAAACGATTAAATAGGTTTGAAGCATCTCTATTGATGAAAATTTTTTCTTATAATTAGAAGACTTAGATGAAGGTTCCGGTGTATAGGTTTCTGTGATGAAGAATACGGTCATGAAGACAGATAACAAAGAGATGAGTGAAATCCCAATAAATAACTCAAACAAGTGGTTTTTAAAAAGAAAAGCTCCAATGATTCCTCCAATAGCAGTTGATAAATTCCCCAACCAGTAACTAATTGTAAATACAAGCTTTCTCGATTCAGAATTAGTAACATCAATAATCATAGCTTGTGCTGCTGGCTGAAACATTCCCCCACAAAACATATTGATGATAAAGAATGCTGCGGAAATATAAGGAAGGTTAAACCAGGGGGAATTACAAAGTGCTATAAACAGATACGAAAGCAATATACCAATTTCAGAATAAATCATTATTTTTCTCCGACCTATTTTGTCTGAGACATGCCCCCCGATAAAGCCTCCAATGACTCCACTAATCACAATTATTATAAGGATAATACCCGTTTCAGTGGCTCCGATTTTCTGAGAAAAATAGATTGCCAGAAAAGGTATAACGGCCATAGAAATCAGGCTGCCTAGAAATTGCATGGCTAGGCGAAGTTTGATGTTGGGATGGATATCCCTCAATTTCATATAAGTCACTCCTTATTTATTCGAGATAGGTCCAAATAATCTCAGGGCTTGTATCGTTATATCCTTCCACATCATGTTTGCATATTCATCAATAAACGTTAAACGCATTCCGTTTAAGATGGATAAGTACGACCTAGCAATTAATGAAGGTGATTCTTCATAAAAGTAACCCAGCCTTTGTCCTGTTTCAATAACTGGATGAATACAGTCTATAAATACATTTACGAAATCGTCTAGTTCTTTAAAAAGTTTTGGAAAACGATCAGGTCTCGCAAGAACCTGCTGAATTAGACGTAGGTATTCACTTCTCATTGAAAAAAGTTGTACATGGCAATCTATCATTTCCCTCACAACTTCAAAAGGTTCACCTTTAAAGTGTTCTTCTATCTCAGTAAAATATGGTCTAATTTCCTCCAATGGCTCTAAAATCGCTGATTCATAAAGTGATTCTTTTGAATCAAAATACGTAAATACAGTACCAAAGCTAACTCCTGCTTCTTTTGCTATTTCGGCAACTTTTGTCTCTGCAAAACCATTCTCACTAAATAATTTAATTGCGGCGTTTAAGATAGTAGATCTTTTTCTTTTCATTTTTTCATCTTTAGTAAGTCCAGGTGCCATTTAGATACCCCTTTCATAATAAATGATTGATTAATCAATCAAATTATATTGCTATTTATTTCCATTGTCAATATGATGAAAGAACTTATTTTCATATTTTTACAATTAGTTATATTCGAACTCCATAAACGAATAAATTTATTTCAAAAGTTGTTTTTAGCTTAGGTCTCTTATTGATCTTCATTTTATTTTCCTTCACTTCCGGTATATCACCAACTGCTTGCTTCTTAATTTCTTGCTCTAATACCCCTTGTTGTTCTAACAATTCCTTTTCCAATCTATCGTGTTCTTCTTTTCGTTTTGTAGCTATTGGGCCTATAACAAAAAGAGCCAAAAATAATGTGATTGTAACAATGAACGTTGTCACTGAATTAAAAACAAAAAAGGAACTGTAAATTTACCATTACAGCTCCTACATCAAACAATTCATGAGATTATCTATTTCATTTTAATTCAACTAACTCTTTTGTTAAATATCGATAAGCAATGTCAAAATACTCTTGTTTCCCCCAACTTTCTGCATTCCCGATCACTACGAATACCTCTTTTGCTCTACTTGCTGCAACATTGAGTAAATTTGGCGTACTAGAAGCCCATTTTAGTGGACCTTGTTTTTGATCATCTACCCCTAATACAAAAATAACCATTGGTGCCTCTTTCCCTTGAAAGGTGTGCACGGTCCCAATTTCAATATTTCCATACTCTTTCCCAGGTAGTTTTTGTTGTTTGAATTGCTTTAATTTTTGAACAACACTTACAAAAGGTGAAATAATATAGCAAGATTTATCTGGGTTATCTTGCGAGAATTTTTTTGCAATTTCAATTGCTTTTTCACCTTGCTCGGGAATAAAGTGATTTCCTGTCCCATATGTTTTCCCACCTATATCTAACCATTGGCTAACATATTGAGGCTTACTTTCTTTACTCTTAGTATCCGTTAATCCGTAGAACATTTTACCTTGATACGTTGTTTCATTACATATTGAAAACATTGGATTTTTACATCTTCTATGAACACGCAGAGGTGACCCTAGCCATGTTTTATTCTGATTTGAGTCAATCATCTCGCCTCCATATCTATTATTAAGATCAGCAAACTCTTGAACACTCACTTCATTTCTAGTTAAACGATAAAAGAAATTATATTGCTCAGTTATTCCAGCACTGTCATTTGCAATTAGTTTAAGTTGGTCATCACTTAATGTAACGACAGGAGGAATTTGCAAGGGATCTCCTACAACAACAACATTCCTTGAACGCCAAATCGCACCTATTGCAGATTGGGGAGTAGCTTGGCCTGCTTCATCAATAAACAACCAACCTATATCCTCCGTCTTTAAATCTTTTAAAAACCTTGCAATGGAAGCAAATGTTGAAGAGAGAATTGGAGTGAGTAAAAACACAGTATCAAACATAGCTTGAATGAAATTGTCTCTTTTGGCTTCGTTAATTTGGGAATCAAGATTTCCTTTTTCTTTACCGCCTAAAAAATAGGTTTTTGCTAAAGATAAGTTCTTTTCAATCTTGTCCTGATTTGCAATTAAAAAATCATTATACTCACTCATTAACTTTGCAAAAAGTTTGCTCCGCTCGCAATTCATCTGCTCATCTTTGTTTTCACCGTCGATATTCACAAATTGTTCCTCAGATGTTTGCCATTTCTTTTCATTAACATTATGAAAGACATCATTCTCTTCTGCCGTAGCTATCTTTTTCAGCACATTTTGTTCTAATTGTGTAAATGAATATACGTTTTCATGCTCTAAATCACCAACACGCTGTAAATCTTCTGTAATTGTAGTGAAGTATTCCTTTATATTTGCAGTTTTCCCCATTGCCGCAGAAATTTTCCCCCAACATTTTTTCTCTTTGTCGAATCCTAAAAATTGATAACCGTTCTTCAGTAAATCCTTATCCTTTGGTAAATCTACACTTATATTTTCAACTGCAGAATTATTATTAGATGTTACTAAAATACGATATTCCTTAAGTTTAGGGTGAAAGGAATAATAATAATCTTCTTGTCCCTCCGCAAATTGCACTTTTGAGAATACATCTGTGGCTTCTTTTAGAAACTTTACTTTTTCAAATATAATATTTGCAAATACATCTTTTAACAACGTCGTTTTACCTGTTCCCGGTGGCCCATTAACAGAAAAAATAAAGCCATTCTCTTCTTTTGATTTTGCAATAATAAGATTTAAAGCAACCTGCTGCATAAGTCCTAATGGAAATTCCGAGGGCCATCTCGTAATAGGTATTTTTCGTAATACGTTCTTCATTTCACTTATACTTTCATTCTTAAATAAATCCACTCTTTCCCCTGAGTTTTTTAATACCTCCCAGTTACTTAAAGATAAATAGGTTTCTAAAGCTTTACCAACGGAGCTATCTTTAATTTCATATTTTACTTTTTCTAAATCATTTATATAAAAGCTGTTTACGCCTACATGTTCTTTATATGTTAAACGTACATATTTCTCATATTCTTTTTCACTGCAAAACCGAAATACACCATCTTTATCGAAATGTCTCTTTGAAATATATGATTGTAATGTACTTTGAATATTTTTGGTCAGCTCTTCCCAATTTTTAAATCTGATATGTATATAATTAATGTCTTTTTCTAAAGAATCTTGTTCTTTTGACCCGATAAATTCAAGCGTTTTGTCTTTTTTTCCATAATTATCACTTTCAATTACAGATGAAATCGTATTAATTAAATCTGATTCTAGCTCCTTCAGACTCTTACCTGTACGTAGAAAGTACTTCACAATCGGACTAACCACCACACTAGATTCGAGCGGGGTATCAGGGATTAGCTTAAGCATCTGATTTAGTTGAATATGAATCAAAAAACTATTCGGGTCCTTTTGGAAATCAGTAAAACTTGTTTTTTGCTTTGATTCATTCGAGAAATGCCTTAATACTTCATTTTTTGCTACTGGTAAATAAAATAATGATGCATTATTATCTGCAAGATATTTTCCTTTTGCGCTATTTCCTTTTTTTTGAAGGAATATTTGCATATCCTGATGTGGAGTTCCATTAGGATTGACAAAATCCGGTATATGAATATTAGGTTCTTTATGAAAAAAACTTTTAAATGAATGCAAAGTTATAGACTCTTTATCGCAATTCATGAAATTGAAATGCTCTAATTCAATAAAATAGTTAAGTGTTTTTGTTGCCGTCTCTTTATAATTCGTATTCTCTTTATCTGTATCTTTCCTTTTGTTTTGAAAAAAGAACGGTAATATTTTCTTTAACCCTTTCATTATTGGCCCCCTAGCAGCTGGATTTTCCTAAATTATACCAAATTATAATTAAATTATTTAATACAATTCCTTTTCTTTCAATTATTTTGTAACAATAAGCATAAGATGGCCGTTTTGCCCAACTTATGCTTCCCAATATATATCTAGGGTTCCCTATTGAACTCAGCGCGGATAATGAAGAGAACTTTTTTGTTCAACATTAAGGCTACAAAATTGAAAAAACATTTTAAGAAAATACGATATCACTTCTATTTCTAGTTTATTAAAATAGGCTTTATAGTAAGAATTTCTAAAAATATAAAGGAGGGGTATGCTTTGTTTCCAGGTACTTTATATGAAACACATGTTAAAACAAAAAATTTAGAAGTAGCAAAAGAGTTTTATACTAAACTTGGATTATTTCATGCTCGCACTATTGAAGAACGTCGTGTAGCATTCTTTTGGTTTGATAAAGAAAATAAGAAGGAACAAATGCTGGGCGTTTGGGAGGTATCAGAAGAAGCATTCCATACAAGTCACTTTGCATTCAAGGTTAACTATGAAGAAATCATTCATGCAAGAGAATGGCTTCTTAATAAAGGAATAAATCCAAGGGCCGCTTTTGGTCTTGAACCTTCCGAGCCTATGGTTCATACCTGGACACCTACTGCAAATCTTTATTTTTATGATCCTGACGGCAATTCTTTAGAATTTCTGTGTTTACTTCCCGAAAAGAAAAAAGTAAAACAAGAAGTCATGTATTTAAGTGAGTGGGAAAGTTTGGTGAGTGAAGAATAAATTTGATTTTTGACTCAAATCCCGCAAAATAATTTTAAAAGGAACCATAACCTTGCCCAAGTGGCGAAGTTATGGTTTAAATCACAAAGATTCTAGTGAATAAGCTAATCATTTCGAATATCCTACACTGATAATAAGTATTTTTATTTATTGTAAATTTCACGGCCAACTTATATTTCAAGCATGATGGGGATTCTACGTAAATCTAACATAAGCTCTTTTCGAACATGTTCTGCTAAAGCAAGATTTGATATGGATAAAATAAAAATATTAGGTATTGTATTGATATTTTCAAAATGTAATAGGCCATGTATTACGGTAACAAACAGCAAACTGATGATAGAGAATTAGAATTCTTTGACTGAAGAAACCTTCTACATTCAATTGAGTGATAAAATGAAGGTGATTCCCTTTATATGATACTTGTCAATCAATGCTTCAATAAAGTACAATCTATCCTAATAAATTTTAAATGATAAATGAAATTTGATCTGGTAAATCAATATTTTTAAAATTCTCCATTCCGCAACATTCTTCAACTTGCTTATATACCTTAAAGGCGCACTTGTAAAATAATTGGAAATGTTCTTTAGGCATATCATCAAGTAAAACATAGCCTTCTTCAAAAGTTATTTTATCTTTCAAAATCTTAAAACGCCATCTTTCATACCTTTCTGGGTATTGCTCACAAATATCAATAGTAGGACCAAAACTATAAATCGCATATTCGCTATTATCTAATTCTTTTATTATTGTAATCACTGGGTATCTTCCTATTTCAATTCACTCCTTAATTAATCAAAATTCAATTTGTATGAATTACTAGTCTTGCTCAGTTAGTCGTTAGGTTAATTCCTGAAGGAACTCATTTTGTTTTTCAATGACTTCTTTTTGATTTTGAATCATCGTTTGTAGCGTTGAAATCCGGTTCTTTATAGCGCTCAACTTCATGTTGATTCAAAATAGCAACACCTTGATGCCATGATACAATTTACTTTGTGGTATTTTCTAGTGTCATATCTGTGTCATTCTTTAGGTTTATAACCTTACGGAATGCCATTTCTATACTTCCTATGCCCACGCTCGTTTCCTATGAAGCTGTAATCCTATTTTTCTAACACATAATGTAGGTGATTGGATACCTAATTGCTCCACCACGTCACTAGGACTATAAAACGGCTTCATAGCGTTTCGCTCCAAAAATATATTCGCTATAGCAATGATATACCCTATTTCCTAATAATTCACGTATCACTTGTTTTCATTTTTAACTTGCATAATCTTCACTTGGGTAATCTATTTAGTTCGAATTACAGCCCCGAGCTTAGGGACACCTATCAATTTTCAAAGTGGATACTTATTACTTTTCGATAACAAAATCGAAATCTTTTTTCATTTATACGAATTTTTGTAATAATACAGGATACTCATAAGCCTAAAAATCCCATCATCTTCACAATGTATAAAATCATGTATATAGGTCGGACAAGTGTAGAAACAAAAAACCAAGTAAACACAAGGATTCCAGCCTGTCCTTGCTACCGATAAATTATAAGACGTTATGTTAACCTAACATGTATACGATATACATTAAATAACAATGTAAACTAATGCTGCTATAAGATTTGGTATAGCCATTATTAAAAAACCTTTTGATTGATCGATACGGCCAATTTTACGCGTTTCCTTTTTTGAATATAGAGTTCCTTTATTACCTAAAATTAAACTATCAATGAAGTAAGCTAAAGCTAACCCAATGCTAATTAACCCTAAAGTTCCGCATACATAATAAATGTGACGCCACTCCCCACTAAAATAAGCTTCTACAGATACGAAAAGTAATAGAAGTATTCCTGAAATGAGTCCTCTCTTTATCATTATGATCCCTCCTTCAAAAAGATTTAATATCCACATTATACCATATCGGTGCGTGTATATTTTTTAAACAAATTCCAGTAATGAGACTTAATTTCAACTATGAGTGTATAGAGTATACAGAAAGGGATTACTCTTTTCTAACAAGAATAAAGTGTATAGACTTAATTATCGAGGAGGAAAATATGAAAGATTTTGAAGTTAGAGAGATACAAGATATCTTTTATAATGATCTCACTCATTTAGTACAAGAAAGTAAGCAAGATGGCTTTCGTTTTCTTGAAAGGCTAGTTAATGATTATAAGATTGGTATCAACACTTTTGATAAGCCCGGAGAATCCTTATACGGTGTATTTAACAAGAAAAATGTGTTAGTTGGTATTGGAGGACTTAATATAGACTCATCCTTAAAAGGACAAGAGGTTGGACGATTGAGGAGATTCTATATTGCTAAGGATAATCGAAGAAATGGACTAGGAAAACTCCTGTTAAATACCATCATTTGTGTTGCAAGAAGGCATTATAAAATCTTGGTACTTTATACAGACACAGAGCAGGCTGACAAATTCTACATCTCTACGGGTTTCCTAAAAAGTGATACCTACCCCCACGCTACGCATTATCTAAATTTGTAAAATATGCAAATTCGGACATCTCATAGTAGGTTTGATCTAAAACTTTATCGTTTCCTATTCTTTCGCGCCCCGAATAAATAGTATATTCTTAATTATATATTTTATAAAAGGAGGGGATAATTTTGAGAAAAAGGTATCTATTTTTAATAATAGTAATCATTTTAATTTTTTTTGGTGGGTATAAATACAGAGAGCATAAAAATGAACAAAAGGAGCAAGTTATTAAAGATAAAGCTGAAAAAGTAGCCATCCAATATTTTAAAGAACAAGAAAATCTTGATATCACAGTAACAAAGTTTAAATTTACTCCTTCTGATCTAGGTTCAATATTTGTATCGGGACATGTTACTACTGAACCAACTCGCAGAATTTTGGCTGTTGTAAATTATAAGGACAATTACAAAGTAGAAAGTACAGGGCTTGACGAAGAAAAGAAATAATAACCATAGATCATTCACTTGAAAAGAAAATAAACCTTAACTATGCTTAGTATTTCAAACTCTATTTATTAGATACTATAAATAGAGAAGAAACCTTCAAATAGACCTTTAAATATTTTAAAACTAAAACTCATTATGAACTTGTTCCATATATTAAGTACAAAGCAAAAAGAATCATAATAACGGGTATATACCAAAACAATTACCATATTAGATTTGTTTCTACTAATTGGGACTTTACAAAATCATAAAAAACCAAAAAGAGAGTACTTGTATATAGATATATTGTGTATTCTCTTTTTCACTGTATGCTACATAACTATTTTTACCTCAAAGCCAACGTTACTAACTGTATCTACCATTTTTTTAATATTATTCTTCTATTGGTATCTACCGTAAATCACTGATATAACTACCCTCCGCCCACTTTTACTTTGGGGCAGAAATGGAGCGGAACACTGCAATTTTATATCAAACTCAAACATTTTTAATCTATTTATTTTAATAATGATATTATTGGGTGTGGAATACAGAGAGAGTTTACAACAGCTCATGATATGAAAAATGCCAAAATTATCTTAAAAAAAGACGGCATGGAAATTTCATTTTAACAGGTTATTCAGTTGACTAATAGGAGGAAAGAAATATATGCTATTAAAAAAAATCCAGAAGATCCGGTTTATCGGTTCTTAGCAGCAACATTTTATCAAGATACATTTTACGAAGAAGCACTCCAAGAGTTACTTGAAGAAGAAAGTACGGAATATTTACAAGACGCTATTATTTTTCTAACTGAATTTACTCAAAGCAATTATAGTAATACAGAAAAAAACGAATACATACGGTATTCTGCAGATGGAATATATTTTGGCGGGTTAGAAATAACACCATTGGAATGGCTTGAACAAACAGTTAAAACGATAAAACAAGCATTAAAAAATACTTAGTAAAAAAAGACCGCCCGTAATAGGCAGTCTTTTTTTCATATTACTTCACATACGCATCACTAGCCGTAATGTAATACGTATTCCCTTTCGAGTTGTGCACTTTATACTGCGGTGAGCTGTTTACGTCAACCTTAGCGTCGATAGTAAATCCGAGTGTTGGTTTGAAATAATGTTCAATTAAAAGCGATCTCGCTGCCTCTAAGAATTTGATATATGGTCAGCTGTTATTTTAAATAAAGTTTGATCAAACATTCACCTTGAACTACATAGATATAGTTTTTGTTGCAACTGTTTGTTGGAATGCCTTATCATGCTCAACAATAACCATTGTGGGATTAAATTGTTGAATAAGCTCTTCAATCTGCATACGCGAATAAATATCAATAAAATTTAATGGTTCATCCCATATATATAAATGAGCTTTTTCACATAAACTTTTAGCGATAAGCAGCTTTTTCTTTTGTCCACCAGAATAATGAGATATATCTTTCTCAAATTGAATTCGGTCAAAATCCATCTTACGTAGGATGGATTTAAATAACGACTCATCAATCTCGTGCTCTTCAATAAAGTCCGATAACGATCCCTTCAAATGAGAAGTATCTTGTTGGACATAGGAAATGATGAGCCCTGACCCTAAATTAACTGAGCCTGTATGCTGCGTTGGCTGTCCTAGAATTAGTTTTAGGATACTACTTTTCCCGCTTCCATTCTTTCCATCAAGTACAATTCGGTCACCTTGTTTAACTATGAAGCTAATTGGCTCATTCACTATTTGGTCATCATATTTAACAGACACATCCGCCAAAACAACCAATTCATTTGACTGAAATTTCAATTGTTCTAATTTTAACGACTCAGTTTTCTCCACATTTTTTAGTAATTTTGACTTTTCTTCAATAGCTTTTTGTTGCCTTGATTCAAGGTTCTTCGCTCTCTTCATCATCTTCGCAGCTTTATGTCCTACAAAACCTTTATCTAACTTAGATCCTGAATTCCTTGTTCCATTTTTGGAAGCTTCCACTTGATGAGACCAACCTGCTGAACGCTTTGAAGACTGTTTTAATCTCCCTATGTCTTTTTGTAGACGCTCATTTGTAGCCTCTTCGTGCTCTTGCTGTCTATCAAAATTTAACTTCCAAGAAGAATAGTTACCACTTTGAACTTCAATATTTGCTCTATTTATAGATAAAATATGGTCAACACATCCATCTAAAAAGATTCTGTCATGTGAAATCAAAATAAATCCTTTTTTCTTCCTTAGATAATCAGAGACTATCTTTCGTGCATCAGTATCTAGATGATTTGTTGGCTCATCAATTAATAGAAATTGACCCTCATTCAAAAACAGTGCAGCAAGCAACACCTTTGTTTGTTCTCCATTTGATAATGTTTTAAATGGTCGGTACATGACCTCGGCATCAACATTTAAATAGGATATTTCACGAAGAAATTCCCAATCTTCTGCTTGGGGACAAATTTCTTCAAGGATTTCATGAGTAAACTTGTTCTTATCAAAAACTTGGTAAGGGAAATAATTAAATTCTACCGAAGCAGTGATTTTTCCACTATACTCATAATTCCCTAATAATAAATTAAAGAACGTCGTTTTGCCTCGTCCATTCCTACCGATAAATCCCAGTTTCCAATCCGTATCTATTTGAAAATTTACACCTTCAAAAATGTTATCAAAGCTACCTGGGTATGAAAAAGTTAAGTCTTGGACTTTTATCATTGACATAATAATTCCTCCTTTATATATCGAAACGTTTCATATAAAGTCGGAACATCCATCAATTTTTTAATTCCTCCATATAAGTTTGATGGATATTAACGACTTATATAGAGCATTACATGTGTAACAATAGTCTCTGAATTACTCACTTTTCTCTCTCCTTTATTTGTTAGGTTAAGGTTACAGACTAATGATTATCAACTTACCTATAAGAGAATAAAAAAATCCCCCCAATTTGTGATTGGAAGGATTAGCCTTTCACTTATACTTAATAAGTCCTTATTAATCATTGGAATCATGACAAATAAAGTATGAACTGATTTGTGAAAAATGGATAGACTAACCCTATATTTTGTAGTTTGAAGTTATTAATTTCAAATTAAAATATCGATTAGTTAATCATTATTCATCCATCAGTCCTCTCATTATTCTATTTTTAGAATAACATTCTTTTTTATGGAACGCAATTTCAGAATCATCTTCACATTATCCAATCTCATTTAAATCACCGGATCTCTTCTGCCGATTTTTTAGCGTCTTTCGCAAATTCTATTAAACTGACTGTATTATTTGGTCGCATTTACCAGGTGAATTTCCTGAATATTTATATTACCATTGAATTGTCGAGTCTAAATTTTTTCGGCAGCTACTTGAAGTCCCGCTTCGTCACGGGACTTCTTTCCTTTTTTCATAACTTCCTTCTTTTATGGGATCATTTGCATCGTTTCTTCTCTGTATAATCATATTATTATGGGCATTTCAGCAAATATCCCCTAATACATTCCAGAGCTTTTGCTATTAAACAAAAAAGTCGCCTACAAGGACCGTTCTACTTCTCTAGCTCCTCCACTACCATCTCGTCTAATACGCTTTAAATATATTCAATTAAACCATTCGTTTATAAATAAGTTTGATTATTTCTTGATGCTTGTGCCATTAAAGCGCCCGATTGTGAAATTGGCAAAGGCAGTCTAATTATCGAATAGCCCTCTTCCCCTCAAATTTGCGGAAACTGGCTCCATTCCTATTTCACGTGCCCATATAGATAACTGGCCGATATGGTGGATTTCGTGGACAATGATGTGACGTATAATCTCTCCATGTGTACATTCAATGACTCGGCGCCTGATTGGTGCGTCTCTCGAGCTAATCGGTTCTTTATTGAAATCAGTTTCTGAAAGTTTCCGAGAATCCATTTCATTTGTCCAAGATGTCACAAACAGCTTGACTTTCTCGTGGTATTGAGCTGAAAGATTTTTCACTTTGTGTAAGCTAGCATAATCTTCAAACAATGGCTCCTCAGGCACTGGTTCACCTCGCAAACCTAAGATCCACATATATTCCACATCTACAATATGAAATAGAGTATGTAGGATACTGCCGAACCCACCGACCCGTTTCTTTAATAGTTCTTCAGCCGGTATGTCTTCGCACAATGTAAACCAATCATCACGAACTTGCCAGTTATATTGAAACAGTTTCAGCATCACAACAACCTCCGTCTTTTAAATTAACATTTAATATTCACCAAAAGACTTCAAAATCCTTATTTAAATAATAACTCTAAAAAACCTGTTAAAACCCTCTACAAACTAGCCCTTTAATTGAGCATTTTAAATGAATTTAAAGGGGCAAAAGAAAAACCCTATTATACAGGGTTTTATCAAATTTTGTTTTAAATTATCAATCTATGACATTCGAAACTCTCAAAGGTAGTCATCAAAATTGCCTTATTATTATCAACAGAACGATGCCAACGACTACTAATCCATCGAGGAATACTTTTTCCCTTAAAGTGAAGTAGTTCTTCAGCTTGGATATTCCTATGAAAGCTAATATACAAATAACATCAATACACTTGTAACTATCCCGACCCAAATACAGAGAATGAAACAATAGCCCATGATATCTTTAATTTTCAATCCTAGCACTCCTAATAGAGGTAGTGCCCAGAACGGCTGAATCAGATTTGTCCATGCGTCTCCCCACCCTACCGCCATAGCGATAGTAGCTGGATCCACACCTAGCTTCAATCCTGCCGGGACCTGCAGTGGTCCTTGTAAAGCCCATTGCCCTCCGCCAGATGGCGCCAATAAGTTCACCAATCCCGCTGACCAATATGTAAATATATCAAATGTATCCTTTGTCGCAATGGACGCCATCCATTCGATGATAGAGCTTCCCAATCCTGAACTTCCTAAAATAGCAATAATTCCTGCATAAAACGGAAACTGTAGTATAATTGGCGAAATGGATTGCGCGGATTCTTTAAATCCTTGTGCAAAGTTGCCAAGGGAACCATGTAGTAATAAACCGAGTGACAAGAAAAATAAATTAATGATATTTAAATCTAAGCTGCGACCGTTTATAAATTCATACACACAATACAACGTGCCGATTGCACCTAATACGATTCCGAGAATTGGTGTCCATTCTAATTTTTCCGCAGCAGTTAAATCTTTTTGAGGGGGTTTTACAAAAGAATTTGTATCTGTTTCGTTTGCTTGATACCTGATAATCCCGCTTTTTGGAGCCATAAGTACAATAATAATCGGCATTGTGATGAATAGAGCGAAAAAAATAATTAGAGTAGAGTAACTAAAGATTGTTTGTGAGGTAGGAATAATTCCAATCATATCTGCAAGAAAATGATCCTTTGTGGCAATTGTCAAGCCAATAGAGCTGGAAAGGCCTGCACTGTATAAGGCTGTCGGAGCATAAGCAGCTGCTACAAGCAATGGAAAATGTGCATTCGGATTCTTTTTCGCCACTTCCTTCGCAATGATTGCTCCCACAACTACCGCTAATCCCCAATTGATGTAGTACGCAATTGCACTAATTAAAAATGTCATCGTATAAGCCTTTTGAGGTGTGTCTGCTAACTTTGCAACTGACTGCAAACCTCTATTAACAAACGGGACGGACGCTAACGTCATCCCTGTAACCATTAGTAATACCATTTGCATTGTAAAAGTCAAATAAGTCCAAAACCCATCTCCCCACGATTTTACGATTGCATACGGCTTAGAGGGATTCATCAAAAATGCCACAATAAAAGTAAACAAAGTGAGCAGCACAGCAATAACAAAGGCGTCTGGTACATACTTCTGAGACCATCTCGAAAACATATTTGCGCACTTTGTAAGCAATGATTCTTTCTTTCCTAGATCTGCATCTGTGTTTTTCTCTAATAGGGAATGCTTCATAAATATTCTCCTTTCCAAATTTTAATAAGGTAAATATGAATAACATTCCACAAAAGAAAATAAATTCCTTTTACACATGCAGATTCTTCTCCCATTTAACTTAAGGAAATTTTTCATCTCTAGCTAGTATTTCTACCGCATAATTTACTTCTATATTTATACTAGAATAATTTATTCCTTATACATTCTTAATACATTCCTGTCCTCCAATGTTAAATCTTCTTTATGTTTAAATGTAAGTCAAATTATATTTTTAGCCCATCATCATCACTATAATTATCCAATCTTAATATTTTCCTTATAATTCTTTAGAAATTCTTTAACTTTTCTTTCCTCCTAGTTAAATATTAATTTTTACACTAGTAATATCGAGATACAAGGAGGATAGCCTATGCAATATTTTAAGAAACTGATGCTTCTTATCTTATCTTTTCTTATTACTGCAATTGTTGTTTTTTATTTTTATTTCTATGTAAATGGACCTTCAATTAAAGCTAAATCAGCTATTTTAATAGATACAACCTCAGAAGAAATTGTATATAAAAAAAATGAAGATATCCCTCTTCCCTCAGTAAGCTTATCAAAAATGATGACAGAGTATATTGTGTTAGAACAAATACATAAAGGAAATATCAATTGGGATGATCGTGTAAAAATAAATGATTCTTCCATTCAAACAGAGAGAAAGGATATTGATATAAATACTGCCGATCAAGTAACGGTTCGTGATCTGTTTCATGCAATGGTTCTTACATCTAATAATAGTGCGGCTGTATCTTTAGCAGAACATATTTCAAAAAGTGAGCAAGACTTTACGAATTTAATGAATGAAAAAGCTACACAACTTGGACTTTCTAATAAAACATATTTTGCAAATGCAAGCGGTATTATAGTGAATCAACAAGAAGAATCTAAAATAACAGCTTTAGATGCCTCCAAATTAGCCCAGCATTTACTAACAGATTATCCTATAATATTGGAAATTTCCAAATTAACCTCTTATCAATTCACCTTCAAAGATATACATGTTTTCAATACAAATAAAATGTTGTATTCACTTGATAGCAATGTGAAATTTAAAGGCGTCGATGGTTTACAAACTAGCTTTGCAAATTCTGCTGGATATAGTTTTGCTGGTACAGTGCAACAAGGAAACAAAAGATATATTTCCATTGTAATGGGGGTCAACGGAGAAAATAGCGTGTTTATCGAAACAAAAAAACTATTTACTTATGGTTCCGAGCCTACTCGCATTCCATCTCTTCAATCTGTTAAGGATTATGCGCTTTCATGGATCTCGTTATTTCAGTTTAAAAATCTATTTGTACAAACAATAATAATTTTTGTTATTATCATCATTTCGCTATTCCTACATATACGAAAAAAAGATTCAGAGGATTTTTAATTTCAAACCCTCTTTTACATAAAAACCGACTTGCGTTTTCAAGACAAGTCGGTTTATCTTAGTTTTCTTTTTCTTTATCTTTTTCATAATATAACTCATTTGCATACCTTCTATTTGTCCCCTTTAAATATGCAAAAATAATTTGAGGTCTCTTTATTAATGCCCAATCACCATGTTCATCAAATTTTCTACATGAAGTTGTCATATATGCTTTCTTTATCGTATTGAATTTTTTTCCACTCGTCTTACCATGTTTTTTTAAACGCATCGCAAATTCTGCATCTTCAGCCATTAACAAACCTTCGTTAAAACCACCAATTGCATTAAAATCTTTCCTATAACACCAGAACATCCCAACTGATATGAGTCCATATTTAAAAATGAGAGGAAGAATTAATAATACTCCCGATACTATGATTCCTAGTGAAATACGTTCAAACTTTGCTTTAACACCCCCACCTATATATTTTCCAGTCATTAATTGCTTTTCTATTTCACTCAACATATTCTCGCTCATCCAGCTATCTGCATCAATTGTAACAATGATTTCTCCCCTAGCTACTTTTGCACCAGCATTTCTTATTTTAGAAAGGTTTTTGTTTTCATCTTGTACAGTTACGCAATGATATGACTGGGCAATTTCTTCTGTTCGATCACTACAGCGATTTAGTACAACAATAACTTCAACCTTATTTTTATAATTTTTTGATGCAGCCACAATAGAATCCAGACATCTACCAATATACCTTTCTTCATTGTGTGCAGGAATTATAATAGAAAATTTAATGTCTTGTTCACTATCTCCTCCTACAAAACAACTACCTCTATCCATGTCGCATCTCTCCAATACAATTCTTATATTTTGGCAATTCCTTACTATATATACAGATACATTTACTATAGAACAAATTTCTGTATTCACATTGAATTATAATTAAAACCTGCCTACTTTTTCATACAAAAAAACACCGGAATTTAGGATTTATGCCTAACGACTCGGTGCTCCTTTCTTTCTAACAATGATCATTACCTAGAATAATTCAATACAAAACTGGCATTCCTATTCTAAAGAATTCAATTTCTATATTACCCCTTAAGATAAATAGCCTATTATCATGTTGCCTTAGCTTATATAATATCTCTTATTTACTATTTTTTCAAAAAATACGTTAACGGGGCCTTTACACTTTCGCCGACAAATGAATCCGCAGCAAAATGAATAACTACTTCTACTAATCTAAGTCTTTTCCTGTTCCTTCTGCCTTCACAGCTCGGTGCTATCACCCTAGAGATTACACCCAAGACAGGCACAAAAAAGGAGCAAGCCCCTATTACATAAAGATTAATTAGTGGTTTGCTCTCTTTTTTCAAGCATATTCACTCTTGGGTTCTAGTGAACATTTTTTCACCAAAACAGAATAAACCAGTCTGGAACCCAGTCTATTCTGTCGCATTCATTCACGTTATTTAGAATGTCTTCAAAATTTCTGTCCCTTTAAATTGAGGCAGCCAGTCACCATGTGCTTCAATGAGATCATCGCATAATGAGACGATATCATCGATAGACAGTTCTGCCGCAGTATGTGGATCAAGCATTGCGGCCTGATAAATGTGTTCTCTCTTACCTGTTATAGCTGCTTCAATAGTAAGAAGCTGGGTATTGATGTTGGTACGGTTCAGCGCCGCCAGCTGTTCAGGAAGTTCTCCTACATAACAAGGTGTAATTCCGCTCCGATCGACCAGGCACGGAACTTCAACCACAGCTTTTTCCGGAAGGTTACTGATTAAGCCGCCTGTATTCAAGACATTTCCGTGGAGTTTAAATGGTTTATCAGTTTCCATTGCATCAATGATATAAGAAGCATATTCAAGTGTACGTTTATGTGTCAGGTTTTTATTGTTAACAAGGTCTTCACGCATTTTCACCCAGTCCTCAATTTGATTGACACAGCGGCGCGGATATTCATCAAGCGGAATGTTCAACTTATCGATGAGTTCCGGATAGTTCCTTTTAATGAAGTATGGATGATATTCGGCGTTATGCTCGGACGATTCCGTTACGTAATAGCCGAAACGGTTCATCAGTTCCAAACGAACCATATCATCATGTTTTTCTTTTTGCTTTTCAGCCGCACGTTTCTTGATTTCCGGGTACAAGTCTTTCCCATCTCTTGTCACTTCTAAAAGCCAGGCCATATGATTGATTCCGGCAATTTTCCACTGGACATTTTCTGTATCCATTCCGAGCGAACGAAATAAGTACGGAACACAGACCTGAACGCTGTGGCACAATCCGACCGTTTTTACGCCACCGTAACGAATCATTGCCGCCGTTAACGTCGCCATCGGGTTTGTATAGTTTAAAAACCAAGCATCCGGACAAACTTCACGGATATCTTTGGCAAAATCAAGCATCACCGGAATGGTTCGTAATGCGCGAAAAATGCCGCCAATACCGATTGTATCTCCAATTGTCTGGCGAAGCCCATACTTTTTTGGAATTTCGAAGTCGGTCACCGTACAAGGCTCATATCCGCCGACCTGTATAGCATTAATGACGTATTTTGCTCCTCTTAACGCCTCTTTCCGGTCCGTATAAGTCTTGATGTACACGTTGCTACCGGAGCTTTCCTTTAGATTTTGCAGAATGTTCTCAGAATCCTTTAAGCGTTGATGGTCAATATCAAACAGGGCAAACTCGAATCCTTGGATACTAGGTATTAACATGCAGTCACCAAGTACATTTTTGGCAAAAATCGTACTTCCAGCACCTAGAAATGTAATTTTTGACATTTTCATCCTCCTCATGAACCATTTTTATTTATTATTTATTGCAACTAGGATCGGCTTTTTAGAATAAAAATCCGTGAAAAAAATCGTTCCATTGCAGTGTTCCTAAAAACAGTTTGTTCTAGTTGAATACCAGCATTCATTAACATGAAGCCATAATCCGATTTAGGCTTTTCTAAAAATTAGAACTCCAGATTTCTCTGTCTCTATCCTATGTAACCCTTTGAATAGATCGGTTTTATGTTTTCGGATTAAATTGCCAGTACAGCTGTATGTCTCAATTGTTATATTGACAAGATCTTTTTCTAAATCTAGGATGAACTCCTCGTTTAAAGTGCCATTTACAATAATAAATTCCTCGGGAATATTGGTACCAGTCTTAATACAAACATCTGCGTAAATGGTGATTAGTCTGGTTGAGTCATTCATAGTTTCTACTATCGGGTAAAGTAATTCTGGTGCAGTAGGCTTTAAATCACCATTCAATAATACGTCTTGGTATTTTTTCGAAAACCCTAGCCAAAACTTTGCCATTTCAAAATGATCTTTATTTAATTTTTCAAAACGCATGGAAAATTGCGGTACACCAAAAATGACATTGATTAATTGTAGTGCCGCATTTTCAGTCGTATCTTCTGGACTCCACATAATCATATCGGAATGAACAGCAGTGTTTCCTGATAGCAAGCGTAGATCCATAATACCAACACGGTTTGTAATTGCATCATTCGGGCAATCTCCTACCCTGAAAATATTTCCATATTTCCTCATATAAGGTCCGATATATCTTTGTCTGAATTCAACCATAATGGATGGCTTAATTAATTTTAAACTTTCCATAATATCAGTAAATAGACGATCCACCGCTTCCTGTACGGATTCATAATCCCGTTCTGGATCAAATTGAATTGCTTGGCCCTTCGCTCGATTTAAATCAAATAAATCAATAAAATCAAATTTAAATCCGTCTAGATCCCACTCTTTCAGAGCTTTTTCGTAAGTAGATATCAAATATTCCCTGACTTCTGGGTAACGTGGATCCAAAACTCCTGCCTGGAGACTATCATTGAAATATAAAATTTTACTTCGGAAGCGCTCCCACGTCTTTGAATAGATTCCCACAAATGGTACACTATACCACAATAAATATTTCATCCCCAAATCATGTACTCTCTCAACATGTTCCCTCATGCCCACGATTCTTTTAGGAGACACTTCCCAATCTCCACAATAAGCATAACCACGATGATCATCTTCTGTCTGCCAGCCATCGTCAACGATAACAGCCCCACAACCTAACTGTTTCGCAATCTCACATTGTTTCTCGATTTCATCATCAGATATGTCCTGATGAAAGCTATACCATGTCGAATACATAGGAAGCTTCGCAGTTTCTGGAACAAAGGATGGCCCATATCCATCCATTTCCTCATACCACACGGAAATATCTTGGATTGCTTGATAATAAGGAATATCCCTCATATCGACTCGAATCACTCCATCATAGGATGATCGAACTTTGGATGGCTCTGTAAATAATGTGATTTGCGCTTTCATCGTTCCAGTTTCTTCGTGGACGCCCAAATTAAAATTAACAGTATCCATTGCATTGGAATATGCTACAGCCAGCCTGTTCTGTCCTTCTTGATTATAGAAACAGCCAACCGGGGCTAATACTGTTGCTTTAGAAGAAAAACCTCCATCCCAATCCACACCGAAACTTTTACTACGGGAGGATCCCGGATGCCAATATGATTGAATATCAACAATTGGGTGATGCCAAACTAAATTAACTTTTGGGAATTGAATGGGTTGTTCTGATCCTATATGAATATGAACAAATAAAACTCCATTTTCTTCTCTTTGGTCAATTTTGACTTTGACACTATCTTCATGAATGGCCTCAATGTTTGCCTTTTGTGTGATCATAGCCTCTCCTCCTCTTTTTCTTTTTTAAAATATTGAATTATAGAGCTACACCTTTTAAGCGAGCAAAAATATTTTTTGTAAACAATACGATGACTAGTGCAATACCACTACCACCAAACATGAAAATTAGACCTGGATATATTAAAAAAAGAAGTGCCATCAGAATGAGAGTGATGATGATCATGATCGTTTTTATCGGATTTGCTATGCCTATTAATGTGGCATATTTAAAATAATGAAATGTTTTTACTTCAAAATGATTAAATGTCTGAATAATATAGAGTAAATTCACTACATAAAATAAAAGCATTGACAAACTCATAAGGGAAAGAACCCTACTTACCAAGGTGTCATACATTTGAAAAAAATAAAGATCCGTCATAAGTATCGAGCCTATTAAAACGATGACAAAACCCATTTTGTTCGATTTTTTAAAATTAGATTGATAGGAATTCCAAAAAGTTGCTACCATTTTTGTATCCTTTTTGTTGATCAAATCCATTATTAATTGGAACATAGCAACAGTCGATGGGAATAATCCAAACACCCCAAAACCAATCAATGTAAATCCAATCCACAATAAATTAAGAAATAACAATTTCATGATCCATTCTAATAAATGATAAATCCTTGCGATCACGGCCCACTTCCTCCTTTCTGTCTTCCTTGATCAGGTAGGAAATAAACATTATTTGATACCTGTATTTTGAACGCCATCCAGGATAAAGCGCTGTGCTATAAAAAATACTATAATGGGAGGAATACAAATTAATAGAGTCGAAGCCATGATAGAAGTCATATCAACTCCAAACATCCCTTTGAATTGCATGAGTCCCAACGTTAAAGTGTATTTACTTTGATCGTTCAGAAAAATTAATGGTCCTAAATAATCATTCCATGAGCCTAACATTTGAAACACACCGACAACCACCAATACTGGAGCCATTAACGGAATGAATATCCGAGAAAAAATTTGAAAATGGTTCGCCCCGTCTATGATCGCTGCTTCTTCCATTTCTTTAGGAACTCCTAATAAAAATTGGCGAAGTAAAAAAATGAAGTAGGGTGATCCAAAAAAGTTAGGAACAATCAGTGGTTTTAAAGTATTAATCCAGCCCAACTGATTAAATTCCATATATAAGGGAATTGCAGTTACATCCCAGGGAATCATCATTCCTGCTAGTAAAATTAGAAAAAGAATGTCCCTTCCTTTAAAATTGAATCTGGCAAATCCATAAGCTACTAAAGAAGATGATAATAGTTGTCCGATGATGCCTAATCCTGTAACAATCAAAGAATTTTTCAGAAATGTTGTAAAAGGTAAAACAGTCCAGGCTGTATAAAAATTACTAAATTCAAACTGAGACGGAATTAGTTTCGGAGGAAAAACAAATGTCTCAGCAGGGGTTTTTACAGCTGTAATGAACATCCAAAGAAATGGTGCGATAAAAAATAAACAAAAAATAATCAGTATTGTATGTACAATAACCTTCGTTGTTATACTTCTCGTAATCATCATATTCCTCCTTTCCTATTTTTGTTTCTTTTTCATTTCATTTTCATAGTAAACCCAAGTATTAGATGTTTTGAAAACCAGTAATGTCAGAGCCAAAATAATTAAGAACATAAACCAAGCATTTGCGGATGCATAACCCATTTTAAAATACTTGAAAGCATTTTCATAAACATACATCGCATAGAAATACGTCTTTCTTAAAGGTCCTCCACCTGTTAGAACAAGCGCGAGTGTTAACTGTTGAAATGCTGAAATGATAGCAGTAATGACATTAAACAGAATGGTTGGACTAAGCATCGGAAGTGTTATTTTACTGAACTTGTGCCATTTACTTGCACCATCTATATCTGCAGCTTCATATAGGTCTTTCGGTATATTTTTTAAACCGGCTAAGAATATCAGCATCATAGTCCCTTGCCCCCAAATACCTGCAAACACGATGGCAAAAAGTGACCAGGTTGGATCATTTAGCCAGTTTGGTCCATTAATGCCTATTAATGATAGTAGATAGTTTAGTAAACCGTATTCACCGTCGTACATCCATGACCAAATCATTGAAAGGGCTACTCCCGAAACAACTGTAGGAAGATAGAATATCGTTCTATAGCCTGAAAGCCATTTTACTTTTTGATTTAATAATATAGCTAGCAAGAGAGCAATACCGATGTTTAACGGTACTAAAATAGCAGCAAACTTAAAGGTAACTCCTAAAGATTGCCAAAACACTGGATCATTTGTAAACATATCAACATAATTTTTGAAACCAATAAACGTTGGGGTTCCAACAGTAGGCCAATCAAAAAAGCTTATGATAAGAGAAAAAATCAAGGGTCCGAACGTAAAACAGAAGAAACCAATGATCCAAGGAGAAATGAATAGATAGGGAGTAAGGTCTCCCCATCTAATCTTTGATAGAATGGATATAGGTCGTTCGGGAACCGTTTGAGTTATTTTATTTTCAGTTTTTATAATCATAAAATGATCCCCTTCTTTCTCTTAAACTATTTTTTCAATTCAGGCTCTATTAATTTAACCGCTTCATTCAAGGCTTTATCTGCTGAATTTTGCCCTAATAATACACTGCTAATTGCATAATCTAGTTTTTTGTCAACTTCTGTCCATTTGCTTGTAAGTAAAAAGCCTGGAGTATCTGATGATCTTTCAAGCATAGAATAGAATGTACTTAATAACTGATCATTTTTATGACTTTGTTCGGAAACCACACTCTTAAGTACTGGCATATCAGACTTTCTCATTTTTGCTGCTTCTGCTGATACAAAGTATTTGATAAATTTCCAAGCTATGTCTTTTTCTTTAGAGTCTTTGGCCATTGCAATTCCTGCAGAATGGATAACACCCTTTGAAGGTTGTCCATGAAAGGATGGAATTTCTGCAGTTCCAAAATCCATGCCAGCCTTTTTAAATTCTTCTAAAGGCCAAATGCCGTTCTCGATCATAGCTATTTTCCCTGATTTGAAACTATCAGTGACTTTATCAGACACAATAGCACTATTTTCATCAATCATATGTTGAAAGTCTTTAAGGATTTCTTGTGTTTTTGAACTATTCATATATCCATCTACCTTTTTGCCATCAGGACTAATGAAACTACTCCCATTACTCCATACATATTCTTGGAATGCATATGAATTTTTTTTGGAAGAGAGAACAAACCCATATTGTTTCTTTTCAGGATTGGATAACTTTTTCGCTGCATCACTGAACTGCTCCCAAGTCCAACCAGAAGTCGGAAGAGGTACCCCTGCTTCTTGGAAAAGTTTTTTATTGTAGTAAATGACGCGAGTGGTAAAACCAACTGGAAATCCATAGGTAGTATCTTTAAATTTGTGATAGTTTAGAATATTTGTATAAAAATCATCAAAAGTAGTTTTAAAACTACTGTCTTTATTTACGTAGTCATCAAGTGGCTCCAGAGATTTATAGTAATCTGGATAATTCCACATATACATGACATCAGGGGGATTTTTTGCTCCGAAAGAAGCAGCCAGCTTATCCTCAAACCCGTCAGCATATGCTTCAACTTGCACTTTCACTCCTGGATTCGCCTTTTCAAACTTTTTCGCAATATCTTGTTGGTATTTGAGACTCTCTCCAGTATCCCATGTAGCAAAGCGTAATACTTTCTCCCCACTTTTACCTTGACTAGAAGATTTCTCACTGTTCGCGCAAGCAGAAAGCACCACTGCAAAAGAAATAGCTAAAATTAATAATAACGATATTCTTTTTTTCAACATAAATCCCCCCTATCATTTTTTGAAGATCAATTTTGTCTTTTGTAAAACAATCTTTAGACCTAACTTTAAGAATGCGTTTTCATTCCTTCTTAAAAATTTTTTAAATCCCCTCACCTCCACAACTTTTTCTAATAATCAAATTAGTCGGAACCACCACTTTTAATGGCAGTGTTCTCCCATCAATGCGTTCAACTAGAAGATTTACTGCTACTTTCCCCATCTCCTCGGTATGAACTTTTACAGTGGATAATGGAGGAGTAACAAATTCGCATAATTCAATCCCATCAAATCCAAAGATTGCGATATCATCAGGAACCTTTAATCCTGAATCCGTTAAAGCTTTCAAAGCACCAATGGCCATAGGGTCACTTCCAATGAAAAAGGCGGTAGGGAGATTCCCTGAATGGATCGCTTCCTCCATTAGCGTTAAGCCATCTTTCGTTGCCCATTTTCCAATATAAGTATATTCCGGGTTATATAATCCCTGTTCCGTTAGCATTTTTTCATATGTTCTTTTTCGTACATCTTGAATCTCTAATTTTCCAGATAATCCACCAATGGTATATGATTGACCACCAATATAACCGATTTTTTTGTGTCCTAAATCCAATAAGTATTGAATAACCTTTTCAGTAGCTTTTTCACAATCTATCACCACTGAATCATATAGTTGTTCATCAGGAGATACATCGACAAACACTAAATGTTGTACTTGCTTTACTTGATTTTCCACCTCTTCTTGACCTATGACTCCTACTACTATTAGTCCATCCAATCCTTCTAGATCCTTTTTATTGAAAGGAGGTCTCAACACTTTCGATAGTTCAATTCCCAATTCAATCATCCTCTTTTCAATTCCATTACGAATGGCCAAAAAATATGGATCATCAAATTCCGATTCCTGAGAAAGATACATCAAAAGCCCAATTTTTCCGTACTGCTTAGGATTGGTAATTTTTTTTTCTATATTTCGTTGCTTTTTAGGTATGTAATCTAACTCTTCTGCAGCCTGAAGGATTTTTTTCCGAGTCTCTTCTGTAACGGATAAAGTTTGGTCCTCATTTAACACTCTTGATACAGTCGTTTTTGATATCTGTGCCTTTTTGGCAATTTCATTTAATGTTACCAATATGATTACCTCTTTTTCTATTTTTAGTAAATAAAAATTAATAATTTACTGAATTTTTACTTAAATATAATATATCAGAGGTAAAAAATAAGCGCAATATTAATTTTCATAATTTTCAATTTAATTTTTCACCATTATTCACCCATATTGAAATTCAAGGATCCGAAGATTTTAATAACTATTAACATTCACTCATTTTTTATTACGATAAAAAGAGCGAAAAAAGTCCAGTGAATAAATCAATTAATTCAGTAAACTAAAAAAATAAACCTCCAAAATAAAAATTTACTGAAGAAACATTCAGCCTCTTCAACTGTAATTGCATTAATCTCATTGCTATTGGGGTAGCGAGTGCCATCAAAGGAGTTAATAAAAATAATGATTTTTGAGGGTAACACGGATACGATGTGGCTTCATCCTCGGGTCTAATTGGTATGGAATTACAAAGAGTAATGGCCATATTCACCGTTAATTTAAAAAGAATCGTAAAACTTTTTGGGTTCATTTCATTCCTTCCAGAATTATGGATTGAAAGTCGGCTTTTCTATTTAATATAAGAACTTTTCATTGGTGATTTTTGGTTACCTAATTATATTAGATTGTGAAAGGATGTCCAAAATTCCGACCCATTTTCAATGTAAACGTCAAGTAACTCCAAAATATACAATAAAAGTTGATTTTGGAGTTATTTTTTGTTTGCTTCACTTTTTTGGTACTTTGCAACTAGATGGTAAATCCATTGATCACGGCAAGACTTTATCAATTTCCTCTTTATTGTTTTAATCGATGTTAGGAAGTGTTTCAAACAAATAACGAAGATAATGATAGGGACTTAGATACTACAGCAACTGTTTGAACAACATCAAAAACATCTGATCAATTTGATAGTTCTTATCTACTGTTATCACACGAGGTTTAGAAACGTACGAAAAGGCCAAGGCTTTCTTGAAAAAGCACTTGGCTGCTTGTTTATCTCTTGATTTACTTAGATAAAAATCAATGGTATTCTGTTCTGAATCAACGGAACGATATAAATATAGTGCATTTTTACTTTAATATAGGTTTCATCAACTCTCCATGAATCATTTGCTGTTTTAGATGCTGTCGTACTTTCTCTTTTAATTGAGATCCATATTGATGAACTCAGCGCATAATCTTTGTATGATTAATTGATAATCCTCTTACCTCCATCATTTTCACCAGATTAGATTTTTATTATATTTCCAATCAATTTAATATTTTCTCCATCAATAACTATCCCGCCACCATCTTTACAAGCATAAATTGTCCTATTTTTCAACTTGGAATAATCCCTTACTAAATCTAAATATTTTTCACTCTGTTCCTCACTCCAATGAGGCAGAAAATCAAAATCTACAAAACCTAAAGAGCTTCTATCCTCTAGTCCTATTATATCTTCGTCTACAAATTGAGCTGTATCAATACTTTTAGTTGTTATTATACTGCCTGCACTAACCCCAATCAAAACCCCACCATTTTCCACATAATATTTTAATGGCTGCATTAAATTTCTTTTTCTTAGGGAATTTAAAAAGCGGAATGTATTTCCACCCGAAAGATGTATTGCATCATAATTAAATATGTCATTAATCTTTCTTTCATCGTATTCTTTATCTAAATCAAAATATTCTACATTACTAATTCCTAATTCTCTATAGTATTTAACTACATAATTAAAATACTTTCCTGTTACATCTGAAGATGATCGAAGATATGCTATTGAAGGATTTTCTTTATTTAATAATCTTAAAAGTTCATAATCCAATTTTCTATCTTCTTGCACTTGATCACTATATAGTACTATTTTTCTCACTAAAATCCCCCTATTTTCTAGTTCGTAAATTACTTGTTTTCAGTTAATTAAGCCTAGTGTTTATCACTGACACCTATAAAAAGAACTGCAATTATGTATTAATATCACCTTTCATCATTACTTTTTCAGAAGTATATTGTCTTACATGTTCATAAGCAAGTTCAATTGCGTGTTCTTTTGAATCTATAAGAGATAGATTACGTGTTAATGGATTCCAATATTCATATCCCTCATCTTCTGTCCATCGAAAAACTTCAATTGTATATAATTTGTCATTCAAAATACATACAACTAACTTTCAGCTCGATAATTCTTCCCAAGCTCTTCTCCTATCGAAAAATAGTGCCTAAAGTTATAAAATAATGGACTCCATTTTTGCGGATCAATATGGTTTTCCCCTAGTATTATCTCTTCATGCGCATGTACATGAACAACCTCGGTTTCAACAATTGCAAAGAAAGGATCATATTCTGGAATCCTAATTTGTTTTACGATTGTTTCGATTTGTAATGGGCATTCTTTAATACGTTGTGGTTTTACAAATTTTGAATCTAGCGGAGTCAAGCCAGCTAGTGCAAATTTATCTTTTTGATAGGTATATCCCATTTCTTGTTTGTAAACTGGGACATGTTCTAATCCTGTATAAGGTGCGATTTTTTCCACTTGTTTCCACTGCGATGAAGAAGGTAAATTAATAACACATTCTCTATTCCTTTCAAGATTTTCAATCGATTTCCCTCCCAAACCAATACCTAAAATTACATAGTTTCCTAAAGCCCATGAAGAAGACATTGGACTAATATTTGTTGTTCCATCCTCATCTAATGTCGATAATAAATAAATTGGCATTCCATAGTATAAAATCTTTGGTTTTATTTCTTTACATAACAGTTTCTCTGTTTTAGCATTCATACTATCACTCCTAAATTCGATATTTATTTGTATTGTAAAACACAAATAATTCCATTATCATCGAAATATGGATGTAAAATAAGGAGTGATGCAAATGAATGTAAACGCAGCAAAAATAGCTTCTCTTATTAGTGATACATCACGAGCAACCATCTTAATTCAACTTTTGGATGGTCGTCCACACCCAGCTACTGAATTAGCATATGCCGCAAAAATCAAACCACAAACAGCTAGCTTTCATCTTCAAAAACTATATGAAGCAGAAATTATAGATGTTGAAAAACATGGAAGACACCGTTATTACAAAATAACCAATCATACAATAGCAGAATCTCTAGAAAAAATACTATATTTAGCTCCCCCAGAACCAATTCAATCCTTAAAGCAATCGAAAGAGACTAGAGAAATTCAATATGCCAGAACTTGCTATGACCATTTAGCTGGGAAATTAGGTGTTGAAATTACAAATTCACTTTTGAATAACAACATATTAGTTAAGGAAAATTTACAATTTGAGGTGACTAAAGAGGGACAATTATTTTTCAAAGAATTTGGTATTGACTTGGATTCATTATACAGGAAAAGACGAGCATTCTCAAAATGTTGCTTAGATTGGACTGAAAGACAACACCATATAGCAGGAGCCTTAGGAAAAGCTATATTAGAAAGAATGTTAGAACAAAATTGGGTAACAAAAGCCCCGAAAACGAGAGCTATACATGTAACACATTTAGGAGAACAACAAATATTGCGTACATTTCTTATAAAATGAATTTTTTATTACAAAAATCAATTCTCCTATATACAGAAGAAAACTCGCTTCCTTATACCACAAAGCTTGCGAGTTTTACTTCTTACCAGTAATCATAAATAATAGAATCTAATGTGATTACGGTAAACGTGCTAGGAGCTAGAGCTGTCGTAGAATTCATTAAAATAATGAACTCTATTTGATACTATATGTAAAAGGATGAAAAGCGTTTGTACAATTAGAAGAGTCCTAAAAAGCCCAATGTGGTATCTACTCATTGGTTAGCTCCCCTGTATAAATTCGATATTTTCTCATTACTATTAATTTTTTACACATATAAGTTTACCTACTAAATTATGAGAATCACAAATAAGAAGCCATTCGCTTTTGAAAATAGCTTCTTTTAAAGAAAACTAGTTATTCTTTTTTACAATGTTAAGAAGCTCTGCATGTATTTCAGAAGCAATTTCTGGTTCTTGTTCACTAACTGCAATAATCTCACAAAGAGATACTGTGCTGCGTGTAGTACGACCGGTTCTTATGGTAACAGTATCACAATTTACAGATTCAACAACACCAACAATTTCAATTGTAGTTCCTCTTAAAATCAAAGTAACTAAATTAAAACTATCTCTTAGTTCTCTTAACTTACGGAAAATACCAGTTGTACAGCAACAATCACATTTTTCATTATGATCTTTTTTGCACTCTTTAAATTTCTTCAAGCAATCATCATTATCATCCCTGCATTTAGAATGCTTTTTGTGATCCCGGCATTTAGAATGGGTTTTTTCAAACCATTCATCACGACAACCCATAATTTCCACTCCTTTATTCTTTTACTACACAATATGAAAAAAGGATGAAAATGATAAAGACAAAAACATAGGAGGTAGAAAAATAAACGGTTATCCAATAGAAAAGAATATAGAATATCCAAAAATAAATAACGAACTCTTATAAAAAAGAGTTCGTTATTTATTTTTTATACTTGCTCAGATTGTAACCCCTGAATATATGATACAACTTCTGGATTCACTAACGAAGATAAATCTCCCAACTCTTTCCCTAAGTATGCTGCTTTAATTACCCGTCTCATTACTTTAGCATTTCGTGTTTTCGGCAAGTCCTCTACAACATGAATATCTTTTGGACATAACGCCTTTCCGATATGAGAGTTTACTAAATTCAATAATTCTTTTTTTAGTTCAGATGTAAATTTTATTCCTTCTTGTAAAACAACAAAGCAATGGCAGACTTCCCCTTTCACCTCATCTGGTACACCAATTGCGGCAGCTTCTATTACATTAGGATGTTTTACAAGAATTGATTCATATTCAGCTGGTCCAATGCGTTTTCCTGCAATATTTAATGTATCATCGGAACGTCCTGTAATGATATATTGTTCACCGTCATAGATTACCCAATCACCGTGTACCCACTTATTATCAAAGCGCGACCAATATGTATTAACGTAGCGCTCGTCATCTTCCCAGAAGCTTTTCGTCATTCCAACCCATGGTTTTTCTAAACACAATTCGCCAACTTCATCAAGAATCGGATTGCCTTGTTCATCTAATACAACAGCTGCCATTCCAGGTAATGATGCATTAAAACTAATCGGCGCAATTGGTTTAACTAACACGTTTCCAAAGATTCCACCAGAAATTTCGGTTCCACCTGAATAGTTACAAATTGGTACCTTTCCTTTTCCAACTGTTTCAAAAAGCCACATCCAAGGATCAGGATTCCACGGTTCACCTGTTGATGCAAATACCTCTAAACTTTCCAGAGAGTGTTTCTTTACATATTCATCACCTTTTGCCATCAATGCTCGAATTAATGTTGGAGAAATTCCAAGATGTGTAATTTGATATCGATCGACAGTTTCCCATAATCGATCTGCTTCTGGATAGTCCGGAACACCTTCATACATGACCATTGTTGCCCCATTAATAAGGGAACCAAATAATAAAAATGGTCCCATCATCCAGCCCATATCAGTTACCCATAACACACGATCACCTTGCTTAATATTCATACCAAATCCTGCATCAAATGCTGATTTCAAAGGGAATCCAGCGTGCGTATGTACCGTTCCTTTTGGCTTACCAGTCGTTCCGGATGTATATATGAGCATAAGCGGATCATCGCTTTTCATTTCTTCAGCATGTGTAAATGGCTTTTCCTTTTCAAGAATACTCCAGGAAAGATCATAATTGTGAGGTGTAAAATTATTTCCGGCATGACGGACAATCACAACTTTCTCAACAGTCGGACAATGTTCACACGCTTTATCCACCTCATCTTTTAATGAAACGATTTTACCGCGGCGTGAGAATCCATCAGCTGTAATAATCATTTTGGATCCTGCTGCTTGTACACGCGTCATAACTGCATCAGCTGCAAATCCAGAAAAAATCGGAGAAATAATTGCACCGATTTTCATTACTGCTAACATAGCAACAACTGTTTCTGGAATCATCGGCATGTAAATTGTTACACGATCACCTTTTTCAATGCCCATATGCTTCAAACCATTCGCAACGCGGCTTACCCAGCTATCAAGTTCTTCATATGTAAATGTTTTTGTTGTTCCATTTTCACCTTCATACATGAGGGCAGGTTGTTTTTTTGTTTCTTCATCTGCAAGCCAACGAGATAAGGCAGATTCAACTACATTGCACGTTCCCCCTGTATACCACTGTGCAAACGGTGTACCGTTTGCTAAATCTAACACTTCTGTATACGGCCTCATCCATTGATAGCCAACTGCACGTTCTGCTTCTCCCCAAAACCATGCAGTTTCTTCAATTGACTTGTTATAAAATGCTTCATAATCGTCATAACCCAGCGATTTCATCCATCCGTGTAAACGCGTTTTCTCTTTATATTCTTCTGTTGGAAACCATACCGCTTGTTTCACTGTTTTCCCCTCCTCATATTTCGAATAAGAAAGCCCTTAATAGGGCTTTTATACTGGATAAACTGGATGTTTCCGATCTGTAAATACTTGATATTTACTCATATACATTTCAAAGCGTTTCTTTAATTCTTCACGTAAATCATTCGGATGAACAATACCATCTATCACCATTTCTGATGCTAGTCGATAAATATCAATATCTTGTTTATATTCTTCACGTTTTTCTGCAATAAAACTTGCACGCTCTTCTTCTGGTAGCGCTGCAATTTTATTCGCGTATACAGCATTGACAGCAGCTTCAGGGCCCATTACAGCAATAGAAGCCGTCGGCAACGCAAGGCAGCAATCCGGCTCGAAAGCTGGACCTGCCATTGCATATAAACCAGCACCATATGCTTTACGAACAATAATTGAAATTTTCGGTACTGTCGCTTCACTCATTGCAGAAATCATTTTCGCACCGTGACGAATAATACCAGCTCTCTCCACTTTTGTTCCAATCATAAATCCAGGCACATCGGCAAGGAATAATAATGGAATATGATATGCGTCACATAAGTTAATAAACTTTGCTGCTTTATCAGCAGAATCGTGGAATAATACGCCACCTTTCATACGCGGCTGATTTGCAACAATACCAACAGGTTTCCCATCGATTCGTCCTAATCCTGTAATGAGTTCTTGCGCAAATAACTTTTTCACTTCAAAGAAAGAACCTTCATCGATAATACGGTTAATAAGATCTTTCATATTAAAAGGAGCATTTTGATTTTCTGGGATGATTTGTTCTAACGTTTTTTCGAACTGCTTTGGTTCTTGAGGCTTAGTCGCAGGAGCATTTTCTTGATAGTTACTTGGAAAATATGAAATATATTGTCTTGCCTGAGCAATTGCATCTTCTTCTGTTTTACATAACACATCTCCGCATCCTGATACGGAACAATGCATACGAGCACCGCCCATTTCCTCTAATGTTACTTTTTCACCAATAACCATTTCAGCCATGCGCGGTGAACCTAAGTACATGGATGCATTTCCTTCCACCATCATAACAACGTCACAAAAAGCAGGAATATAAGCACCACCAGCTGCTGAAGGACCAAATAATAAACAAATTTGCGGTACCTTACCCGACAGCTTCACCTGGTTATAAAAAATACGTCCTGCACCGCGGCGGCCTGGGAACATTTCAACTTGATCCGTAATACGAGCACCGGCAGAATCAACTAGATAAAACAGTGGTACACGTAACTTTTCAGCTGTTTCCTGGATACGTAAAATCTTTTCAACTGTACGAGAACCCCAAGATCCAGCTTTCACTGTTGAATCATTCGCCATCACACATACAGTTCGTCCGTGTATTTTACCAGTAGCAGTTACAACCCCATCTGCCGGTAAACCTGACTGCTCGCAATTTGCAAAGAGAGCGTCTTCTACATACTCGCCATTATCAAATAGAAGAGCTAAACGATCCCGAACAAAGATTTTTCCTTTTTCTTTATTTTGCTCATGATATTTCGGAGCTCCGCCTTGTTTAATTGTTTCAACACGTTCTGCAAACGAATTAGATTGTTGTTTTTGTTCTAGCACATTTACTCCCCCTTATACATCGGCTTACGTTTTTCCTTAAATGCCTGTAGTCCTTCTAATCGATCTTTCGTATGAATCACACCTTCATACGCCAGCTTTTCCATTTGTAGTCCAGTGTGCAAATCCACTTGTAAACCATTTGAAATTGCCTCTTTTGCTAATCGAACAGCAATTGGGCCATTACTAGCAATACGTTCTGCAATTTCAATTGCTTTTTCTTCTAGTAAGTTTGTTGGTACAACAAATTCTACCATTCCGTATTCCTTCGCTTCATTTGCTGAAATACGTCTTGCTGTATAAATTAATTCTTTTGCTCTACCAATACCAATTAGTCTTGGTAGTCGTTGCGTACCACCGGCTCCTGGAATAATAGCTAGAGATGTTTCAGTAAGTCCAAGACTTGCTGTTTCTGCTGCAATTCTAAAATCACACGCTAAACTTAATTCAGTACCACCACCAAGTGCAATTCCATTTATTGCAGCAATAACTGGTTGTGATAATTGTTCAACCATATCCATTGTGGAACGAATCATTCCGACTGCATAACGTACTTGTTCCTCATTCATATTGGCACGTTCTTTTAAATCCGCTCCGGCACAAAATGCCTTTTCGCCCGCTCCTGTCAAAATGACAACACGAACATCAGCTTCTTCATTAATATGAGTGAGTGTAGATTGCAACTCTTCCAATAGTGCAAGAGATAACGAATTTGCTTGTCGTTCACGATTTAATGTTATTTTTACAATATGCGGTGTTATATAATTCACTGAAATATTTTGCAATTGTAACATTTTATCACCTACTTATTGTTTTATGTTGCAATGCTTTATACACATGACTTGGCAATTGAATGTTTAACTTACTTTGAATAAATTGGCTAGCTTTTAATAATTTTTCTTCATTTATATTGGTTTGTACCCCCATTTGATGGAGCATATGTACTAGATCATCCGTTGCAACATTTCCTGAGGCTCCTGGTGCATAAGGACAACCACCGAGACCACCACAAGAACTATCAAATGTCGTAACACCGTATGCCAATGACTGAACGACATTTGCAAGCGCCATCCCGTACGTATTATGAAAATGCATTGCGAATTGAGAAGAATCATATTTTTTAAGTAAATGTTCTAATACATACTCTACTTGCAATGGATTTGCTACACCAATCGTATCCCCAAGTGAGATTTCATAAATGCCATATGAGAAGAGTTGATTACATAACTCATCTACAGCATCAATGCTTACATCTCCTTCATAAGGGCAACCAAATACAGTAGAAACGTAACCTCTTACTCTTTTACCTGCAAATTGTGCCTGCTTTGTAATATCTTTTATAACAGATAATGCTTCTTTAATAGACTTATTGATATTGCTTTTATTATGTGATTCACTTGCTGATAAAAAAACATTCACCTCATCTACATTTTGCAAAAGAGCTCGTTCCAAACCATTTTGATTTGGAACAAGCGCAGCATATGTAACGTCTGGTTTCTGCTTTAACTCTGAAAACACATCACTTGCATCAGCTAAAGCAGGAACCCATTTTGGGTGAACGAACGAGGAAACTTCAATATACGATACTCCAGCTTCTGAAAGTAATTGAATCCATTTCACTTTATCTTTTGTGCCAACAATTTTCTTCTCATTTTGCAAACCATCACGTGGTCCAACTTCTTTAATGACAGCAAAAGTAGGTAGCTTCAATACATTTCACCCCTTCTTCTCCCTATTCAATCTCTATTAATACATCTCCTTCATTAACAAAATCGCCCTCTTGCACATTAATTTTCATGACTGTACCGGCTTCTTCTGAAACGATTGGAATTTCCATTTTCATAGATTCCAAAATGACGACATCCTGTTCTTCTTCTACTGTATCTCCTACTCCCACAACAATCTTCCAAACATTACCTGCCATCGATGCATACACTTTTGTCATCATTTTTTCCCCCTTTAATATTCATAAACCTTATTTTTTTACAAGTTGTTTTGTTACAAAACCTGTTGTATAAATTCCACTTTGGAATACTTCATCTTCTAATACTTGCAGTAGCATTGGTGTATTTGTCTTAATGCCTTCCACTTTCAGTTCTTGAAGTGCATTCTGTAGTTTTTCAATTGCCTCTTGACGTGTTTCACCATGAGCAATTACTTTTGCAATCATTGGATCGTAGAACGGTGTGATTGTCACGTTATTTTCTAAAAAGTGATCAATGCGCACTTTTTCTGGTAACGTTAGGTCCGTAATCTTCCCAGGTGATGGGAAAAATGTTTTTGGATCCTCCGCATAAATACGCGCTTCAATGGCATGACCACTACGATTTATATCGTCCTGCGTAAAGGAAAGCTTTTCACCAGATGCAATAAGTAATTGCTGTTCAACAAGATCTAGACCGGTAATTTCTTCGGTAACGGGATGCTCTACTTGTAATCTCGTATTCATCTCTAAGAAATAAAAGTTTTTCTCGTCATCTACAAGAAATTCAACAGTACCTGCATTTATATAGCCAAGAGCTTTTGCTGCTTGTACAGCAACTTCTCCCATTTCTTTACGAGCCGCTTCATCTAAAAATGGAGATGGTGCTTCCTCAATCACTTTTTGATTTCGGCGTTGTACTGAACATTCACGTTCCCATAAATACACTGTATTTCCATGAGTATCAGCTAGAAGCTGAATTTCGATATGATGCGCGTCTGCAATATAACGCTCTAAATACATTTCACCATTACCGAAAAAGTTTTGCGCACGCGTTTTATTACTCTCAAATGCCTTGGTGAGCGTTTGCTCAGTTTCCATCAACTGCATTCCAATGCCTCCGCCGCCCGCGGATGCCTTCAGCATTAATGGATAACCAATTTGTTTTGCAATTTCAATCGCTTCCTCAGCAGTCTCAATATTTGTTGTGATTCCTGGTACAACAGGAACATTTGCTTCTTGCATTGCCAGACGCGATTCGATTTTACTACCCATCTTAGCAATAATTTCTTCAGAAGGGCCGATAAATACAAGTCCTTCTTCTTTACAACGAATCGCGAGGGATGGATTTTCTGATAATAATCCATAACCTGGATGAATCGCTTCAGCATTTGTTTTCATCGCAATGTCTATAATTTTTTCGAGATTTAAATAACTCTCTTGGACACGCGGACCACCAACTAAATAAGCCTCATTTGCTAGTTTGACATGAAGTGCATTTTCATCCGCCTCTGAATAAATAGCAACTGTACGTATTCCAAGTTTTTGACAAGTTTTAATGATACGAACTGCAATTTCACCACGATTAGCAATTAAGATTTTTTGAAACATAGTGAACCCTCCCTTTTATCTACATCCTAAATGTCTTGCAATTACGAGACGTTGAATTTCAGAAGTTCCTTCACCAATTTCTAAAAGTTTTGCATCGCGAATATGACGTTCAACTTCATATTCACGCATATAACCATATCCACCGTGAATTTGCACGGCTTGATTCGCAATACGACTAGCTGCTTCAGATGCAAAAAGTTTTGCCATAGCTGCTTCTTTACCGAAAGGTTTATCATGATCTTTTAACCAAGCTGCTTTATGTACTAAATTACGCGCTAATTCCACCTCAGTAGCCATATCTGCCAGTTTAAATTGAATCGCTTGGAAATTAGAAATCGTTTTTCCAAATTGCTGACGCTCTTTCGCATATTGAAGTGCACGCTCAAAAGCAGATTGTGCAATCCCTACAGCTAATGCCGCAATGGAAATACGACCTCCATCAAGTGTATATAAAAATTGCTTAAATCCTTTATTCACATCACCAAGAATATTCTCTTTCGGTACACGAACGCTATCAAGTACGATTTCGCAAGTATTAGAAGCGCGAACCCCCATCTTATCGTATGGACTTGAAATCGTTAAACCTTCACTTGTTGTCGGTACAATAAATGCAGAAATACGTTTTTTACCATTTTCCTCAACACCGTTGACAGCGGTTACAATAATTGTATTTGCATACTCCGCATTCGTAATCCAGCACTTTTCACCACTAATTACGTATTCATCACCATCTAAAAATGCTTTTGTTTGTGTGCCACCTGCATCAGATCCAGCGTTCGGTTCTGTTAAACCAAAAGCACCTAATGTTTTTCCAGATGCCATCGGGATTAAATACTTTTGTTTTTGTTCTTCTGTACCAAAGTAATAAATCGGAGAGGCACCTAATGAAATTGTTGCAGCATAACTTAAGCCTGTACCGCCACAAGCACGTCCAATTTCTTCAACAGCTAATGCGTACGATACAGTATCGCCGCCAGAACCTCCATACTCTTCTGGGAATGGGATTCCTAACAAACCTAGTTCGCCCATTTTTTGAAACGTTTCGTATGGAAACTCAGCTGTTTTATCATAATACACAGCTTTTGGTGCGATTTCCTTTTCAGCAAAGTCACGTACCATTTCTTTAATCATTTGTTTTTCGCGAGTTAGAGTAAATTCCATTCCGCCACACACCCCTTATCGAATATTGAGTTTCGACAGCGTGCGAGTCTGTACTACAAACATTGCTTTTTAAAAGATAAGGATAGTAGTTAGATAATTGTTATAATTCTGTCATAATTTAATTTTAAAACAGATTCTGTACTCATGCACAAAAAAATTCCTACATTGTTCTACAACAACATAGGAATAATGGTGTCGAATTATGAGGTTTTTTCTTTAATAATCTCTTCCTTTTCCTGAATCTGAGATTTCTACTAATACTTCAGGGTACGGTTCAAAATATGTTTGTCGTAATAAATAGTTTTCTTCGAATCGAATCGCCCATGATTTTAAGATTGCAAGCAAACTGCTAAGTGGAATTTTCTTTTCAGCATACTTGTGAAGTAATCCTAAAAAATGCTCTTTTTCTTGTTTCTTTAACTTCATTTTAAAGTATCCCAAAATATGCGCACATACATTTATATTCGATGTATAGCGCGGTGTGCGCATTAACAATTCATGCAAAGTCTTCTCATAATTTTCAAAAACAACTTCAATCTTTTCCTTTTTGGGATTCGCGATAATACGCCCTAATTCTTTCTGTTTCACTTGATTATATGCCATAAATAAATATTTATTATCAGACTGAAAATGTATGAGATCTTTCAAGTTTCTATTATGTTTTAATATTTTAAAATTAGCGATTGTAAACAGCCTAGTAAAGAAATGTTCACGGATAATAAAATTCGACAATCTACCTTCTTCCTCTATTGCAATATGCGAAAATTTTTTTAATACAGCGCTACCAAACAAACCAGCACCCTTCTCTTTTACTGGTGATTTTTCATATCCTGTATAAATTTTCACATCTCTAGTTCCACAACTTGGAGAACGATTCTTTAAAATAAAACCATCAACATCTGGTAAAGAACCTAAAAATTGATTAGAAAAACTTTGCATTTTTTCTGTTACATCTTCTTTAGTTGAAGGTTGTACAAGTTTGTGGATTCCTTCATCTTCAATAATCCGAATCGTTTCACGAGGGATTCCTAATCCAATCTCTACTTCAGGACATACCGGAATAAATGTAACAAATGGTTGTAAATTTCGAATTGTAACATCTGAAATCATTTCTCCATTATAACGACAAGCATCAAATTCTAGGCATTTACTTACAACAACTGTTGGTTTTGCAAATTGTCGCATTTTATTACCCCCACGGCGTTAATTCGTATAATATAAATTGGACTACGATGAGTATTCTAAGCAAAGTTAGTTTGTATTTTCTCTTTTTATTATGACTAAATATGAGTGACATATCAGCGATAATTAATATCTATTTCATATAAGTGTTAGCAAGTTCATTTGCAAACTTGTTAGCACTTTTTTTATATTTCTTCTATTATAATCTTCTCCCCTTCTTTACCTCTACGCTATATCAGATTAATTCTTGTTTCCTTGTTCAGAACTACGAGAAACACATTTTACACAAACTGTATTTTTCGGAGGAGAATTTAACCATTTATTGTTATAACTAAAACAATATTTTTCCAGGGGTGTTCCTATGAAGAACAGTAAGATAATGGACATACATATTAGGCACTCCCCTTCCTTGTCAATTTCAATCACAGGTAGCTTCAACGGATGTAATCGAACAAGAAATATTAGAACAAATTCAAGAAATTGACCGAATGAAAACAAGTATGGAAACAGTCAGTCAAGCTATGCCAATCCCGGGTATGGACGCTATGGCGGATCTTTTTACTGTCATGAGGCAAAAATTGCAAGAAAAGTTAGATCATCTGTATCAATTCAATCAGACCTCTAGCAATAACTATAGTACAGCAATTCAATTAGCAGCTAGCATTGCGACGGGTCTAGCGGAAGTCCAAAGCGGAAAAGGCTTTAGTCCGGCAAGTGGCACATTTAGTACGCAAGGGTTGAACATGGAGTGGACGGCATCTATTCAAAAAATTACAGAAGATAGAGCTCACCAATCCGAAACTCTTGAAGGTGACAATCTAGTTGAAAGTGAGACAGTAGATTATACGTCTTCTTCTGAAGAAAATGGCGATGATTTAAAGAAAGCAGCCAGGGATTTAACGGGTGAACTTTCGGGTGAATATGATGTAAGGTGTGTTATAGAAGGTGTGGACCCTGACACGGGAGAAAAACTTTCATGGTGGAAACGTGGTGGGGCAGGTGTCATGGTTTTTGCAGGCCTTACACCCGTTGGTAAAGGAATCTTTAATGGTTTACGAACAGCAATCCGTAATAGAGATATAAAAGATGTAGCAATCTTAAGTTCAAAACAAATCGAGCGTTTAATTAAACAAGATAAAATAACGACATCTCATTGAAAAAAACTTGCTCTAAAGTGGACTAAAAGAGACAATGAGTATTTGATAAAAGGTGAAATACCAAAAGACTATTTCAAAATTCCTGAATAAGAAGGTGCAAATATGAAATTATACTTTAAAGATACTGAAATAGGCGAAATCACAGATGTTTTTGTAGAAACACCATGTATGGAACAATACATTTCCATTTCAGGAATATTTTCATGAAATGGTAGATGAGGATAGTACATTTGATTTTGAAAGTATCAATCCTGAATTTCTATACGATGAAAATCGGTCTATTTCCGATGAAAATGAGGGGAAATATCTAGGAATTGATATTCCAGCTATTCACATCGAAGATACGACAATCGCATGGCGATGGAGATAACAGCTACTCATTTATTGTACAAAGAGAATAGTAAATAAAAAAGGTTTTGGTGCAAAAATAGAATAAAAGATAATAAAGCGCATATCTTGTTGTGGCATATTATTCAAAATTTCTTTTTGCGTATTGTTTGCAGATTCATAACTTGCTATTGCTAACGCACTGATTGGTAATTTTGAACCTGCAATACGAGCGGATGTACGAATTGAATGTTCTTTCTTTGTACATTTGCATTTAAGAAAGTAAAAACGCGGTTAACAGTATCTTGGGATAGTCAATGTTTACAAATATGAAAATCAAAACCCACAAACGTTGTTATCACAACGTTCGTGGTGTTAGTCCATACAATATAAATTGAATTGTATTTTCAATCTCTACTTCATCGTCCCATTTTTCTTCAGGTAATAATAAAAATCGAGTTAAAATTAACCCCATTATAGAAGATAAAGTAAAGCGCACAATTGAAGGTGTAGGCATTTCAATAATTTGCCCTTGTTCTTGAAAATGTAGAATTAGTTTTTTAAACCGGGAAAAAAGTTCTTTTTCCACTAATTGTTGTATTTCATTTTTTAATTCTGGCTGGAATGGTACTTCTTGCATTAAAATTTTTAGCATTGGAAAATGTTTTTTAGCAAACTCAAATCGATTTCGTATTGCTATTCTTAAAAACTCTTCATACGTTTCATACGTATTCTCCAGTATTTCTTTTGCAAAAGCTTGTACAAAAAATGGTGCAGCGAACTTTGTTAATGTGGGCATTACAACCGCTAAAAGTAACTCTTTTTTCGTTTTATAGTAGCGGAAGATCGTTCCCTCCGCTACACCAGCACGCTTTGCAATCTCACTTGTTGAAGTGGATGCATACCCTTTTTCTCCAAACATATCAACCGCTGCTTCTAATATACGCATTTGTCGTTCATTACGCTTATCTGTATCTGTAGCAGCAATTAACTCCTCTAACCAATCTTTTTTCATGCATCATGCCCCTTTTAATAAAATTTATATTCTACGATGTTTCCTCAAAGCAAATATATTCCCTATTGTAAATAGTAGTGCAAAAAGAAATAACACACAAAGGTCTCCCGCAATTTCAGCAAATCCTTGATTACGAATCATCACTTGTCTCATCGCATCAGCACCATATGTGAGCGGAAATAACTTTCCAAGCATTTGTAGCCACTTATTCATTGATTCCATTGGAAATAAACCTGAAAAGAAAATTTGCGGTACGATAACAAGTGGGATAAATTGAATCATTTGAAATTCGTTATTGGCGTATGCCGATAAAAAAGTACCAAGTGTTAACGCTGTTAGTGAAAGCATACATGTAATGAGTAATGTAAGCCACAGTGATCCTGCTACATATAAATCAAGAATATAAACAGAGAAGCTTACAATGATAACAGATTGTAACAAAGCAAAAATACCAAATCCCAGTATATAACCCATGACAATTTCCCAGCGACGCACTGGAGTAGATAGCAGTCTTTCCAACGTCCCACTTAAACGTTCTCGCACAAATGAAACTCCTGATAAAATAAAGACAAAGAAGAATGTGAAAAAGCCAATTAATACCGGTCCGAGTCCATCGAACATCGTAAAATCTGCGGAACCATGTAAAAAATCAATTTTTGGTTTCATACCAGGCATTTCATTTTTTTCTGTGGCCTTTTGTAATGCTTGTAGCACGGCACGGTTTTTTGAAGAATCGCTACCTTCTAGTAACACATTCACTTTTCCATCTTCTAAAGTAATAATGGCATCTACTTGTTGATTTTTCAACTTAGAATACGCTTTATCTTTATTATACTCATAGATGGTAGCATCTTGCTTTTTCATTGATTCCACTATAGGTGCTGGAGCATCTATTAATGCAATATGAGGAGTGTAATCCTTTTGTGTAAACACTAGCGATAATAACCAAAGGAGTAACATTGGCGCTCCGAACATCATTGCCAACGATCGTTTATCCCGGAAAAATTGCCGAATAATCCGAATAATTACACCACCAATTCTCATGATTCAACCGCTCCTTCCAATAGAAAGACATCTTCAATCCGCCCTGATGAAGTTCGACCTTTTAAATCATTTGGGGTTCCTGTTGCAATTAACTTCCCATCTCTAATTAATCCAAGACGTTCACAAAATTCAGCTTCATCCATAATATGTGTAGTCACAATAATCGTTGTTCCTTGTCCTTTGAGTTCATGAAATTTTCCCCAAATAGATTTACGAAGAACCGGATCAATTCCAACCGTTGGCTCATCTAAAATTAAAAGCTTTGGTTCATGTAAAAGTGCCATCGCTAGAGATAACCGTTTCTTCATCCCACCTGAAAAGTGTTGCACTTGTTTTTTAGCATGCTCTGATAATTCAACTAATGTAAAAACTTCTTCAATTCTCTCTTTCTTACGTTTACCTTTCAATCCATACATTGTTGCGATAAAATCTGCATTCTCATAAGCAGATAACTCTTCATACAGTGCATCAGCCTGTGCCATATAGCCTATTTGCTTCATACCGTTTAAATTAGGCATTTTCGTTCCTAAAGCTGTTACTTCACCTGTCGTCGATTCACTAATACCAGCAATCATTTTGATAAGTGTTGTTTTGCCAGAACCTGAAGGGCCTACTAAACCAAAAATTTCTGTTTCTGCTACAGATAGTGAAATATTATGCAAAACTTCTTTTTTTCCAAAACGCTTTGATACATCTTGCAAAATAACAGAAGGTTGTTGCAATAAAATCTCCTCCTTTTATAAAATGAGTGAGTACTCACTTTAATTATACGTTTGAATTATTATATGTCAAATTTCTTTTATGAGTATTATTTTTTTCAATCTAAACTTCTAACAACTAAGTTTGTTATAGAAAATGAATCAGAGTCGACAGTAGAATATATTTTCTCACTGTCGACTCTGATTCATTTCAAATGATTACAAATTAAGTCTTTAAATTTAAATATTTTCTAATTCTAGCAACATCTAAAGAATATTCAATAATTAGTTGTTGTATAGGTGAAATAACTTTTTCCGGATACAAATGTGCATATTTTAAAGTTTCCGTATATTTTTCTAGCCTTTTTTCCAAATACTTTATTATTTGCTCAGGATGATTCACTAATAAACTTTGACTATAATAATGAATTTGCTCCTCAATTGCAGTGTATTCCTCAATTTCAAATTCTTTATACATGTGTACACCCCTTTATAATATTTTTTATATGCACAAGTCATAAACATTTTCACTTAAACGAAAACTGATTATTTTAATTATTTAAACTATAACAAAGAAAGGACGTCAAAATTTGTTAGTTTATGTAGCGTTGAAAAAATTTAACAAAACTGTAATGGATACTTGTACTTTATAGAGAATTTCAATCTTTCATGTAAATTTCTCCATCATCAATACTATTTTCTATCAAAAGAGTATTGGTGAATAGATAACAGTAATTTCATCGAAAACAAATAAAAAAGTCGTACAAATTAATTAAACTGTACGACTACAATCTCCTGTCTATTAAAAACCCTTTGAGGAATGATGCTATTCCCTAAACTGCTACTTTTTTACTTTCTCAATTAAAACTTTCTGATTTTCTCCAAATGTTTTACTATGTAAATCCGACAACTGGACCATTTTAAACCCTTTAAAATTAGCAGGTATGTTACTTGATGTTGTCAATACTTTTCCTATACTTAATACATTGTTTTGCAGATATGAAAATGCACTAACTCCTACTACTAATATACTTATAATGAATAACCTTTTATATCTTTTTTCATATTTCCCTTCCTTATAAAGGTGCAATCAGTATGTATTTTTTAGCATTCCTTTTCAAATCGTATTATTAGTATTTTATTATATAACTTATCTTGATAGAATAGATACTATTGTGTTTTTTGAATATAATGTTTTATTTTCTTTTCAATACAGTACATGAAATTATCACCTTCTTAATTCCCTTGCCAGCTAAATTTGCAAATACTGACATCACCTATTCATGTAGCTTTTAAATAAAGTTTGATTAAAAACTTCTTACAAATCCACATTCTATGGTAAACAGAAAGGATCCATTAAAAAAAGATGAGCAGCTCCCTGTCAAGTAGACAGTGGAAATAATAAAAATACTTTAAGTGCCCCATTAAAAAAATATTTTAGACTATAGAATAAAGTATTAGACTGTTAAAAAATAGTTGTAGACTGAAAATGTTTTTTAGATATGAAAACACCCTTTATTAACATAAAATCAGAGTATCGCAAAACCTTTAAAAGTCCCTTTTAAGAACTGAAGGGACTTTCCATTCACATTAGTTTTTACTTGGATTGGCAGCAAAGATTATTTGTTCTAACACCTGTGCCACACCTTCTTCATCATTGTTTCCGGTAACAAAAAATGCTATTTCTTTTAACTCAGGAATAGCATTACCCATTGCCACTGGTAATCCAGCTTCCCTAAATAAATTAAAATCATTCCAGTCGTCCCCAAAAGGCATAACACAATCCATAGGTATTCTCTTAGCTGCACAGATATCAATAACAGCGCGCTCTTTCGACACATCTTTATCCATAATTTGAATCAAACTTCCCGAGTCAGTGCGTATCATGTTAACTTTATCTGCAAAGAGTTCCTGTAAACTTTTATAGTCATAGCATTGAGAAATCAGTATTTTGGAAGCTTGTGTCTTTCTAAGTTCATCAATGGTTATTACTGTAGGGTTTGTTGTAACTTTCATGACCTGTTTATAGTCTAAAGTTTGGCTGCTGTACCAAGCATCTTCAGACTCTATGGAAATATAAGTATCTGGCTGATTCGTATGTATATAGTTTAGAATTTCTTCCGTCAATATTTGTTCAATTGGATAATGTTTTTTACCTAATTGATTATCTATGGATAAAGCACCGTTATAATAAACAACAGATGCTATTTCCTGAAGCTCCCTACATAAAAAGTCATTAACAGACCTTGGTGGCCGTGCTGTTGCAAATATAACAGCAAGACCTTTTTCATGAGCTGTCAAAATGGCTTTTTTACTTCTTTCAGACACTTCTTTTTGTGAATTTAATAGAGTTCCATCGAGATCTAAGACAATGGCTTTTACATCATTTGTAAGTTTCATGTATATTTCCCCTTTTTTAATATATCAACACTCTTTTAATGTTCTATATTGAGCTATGAAATCCTGTATACTGTATACATGTAAGGCTACCATATAGTCTAATACTTTATTTTATTAAAAACTTTCTTCACGAAATGAAACTTAGTCATCAGTCTAAATCTTTATTTTACAAATGTAGAAAAATATGAATAGGGGAATCTAATTAGATCAATGATGTTCGGTCTAAAACATTTTTATAACGGGACATTAAGCGGTACTTCTTTAAGATATCCAATGTGATGTTTTTAGCTTTTGTACCCGTACCATCAATGTTTGTTACAAAAACATAAGAACGATTGTCTATTTTTTAAAGCCAACAAGCCAGCCTAATCCTAAATCAGACAATCTTGTCCCCGTTTTCCCATAAAGTGTGTAGTAATCCCCTTCTTCTTGGATCATCATTCGTTTTACAGTTTTCATTACATGTCTATCAAACGGAAGTTTTTCTTTATACAACTTCCCGATAAAATCAACTTGTTCAAGAGGACTAATTTTTAAAGAGCTGCTTAACCAGAAATGGTCGATTCCTCCACTAATATCCTCGTTTCCATACGAGACTTTTTGTATCCAATCATTCATGCGTTGCTCTCCAATATCCCTAGCCATTTCCTGGTAATACCAAATAGCTGATTCACGCATAGCCGATCCAAGGATATGATCACGGTTCCATGTATCAAATTCACGTTTTACGCCATCCCATCGTTTTACATCATACTCATCTCGAACAGCTTTGACTTGTAACCCAATTAAGGCATTAGGGACCTTAAATGTAGATTCCGGGGTTTGTCTTGTGTTAGCTCTTTCCTGATTGTAGACAAAGGTTTCTCCCGTTTTAACATCACGTAATATAAACGTTCCATTATGTTCAGAGAAAAATTCAACGACATCTAATTTTTTAACGTTAAGTTTTTCTTTAAAAGTAACTTCTTTACTTGGTGTTTGAGCTTGAGCTGTAAAACTTATTATCCCTGTAAACAGTAAAAAAATGGACAGGTAAATCAATTTTCTCATTTCAGACACCTTATTAAATTTAATCTATTGTTAAAATTCTGAATATTCAACAATAAAACCTTAGATGCCAAGAGGTTTCTGTGGCTTTGGAATAAAATTTGATTGAGACTCACACTGAACCCTTTAATCGAAAAGGGGCAAAGCGGGGTAACTTTTTTGCAAACGGAATAACTTTCTTCAAAATGGTACATCTTTTTTATAAACGGTACGACTTTATTTCAAATTCACAATTCACCCTATCCGTGTGAGAAATCCTATAAATACATCAAAAAACTGCCTAAGAAAATCTTAGACAGTTCGATTCATTCATATTTATATTAAAGATTTTGTTTCTCTCATTACATCAATGAAGTATCCCCAGTTATTAATAACAGAAGAAATACTAATATGTTCATCCGGCGTATGAACGTTGAAAATATCTGGTCCAAATGAAATTGCATCTAATTCAGGCATTTTTTGAACAAATACACTGCATTCGATACCAGCGTGTACTGCGAAGATTTCAACATCTTTATTATATTTTTCTTTATGCACTTTTTCAAACAAATCACGAATCGATGAATTTGGATTATATGGCCATTCTGGATACTCTGATTCCTTCTCAAACTTTGCTCCGACCAATTCTGCAATATGCTTAATTTCATTCGTAATATGCTGCTTTAGACTACTTACTGAACTTCTTACTTCGTTTCGCAATTTAATTTCATTATGTAATGTTTCAATAACTCCTAAATTTGTTGAGCTTTCTACAAGCCCTTTAATATCCATACTCATACTTTGAATACCATTTGGAATTAAGAATAAAGAAGATATAAGCTGTTTTTGTGTTTCTTTCGCAAATACTTTTTCTACTTTTTCTTCTAATTTCGTAAGAGACACATGTACATCGGGATCAATAGCACGTAGCTCTTCTTGTAAAATGCGTGTCCAATCTGCAACTTTCTCTTCTGCCTTATGTACATCATTTGCAGATAATAAAATTGTTGCTACACTTTCACGTGGAATTGCATTTGTTTTTAATCCACCATGGATTTCACTCATGTTAAATTGGATCTCATTCGATAAATCATGCAATACTCGTCCTAAAACTTTGTTTGCATTACCGCGTTGCTTATCAATTTCCATACCCGAATGGCCGCCTTTTAGCCCTCCAACATATAAACGATATGCAGCTAAATCAGCAGATATTTCTTCCCAAACAACAGAAATTGTTTCAACTGCTTTTGCTCCTCCTGCACTGCTCACTAGTAATTTATGATCTTCTTCAGAATCAATATTAATAAATATTTTTCCATCAAAGTGCTTTGGATCAACAGCAAAAGCTCCGCCCATTGTTGTCTCTTCTTCTGTTGTAATCACAACTTCTAGTGCTGGATGATCGATATCTGTTGAATCTAAAAGCGCTAATGCATATGCAACTGCAATTCCATTATCCGCACCTAAAGTCGTTTGATTTGCATACAACATGTCGCCAACAATTCGTAACTCGATTGGGTCCTTTTCAAAATCATGAACTGTTGCCTGATTCTTCTCACAAACCATATCCATATGACCTTGGATAATAATTGCTGGAACATTTTCATACCCTTTAGTTGCTGGCTTTTTAATAATTACGTTTAAAGCTTCATCTTGTACAACTTCTAAATTACGATCTTTTGCAAATTTCACTAAGTAATCACTAATTTCTTTTTCATGTCCAGATCCTCTTGGAACCTTTGAAATTTCTGCAAAATGATAAAATACAGGGTGCTTTGTTAATTGTTCTAAAGTAGAATACATTGTAAAGCTCCTCTCAAATAAATCTTTGAATTTTAAATTATTCTTTTCTTTATCATTATACCACGCTTCATCATTTTACTTTTTATGAAAGATGTAAACCTATCGATCCTATTTAACAAAACTATCCTACACTTTTTTCACAGAATATTGTTATAATTTTTATAATACATAAAAAAGGAGAATGTATATGTATTTTACAGACAACCTCCCTGATCCTGAACATATTTTCGATTTATACGATTCCGTCGGTTGGAATGACTTTTTAAAGCTTTCAAAAGAGCAATTGCATCATGCTCTAACTCAAAGTACTTTTGTTATAAGTGTTTATGATAACGATCAATTAATTGCGACAGGGCGTATCATTTCAGATGGGGTAATTAACGCTTACCTATGTGGATTAGTCGTTCATCCATCCTACCAAAATCAAGGGATTGGAAAAGGTATAGTGCAAAAATTAATAGTGAAATGCCAAAAACGGAATCTGCATTTACAATTAATTTGCACAGAAGAAAATATTCCATATTATAAGAAACTGGATTTTGAGGAATTCGGAGCAGGAATGAAGAAGAAATAAAAAAAGAAAATGCTTTTATACATTTTCTTCCATTTTTTTTCTTTGTATATATTTTGATGCATCATGATTCATGAGCTTTTCTAATCGATTAATATTTTCTGTTAATGCACCTTTTACAAGAGAGAAATCTGTATTTGGTGCTTCTTTTTTTTCCTTAAAAAAAGAAAGTTTTTGTTGTTTCATTTCTTGCATTTTTTCCTCCCCCTTTTATAAAAGAGATACAACCTTTCTCTCTTAATTATATCTCAAATATAAACCAGACGCACTTTTATCCGTTTCTTTTTAATTCTTCTTCTAAACTTTCTACTTGCTGCATTGTATCTCCTTTTATTAAAGAGAAATCTGTTGTATCCTCAGTTTCTTCTTTGAAAAATTCATTACTATATTCTTTTTCCACTACAATCACCTCTACCTGCTAGTGTTGGGATGATTGTCCAAATTTATTCAATTATGTTTCATTTTCACGAACTTTGTCTATATTTATGTATGAAAGAAGGACAGAAACTTTTGCTTCTGTCCTATTTACTAAAATAACTATGATGAATCGTTAAATTATATACATTTTCAAAATCCCGATCTTGAAGATTGTTCTTTTGACCATCAATAACAATACAAACATCTTTTACTATTTTCGCTGGTATAATACCAACATTTTCAACCTGCACTGCTTTTTGTGCATTTAACTGCTCTATATGTTCTAAAGGTACTGTAATACTAAATTGAGAGCGGATACCACGGAAATTTGTATTTAATTCATTGGCTGTCACAAATACAACGATTTTTGCTCCAATTTTTTCACCATACGTATCAAGAAATACATTTAAGCTTTTTGCATACTCTGTTTCAGTTTGCCACTCCATCGTCCCAAATGCCACTGGGTTTACATTTTGAATAATTGTTGTGTAAATTTCACCTCGTGCTTTCGAAGCAATTAATGATCGTTTAATAGATTGAACGGTCTTTCCAATATCACTAAATTTCGCCCCCCATATTTCCGAAATGTTTGGAGTTAAAATAAACGCAATATCAACAAATATGACCATTGCAACGAACATTAAAATGTTTTTCCAGAGGGTTAAATCAATTCCTTTCACCATGAAATAAATTGTGACTGATGTAATAAAAACACCATACCATGTTTTTCGAATCAGCTGTTTTTTCTCTTCGTACAACTCTTCATTTTTCCAATAAAAGAAAATAAGAAATAAAAAAACTAGTACAAGAAAAAACAAACCAATTCGAATGTTAGAGACTGTCAATTACATCACCCTCCATTCAAAAACTTCTCACGATATCATTACATGCTCAACTCTCTCTCATTATGACAAAAGACATGGACAACCTTCTAAAATAAGCTATACTGCATATACATGAGAAGAAAGCCACGTCTTTTATAATGAATCTACATTTTACATGTAGACAAGCATGCATTTCAAACTTTCACAAATATTTTTTATCAAGATATATGCTTTGGAATTACACCTTTAGGTACTGCACCGTCCATACTTAAATAATAATGACGAATGGGTTGTAAATTGTCATCTAATTCATATACGAGTGGTATACTCGTTGGAATATTCAATGACACAACACCATCATTCGATAAATCATCTAAATATTTCACAAGAGCACGAATCGTATTCCCATGAGAGGAGATTATGACCCTTTGTCCTGATTGTAACATCGGTGCAATTTCCTTATGCCAAAATTCCAGTACTCTTTGTTCTGTATCTTCTAGGCATTCTGTAAGCGGGAATTCGCCTTTTTTCAAAAATTTATATCTTGGATCATCAGCTTCATACCTTGGATCATCTTCAGTAAGAGCTGGTGGTCTTACATCCGTACTTCTTCTCCATATTTGAACTTGCTCATCACCATATTTCTTTGCTGTCTCATCCTTATTTAACCCTTGCAATGCTCCGTAATGTCTTTCATTTAACTTCCATGATTTATGTACAGGAACCCATGCAAGGTCCATTTCATGCAGAATAATCCACAACGTTCGAATTGCCCGTTTCAAAACAGACGTATATGCAACATCAAACGTATATCCATTGTTTCTTAATATTGCACCTGCTTCCCTTGCTTCGGTTAATCCATTTTTCGATAAATCTACATCTGTCCATCCTGTAAATCTATTTTCAAGATTCCATAAACTTTGTCCGTGACGAATGAGTACAAGTTTTATCATAATAATTCCCCTTTCGGAAATAACTATTTACATTTTGTAATGTGTACACGTAATAAAGTATCTGGTAATGTGAATTTTTTATCCATTTATTCTATGATTCATCCCTAGTTGTCAACATTCATGGATAAAATTGTTTTTTCAAACTCTAAAAACAGACGAATAATTTATTTACTCATTTTAATCAACTGGCTCTTCACGCTTAGATAACCATGCATCAAAACCTAAACGATTATTTGCTAGTTCAGTCATAACTTGATGCCAATTTTCTTCACATGTTTCACCAAATTTCGTGAAAATCCTTCCCATTTGTTTTCTTTGCACATCACTCAGTTTTTTTTCTAACTCTGCTCCTTTTTGCGTTAGGACAAGCTGTTTCACACGACGATCATGTTCTGCTTCATTGCTTTCGATAAGCCCCTTTTCAAGAAGCTGACGAAGTGGTCCATGAAGAGCTTGTTTACTTATTTCTAACAGAGATAACAATTCATTTATACTGAGCCCTGGAAAACGAGCAATAAAAAATAAAATTCGGTGATGCACCCGCTGTATACCATATTCTTTTATAATTTCATCTGGTTTTTCTGTAAATGTTTTATATGCAAAATAAAACAATGCAAGTGCTTGATTCATTTGTTCTTCTTTATGTTGTGTCATCTACTGTCCCCCTATATGTAAATTATACCACAATTTATTTCAGAAATATTAACACACCTGCTTTGACTTAATAAGGGGTATTCCAGGTGAACTTACTAGTAGTGCTATGAATAAAAAAGTCGTTTCCTTCTTTAAAAGAAAACGACTTTTGTTCTTAACACGTACTCTATATTAACGACCTCGTCTTTGCTGTCCTTGCTTTATACTACTTTTCTTCTTACTTGGTTTATGAAATGATCGCTGTTTTGAATTTTTCGATTCTCCGTGGTTATCTTTTTGACGATATTGACCTGTTTTCATTGGCTTTTTCATTTGTTGCTTTTGTTTTGTTTCATTCACTTCATTTTTTTGTTTAGCAGGCTGTTCGATTACTTGTCTTTGTAGTGTTGCACCAATACCTTTTTCAATTTCTTTTAAATACATTTCATCTTTTGGTGCAACGAATGTAATTGCAAGGCCCGATCCACCAGCACGTCCAGTTCTTCCAATTCGGTGAATGTAACTTTCTACATCTTCTGGAATATCGTAGTTAAATACATGTGTTACACCCTCTACATCCAATCCACGTGCTGCTACATCTGTTGCAATTAAATATTGAATTTTCGCATCACGGAAACTCTTCATCACTCGTTCACGTTTTCCTTGAGATAAATCACCATGAAGTTCATCGCAATTATAACCGTAGCCTTTTAAATCAGCGTATAACTTACTCGCTCTACGCTTTGTACGGCAAAAAATAACTGCTAAAAACGGCTGATCACGGTCCATCACATAACGTAGCGTATCTTGCTTTGCACGATCTGTCGTTTCAATCACACGTTGTTTAATATTATTCACCGTTACTTCTTCACTTTGAATTCGAATCATTTCAGGTTCTTTCATATAGCGCTTCGCAAGCTTTTTAATATCTTTTGGCATCGTCGCTGAAAATAACATCGTTTGTTTACTCTCAGGTGTCTCATCTAAAATATCTTCTATATCGTATAAAAATCCGAAATGAAGCATTTGATCCGCTTCATCTAACACAACCATAGAAACATTGGATAATACAATCGTTTCACGGCGTAAATGATCTAATAAACGTCCGGGTGTTGCTACAACAATATGTGTACTTCCTTTTAACTTTCTCATTTGCTGTGCTACATCTTGACCGCCATATATCGCAAGAACATTAATATTTTCTTTATGAACAAGCATCTTTTCAATTTCAGTTGTAATTTGCAGTGCTAATTCTCTAGTTGGCGCAACAATTAAAGCTTGTACATCACTTGACGTAGGATCGATTTTTTCTAAAATTGGCAAGACAAATGCAAGTGTCTTACCTGTACCAGTTTTTGCTTGCCCAATTATATCTTTTCCAGCCGTAACGACCGGGATTGCTTGCTCTTGAATTGGCGTTGCTTCAGCTATCCCGTTTTCACGTAGTGTTTGATTTAACGTCTCACTAATTCCTAATTCTAAAAAGGTTTTCAAACAGATCACTTCTTTTCCTTATTTTTCACATTAAGGTTTCATTGTACCACTTGTTACAGCAAATATGAAAAATAAAATAATTCTTAGATCCTTTTTCATGTGCGCTATGTATTAATTGAAGAAATTCTTTCTGTTTCTTTTTTAACATTGGTAATAATGCCTTATTGGAAACAACCAAATAATTTTCTTAATTCTTCAATTATTCTAAATGAAACTTATGTATCTTATACCTTCATTTAACTTTACAATATGACACTTTAACTTCGAGTCAGTCCTGGGATAAAATTATATACTATCTGCTATTACCTCAAACAAAAGCCACATGTTTTCTCCTCCTATCTTCTTTTTTATTCTTATAAAAATGAGCAATAAGAATAAAACGATAAAAAGGATTATTTTGTCGATTGTTTGTCTATCCTTTTAAAAAATCTATATTTTTACGTGTTTTTACATAATGTTAAATATACATTTACAATATGAACGAAAAACTAAAATGAGGAGTGAGAATATGGAGAAACAGAAACTATGGAAAAAACTAAAAAAAGGTGCAACCAAGTTAGGTAAGTCCGGTGTGTATGAGAGCATTATTTTATATTACACCTTAAAAAAGAACGGATTGCCTTTTAAAGCTAAAATGATTATATTAGTTGCACTCTCTTATTACGTTTGGGCAATAGATTTCATTCCAGATTTAGCAGCTATTATCGGGATTGGCCTGTTAGATGATGTTATCGCAATTGCCTGGGCACATAAATATATCATGGCACATACAAATGCAGAAATTCGAGAAAAGGGAAAAGTGAAAATGGAATCCTTATTTGATTCAGCACATACATAATACATGAAAAAAAACTCGCCCTTCATAACCGTCTTTCACTATACATTCACTCGTTTCACATGCATCCGTAAACAATCCAACATTCTTTTCATTTCACGTTCTTTATACTGATTTAAACAAGCGATTTGGATCCAATTATTTTGTTGTAAATAGGATGATTCATAATGGATAATAAATCCTTGCAAAGCTAATGAATCTCCTATTTCCTTAGAAGAAAGTTCTTTATCCAATGCAATTGTAAGAATGATAGATGAAGCATGCTCTTCTGAAGATACAAGTTGTAATCCCATATTAGTAACAGCTTCTTCAATAAAAACATATGTTTGATATATCTTCTTATACTCGGTTTCATCTTCAAATTTCTTTAGCGCTTCTTGTAATGCATATATTAAATTCCAAGATTGAGAATACGGTACACTCCCGTTTTCCTCATACATTCCTATGTCCATGTAGGTAGGTAATGTTTCATTTGCATTCACAATATGATTGTAAAATACAAAAGATAATCCCGTGTATGCTCCAATCGCTTTTCCGCTAACTCCGCTAGCAAAATACACATCTTCTAGAGAGGATTGTATTGCTCCAATAGAACTAATACAATCTACACATAATTTAATACCGTACTTTTTACTAATTCCAATTAACTCTTCTAAATTATTTAGCATACCAGTGGATGTTTCGTGATGAACAAACCATAACCATTCATACTCTTGATGTTTCACTAATTTCTCTATTTCATTGTATAAAAATGGTCTCCCAATTTCTATTTCATATGTATCAAACGATAAGTTTACTCGAATCGCCTGCTTGATTAAACGATTTCCAAACTCACCATTTGTTAAAATGAATCCACGTCCCTTTAATAACTTTAGCTGCAAAGCGATTGAATCATTTGCTAATGTCCCTGTCCCAAGCATGATTTGCAAATGCTTAGCTTTTGTCATTTGCAATAGTCGTTTTTTCACATTCTCCATCGCAGCTTAGACCTCAAATCTGTTGAAATATCGGTTTTGCAGCTGCATCATATGATATTTCAACAAATTGGCAGGTAAAAGAAAATGCAAACAAATCCATTCACTTATATATTGGACAAGCTGCATACAAAATTAACAATAATTCCGTTCCCGCTTAGTCGAATCCTGAAGAATAGTCAAGACGAATTGCATAAAATCCTCAAACAAATAAAAGGTAGTTATGTAGATAAAACAGCTACCTCTTGAGAGACTTATATGTATGTAGTAACTACGGTGGATTAGTTGCACAATGAAAGTACCCTTTCTAGTAAAACCGCTGTTAAAGCTAAGTAATAATAAAAAATCCCCCACTCCATTTTGTAGGGGATTATATCTTGCATATGTTTTAAAAAGAAAGTGCTATTTTCTTAGTTCACTATACTGAATGTGGATTCTATTTTCAGGATTTTCATCTACTGTATACAATACGAGTAAGAAAAACCATTCTAGCGGCTTCATTATTATATAAATGAGATCGGCTGACCACTTTGTGTTGATATGTTTGCTAATTGGATAACCATATTTATCGTAAATATCCCGAATTACTTTATGATATTTTGGAGCACATTCCTCAATAACGTTTTCAAAAGCATTTGCGATTAATAACTGCCGATTTACAGTAATTCTTTCTCCATGCCTAATACCAGCTCTAAGCGGTTTAACAATTTTCTTATGTCCTTTAACCGAAACTGTGCACAGGTAATGTCCATCACCAGAAAGTATTTCAGGACTAGGTGCAGCGATTTTTGAATAATTAAAACTACTCGTTTCTAAAAACACTCGAATAAAACTATCTGGTCTTTGTCCAAAAAGCACTAATATAAATTGAACAATCAATAAAATAGGAAATAAACTAATCATCCAAATTCTCGACATCTTTTCATATCCAAAAGAAATACGATATAAAAACTTCATAAATTTGTTTTCCTGTTTATAATCTCTATTCTGCCTACATTGAATAAAATAGCTCAAGGAATCTTTTAATTTAGATATAAATAATAAACTGATTGAAAAAGCACTAGCTTGAATAAACAAAACGGAAATATATCTTAATCTTAGAAATTCTGCATAAACAGTCATACCCGTATGTGTTATATAAACCACTGTAAACACAACATTTAAGATTAATAACGAACTATAAACAATATACATAACAGGCGAAAGCTTTTCTATATCTGAACTTAATTTCCAATATGAAAAACCTCCTAAAATAAACAAAAATACGACAATGAAAATATGATCTGGGGCTAAAGAAGCATATTGATCTTGCATAACACCATTATATTCATATTTGTGCAAAGGCTGTCCTGCTTGTACGTCCCTTAGATTTCCCATTATACCTAACCATAATACAAAATAGCTTATACTAATAGATATAAATTCCCAATTCTTAATTTGTAATACATTTACGGTAATCTCTCTTTCTTGTAGAAAACTTTTCCAAATCCTTTCAATTGGGATAATAAGTAATAACAATACGAGAAAAATAAAAATAATAATTAACACAATAGGCTGATCTCCTTATTTTGATCTATTTTTCACAAGAGATATTTACTATTTTTTAAATTAGCGTTTTTTCAAAGCGATCTTTCTCTTTTTTATCGTTCTCCTCAAAATGATTTTTCATTTTAAGTCCCTCATTTTATCTGATTCATAGGCTACCATACTAAATGTGCAACTTATAACCACTTTCCACTTAGCATTCTAAAATCTCAATATAACATTGTATATTTTACCATTTTATAATCCAAAAATATACAACATCCCCCTTAAATGTATATTAAAACCAAAAGCCTCTTGAGTAATTTACTCAAGAGGCTTTCCTTTACTTATTCTTAAATTTCTCCTTCGCCGCTCTCATCTTCACATTCAAATCATGATCAATAGAGTCCCGAATATCTCGTTCTACCACTTCCATTTCTTTTTGAAAGTTTTGTAAGTAAACTTGCAATTCTTCTTCTTTTTCAGGACGTTGTGATGGCGGCAGCTGTGTTACTAATGACAACATAGCGATTAAGTCTTTCATTAAGAATGTTTCCAGTTTGTGTTGTTGTTCAAACATACGTTGTTCTTGATAGTAAGGAAGTGCATTTAAGACTGAAATCGTAATCTCATCAACCATTCTTTGTAATGAAGGATTAACAGATCGTTTATACGCCTGAATGGTATTTAATGCATCCGGATAACGGTCGTAAAAATACAATTTATAAAACGATAGATCCGTTGGCTTAGATGATTGTTGTGCTTCTTGCCTTAAGAAATCCTTTACTTTCACTGTAGTTACATCAATATCTTCATTTGTAACTTTTTTCGTTGTTTTTGCCATTACATGTACTTTTTTCTGTTTATCTTTCGGTAACATAGAGAAAACTTGTTCTCTTGTACGTTGATCTGCCGCACAAAAAAGTGTGTTAAATGCTTTTTGTTCTTTTTTTCCTTCTGTACGAATCCAGCGATAAAACAGAGGATGCTGCGTAAATTCTTGTAAAAATGGTGTTGATTTATTTGATAATTTTTCAATTGATTCGTTTGCCCGCTTATACGGTTTCGTCCAGGATAAGTAAAATTTCCGGCCGAAGTAAACGAGTAAAACAACAACTGTAAACCCTAGTAAAAGCAAAATTCCACCTATCATTAAAACAAATTCGAAGAAACCCATCTTTTCACCTCCTCTAATGACCTTTTATTTCTTTGGACGCTGAATGAGCTTCTGCTTCATTTCATCATTAAATGTATCAAGTTCAATAACAAACTTCTTACTTGATTCGATAATGCGTTCTGATGATTTCTCAGATGCTTCAATAGCTGCAAATACATTTTGGAATGATTCGCGCAGCTTATCCATGCTGATTGCTGGATTTTCAAGCAACTTCGTCGTTTCTTCTGTGTTTTGTTTTAAAGCTTGTGAGTTACTTAATACCATTGATTCGATTGCTTCATTCGTCGCATTAACCGCATCGATTGTTTTACGTTGGTTCGTTAGTGCTAGCTGAATCGCTGCTGAAACAGTAACTACGTTTTGCGTCATTGTAATTGCATTACGAATTGCCTCTGTTAACTTTTCGTTATTTTTCTTAATGATGTCTACTGATGCGATAGATTGCAACAATACACTTTTTGCTTGCTGCATGTTGCGTGTACGTACAAGAATTTTTTCTAACGCATCATTGATTAATGGAATATCCTTTTGACGATCTGGATTTTGCTTTTCTGCTTCAAGCATACTAGCAAGTTTTCTGCCAAGATATACTTGCTTATCCAATGCATGGATTTTATCATGTGATTGCTCTTTTAGCATTTCTAAACCAACCGTGTCTTCTTGGAGATTGTCACGTCCAATAAGCAATGATCTTATAATTTCTTCAATTTGTTTATCTATAGATTGATATTTATGAACATACGTTTCAAGTGGATTTTTCTTAAAAACTTTAAACATAAATTTCTTCATACCCGACGCTTTTAATGAATTAGGATCAAGTTCTGATACGACTTTACGCAGTTCTAGCAATGTATTCGGAATCTCTTCATTCTTCCCGTTCATCATTGCAGTCACAGGACGTTTTAATGCTGATAATGTTTGACCTGCTGCTTGCTGCTCTTTATCTCCTAAATCTCCGAGCTGGGATAACACTTTTGAAAGATCAGTATTTTGTTCACTATTTAACTTTTTCACATATAAATCAGCTTCTTTATTCAGTTCAACAAGTTCTTCATCTTTAATAACTGTATCAACCACTACTTGCATATTATCTTTCGCTACTGATACAGGTTCTTTTTTCTCTAATTCAGTCAACAAAATCGCTCCTTTATTTATATGTGCGAATTTATTTGCACTATATTTCATCTAAAATATCTTATACCACTTATATGATATTTGTTTGAAATCGATTTTTAATAAACTCCTGCTTATGCAGTCATTCCCTGTTTCTTACCATAAGTATACCTGTTTCGTGCATTATTTTCCTCAGACTTAAGACCTAGAATGCTACGTGCTAAAGGCGGATTCTTCACATATTACACGGTTTATTGTTTAGTAATTCCGCTTTCAATTTTATTTTGTCTACCTTCCCATTCGGCTTCTTAGGTAATTGTGATAATATAGTCCAATTTCTTGGTTGCTTATATGATATTAATTTCTGACGACACTCTCGTTGAATAGCTAATAATGTTTGAGAAGGTTCCTTTACAATAATAGCGTGTATAACTTCTCCACGATTCTCATCTTTTTCTGCAAACACTATAGCTTCTATAACACCAGTAAGTCCCATCAATACCTCTTCTATTTCACCAGCATACACAAAGCTCCCAGCAGCTTTTATAACATCTCGGTCTCTACCTATTAAAACAATTTTTCCATCTTTTCTTTGAAAACCAATATCATGTGATGTTACCCAATCTTCTATGAAAGTAGCTTTTGTTTGCTCTTCATTTTCAATATATCCTTCAAAAGCCTGACCAGATCGAACAAATAATTTCCCAAAGTTTTCTTTATCAGTTACTATTCGTTCTTTCTTCTCATTAAAGAAAGCAATCTCCACATCGGGGAATGGTACTCCGACTGTTTCAGGTGCCGTTCTTGCATCTTCTGGTGTTAATAATGAGGCATACCCCATTTCTGATGATCCGTAATACTCATACAAAAATGATTTAGAAAAACATTCCTCAAATTTTTTTCTTTGTATAGGCGATAATTTTGTCCCAACTGAAATCATACACCTCGGAATCATTTCCTGTACACTTTGTTTTTGCTTTGCATAACGAGTTAAAGGTTCAATTAAAGCTGGTGTAATAGAAACACATGAGCCTTTCGCTTTGAAAAATGCCTCTGGTGTGAAATTAGATAATAAAATAATCTCAGCTCCTGTAGCTAATGCATGAAGTGCCGGGTATAGCTGAGCTGAATAAGATAAATGTAATGGAACTACTATGCGATCACTTTCAGTTAGCGAAAACGCCTTACTCCATCCATTAAAGCTACTAGTCCATGATCGATGACTTTTAACAAAACCTTTCGGTGTGCCCGTTGAACCTGAAGTATAGCCAAAGAAGTATAACTCTTCCTTACTATTCACATGTCTAAAAGGAAATGAGATGGTATTATGCTCCATTGTTTGACATACAGTCCCTTTAGATGTGATAATCCAATTAGGCTCCGTTCTACTTACAATTGTTTTCCATTCCATTTCTGTAACGTCTGGATGAACTGGCAGTATAATTCCACCAATTTCTGAAACTGCAAGGGCATCTTGAATCCATTCCATACAATTGTCTAACTTTATAATAAAAATATGCCCTGGTGCCGCTCCTTCTTGCATAAGCACTGATACACGATTTGAAACATTCTGCGCCAACTCTTTATAAGTCCAACTATTATGTTGTTCCGAAAGTGCAACGCAATCAGGATTTTTTTGTGCCTGCTCATAAAAATAAGAATGTATATGCATTTTTTATTGAATCCCCTTGTTTGTTATGGCTATATTTTTTATTTTTTTCGTGCTACAAACGCTCCTTTTTGAAAACCTAGCAATACTGTTTCAAACGTATCATCTTCTTCAATCATCTGAATACATTCCGCTAACTCTTCTGCATGCGAAGTTGCATTATCGATTACCAGAAATCCCTTAGGTTCTAATATTCGCTTTATATTTTCCCACCACCACATATATTGAGTACGCTCTGAATCTAGGAAAATAAAGTCAAACGAACACTCTACTTGTGTATCTAGAAACGCCCCCGCTTCCTGATTATGAATATCAATCTGATATCTAAGATTTGCCTTTTCAAAATTCATAAGTGCCTCTGCAACTCGTCCTGAAGAAAGTTCAACAGTTGTAACATTTCCTTTCGTTTCTTTAGCCGCATTTGCCAGCCATAATGTTGAATATCCATTTGAAGTACCAATTTCTAAAATTCTTTGAGCGCCGCACCCTTTTATTAAAATAGATAAAAATTTTCCCATTTCACGAGAAATATTTCTTAATTTTTCTTCTCGTTTCTCTTTTTTACTATCGTGCTCTTTTCCGTATTTTTCAAGCTCTAACAACAATAATTCTAATGAATTCATACAATCTATCTCCTTTCCAACAAATTTAATGATAAAAAATTGATGAGAAAGTTGATTATGTTTGTCTACCTTTCATTATATGCTAAACGAATAGGTTTTTCCTGTTATAAGACAAAGAATTGAATTTTTTTGTAGCGTATTGTTTCATTTTTTGGTAAAGTTAATTTCTACGTGTAATTATTCCATTCACATTATTTTACAATCAAAATGCAATTATAAAATCATTTTTAATCGGTATTTCAAATTAAAAAAGCGCCCTTTTCGGACGCATTTTCTTTTGTTTATAACTGTATGTAAGAAAGGATGCTTTGAACATGAACGTGATTAATTTAGACGCTGCTAGAAAACGTAAACAGCACAAAAAGCGAATGATAACTATACCGATTATTAAACGTATTTACGAAGAGGACGGAGAAATTAAGTTCGAGGTATTAGGCGAAAAGGATGTTCCTCTTGAAATGTTAGAGAAGTAATTTACATGATTTTAAATCGAAGACGCATTTCTATTGAGATGCGTCTTTTTCATTCTATACATTCTCATTTAAATGCATAAGCTTATCTGGATTCATCATCATATAAATAGATGCTATTTTCTCTTCTTGAAACTCAAACGAAAGCACATACGTAGCGCGATTATTTATATTTACAATAATACCAGGTGTACCATTCACCATTCTAAATGCAATGGAATGTTCTTCTGGTAACGTTTTGATAACTCCTAAGAATAAGCGCACAATCCTTTCAGATGTGTAAATTGGTTTAAGAGCTGTTGTAACCTTCCCTCCACCATCTGATTTGAATATCGCATCTGTTTTTAACACTTCTAGCATTGCCTTTACGTCTCCTCGCTGCAAAGATGCGACAAATTGTTCCACATATGCAGCCATCTGCTTTATACTTAATTTTGAAGCTTTCGATTTATCTACAATGCCCTTTCTAGCACGATGAAAGATTTGCCGACAATTTGCATTGTTTTTATCAACAATTGATGCAATTTCATCATAATCGTAACCAAAAACTTCTCGTAATATAAACACTGCCCGTTCAATTTCAGATAACTGTTGTAAAAGCAAAAGATACGCTGTAGAAATAGATTCCTTCATTATATATGTCATGGAAGGATCATCATTTTCTTCAACGAGTGGTTCAGGTAACCACATGCCAACATAAACATTTCGTTTATGAGATGCTGAACGTAATTTATCGATGGCGCGGTTCGTAACCATCTTACATAAATACGCTTTTATATTATCAACAGACTCTAGCTCTTCTATTTGGTCTAATGAAAGAAATGTATCATGAACAATATCTTCAGCGTCCATAACACTCCCGAGCATACGATAGGCTAAAGAAAACAATAAAGGCTTATATGCTTGATACAATTGCTCCAGTTCCAAACTCACATGACCCTCTTTCAATTTGTGATTTTACTTTGTTCTAAAATTTGTAGTGCTGCTCGTTTACCACTAGAAACTGCAGCGTCAGCTAATAATTCATCATGGCCAGCCCAATCTCCTGCAACATATATCCCTGGCATTTCAGGAACAGCAGGCCCTGGATTTTCAGTACGACCAATATGAGGAAAATCATATACAACTGTTACTTTAGGTAAATATTGCTTTTCAACTAACTCCTGTTGCCACTTCGGGTGTAATAAATCCATTGTATGTTCTAACAAAACTTTATCGTCATTAAAGTTACTAGCTTGTAATGCAGGATTGTGATATTTTATTAATCCCACTACTACCGTTCCATCATCACTTAACTTAGCGGCTCTTGATTGATTCGTAAAAAATACAGGTTGATCTAATCCTAAAGCAAATTGATATGATGGATTGGGTAACCTTCTTAAACCAAGATCTAACGAAGCTGCTGTAACTGGCATAGACTGTTCTTTCCATATTTGTAGCGCAGTATCTTTTGCTCCCTTTATAATTTTACAAGCTTCTTTTGGTGGTATAGTAACAACAACAGTAGGAGCTTCAAAGAGTTCCTCACCAGAACAACGAATTCTTTGAATATGACCACAGTGCTCAATTTCAACTACATTTTTACTCGCTATAAAATGAACGCCAGCATTTGTAGCTTCGTCTCTTAGCTTTGTTATGATCGTCTCCCATCCACCATCGACATAAAAAACCCCTTCTTTCATTGATCGTTGTATTTGTTTTAGTACAGAAGATGCTAACTGTAATGTAGGAGCATATGTGTAAGTCGATGTTCGGCATAATGCATAAAACATATTTCTTACCATTGGATCTTTAATTTCTTTTTCTACCCATACACTCAAACTCATTTTAGGAATTGTCTTCAAATCAAATTTCCCTAACTTTAACATCAAATGGAAAAATTGTATTTTTGCAGACCATGAAAATAATGGTGTAGCTAAGATTGACCGAAAATCTGTCGGTATTGTATACACATCATTTTTCCATATACCATGTGCACTAGTAGAAGGTATTCCTCCTAGAATGTTGATTCCGAGTTCCTTAAAAGTTGATAGTGCTTCTCCACCGCGATATAAAGCGTGCGCCCCAAGATTCATAAGAACGCCGTTTTTATTCGTTGTTATTGCTCTTCCGCCAAAGCGACTCGATTTCTCTAATACAACAACTTTTTTACCTTCCCTTGCTAAATAAATCGAAGCTGTCAATCCAGCAAGTCCCCCGCCTATAATTGCCACATTAAAGTTCTGCATATAAATTTCCTCCTTATTGTTTTACACACAAGACGGATGAAGGAAGTTGAATGTGACATTTTTTAAGATTTATTTTTCCTTCAAAAACAAAAAGATCCTTTATTTCATATTAAAGGATCTTTTTGTTTACATAATATAATTACCATAAACTTACATAATTGGTAGTCTTCAGGGGGACTGGATTCCAACTTTGTTGCATTGTTTGCCATGATTTGACCGTTCCATCTTTACTTTTAATGAACGCTTTAAATTCTATATTTCTTTCAGCTGGCAACACAACATTTCCTCTCCAATCATTACTACGAGAATCATAATATAATTGAATTGGATACTGTTTCGTGTCCCAACTTCCTAATTCCGCACGATTCCCCGTAATATATACAGTATCTCCTATTGTTGTAGGAGCATTTTTTACTACAATTGTTTGCATAACAGGTGTCACACCTAATAAATTCTTAAATTTTCCCATTAGTGAATTATTATACATTACATCTTGATAACGAAGTAAAGTAAATCCAGCAAAATTATAATTAAAAGCCATTTCTGCAACTCGTTTATACTCCTCTTCATTTCCGATGCTTAAAGCATTTTCACCATTTAATACAATTCCCTTTTGATTAGCTAATGTTGCAATATCTTGTACTAATGTTCTAGGCATTGAATATTCCGGATAATTACCTTTATCTGTCATTTCTAGACAAGTAAATGTTACATCTAACTTTGCGCTTTTGAAAGCATCGAGTAAATGGCTGTAATTATTATACCCTGCCGGCTTTTCTGCTCCGTGAGGCATAACCGGATTATTATATTGCCAATGTACTCCTGCAATCTTTGCACCGATTGGTACTTGAAAACTTGGATCAAAAGCATTGTGTGCCAATTCACCAATTAATTTTGCATGACTTTCTAAAACACCTTGATACCATTCTAAATAATCTTTTCCATATGAAGAATTATATCCATTCTTTAGAAACAGTTCCCCATCACTTGGTGGTAAAATTTCTGAAACAGAAGTAAGTTTTGTACTCCACGTTTTGTTCACTTCATTTAAGGAACCATATTTATTTAATACCCAGGAACGGAATTTTGATTTTGCAAATTCTGTATATGCTTGAAACTTTCCACGTGATGGATAACCGCTTCCATCAGCAGATGTGTAGGAAGGATATCTCAGTTCTCCAGCTGGTCCACCAGACAAATATATTTTTGTGATTACATCTTTATACGGTTTCATAGCTGCTGCGAATGCCGTATATAGTTCACCATATTCCTTTTGAATTACATCTGAAGCAAGTGGATTCAATGTTTCTTTATTAACGGTTCCGGTTTCAGATTTAAAGTAAAGACTATCATCATTTTTTTGATTCCAAACCCATGAAGGAATTGGTACGTTGCAATCATCCCCAACATTTCCACCGCACTGATGTGTAGAAATAATCGGAATCATTTTCATACCTGCATTTCTTACCGATTGAGCAAAACGCTGTACGTATGAAAAATCAAATTGCTGATCCCCGTTCTTTTCCATGTCTCCCCACCAAAAATCAACGGTAATAGCAGAAAAGCCATTCTGTTTTGCCCATCTTAGATCATTTTCAAATGTCTCCCAGTTTGTTACTTCTGGAATCTTTTTTAACGGGGCCATTACATATGCTTTGTAGTCCGGATTCATTCCTTTTCCATTTATAGCCGCAAAACTAATTTGCGGAATTAATAATGATACAAATAACATCCCGATAGACAAAATAACAATACAAAGATATTGAAACTGATTTTTCATCGACATTCTCCTCTTTAAATTACATTTTTATGTATCCGTTTTCATTATAAAACAAAATACGCAATCGATTGCATGAAATTATGCATAATATTAAATGAAATGAAAATAAACAAGCTAGATTAATTAACTTGTTTATTTTCAAATCCAACTGCATATTTTCTACTTTCACATACAAATTTAATCTCTTATTATACTGACCTTATTACACTATTATTATAATATTTCACTCAAATATCAAGAAATCCTTTTACCAAGAATGATTAAATCCCTTTCTATTCCATCTAATTCTGCAACGTTAGGCAAATGCGCCCATTTTTCAAAATCAAAACAAGAAAATAACTGAAGACTAGCTTTATTATGAGCAAATATGAATGCTAATAATGTTTTAATCTTGAGTTTCGGACAAGTATCTAACACTTTTTGTATGATATATTTACCTATCCCCCTACCTCTATGCATTTGATGAATGTATACACTTATTTCAGCTGTTCCATTATAAGCTGGTCGACCGTAAAAGGATTGAAAACTAACCCATCCGCATATCTCACCTTGCGATTCTATTACCCATAAAGGTCTAAAAGAAGGTGTATGTTCATGAAACCATTGTTCCTTGCTCGTAACAGTAACAGGTTCTGTATCAGCAGTTACCATTCTGCTTGAAATAGTTGAATTGTATATATCCACTATACTAGATAAATCACTAATTTTTGCATCTCTAATCTTAATATCTTCTTCCATAAACACCTCATACTCCTTAGTCAATATTCTACTTTTTCATATATTAACTGAATTCGTACATACAATTCAAAAAAGTTTTGTAATTCATCTAATATTTTTTCTATTTCCTTAAATATGTACGTTTCACATCTATTCTTACTTTGTAAAAGCAAAAAATAATCAGAATTTCTCAGCGATTTACAAAATAACTAGGTATTTATACCTAGCTATTTTGTAAATGAAGTACCAACTTCAACTTTTCTCTAATTTTTTACGAATCTATCATACTGCATCCGAAAAAGTTCAATGACAAACGGCAGATCCTCTACGCTTTTTATATGATAACTAATCCATCCTGATTCAGGTAATACATGATGTGGACTTACTAATCCTTGATTTACTAATTCATCCCGTTTTGGTTTTGGAAATGGAAGGTCTGCTAATTTGTCACCATGAAGATGACCTAACTCTTTCTTTTTATAATTGAATTCAACTCCCCCAAAGCGATGTGGCTTTTCAGAAACACCCTCCCAGCTCAGTACTTCTTTTCTAATCATTTCACTATATGACATGATCATTCACTCCTTTATCATTTGGATGTAAGAATACAATACCTTTTTTCTTTAAGCGTTACATCACTCAAGGGTATCAATGTATTTACGAAAATAGTTTGATTTTTACAAGGTAAATAAAGCCTATGCTTTTTCAAAAAACATCATTTATTCATTCTAAATCTATTCTTTATACACGAATAGGAAAATCAATACTGCACACTAAAATAACTAGACTCATATCCTAATCCATGTATTTAACCCTATTTCAAAAGAGAAAGGTAGGAAAACCAATGACTTCCAATATAGATTACACTTCTCCCTCTGTCCGTTTTACTCATGATTTAAGTACAAGTAATTTTTTTAAAAAAGATGCGCAAAATTATATAAATGTACTGGGGATTAAACAATTAAATACATTAGACAATACATCTTTATTAGATATTTTTTTAAGCACTGGTAATGTGGTTGAGCTACATGTACATCAAAATGCTGCTGAACTTGTTTACTGTATTTCTGGAGCAGCTATTGTATCCATACTTAACCCATTTACAAATCAACTTCTTAATCTTCCTATTAAACCAGGTCAAGTGGCTAACGTACCCCAAGGTTGGTGGCATTATGAAATTGCCTCTGTAGATCATACACATTTATTAGCAATTTTTAACGCTCCTACACCAGAAGTTATATTTGGTTCAGATATTTTAAGACTGACACCATCAACTGTAATGGCTCATACCTATTGTCTCGATGAACAGGAGTGGAAGAAAGCGGTATCCCCTATTCAATCAACTACCGTAATTGGGCCTCCGACAAACTGCACTCAAAATCGAAATACTTTGTACAATACACCACATCAAAATCCCCCCTATTCCGAACAGCCACCTTCATACTACCAACAACAGTTTCCATTTCATCCATATTGGGGGTATTAATAGGAGAAGTTAGCATTGAAGTGTATTTATATATCAACAGCGCAAATATATTCTTTATCTAGTAAATCAGAGTTTAAGTACCTTTCACTTAAGATCCTATAAAAATTATATTGCACTTTACTTCGGTTAATAAGCTGAAAAATGAGTTCTAAAAAGATGTTTACTTACTCTGTAAGCATCCTTTTGGTTCTTCAAAATCTTGTATGTACGAATCCTCTCATATTTTCATTATATTCATTACCTTAAACTACAGTAACGATTAATAGAGTTTTCACATATACTATCTATATATCAAACTGGAGGTGATGGCATCATGAATAAAGAGTACGATTCTAACAATTATTCTTCTAACAAAGATTCTTCTAATAATAAAGATATCCGCACTTCATCTTCACAATCTTCCAATTATCAATCATCACAAAGCCTATATCGCCAAGGGTATGTAAAGAAAAAAGGATGTAATTGCGGTAAAAACAAATAGAATTTTCGTTTTATCTAGCATTAAATTTACTGTTTACACATCAAAAAAGAGCATCCATAACAGATGCTCCTTTTTATAAAAATAAGTAACTAGTTATTAATTATAGATTAAGATTCTATTTAAAATTCTGTTAAAATTGGAAACTTATATCCATTCAAATCAAACTTTTCACTGTCGCGAATCATTAAGTACTTTTCAGACTGAAACTCTTTGCACGCTACCTCTTCAATACCTAATTCATCAGGATAAAAGTAAAATTCAATCTCTGTAAATGATTCAGTTATTTCGGCACATACATCATCTAAAATCGGAATAATTTGTGCAAAAACACCAAATAATTTTAACACTTGATCTTTCACTTCAAATACAATAAGTGCGTCCAGTTTCTCTGAATAATATAGTTTTTCATTCCATTTCACATCGTACATATTAAAATAAAAAGAAGACTGATAGTTTAATGGTGAAAATTCCATCGAAAGCTGTTGAGCGTTTTGTATTATTTCTTTTATAAGTTGCATATCTTCTTCATTATAAAAATCTAATTTTCGAAGTGAAGATGAACGAGATTGAACTTTATCATATAATAACGTCATCAGATGTTGTTGTACAACTCGAAAACCAAATGGTTCATATAGTTCCGGTTTCTCTGTAAATAACATTGCACATTCATATTGTTTATCTATTTCTTGTAATACTTTACCAAGAAGCTGCTTCATCAAACCTCTTCTCCTATATTTTGGATGTGTCATGACAGATTGGATACCAGCTGCATAAATCTGCTCTCCTTTTATAAACATTGGTAACGCAAACATCGACACATTTGCAATTACTTGCCCTTCTTGTAAATAAGAAAAAGGTTTGTATGTAGCATCCCAAAATCCATTGGATTCAAAGTTTTGCAACGTTTGAACAGGAATATGAAACACCTCTTCAAATAATTGAAACAACAATTCCTTTTTCGGTTCTTCCATCAAAAAGTTTTCAGAAAGAATAAGATTCCCCATATTGTTCCTCCATAAGTTCATTCCTATTAATGTAATCGTTTTCTATTGTGTTTAAATCAAAGAAGTTCACTTCTAACTCAACATATTATCACAAAATATACCAAAATAAGTCAAGAGTTTCAATATAACTTTAAGGACAAATCCGCTCCTTTTTCCCTCTTTATAATCTATCTAAATCCTATCAAATGAATATTTTTTATTCTTGATGTTTTTTGCTCCATAGAATCTTTGTTCCTAGATAACAATGTTTTTTCTAGTTGCCAAATTAGACTTTTTTGAATAGTTATCACCTGCTCATCTTCCCTGTTTTTCTCTATATCTTAAAGACGATTACAAATAGCCAGATATATAAAAAGATGATGAGTTGATTTTCCTTTACGCAAGAAATCAACTCACCTTGTTCATTTGAGAATATGTTTAAGTTGATAGGTATACTTTCCCTTTTACATGATTCTTTCCTTTTTATTAGACATAGTCTTTTCCCTAACAAGAAAATAAATCATCGGCAAAACAAGTAAACTAGCAATTGCGCAAATAATCCCTAAAGTAACAAATGGAAACCCTTTACTCAAGGTAAACGATGAAACACTCGAAGCGATCGTCATTCCAATATACATTGCAGAACTATTCAACGCCATAATTGTCCCTCTAATTGCTGGACTTAATTCAGAAATCAAAGCTGTTAGTGATGCTTGACCAAATCCAATGAATAGGCTCCAAACCATATGTGCCATAATCGCGATTTTGATATTATCAATATAGAGTGAAAATGTAATTACACTAACTGAAGCGATAACACCCGCAATGGAAATCACTATTTTTTTCCCTATTTTATCTGCTAATTTCCCTCCAACTATATTACCAATTACACTCCCTAAACCAGCAAAGAATATTACAATTCCAATCTGTCCAACTGTAAATCCAAAATTTCTTTCATAATACACACCTATGTATGAGAACATACCATGTAAGCCAACAGTCCATAAAAGTGTTGCTGATAACGCAAAGAAAATAGAAAAATTCGTGAATATCACTTTATATGATTTCATCATTGCTTTCGGTGCAGAAACTGATAATTGATTTTTCGGTACCTCTTTTTCTAACAATTGACTTGCAATTATCGTAACAAGCAAAGTCAGTAATCCAATGATATAAAATGTCCATTGCCAGTTTCCTACCTCAGATAAAAACGCACCGATAGGCACGCCTAATACCGTTGATCCAATCATCGCTCCCATAATCATTCCCATCGCTTTTCCGCGAGACTCGTATGGTACTTTATCTCCTACTAGTGCAAATACACTTGGCATGATCATCGCACCTGATAAACCAGTCAATCCACGGAACAATAAGAGTATTTCAAAACGATTCATAAGCCCAGTACAAAATGTAGTGATTGAAAAAATAATTAGCCCTATAACAATCAAATGCTTTCTCCCTACTTTATCAGACAATGGTCCAAAAAATGGAGCCGTTATCCCATAGCACAGTGCATAGGCTGTAATTAAAAGCCCTCCTTTTTCAGCAGGCATTCCTGTTGTTTGTGAAATCACAGGCAATAATGGTGAAACGATTAAACCATCTAAACCAATAAAAAACGCAATAACCGCTAAAATACACAACATTGATTTTCCTTTCATCTTTTTCCTCCACTTTTATTTCATATATGAAATAAATTACTAAAATTGTCCTTTCACCTCAAACTTTATATATATTTTTATTTCATATATGAATGATTTATATAAAGAAAAATGTAACAGAAGATGTTACACTTTTTCTTATACCGTAATTATACTAAATGGTGCTTCCATTTTAATAATAGTTCTTGCAGCTTTCGTTCTTCTTCATCAGTAAAGCAACTGCAATTTTCTTGTAAAAATTTTGCATACTTCCCATCGACTTGCTCTCTAGTTGTTTCTCCCTTTTCAGTTAAATAAACAAGTGTTTCCCGTTGATCATTTGGATTTTTTTCCGTTGCAACATATCCATCCCTCTTCATTCTTTGAATCAGGGTGGTCATATTGCTTGGAACACATCCCATGTTTTCAATCAACTTCGACATCGATACCTTTCCGGATTTCGCAAGTACTTGTATTACACCAAATTGGACATAACTTATATCATACTCTTCTATCGCCTTATCCAAATTTTTTTGCAATTGATGATAAACATCTCGAATACTTCCGTATAATTCCCTTTTTTTCATATCCATTTGAAAAAGCCTTTCTTTTTTATTTCATATATGAATCTTATTCTCATATATTTCATATGTCAAATAAAACAACCTTGCCTTGGTATATTTCTCCACCAAGACAAGGTCTGAACAATCTAATATTTTCAATATAATTATGTATATTTTACAAGTTATTTTTCCCCTTGTTCCCCACCCGCTATTAACGTACTTCCTGAAAATGTCTCTTTTTTCATGAAGACTTTATTAATCAAATCTTTCTGCTCATCCTGTGACATTATCCCCTTACCTTCACCAAGGTTACCGCTTTGTAATTTCCAAATCGTATTATGATCAGCATCAACTTTCTCGTATTTTCCTTGCTTCCATCTTTCTAAAATACCTATATATGCACTTTTTTGATTCATATTTCCACTCTTAACAATCTCAATTAAACTTTCAATTCGTTCTTGTGTTATAAAAATATAACCCCATTTTTGATCTGCTTTTACTTTTTGATGTGCCATTTCATGTAATGCAGTCTGTACTTTTTCATCAGTCCACTTAAAGTTTTTATTAAAATCACTATTCGGCAATGAATAATTCCCATTTTCTAAAATTTTCGCATTCTCTGTTTTTACTTTACTATCAGCTAATACTTCCACTGCTGGAGCTGCAATTGATGTTTTTTTAGCGGTTGGCTTACTATTATTGAGATAGTACAAGATTCCATAAGTTAGTGCCACGCCAATTACTGCCATCCCAGCAATTATTCCTAGTATTTTTAATAGTGTCTTCATTGAACACATTCCCCCCTCAACATTCCATCACTCATTTTCCTTCTAGTGATTTCGTTTTTTAAATGTACTCGTTATAAATGATTCATTGAAGATGTTTTTTCATAAAAATTCTCCCCAAAAGTATTATTTTATCAGTTCATCCCCTATGTTTCCTTTTATTGTATTTCTATTCCATTTCATATTGCAAGATTATTCTGTAAAAAGGATTAAATTTTCTAAAATTTCAAATTATTTTTTCGCGCACTCTATCTCTTTTCAGCAAAATACGATTAGCTTTATCCTACCTATATTTAAAATCAATTGAATTAGAAAAGCATTTTTATTTTAAATCCATTTAAATATATGATAGGCGATGCTATTACAAATTTGGACCAAGGACATATAGATTTTTGACAATTATTACACTATGTTCGCTCAATAAAAAACCAAACAATCCGATCACGGCTTCGATACTTGCGGTGAATTTTCACCCTCATCACAAACTATCCATATTATGCTGTTTCGATCGTCTGCCCCACAGTTGTTTCCATAATACTATTGAGGCAACCGCAAGCATAATTGTTGTAATTACACTTCCTTCAATTCCAAAAGTTCCTCCATGTAACGATTCTGATCCTCTTGTTGTTGATTTAAACAAAGGTGTAGAGTATATTGTTGTACCACTTACCGCAAAACCATATATATTATATTGAGCCCAGTTCCATATAGAATGCCAAGCGCATATTCCCCAAAGGCTATTCTCTTTTAATACATAGAACGCTGCAAATACACCAACTAATATGATATTTGATATAGAAAGAATTGTTATGCCTGGATTTAACAGATGGAGAAATCCAAAGAGAAATGATGTAACAACAATCCCAATCCATATCCGACTTCTAACTGAAATAACTGGAAATAACCAACCGCGTACAACAATTTCTTCTGCGGCACCTTGTACCAAAAACGCGATTAAAGAACCTAATATTCCTAATATGAATGTACTTGAAATCTGTTGCACATGTAAGGTAACAGAACCACTTAAAACTAAAATTAAAACTGGTATTGTTATAAATATAAAACCAATGAAAGCTCCACGTAAATATTTTTTCAAAGCATTATCTTTCCAAAAACCAATTGATGAAAATCGACGTTTTTCCACAAAACGAACCCATAAAAATACAATTAAAATCGCTCCACCAAATGTCAATAACATCCTTACATTATCATAAATCCCCTTCATAAATGTCGTTTCTGCTTTCGGTAAAAATAATATAAATACCATAAACAATTCGCCAAGAGTCAAAAACACAACCGATAATATTACTGCTAAAATTGGATGTACTTTCTTTCGACCTTCCTTGGCTGCTTTAATTGTTTTAAATCGACTATTATTCAAAACTACTCCTCCCTCCACCACTTACAAACACTTCCTATTTTACATTAAATTTACTATATTCAATAAAAAGAAGGCAACAAGAAATACCATTCCTAATCATCTGAGGCACTTTATACTAGGCATACTACATTGAAAAGACCTATTTTTATACCTAATTAATAAAAAACTTAAAAACATAAAATACAATCCAATCACTGTACCAGTAGCATGATTGAAGCACCTCCCTTACTCCACTTACTTCCAGCACTTGCTATTTCTCACCATTTGTTGTAAGATAGGTCTTAAGGTCAAATTTATAGACGTTTCACTTTGCATATTATCAAGCATCTATTAAGGATAATACGTATTCATAATTGATTTTTGATAATATGTGAATTTTTATTTTCATTGAAATAAGACCGATCATATTGTAATTTATTTTTCTTATTTTTAGGAGGCTCTTACCATGACATTAACAGGTAAAGTAAAATGGTTTAACAGCGAAAAAGGTTTCGGTTTCATCGAAGTTGCAGACGGTAACGATGTATTCGTTCACTTCTCTGCTATCACTGGCGAAGGTTTCAAATCTCTTGACGAAGGTCAAGAAGTTAGCTTCGAAGTTGAAGAAGGCAACCGTGGACCTCAAGCTAAAAACGTTGTAAAGCTATAATTTAAACAATAAAAAGGTTGTTACCATCGCACGGTTAACAACCTTTTTAATATATAATTAAAAAATTTTACATAAAAGGAGTGGTCACATGTATCGCAATCGAAAGAACGATGTAGCCGAAGTACCACCAGAACAAACCCCTGTTTGGGAATGCGAATCAGAGGATTGTTTAGGATGGATGAGAAAGAACTTTTCATTTGAAGAAGAGCCAAAATGCCCTTTATGTAAAAGTAACATGAAAAGCGGAGAACGTTTATTGCCTAAATTAGGTTAATGGTTTCATATCCCTCTTATCTTTGGATGAGAGGGATTTTTATTATGCCTTTCCATAACTAATGCGAAAAAAACCATGCATATTATATATCATGGTCCCTTTCCAAATCCGTTCGTATTATAGAATAGATACACGCATCATGTTGTTTTTCTCCTTGTTGAATATATCCGCGCAGTATTCCTTCTTTCTGAAATCCTATTTTGGATAGCATCTTACATGAGATGACATTTTCAGGATATGTAATTGCTCCAATTCTAAATAAATCTAATTCCTGAAAACTATAAGTAATGATTTTTCTAGCAGCTTCTGATGCGTAGCCCTTTCCCCAATGAGAAGGATGTAAATCATATCCAATCTCAGAACGTTTACTCCAAAGTTGTAAATTATTCAATCCAATTGTACCAATTAGCGTACCTGTTTCTTTCAATACAATTCCCCAGCGAATTGCACGTTTTTCAAAATAATTTTTTGAAAAAGACTCAATCATACGTGAAGCCTGTCCAAATTCTGTAAAAGAATTCATTCCATAATAACGCGTTACTTCTTCAAGCGAAAAGATTTCATATATTTTTTGACAATAAGATTGATCAATTTCAACTAAACGTAATCGTTCTGTTTCTAAAACAGGAAATGTCATTAAAACCCTCCTCTTCTTTCTACTCGTTTATTATATCAGAAAAATCTTCTCTTACTGGAAAATTCACCATAAATAAAAAAACCTGTTTTCAAAATACATGAATCAGGCTCCTTAATGATTTTCTTAATTTATTCGGTTTATACACAATATTTCATTCGTTTTAAACCTAACACAATAATAATCAGAATTTTTATCTTTCAGACATTTTAACATAATTGAATTTTGCTTACAAATAAAAATATTATATAAATATTTCAAACTATCCATTTCCCTTTTTGATGATTTTTCTGTCTTCATACTATAGGTATTTGATTTAAAAAATGATTTAGACTATTAAAAAATAGTTACAGACAGTGAAACTACACGTGCAGACACTCTAATCAAAGTTAAATAGTAAACGATATGTACAATTTTTAGTAACAACAGACAAAATCCCCTTTCTTTTACTAGAAGGGGATTTTGTCAAAAAATATTAAAGGTTACATTACTCAGTACGGTTATTCAATGCGTTCATAATCTTCTCTGCTGTTTTCTTTCCATTTCCTATACAAGCTCCAATACCTACACCATAGTATGAAGCCCCAGCTAGATACATATTTGGAAAAGCAGCTGATAATTTCTCATTTAAAGATTGAACTGCGTGATTATGTTCTAAATGATAATTTGGCATTAAATCTTTCCAGTCCGTAACTTCAACAGTTTGCGGCTTCCCTTGAATCCCAAGGCTTTTCTCAATGTCAGATAAAGCAACTTGGACCAATTCTTCCTTACTTTTTTGTTTCATTTTTTCATAAGCAGGATTGGAACTTTTATAAAACATTCTTACCAATAATTTTTGTTTATCTGATGTATGCTTCCATTTCCTACTCGTCCATGTACATGCATCACAATGTAAATCACTATTTTCTGAAACAATGAAACCCGTACCATCTGCAGGTAATTGTTCGTCAGGTATTTCAAACCCTAAATAAATGCTAATAAGAGAGGAATTTTTCAGCTTATTGAAATCATCATCTAATTCATTAGAACTTAATACTGTTTGTGCAACATCATGTGGAGCAGCTAAAACAACGTAATCCGCTTTTATTGTCTCTTGATTCAAAAAAGAAACTTCATATCCGTCGTCGACTCTTTTTATATTCGTCGTTGTTACTCCTTTTCGTATGTCTGTCCCAGTCAATTTTTCTTCTAAACGATTAATAATCGTAGAAAGACCCTTTTTAAAAGATAAAAACTTCTTATTCCCAGCAGCCTGAAATTGTTTTTTATTTACTTCAAACCCTTTCATAATACTGCCATATGTATTTTTGTAATCAAGTAAATATGGTAATGTAGATGCCATTGTAAGCTCGTTCAATTTACCGGAATAGACTCCCGAAAGAACGGGAGAAATTTGTTTCTCAACCAACTCTTTCCCTAAAAAACTTTCTAAAAATACAGCAAGTGAGGTATCTTTCGTAAAACCTTTGTTCTTTGTAATAAAGTCTTTCAGTGCAATGATTTTGCCTTTCGTTGAAACTAACGTACTACTAAATAGCGACTCTACACTCATTGGTATACCAAATACTGTGTCAGCAGGAATCGGATGTAACATATCATTTGAGTAAATATAAGAAATACCCGTTTCGTTGTATACCAATTCCTCTTCCAAATGCAACTCTTTTACAAAGGGCAAAACATTTTCGTTTCGAGCAACGATTGAATCAGCCCCTGCTTCTATAATAAAATCTTTTTCTTTCACACTGTGAATTTTCCCGCCTAAATATTCATTTTTTTCTACAAGGATTAATTCTAAATCTATATTGTAATCCTTTTTTAGTTTTTCTAAGTAATACATCGTAGAAAGACCTGTAATCCCTCCACCTATGACAACAACTGTTTTCATACTTGCTGCGCTCCTAACCGATACGATAATAAATTCCTTTATTATTATAACCAAAAATTCGCTTTCTCGACTAGCAGCTAATAAAGTTCTTAAAATGTACATATTATTTCCACATATACTTTTAATATGTCTAATATTTAATTATTTAAATGTTTAAATGTTTAAATGTTTAAATTTTCTTTATTTTAATATTTATAGTTGTCTAGGGAATCAATTCATAAGGAATTGTTAAAAGATACTCACCTTTTTTCAAGTGTTATCCATACGAGAAAATGAATGTAATTCTATATTCTTTGTGTATTATGAGGTTCAGAACATTGATGTTATATTACGAAAAATGGCATTCACTACAAATTATAATAGCTTCTTATTTTAATAACATTATATAGTTAATTAATTTATCTAGTTCTTGACTTACTGTAAGTACTTCTTCATGTTGAAATCCATAATTAGATACTAGTGTAAATAGTTCTTCTTTTTTCATTTCAATGATTTGCTCTAAGTTCCTCAGCTCCATATCGTATTTAATCGCTCCAATTTAAAATGTATGTACTCTAGTATAGAGTATTCACATAATAAGTAAAAGCTTCATTTTCAATTCAATATGACATCTTAAAAACAAATGAGTGGAACTATATACTATGTCAAAATAAAAATTACACTTCATCGCACAACCAACATATCTTACTTAACAATCTCACCGCAACAAAAAAGCATGACCACCTTATATCATGCTTTATGTCCTTTATACATCTTTTTGTAAATTCCTTGTAATTATCCAATCTTTACGTATGTGTAATTAAACCATTTGGCCGAAAACGACTCATCATGAGTTCATCAATGAACTTACCGTGAGATTTTAAACTCCCCTTTTTTATACCTTCATCTTTAAACCCAAACTTTTCATATAGTGCTTTTGCACCAGGATTTATTTCCAAAACACCAAGTTCTACTCTCTCTAGCATTAACCAATTATCTGCAAGATCCAGCATTTTTGTTAATAAAGCTTTTCCAATACCTTTATTATGATATCCACTGTCTACACCGATAAATAAATCTCCCGAATGTGACCTTCTTCCTTGTCCTTGCGTTAAACCAACAAATCCTACTACTTGCCCGTCATATTCTGCAACAAATTCAAATTGATTCGGCGCTAAATTTCGAATTCTATTTTCCATCGCATCTATTCGCATACTAGGTAAGAAAACCATATAAGGTAAAACATCATTTTGGATGCATATACGATGAATTGCTTTAGCATCTTGTATCTCTACTGCACGAATTATAACTTCCATCTTATTCTCCCCTTCCAATCCATACAATAAAGATTCTTTATAATACAAAAAAATCCTGCTTGAATCAGGTGCGATTGAGCTAAAGTGTACAAAAACGTGACTATCCTCTTTTCCATCTATTAAAATACTCCCATAGCCTTCATCTTGTTTAAACCATTCCACAATACCTTCGCATTTTTCTTTCATCTGTATCTCCCTTCATTTTCTAAAATCTAGGCTGAAAAATAAGGAAACATCCTGTAAAAAGAAAACGCTACTCCTTCCACTCTCACATGTCCATATTTATTTACAATCTGTTGAACTTTTTTTCAGAATTATTATATAATTACCAAGGTAAATCTATTATTGTAAGGGGGATACAAAATGACAACACTAGGAATCATTCGGCACGGCAGCACACACTGGAATAAAGAAGGGAGAGCTCAAGGTAATTCAAATATCCCACTTGATCAAGACGGACTCTCTGATGCTTATAAACTAGCAGAACGTTTAGCTACAGAAAATTGGGATTTAATCTATTCTAGTGATTTACTAAGAGCAAAGCAAACTGCCGAACCAATAGGAAAAAGCATTAAAAATATAGAAATCCATTTAGACCCTAGACTTCGTGAAGTGGGTGGTGGAGAAATCGAAGGAACAACTGAAGAAGAGCGAATTTCGAAATGGGGAAAGAGCTGGAGAGAACTCGATTTAGGAATTGAAAGTGCTGACAGTGTTAAAGCGAGAGCTTTACCGTTTATTGAAGACATTACATATAAACACCCTAACAAAAATATCTTGATCGTTAGTCATGGCTCATACATTAAGCATCTTCTTAAAGAATTAGTACCTCATTTGAGCACGACAGATTCTCCAAAAAATACATCCATAACTAAAATTAAAAAGCTAGAAAATGGCTGGGATTCAGAATTATATAATTGCACGGTGCATTTAGATTAAATGTTTAATATTTAAAAAAGAAGACTTTAGCAACAGGTCTTCTTTTTTATTTTCTAGTTGCTTACTAAATATGATGCCAATTATTATACAGTACTTAAATCTTTTCCCATTATAACATAAGGAACATCATCTTTACTTGGATGAAATGGTTCCATTATATTACTCCATTCTAGTTTCTCATATAACGAACGAGCATGATTGTTACTTACCTGTGTCGTCAAAACACTAGTTTTATTGCATATTCCATCTAATAAATTATTATGTAATACAGTTCCTACTCCTTTTTTCCGATAATCGGAATGGACCGCTAATTCAACAAATTCAAAACAATCATGTAACCATCGATCCACCTGTTTCGAACTTAATGCTTCCCTTAACAAATGATTGTAGTACTGCCCTTCTAAAGATTCATATCCATAAACAAAACCGATAATTTCATTCTCATCACTTATAGCTACTATACCCTTGAAATTTTCATAATCTATATGTCTTGTAATTCTTTCTACCATTTCATCAAAATCTTTTCCTTCATGCACCATGCAGTACAGTTTGGACATGTTTCTAATTAGAGTTTCATCTTTCTGTATTGGTACTATATTCACCACAAATCCCCTCCTAATAAAAAAGCATAGTAATTATTTATGTTTATAAATAATTATAAAATAAAGAATATTAAAATGAAATATTTTATCTAGAATTCTCTTTCTTGTGATGAGGAAAATACATAATCAAACTTTATATTTTTAAGCCTATCTCTTAAATACTCTGCTTGCTCTATGCCATATTCATTTAATGGCAACCCTAGCCTCCCTTGAAGTCTTCATTCTTTCCTCATATCTGTTTGTCCATGTCTAATCACATAAATCATTTCTAGACTCTCCCCTTGATTTATTTTTATAACATTAACATTTTTCAGTAATCAATAACAACAATAGACCATAATCCTATGATTCGTTATTTCTTTGGTTGTAATAGAAATAACGTTAGACCAATTAAGATAAGTACAATACCTATACCTTGTTGTAAAGAAATAGTCTCATCCAAAATGTAATATGCAAGGATACAAGTTCCGATTGTTTCTCCTAATATACTCATGGAAAGAAATCGATTTTTTTCTTTGATTTATTCAACTAAAACATCTATTTGTTTAATAAAAATGAGACCAACACTTTCTTATTTCATCATCTTTTTACCGATATACTTTCTTTTAAGTAAACTTCTATTAAAAGCATAATAGAAGTGATTTTAATAATGATTCACTCTCAGTAACAAAGAGTTTGGTATTTCAATATGAAAATGTGTTAGCTTTAATTTCTATGTCGAGTTTACCATTTTTATCAACTGATTTTATCGTTATTACAGTGTTCCCAGAATCCCCCTTTTAACCTAAACCTTTTCTCATTTTGTGTCTCACATTCTGAACGATTTCAAAAGTAACTGTTACTACAAGAGCTGTAAACCTACATAAACAAGGTGCGTTTTTTATTAATTACAAAAAGATGTGTTACTTTGTTACTTTGCATGGTTACTCTTTTCCCTTCTCTCCACAACTGAATATATATTCTATCTTTAATATCAATCTCCTTTCCTTCACTAAACAAAAAGGATTCACATATTTTAGTGGAGTATTAATATACATAACAATATTTTAAAATATTATAATTTAAACACTAAGGGGATACAACGATGGAACAAACCATTCATATTGACGGTTTCGTCAAACCTGGATTTGAAAAAGTTAAACATGCATTTATAGAGAATTTTACAAACCGTGAAGAATTAGGAGCTGCTTGCTGCATCTATTATAACGATGAGTGCGTTGTTGATCTATGGGGCGGATATCGTGATCATCATACAAAAAAACGCTGGCAAGAAGATACAGCAATTCTCATTTTTTCTGCAACAAAGGGATTTGCTAGTCTTGCATTGGCCTTAGCGCATTCAAAAGGTTATATCGATTACGAAGAGAAAGTATCTACTTATTGGAACGAATTCGGAGTAAATGGAAAAGAAAACATCACAGTCCGGCAGTTGCTTGGACACCAAGCTGGGTTATGTTGTATTAACAAATTACCATTATATACACTTGGTGATTTTGATACGAAGCACGTTGCTCCTTATTTAGAAACCATGAAACCAGCTTGGGAACCCGGCACAAGACATGGCTACCATACATGGACAATCGGTTGGTATATAAGTGAATTAATTCGTCATGTAGATCCAAAAGGAAGAAATTTGACTCAATTTTTTAGTGAAGAGATTGCACAGCCTTTACAAGCAGAAATGTATATTGGTATACCCACTTCACTGCCAAATGAACGTATAGCGACTATTAAGGGAATCCAATCTATCTTTGACATATTTAAAAGCTTTGGCTCTTTCCCGAAAAGCTTACTATGGGCATTTTTGAATCCAAAATCCTTAGCAAAGCGTAGCATGGTGGATCCAAAAGGATTACTGGCACATGATAACTTCAACAAAAGAGAATTACGAGAAATAGAATTTCCATCTGGAAATGGCATCGGTGTAGTGCGTGATATGGCAAAAATCTATAGTGAATTTGCTAATGGTGGCCCCATATTAGGTTTAAGCCCATATACTTTAAGTGAACTATCGAAACCACCTGTACAAACGAACGGTTGTTGGCGTGATGTTGTACAAACCGTAGACACCGCTTTTACATTAGGCTTTTTCAAACCGTTAGAAACAGGCTCTCACTATGGAAATTTCTCATGCTTTGGACATCCAGGTGCGGGTGGCTCTTTATGTTTCGCAGATCCAATCAATCGAGTTGGTTTTTCTTATGCAATGACACGCGTTGGTATGCAAATGTTTGATGACCCAAGAGAAACTTCTATTCGAAAGGCATTTTATGACACCATTTCACAATCTCAAAAATCACCCAATACCTTATTGACAGTGATATCAGATGTTACTAAATAGATTGATCTTAAAGAAATTTAACCTTTTATTACATACATCATCATTACCAGATTTAAGTTATATAAAAAATTACTTCCAAATAAGTTGGACTAATCTCTTCTTTCACACAGTAAGCTGAAAATGAAGGCTAGAAAAATGGAGTGTGATTATATGGAGCGACTATGGTTTCCAATGATCGTTACGTTTTTTTCGTTTGGTGGATTACTATTAGGTGGCGCAGTTGGACTTGCCACGCGTCAACTTATCGAAGAAAAAATGCATCGTTTATACGCGCTATGTGGAGGCATTTTATTTGGGTTATTATCGCTAGAAATCATTCCAGAAACTTTTTCAAGCTATGAAATCATTGGCACCACACTCGGCATTACCATTGGTATATTACTTATGAGTTTACTTGATAATTATTGCCATCATCCTATCATACATAAAAAACACCAGCAAGCATGGCAAACTTTTTTATTTCTCTCCTTCGCTATTTTTATTCACAATATGCCTAGTGGTATTGCATTAGGAGCTGCTTTTACAAATCATGACGAAACTGCAATTCCGTTCTTATTTGCGATTGTCACACACCATATTCCAGAAGGATTAGCTTTAATCATTCCTTTTCTATTTACACAGCATAAATATATTTCATTTCTATTAACAATCTTGTTATTATCGATTATCCTCGGTACTGGTACAATCTTTGGGATGATGATGCACGGGAAAGCACTTCACTTACAAGGGCTGATAATGGGGAGTGCAATCGGTTCTTTAGGTTATGTCACAATACATGAGATGTTATGGAAGGCTAAGAAACACCTTTCTCCTTTCCCCTTCCTTTCTTGGTCTATTAGTGGATTTTTACTCATAACCGTTTTTATTCTTTTCGCTGACCATCATTAAAATAAGGATTCATTTCTTGTATATTTTACCTATTTATCCAAAACATAATAGTATCTCAATGCATAAGGAGGATCTATTATGTTTCGTAAAACAGCCGGTGAAGCACTTATTGATTTACTTATCGATTGGGGCGTTGACCACATTTACGGCATGCCCGGGGATTCAATCAATTCTATTATTGAACCGCTTCGAAAGAAACAAGACAAAATCAAATTCATTCAAGTTCGTCATGAAGAAGCTGGTGCTTTAGCAGCCGCTTCCTATGCAAAATTAACAGGTAAACTCGGCGTTTGTATGGCAATTGCTGGTCCTGGAGCGATCCATTTATTAAATGGATTATATGATGCAAAACTAGATCAAGTGCCAGTTCTCGCAATTACAGGGCAAGTTGAATCTGATTTACTCGGAACAGGATTTTTCCAAGAGGTAAACTTAGAAAGAATGTTTGATGATGTCGCTGTCTATAATCAACGAATTATGTCAGCTGAACAACTCCCTGCCGTTGTAAACCAAGCGATTCGGATGGCATATACAAAGAAAGGTGTATCTGTTCTTACTATTCCAGATGATGTTCCGAAGTTTGAAGTGGAAGCTGGTGCACGTATAACAAGTTCTTCTTTTACATTGCCCGAACTCTTTCCGCAAGAAGAGGATCTAAAATTGGCAAAACTTGCATTAAATGACGCAAAAAAACCTGTTATTTTAGCTGGAAAAGGGGCAAAACATGCGAAGGAATCTTTACTTACATTTGCAGAACATATTGGTGCCCCTATTGTTTTAACACTACCAGCAAAAGGAATTATTCCTGATGAACATCCTCTCTGTATAGGCGGACTAGGATTAATTGGGACAAAACCGTCTTACGAAGCAATGAAGAATGCGGATACATTAATCATGGTCGGAACTTCTTACCCTTTCACTGGCTTTTTACCCGAAAAAGCAAAGACGCTTCATATTGATACAGATCCTGCACAAATCGGAAAGCGTTATGCGACAGACATCGGATTAGCTGGTGATGCGGATAAAACATTGAAATGGTTTTTAGAAAATGTGGAGAAGCATAACGATCATTCATTCCTAGAACATCATCAAGAATTGATGAAAAAATGGGAAGAAAAATTGCATAACCAAGAAGAGGATTCTTCCACTCCAATCAAACCACAAAGAGTTATGCATGCCTTGCAACATGTTGCTCATGATGATGCCATTTTATCAGTTGATGTTGGGAATGTCACAGTATGGGCTGCCCGTCATTTTCGGATGACGAACCAACAATTCATCATCTCAAGTTGGCTTGCTACACTCGGATGCGGTCTACCTGGCGCAATTGCTGGGCAACTTGCCTATCCAGATAAACAAGTCTTTGCAATTTGTGGTGACGGTGGATTTGGAATGACGATGAATGATTTTGTCACTGCAGTAAAATATAAGTTACCAATTATTGTTGTTGTCTTAAACAACAATAAAATCGCTATGATTAAGTTTGAGCAAGAAGTAATGGGAAATGTTGAATTTGGTACAGACTTAACAAATCCTAATTTTGCAAAATATGCAGAAATATGTGGCGGAGTTGGATACCGAGTAGAACATATTGATGAATTACTTCCTGCCTTTGAAAATGCTGTTAAGCAAAATAAGCCTTGTATTATTGATGTAGTAGTAGACGTAAATGAAGCACCAATGCCTGCAAAAATTACATTCGGACAAGCAGCTGGATATACGAAACACATGCTAAAAGAGTTGTTCGAAGAAGGAAAAATTGATTTACCACCTTTGTAAAATCGAAAAAAGATAGATGAAAACAAATTGTTCTCATCTATCTTTTTTATTTAGATACTTCTTGATGGAAAGAAAAATCTTCTCTTTCACTTTTCACCTGTTTCTCAACTTTCTCTTCTTTCTTTCCTACTTTCCTTCTTCTCAGATTTCCTATACCAATCGATCCTTGCAGACTATTACTAATAAGATTTCCTGCCAAGATAGTCAAGCTATAGAAAAACATCGGTATAAGAACAATCCAAGTATGCGTGGTCAAATGGCGAAAATTTTGTCCAATCAATCCTGTCCATTCCTTCGTCACACTATCTACGTCACCGGTAAATAATATAGTTCCTCCAAAGAATAACTCGAGTAAGCCAAGATGCATAAGAAGCAGCAACATACTAACAAATTGCTGGGCAACAAGTAAGAAAAAAGATGGTACAAGATGAGGCCATACATGGCGACGTAATTGATGCCATTTACTCCCCCCAAGAACAGTTGCTGCCATCATAAACTCTTCTCGTTTTACACGCTGCACCTCTTGCCCTGTATACAGCATAACAGTGGGCACAGCTAAACATGTGAGAATACTAATTTGAAACAGAACTCGTATTGTGAAAGGAGCTGGAATAGTACCATTTTCAAAGAATAAAACTTCTCTTAACATAAAATACGAAATCATAATCATGGGAACAATACTAAATGGATCAAAAAATGCAGAAATAACCGAAAAAGAACGTTTACTATACATGCCAAGAAGTAACCCTAATCCTCCTCCAATGATAACCCGCAAAATCGCAACAATTAAGCTTGCACCAATTGTCCATTTTGCACCTTCTATTATTAATTGGAATAAATCACGCCCTTTACTATCACTCCCAAACCAAAACTGAGATGATGGAGGAAAAGGTGCTGCTTCTACTTGTCCTTTTTCGTTATACAACATCGTTACTTCTCGAATTTCTCCATCGAAAAATAGAGTATTTCCGATACTGACAAGCATAAGTCCGCTTAAAAAAATCAAACCAATCCAAAATCGCATGTCATACTTTAACTTTTGCCACATATTACACACGCTCCTTTATCACATTTTGCATGAGCGTATGTAACAAGCGAAATAAGAAGAAAATAGGGACATATAATAGAACTAAGCACACAGTAAACACTTCTATTTTCGAATTTTCTTTTACGAATACAAGCATGCCATATGTATTAAAGAGCCATTCAATAATATAAAGATTTGATAACATGAATAAAATATTCGTTTTTGCATAGTAAACTGTAGTGAGTAACACGTTTCTTGAAATATGGTGCGTTAATATATGCCGTAAGCTTAATCCCTTACTTTTCGCAAATAAACTATAGTCTTTTTCTGACTCTTCTCTAAAACGGAGTAATAACAATTTAATAAATAGTAACGTTGTCGGTAATGTAAGGCACAAAATCGGTAAAAGACGCACCCTTTCTCCGGACATCCCCGCAAACTTCACTGGCATCCATCCTGTTTTTTGAAACACAATCACTACCAAAAGTTGTGATAATAAAATAAGTAGAATATCCGGAATACTTTCAAGTGTAAGAAAAACCGCATTCCATACGCGTTGCCTAATATGAGAACTCTGCAATACCCATACAACAAGCACGTACGCTATAAATAAAGATAGTAGAAAAGACGAAACAAATACTAGCATCGTCTCCATATAATGTATCCAAATTTGTGGAAATAGAGTCCGAGAATCACGAAATCCATACATAATCTCCCCTGGATGAATCAATTTACCACCAAGATATACAATTGCTTTTCCATATCCAACAAGGTCTATTTGTAATCCTTTAAATAAACGCGGGAGTGCCCCTAAACATAGAATACATCCTAGTGCAGCTAATAATTGTAAAAAAGTAATCCACCACCACTTTCCAACTCGAAGTAACATAACATTCCCCCTCTCTGAACTATAATTTCATTTTACAAAATATTCAAAAATTGTAAAATATATTTTTCAACAAAATAAATGAACGTGCATTCCACGTTCATTTATTGTTCCTCTATTAAAAATCAGAATCAGGTACTGCTAATCGTACATAAATCGAATTTTTCTTAAGGGTAATGAAATCTACTTTACCATTTGCTCTTTCGGCAGAACCATACTCTTATACAATTGAACTGTAATCCAGTAATATACAACATAAATAACAAGAAAAATTCCAATTGGCATCCACACTTTTACAAACGGATCAACTAAGAAGAGACGGAATAAGTTAAGTCCTACTAAAATGTGAGAAATACCAATGATAGCTGGGAAAATAAAGAGATATGAAATTTCCTTATAAATACTGCGCGACAACATACTACGGCGTACTCCAATTTTCCGAAGCATTTCATAACGACGTACATCACGAGAAGCTCCTGTTAAAATTTTAAACATGAGAGAGCTTGCCATCATTGCTAAGAATGCGATTCCAAGGAAGAATCCCATGAACATCGTACCGCTCATAAAACTATTCATAAATTGGTAAGTTGTCATTTTTGTATATAATTCTATTTTTTTGCCTGTTTCTTTTTCTACTAACTCTTTTTGTCGTTGATCGATATCTATCAATAAAGGTTTATATTTTTGTAAATCATCTACTTGCACTAGTGTGACACTATGTTCTGTTCCTTGAATATTTTTATATTGATTGTCATCTGCAATTCGTACAGGTTTTCCATTAAATTGATTATGTGTAACTTGAATTTCTCTTACAATCGCATCTTCCCAATCTCTTGGAATACGCGGGAGATTAGGTGAAGCGTCAGGTGCTTCCATAGATGTATATAATGATTCAGTTAAAGGTTCCTTTACGCGTTTACGTACAGGCTCTTTTACATTTTTAGTATCTTGATGATCAGAAATGAGCGGTGGTTTTGCAGTTAAATCGTTTCGTAAATAATAGACTGCTTCTCCGTCTACTTTATATTTATAAGTCCGCTGCTCTACAATGTTCATTTCCTTTAATGCAGCTTTATCTTTTTCATTCGGATCGTGAATTGTCACATCATAGACTCGAGAAAAATCCGTCATAATACCAACATTTTTTTGAAATGCCATTCCAGCTGTCATCGCTCCTGCACCAAGTGCAATTAGCATCGCTACAGTTCCAAGTACCCGTGATAGACTGTTGATCCGGAAACGAAGCTGAGCGTATGTAAAGCTATTTAAACCTGTTTCATTTCGATTTTTGTTACTTTTTAATCGTGTCACAAACAATGGTAGCAATGAACTAAAAATAAAATATGTCCCTATCGTTGTAGCACCCGTTGCTAGTATAAAACCTATTTCACGTAACTTGTCTATATGAAGGATAGAATAGTATCCGGTTCCTAACAGCAGTACTCCCATTACAGTAAAAATGATAACACGGCGCTTACTCTTTTCTATTTCATCTTGTGTTTCATCTTCACGAAGTAACTCAAGTTCAGTTTTGCGCAATAAACGTACACTATTGATAAATCCAGTAATAATAAATAAGACCAAGAAAAATCCACATGTAACAAGAACTGCAGGCATATAAAATGGCGCATAGCCTTTTGCCGAAATCTCTAAACCATTCATTAAAAAATTCCCTGCTGCACTTGCTAGCAATATTCCTACAATAATTCCGATAATAATGCTGATAATTCCCATGCCGAATGTTTCGATAAATAATAACTGAGCTACTTTTTTCTTCTTCGCACCGAGCATCATATACATACCAAGCTCTTTCCTGCGCAATGTAAGTAAAAAGGAATTCGCATATACGATATAAAAGACCGTAATGAAGGAAAGTAAGACCGCACCGACCCAAAATACAAGGCGAATACTACTAATCATACTATTATCTTTTGTAAATTGACTGTTGATTGCCATCGTTTGGAACATGTAGAAAATACTTATACTAATGACAAGACCAACAAGTAAAACTAGATAGTCCTTTAGCATTTTTTTCATACTATGACGTGATAATTTCAATAACATGATCTCACCTCCTACTTGGATTCAGCCGCTGAGCCCATATGAGCAAGCACACCCAAAATATCTTGATAAAAATCCTCACGTGTTCCTTGGCGTTTCAATTCTTTATAAAGTAGTCCATCTTGAATAAACAGAATCCGCTGACAATAACTTGCACTAAATGCATCATGCGTTACCATTAATATACTTACTCCATGATTTTCATGTAAATCTTGCATCGCTTCTAGCAAACTTTTTGCATTTTTGCTATCAAGTGCACCTGTTGGTTCATCCGCTAATACAATAGCCGGATTATGTACTAAAGCCCGCGCCGCAGCTGTTCTCTGTTTTTGTCCACCAGAAACAGCTGATGGGTACTTTGTTAAAATCTCCACAATATCCAGTTTCTTTGCAACCTCATTTACTTTCCCGCTTATCTCACTTGAAGGCACTCCTTGTAATGAAAGTGGCAAAGCAATATTCTCATAAATCGAGAGATTTTCAAGCAAATTAAAATCTTGGAAAATGAATCCTAGTTTTTGAGAACGAAAATCTGATAAAGCGTTCCCCTTCATTGAAGTAATATCTGTGCCTGCTATTGTCACACTTCCTCCTGTTGCATAATCAAGTGTACTAATTACATTAAGTAATGTTGTTTTCCCAGATCCAGAAGGACCCATAATCCCAACAAATTCTCCTTCTTGTATCGTGAGTGATACCCCTCTTAATGCTTTTGACTGGCTTTCATTTCTTTTACCATATGTTTTCTCCACACTTTCTACTGTCACTACATTTGTTGCCATTCCTATCACTCCATCCCATTTTGTATATCATTACTTTGCCATACACTTCTTAGATTTCTCCTACATAAATTCTTAATATTTCTTAAATTTTCTATCCTCTATAACGAAATTGATAAGCCTCCTTATTTCTTAATATTCTCACTTTTATTTGCGATTTTCCTGCGATTTATCTTACATTCACCTTACATTTTTGTAAGGTAGATTTTGAATAAGTAAGCGAAAACAACTATTAATAATTTGCTTATCGTAATAAAAAATCACACCACTTTTAATAAGCGGTGTGATTTTTTATTATTGAGAACATTTATTATAAATTTCATTCTGTACGTTTTCCATAAATTCAGTTAGTGATACAACTTCTGATTTTTCTTCTCCGTATTTACGCACATTTACCGATCCATTCTCCACTTCTTTATCCCCTATAACAAGAACATATGGTACCTTTTGAATCTGAGCTTCCCGTATTTTATACCCTAATTTTTCACTACGAATATCTCGTTTAACTCGAATACCTGCCTGTTTGAGCTTTTCTTCCATTTCTTTTGTATATTGATCATGAGCTAAAGTAGAAACAGGAATTACGTTTACTTGAACTGGAGCTAACCACGCCGGGAATGCTCCCCCAAAATGTTCAATTAATATTCCTAAGAATCGATCAAAAGAGCCTAATACAGCACGGTGGATAACAACTGGTCTTCTTTTCTCATTTCTCTCATCAATATAATTCAAATCAAATTTCTCTGGCATTTGGAAATCAAGTTGAACTGTTCCACATTGATGGCTTCTTTGTAAAGCATCCTTAATATGAAAATCAATTTTCGGTCCGTAAAATGCTCCATCTCCTTCATTTACTCTATAATTATAATTCAATGATTTCAGCACATTCTCGAGAGACGATTCAGCTTGGTCCCATAGCTCATCATCCCCCATTGAATCTTCAGGTCTTGTTGAAAGCTCAACTTCATATTCAAAACCAAATGTTCTGTAGACATAGTCAATTTGTTTTAACACTGACTTTATTTCACTTTCTATTTGTTCAGGTGTCACAAATAAATGTGCATCATCCTGACAGAATGTACGAACTCTTAGTAGCCCATTCAACGCACCGCTGAATTCGTGGCGATGTACTTGACCAAATTCACACATTCGGATTGGTAAATCACGATAGGAATGTAATTTATTTTTAAAAATAAGCATGTGTCCAGGGCAATTCATCGGTTTTAATGCAAAGCTTTTGTGGTCTACTTCTGAAAAATACATATTATCTTTATAATGATCCCAGTGCCCCGATTCTTCCCATAATCCTTGATTCATCATAATAGGAGTGCGCACTTCTTGATAATCGTATTTTTGTTGTATTTCTCTTAAAAAGGACTCTAATTCATTTCGAATAATTTGTCCTTTCGGTAAATAGAAGGGCATTCCTGGTGCTTCTTCCGAGAACATAAATAACTCAAGTTCATTTCCTAGCTTGCGATGATTTCTCTTTGCTGCTTCTTCTAAAAACCGCAAATAGTTTTCTAATTCTTTTTGAGAAGAAAACGCAACGCCATATATACGCTGAAGTACTTGATTATTACTATCTCCTCGCCAATATGCACCTGAAACATGAGTTAATTGAAATGCTTTCAAGTAACCAGTTGACGGCAAATGCGGGCCACGGCATAAATCAACAAATTCTCCTTGTTTATAAATTGTTACAAGTTCATTTTCAGGGATTGCTTCTAAAAGCTCTAACTTTAAGTGATCATTTATATCTTGAAAAACTTTTTTCGCTTCCTTCCTAGTAATTTCAACTCGTTCCATCTTCAAGTTTTCATTTATAATATTTTGCATTTCATTTTCAATTTTAGGTAAGTCTTCAACACCTATACTACCTGGAAGATCCATATCATAATAAAAACCATTTTCAATAACAGGTCCTACACCAAGTTTTACATCGCCATATATTCTTTTTACAGCCTGCGCTAATATATGTGCAGCAGTATGTCTCGCAACTTCTACTCCTTCATCTGAATCCATAGTTATAATTTGAATTTCTGCATCCTGTTCGATATTTCGACGTAAGTCAAATAATTGATCATTCACCTTTCCGGCTACTGCTTTCTTTTTTAAACTCGAACTAATTGAGTCTGCAATCTCTTCTAGCGTAATTCCTTTTACAAATTCTTTGGCACTACCATCTAGAAAAATAATCTTAATCATCTGTTCTCTCATTTTCATCGCTCCATTTCATAAATAAAAAAGCACACTCATCCCTAATAATAGGGACGAGCGTGCTTTTTACCCGTGGTTCCACCCAGATTCCCATCATACTAAACATACAATGGCTTCTTTTGCGGTAACGTCGCTTACACGGCACTAGATACTTTCATTTTCCCTAGTGCAGCTCTAAGGTGGTAAGTTATTTTCCTGCGTTAGGAAGTTCTCAGCATTCCTTCCTTCTCTGTACAACCGTTTAAAATAACTCGTGTCCTTTTCTTCGCTTATTATAAAATTAAAAATAAAAAAGCATACTCATCCCTAATAATAGGGACGAATATGCTTATATTCGTGGTTCCACCCAGATTCCCATCATACTAAACATACAATGGCTTCTTTTGCGGTAACGTCGCTTACACGGCACTAGATACTTTCATTTTCCCTAGTGCAGCTCTAAGGTGGTAAGTTATTTTCCTGCGTTAGGAAGTTCTCAGCATTCCTTCCTTCTCTGTATAACCGTTAAAAATAACTCGTGTCCTCTTCTTTGCTTTTGCAATACATCCATTTATTGTTATTTACTATATCCTATTCATTTTATTTTTGCAAGTGTCAAAAAACATTTTTTGCTCAATAAAAAAAGGAAACCCAAAACAAATTTCATGTTTTTTGATTTCCCCTACCCTTTTTACCAATCTTGTGGTTCGTAGTTTAAATCTGCAAATAATCTTTTTTTCTCTTTCTTCGTTAAATCTCTCCATTGTCCAACAGGTAAATTATTCAACTGGATATTCATAATTCGCGTACGTTTTAATGTGTAAACTTGATAACCTAAAGCCTCACACATACGACGAATTTGGCGATTCAATCCTTGTGTTAAAATAATTTGGAATTCATATTTTGATAACTGTGTTATTTCACAAGGAAGTGTTTTTGTTCCTAAAATTTTAACACCCGCTGCCATTTGTTTTAAAAATTCAGGCGTAATCGGCTTATCTACTGAAACAATATATTCTTTTTCATGTTTATTTTCAGCACGTAAGATTTCATTAATAATATCGCCATCATTCGTTAACAAAATTAAACCGTCTGAATCTTTATCAAGACGTCCAACGTGATTAATTCGTAAAGGATGATTTACTAAATCGATAATGTTACCTTTAACTGCCTTTTCACTTGTACATGTAATACCTACTGGTTTATTTAAAGCGATATACACATGGTCTCGAGCAATTCGAAGCTGCTCTCCATTTACTCGCACGTCATCACCTGGTTGTACTTGGTCACCTATTTTTGCAACCTTTCCGTTAATAATTACTCTTCTTTCATTAATTAACTTATCTGCTCCACGTCTAGATGCTTTTCCAGATTCACTAATAAATTTATTAATACGCAAGTTAGGCACATCCTTTTCTCTAAAAAATTCAAGCTCACACTGCTTCTACCGTACAATCACAAAAGGGTAAGCCTCCTAATATAACTTAAATATATTAACATGAAAGGGTATCTGACGTCTTCTATAAATTTCATGTTTAAAAGAATTCATCTCATTGAACGAGATACCAATCATACATTCATTCACTGCACACCTTCTACTTTTAAAACTAACAATTCATACAACAATAACTATTAAAAGCATTTATCCTAGATATAACATCATTTATTTACTTTTTTCATAATTAATATACAGACCATTCTTCTAAACACGCAACTTGCTTTCCATTTATACTTTCAACATCCATAGTTACATTAGCTAACGCATATAATCTAGGGAAAATTTCTTTCACATAACGCTGATGTGACATTTCATTTTCCCATAAAGAAAGAACGACATAGCGATTGGAGTTTTTAAGAGATCTTCCCACAACACCACCTAACATTCCTTCTGATTTTTCCATTCCTTTATTCCAAATTGTTTCTTGTATATGTAAAAAGTTCTCTTCCCTGCCTCTTTTCACATCACAAACTGCTACCCTGACAAATAGATTTTTTACAAGTGCATTCGTAAATGAAGTAGCTTTCATATCAAATAACGTTTGAAATAACTCTATTTTACAAGATAGATACGTATCCTTTTGATTGCTATTATGAAAAATTGGATCATGCATTTCATTCATAAATTTTTGATATGTATCCATGTTTCCCCATACAGTAAATATACAGGCCTCATCTTCATTCCAGCCCCCGAACTGTCCATAAAATCCCTCTAGATTTTGTAAACCTTCCCATTTCTCTTGCGCCTCTGAAAATAAACCCTTTTTCTCTTTTTCAACCCGACAAAATATCATTTTTAATAACATGCTGCTCCCCCTTACTATAACTAAAAAATGGCACTATTTGTTTACATAATAAAATTATGTTTTGTTTCATTCACTATTATTTAAATAATAATTCGCTTCTTTTATCATCCAGCTCCCAAAGTTATCTAAATATGCTGTAATTTCCATTATGTCGTCTATAGGATTAACTGCATATTGTAGCGCTTTCCTCATATTTTGTTCTTGTTCTGGAAAATGCTTATTAAACAACTCATACGCTGGATAAAGGTCTCTAGAATAAAGTCCTTCTTTATCAATTGTTAATGCTAATCCTGCTCTAACTATGATTTTCATAATCCAGCGGCAACAATCTATTATATCCTCCCTACCTTTATTATGAATTAGCTCTTCACGCGCTTGTTCAATTTGTATCTGTAAATATTTCAGGTGTTCATGAGCTAATTCTTGACTTACTTTATATTTAGGTAGCTGTGATCTTATATCTTCACCGAATATACATACTCCATGTGTTTGAATCATAAAACTTATAAATGAAAAACGACTGGAATGTAACACTTCTTCTACTTCATAAAAACTTAATTCCACCCCAGATATACAACCAAATTTTCGAAGCAATTGTTGCTCTATATTTTCACTCCATTCCAAGTCTATTGTTCTCGGATCTTTTCGAACGAATATAATTGTGTCTATATCTGCAATCCCCTCTATTCCAATCCCTCTTGGAACAGACCCTCTAATGTAAATGCTATGCAAATCATCCTGTAACAATTGAAAACACGCATTCTTTACTTCTTGTATTACCTCCAGAAAAACTGGTTGAATATTATTGATATGTGAATCATTTATAATGTATCCTTTGTCATCTACGGGACAAAAACGACCTATTTTCTTAATAATTGACAATCAATCAGCTCATTTCTATATAAAGTGTTATATACAAATTAATTATAAAACAAAAGATTCGGAATAAAAACAAAAAGGAACCTTACCATGGTATGCTTATAATATATTTACTAAATAACTCAATAAAAGGAGTATATTGATAATGAAACTCACATTCTCAGTAACTAATTCAACCTTTCCTATCTCCTTTTTGAAATACTACAGTATGCCCATCTTCTCCAAGGTTCTCCCACCCCTTCGCGTTTGAAATAGGCATTAGACTTATATATTGATAATCTGCTTGATTGTCATCTTCAATATGAATAGCTGACATAGGAACTGGAAAATCTTCAATCTTTGATTCTTTCGTCATGAATATTAGCGCCAATAGCCCTCTAAAACTAATACCATAATTATATTAGAGTATATTTCCCATCTCTTTTTCTCCATCGAAAACCTCATCCTTATATGTTATTAAAAGTAATATCATTTAATATTTTATTCTTACTGTATAATCCCATTATTATTTATTTCTCCAGTCCCTTCCTTTTTTCGACAAAATACAACAACTTCTACCTATGTAACTTGTTATTATAGATTAATACAGCTTATGTTTTTCATATTAGGAGGAAATACCAAATGAAAAAATCGTTCTATAAAAAATGGTGCCTTTGTCTTTTTAGCACACTGATAATTGCCAGCATTGGGGTCATTATTTTTTTGAACTACACAAAGGAGAAAAAAATTCAAACTGTTAAAGAACCTGTCGATAAAAAAATCTATCAACAAGAATTAAAATCCCCAATTGATTTACTTACTACAAACTATGATAATATCGTGGAGCAAGATTGGTTACCGACATGGACTGAACTAAATTCAAATCCAGGTAACATAAATACAACTGATTTACTAGATAAAATGAATAGTATAGCAAACCAGTTCAACGAGATCTCTAAAAAAACGGAGATCTTTAAAGCTGAAGAGAAAATAAAAGATCCTGCAATAAAGCAGAAAATAGAGCATTTTAAAACTGCGTTTACAGCAGCTTCAAATTGTATGGAAAATGCTGCATTATCTGTTACGCAAGGCTTAAACAATGAGAAACCTTTAAAAGATAGTCTAGAAAATGCTACGCAATCTTTAGGTCTTGCTGATCAAAATATTGTCATAGCTTTATCTACATTAGCTGAAGTAGAAGGTAAATTAGGGATAACAAAAAAATAAATTAACTACACCATTCCCTTCCATTTTGAGAAATAAAATTTTTGTTTAAAATTATTTTCCAATAAAAAATGATTGCAATTCATTTATACGGAACCTATAATGTTGTTTATTGATTATGTAAAAATCATTTCATATCAATATGTTTAAGCTTCTAATCACATAATTCGGATGAACCATTCAGGAGAAGATCAATTGATCTACCGACGGGGCAAAAAGTTGATGACTCAGCTTTGAAACTCTCAGGTCTTGGTTACAAGTAGAACTGCATGGGGACGAATCTCTGGAGAGACTCCCTCTCGCCTATCATATAGTGCGGAGGAAACAGAGCACCGAAGGAGCAAATCCGCTTGTATTAGCGGATAATCTCTCAGGTAAAAGGACAGAGACAAGAGAAAGAAAACGCCGATTTGCATCGGTTTATTTTTCTATTCCTTGTTTCTCCAGAGACCATTTCATTTATGTGAAGTGGTTTTTTATTTTTTCTAAAAGGAGAATAAAGATGGAGACAGTAAGTAAAGTATTAGAACAAATCAATCACTACGTATGGGGATTACCGACCTTATTCCTCCTAGTCGGAACTGGAATCATTCTCACAGTGCGTCTAAAAGGGTTACAGTTTAGCAAACTATTATACGCTCACAAACTAGCATTTCGAAAATCAGAAGATACATCTTCTTCCGGAGATATTAGTCATTTCCAAGCGCTCATGACAGCGATGGCCGCTACCATCGGAATGGGAAATATAGCTGGGGTCGCAACTGCTGTTACAATTGGTGGACCTGGGGCAATATTTTGGATGTGGATTACTGCATTGTTCGGTATGGCCACGAAATATGCAGAAGCGATCCTCGCGGTAAAATATCGTGTAAATAATGAAAACGGTGAATATTCCGGCGGTCCGATGTATTACTTAGAACGTGGGTTAGGGAAAAAATGGCTAGCTATTTTATTTGCTATTTTCGGAACAACCGCTTCTTTTGGAATCGGAAATATGGTCCAATCGAATTCTGTTGCAGAAGCTATGAGAATAAACTTTTCATTCCCTCCTGCTTTAACTGGTATATTAATGGCTTTCTTAATTGCGATTGTTATTTTAGGTGGCGTGAAAAAAATCGGGAAAGTCACTGGATTTTTCGTTCCACTTAAAGCTTTCTTTTATGTCATTTCAGGTCTTATAATCGTTTTTTATCACTTTGATCAAGTTCCAGAAGCATTTTCACTTATTTTTTCTGGTGCATTTCAAGGCACTGCAGCTGCTGGTGGTTTTATCGGGGCTACGGTTGCTTCCGCTATTCAAATCGGGATGGCACGCGGAGTGTTTGCCAATGAAGCAGGTTTAGGAAGTGCGCCAATTGCTGCAGCTGCTGCAAAAACAGATTCACCTGCTAAACAAGCGCTTGTGTCAATGACAGGAACTTTTCTTGATACATTTATTGTTTGCACAATTACTGGTTTAGTATTAATTACAACGGGTGCCTGGAAATCCGGAAAAACTGGTGTTGAAGCGACAACACTTGCTTTCCAATCTGTATTTGGCAATGCTGGTAGCATGATTCTTGGTATTGCAATCATTTTATTCGCCTACTCCACTATTTTAGGATGGTCTTATTATGGTGAAAAATGTGTAGCCTATTTATTCGGACAAGGTGCTGTACAATACTATAAAGTCATCTTCATTGTAATGATTGCAATTGGTGCCAACTTAAAACTCGGAATCGTGTGGACATTCGCTGATATTGCAAATGGACTTATGGCTATTCCAAACTTAGTTGGCCTAATTGGATTAAGTGGTGTTGTGGTAGCAGAAACAAATCGATTTTTACAAGCCGAAAAGCTCAAAGCATCAAATGAAAAAATTGTAAGTTAATAAAACTTAGAAACAAAGGGTACCCCATATAAAAATGGAGTACCCTTTACTTATATCACTCTTATATAATTTCTTATACAGTACTATTTTTCACATAATTGGTGATGTCATTAATTTTTTCAAATACTTTAAGTTTGATGTAAAAACCTCAGGCGCATACCAATTTATATAAGCACTCGGACATTTGACCTCATCAATATTTGTATTCTCGCTGACTAATAACGTTAATTCTTCAATATACTCTATTACTTTTCTCAAGTCTGGTTTTACACCCACAGGGCCATGTCCTGGTACTACCTTATTAATTTCAAATTCCTCAACCAATTTTAACATACGCTTCCATTCTTGAAGATTAGATTCTTCAAAAAAGGTAGGATGTGACTTCACAAATAATAAATCTCCCATAAAACAAATTTTTTCTTTAGGTAAGTAAAGAATCGTATCACAAACGGAATGCCCTCCGCCTAACGTAATCAATTTTGCAGTTCTTTTCGAACCGTGTATAGTAAATTCATTTTGGAAAGAACATTGGGGTAATACAAGTTGTAGTGTAGGTAATGAAATGGCTAACTGATTTAAGAATGAAATCTGTTTTCGTAAGCCTACATCATTTGTTTGAGTGAATTGATCTTGTAGGGATTGTAAATATATATGTAAACCTTCTATGTCTTGTTTCTGTTTATCAATTCTGGAAGGATGAATTTTTGCCATTTGCTCGTATGTTGTATGACTAGATATGATAGTACAATTTTCAAAAACCTGATTCCCACGAATATGGTCTCCGTGCCAATGACTATTAATAACCCATGATATAGGTTGGCCAGTTATTTCTTCTGCTATCTTTTTTAAATCCGCTGCAGCTTGTTGTGTATTAAATGTATCAAAAATAATAGCTTGATCCCCCATATCAATAAAACCAGCATTTGCTAAGGAACCTCCTCCTTCTTTTGCGATTGCCGCGTAAATACCATCTTCTAATTTCTCAACCATAAAATGCTCGCTACTGCATTCATTGTACATTTCTTTCCCCTCTTTTCCTTATTTTTATATAACTACATGCTTATCTCACAAAATATAATTCTAGTTTCTTAGGTTTTGCTTCTTTATCCGCTTTAACAATACCAATTTCCTTTATTATATTTTTTTGTATAGATTTATATCTTACATGTGCCTTAAATTCTGATTCAAAAGGAAACGGCGTAATTCGAATCTTTTTTTTATCTATCCATTCAGCTGTTAACGGTTTATTTGTAATAGTGTTAAAAATTTCAGTGCCTTCAAATCCTTCTTTAAATAAATCAATTTCTTCTTTTTTCGTTACACCAGGTTCATTCATACAAGCATATAAAGATAACTCATCACAAAACTTCAAAAGTTTATAATGCTTATCAAACATAGCATGTTGTTTTTTTGTTAGCGTTTTCAAAAATTTCTTTTGACGATCCAATTCCTGTTTATAAAACTCTATCATTTCCTGATCGTCTTGGTTAAGAGGGAATGATATAAAATGCTTACTACATAGTATAGCACCGTACGGATTTGTATTTTCAATCTCATTTAGCCCTAATGTATAAAAAACAAACCTTAGCGAACTCGGACAATCCATAAACGTATAAGGTGTATTTTTAGCATCATTCCAAAATGGTGTTTTATCTAAGCCGATCCACCCTCTATCATGTTCATAAATCGCATTAATACACTCTTTTAAATATGTCTTATCTTCAAATGCATCTTTTCTAAAATTTCTTGCAAATTCTCCCGCCAAAAATCCATGTTCATGCTGCCGAATTAATATGATTTCGTCTAACTTTGTACGAATAATCATAATTGAATTCCCCCTCTCTTCTATTTTATATATCTGATTTATTATAATCTATATGAATTCGCCTATTTTAAGGAACAATTAATATAAATTCACTCATATCTTGCAGGGATTCTGCCTCTTTCACCGAAATTAAGATAACAGTGTAATCCAAGCAACTTTTACTTTTCACAAACCTTTCTACATTCTTTTACTCATCATCGAAATAGACCTAGACAAAAAATAATATGGGGTGAAAAAATGAACAAAACTGAATTAATTAAAAATGTAGCTCAAACTGCCGATATTTCACAAAAGGAAGCTTCAGTAGCTGTTCAATCTGTATTTGATACAATTACGAATGCTTTACAAACTGGTGACAAAGTACAACTTATTGGTTTTGGAACATTTGAGGTACGCGAGAGAGCTGCACGTACAGGTCGCAATCCTCAAACGGGTGAAGAAATCCAAATCGCAGCTGGAAAAGTACCGGCATTTAAAGCAGGGAAAGAATTAAAGGAAGCTGTAAAATGAAACAATAATAGACCAGTCCTTTAATAGGCTGGTCTATTATTATCTTTTAATCGGTAAATTTCTCCTCAAAAAACCTAAACACTAAACATCCCTAATTTGAAATGAATCTTTTATACTCTATTTTTATTTCTAGTCTATAAAGATTCCTCCATACTTGTACGTACGAAATAACACCGATAAATCGTCCTGATTTTTATAAATCAATCAATGCATCGCCTGCTTTTGTTAATGACTCTTCATCTAGTGAGCCAGACCCTTCATCGATGAACATTGTTTCAATAGAAATACCACCTTCATAAGATTGGATGACATCTGCCATACCAAATGCTAGACAAAGTGATGCGTTAAACCAGACAATGTTTTTACGTCACGTGTTTGGCCAGTGTATGCATCGTATACGGAAACCGCTATACAAAAGGCTTTGAATACGATGCGTCTTTATTTAATCGTAATCATAATGAGTTTGTTTTTGAATGTGCGGGCTCAGGAAGACCTTCGATAAAAGACTTTCTTTGGAGGGCAGATAATGGAGAAGGTACGGGAGGCAATACAGTTGATGATGCAGCTTCTAGTTTAACTAGAGCACAAAAGAAAAATCTAAAAACTTTGGATAATATTGTTAATGACCATTTAACTAAAATGGATTTCAGTGGCACTTTGAGAGATTTACAAGGAAATCCTGTTCCTAAACCAAGTGGTGGCTATTGGAATCATTTTCAAGAAATAACTGATTCATATAAGACTGAAAAAGATTCAAAGAGCTCTTGAAAATTCATTAAAAAATCCTAGCTTATCACCTGATACAAGGGAGAGATTAAAGCAAGGATTGAAGAAAGCAAACAAAAATAAAATTGAAGAATTATTCAAACCATATGGAGGTATCGAATAGTGGATGTTAAAAAGTCATTGTTAAAAGAAATATATAATATAGAGGCTTCTTTTGAAGTCAATTCAAAATTTGATAACTGGTATAAAAAGCTTTTAAATAAAACGATTCAAGAATTATCATTAGATGATGTTTACACAATGTTAAGACAAAATATTTTATTAAAATTAGCTATAGAACAAGCTTGTATTTTTATAAGAGAAGACCCATCAGCTGGCGTTATTTATGATGGTCAGTTACTAGAAATATTATCAGAGTTAGCGCCAGAAGCAATTAATGATAAAAGAAATTGTTTAGAATCACTTTTACCGTATACCCAATTAGAAATTAGTAAACATACATGTGATGATGAGTTTGAAAAAGAAGAATATCAAAATATTATAGAAAAGTTTAATAAGAGTTTAACAGAGTTAGGATAAAAAACTCACCGTAATTTCGTCGAATATGAAAAAGAAAAAGCCGGTGATAAATACACCGACTTAGACTTAGTACTTACTTCGAAATATGGGAAACCGTTAGATTCTCGTAGCATACGGAGATTGTTCTACAATGTAACTGAAAAACTTGAGCTACCTAGAATACGACTTCATGATTTACGACATACTCACGCTACGTTGTTGATACAACAAAACGTTAATGTAAAATTAATTTCAGAACGACTAGGTCACGCTGATATAGGTACGACATTAAATACGTACAGTCACGTACTTCCTGATATGCAACGTTCTGTAGCTGAAAAGCTCGACGAAGTATTCGAAAAGTGTGACCGCTAGTGTGACTTGGGACTAAAATAACGTTAAAAATGCTGGGTAAATTAGAAGGGTTCAAGGTATTACTTCACCACAAACCTAGTCTGACTACAACCATCCTTCTGTTTTGTTACTTCAAGTACTGCCGGCATTGCATTCTTCAACTCTTGTACGTGCGAAATAACACCGATAAATCGTCCTGATTTTTGTAAATCAATCAATGCATCGACTGCTTTTGTTAATGACTCTTCATCTAGTGAGCCAAACCCTTCATCGATGAACATTGTTTCAATAGAAATGCCGCCTTCATAAGATTGAATGACATCTGCCATACCAAGTGCTAGACAAAGTGATGCGTTAAATTTCTCTCCACCAGACAATGTTTTTACGTCACGTGTTTGGCCAGTGTATGCATCGTATACATCTAATCCTAGTCCACTTTGACGATTTCTTTTTTCAACTCGTTCACTCCGTTTTAAATAGAATTGTCCATTTGATAGTTTACGAAGTCTTTCGTTAGCAATTTGAACAATTTGTTCTAGATACTCAATTAAAATGTAACGTTCAAAAGAAATACGGCTTTCATTATCCCCTTTCATAACCTCATATAAATCAACAAGCTCTTGAAAAGCTTTTTCCTCTTCATGAATTTGTTCGTCGATTCGTTTAATGTTTTCATATAGATCAGAAATATATGCAACTGCACTTTGAGTACGTTGGCGTTTTTCTTTTGTAATATCGAGCTGAATTTCTAGTTCCTTCATTTGCTCTTCTAGAACTGTAATATCCACCCATTCTTTTCCCTCTAATTCATTTGCTAATTCTTCAATTTGTTTTGCTAATACTTCAAGTGATGAATAGTATTTTTGAATTCGATCTTGCAGATGTTTCATTTCTACATCTGTTAATTTCGCTGCTTTATAACCTTGTTGATCGATAAATTCACCTTTTTCAAGCTCTTTCGTAAATCGTACAAAAGTCTCTTCTCTCTTCTCTTTTGCACTGTTCACTTGTTTTACAACCCCATCATGCTCAGCTTGCACACGTATATTTTCATTTTGCCAATGTTGATACGCTTCTTGAACTTTTTTCCATTCCTCTTCCATAAAACGGAGTGTGCTTGCAGCTTGATCAAATTGCTGCTTCCACGCTTCTAATGTTTGTAAGTACTCAGGAATTTTCTGCTGATCATGTTCATAGAACGTACGAAGTTGCATACACTCCATCTCAGTACCGTGCTGCATCACTTCAACTTCACGCTTTTGTTTCTGTAATTCTTCTAATTTTTCTTCAAACTTTTTCAGACTTTGTGCTAGTTGTTTGCGCTTTTCTTCACTTTCTTTTAATGAGTTTACATCAGCTGCTAGTTGTTTTCCTTGTTGCACCAATGCACGATAGGTTTCAACTAATTCTTCTGAGCGATATCCACGCTTCGCGACTTCTTCTATCACTTGTTCATATTGTAGGCGATAGAAATTCCATTTTTCTTCTAATTGAATGTGCAATTTTTCGGCAGCATTCTTATTTTCTCGCAGCTCATTTAACTGTTTTTCATCAATGGAATCTCCTTGCTCTGTAGCTTTCTTTGGGTGAGCCGTGCTACCACATACTGGGCAAGATTCTCCTTCATAAAGATGAAGTGCTAATACCCCAGCTTGTTCGTTTAACCAGCGACTTTCCATATCTTCATAGGCTTTAACTGCTAATTCCAGCCTTTGATAGGCAGTATCTTTTTCTTGTTCATATTTTTGTTTTTCTTGCCAAACGTCATATGCTTGCTTTAAGACTTTTGCATCTTCTCGCATATTTGTTAGTTCTTCCACTTTTTCTACATACTGCTCAAGTGCTACTTCTAACTGTTGCAGTTCTCCAGCTATTTGCTGTTTTTGAGAATTTTGCTCTTCTAGTTGCTTCTCAAACTTATAAAGACCAGCTTTCAATTTCTCACTCTGAAGTTCTGCCTTTTGTAATTTTGATTTTTTCTCTGCTAATGAAGCAATGATTGGCTGTAATTCTTCCAATCTTTGTACGTTCTTCTTACCTTCTTCACGTGCAGATTCCTTTCCTTTTAACTCTTCATATTTTGCATGAGCCAGTTCAAACGCCTTAACTGTTTGTTCTTTCTTTACAGATATTTGTTTCAGCAATCGTTCCGTATTTTGTTCGGTTTGCATCGCTTCTTCATACCATTGTTCAAATGGTAATAATCGTTTTGCTTGTTCTGCACGTTTAAATCGTTGCTCCTCTATTTCTATTTGCGCACGATTTTCTTGTAAGTTTGTTTGTTGTTCTTGTTTCATCTGTAAATCTTTTAATTTTTCGTTAACAGATTTCGCTGCATGAAAACGATCTTCTACAACTTTTAATTGTTGCGTTTGTGCTACTTGTTGCATTTGTAATTGTTCAACTTCCGCTTCATAACAACTTGTTTCTTGTTCAAGCGCTTCAACTACTTGGTGCGTATTGACATGTTCTTGCTGCACTAGTGTCTCTAATACCGAACCGTCTCGAACTGGTAACTTAAAAACATTTCGGAAGTATAGTTCTCTTTCTTTTTGTTTTTCTTGCAAAATGTCCTTCCACTGTTTCCGCTTTTGATCTAATAGTTCACGCATTAATTTATAACGATCTGTCTTAAAAATACGGCGTAATATCTCTTCTTTATTTTCCGTTTCAGATGTTAATAGTTTTCGGAACTCCCCTTGCGGAAGCATGACAATTTGACTAAATTGATGTTTGCTTAGTCCGATTAGCTCCTCGACCTTTTTGTTCACGTCTGTTACATGAAAACGGTCTACACATGGAGCCTTCTCATCATCTATTACTTCAAATAATTCAACAGCATGCCCAGTAATTGTTTTATTCCCTTGTTTTTTATGACCAAGCTGCCTTTTAATTTCATATCGTTTACCTTTCAATTGAAAGGTTAATTCTACACTCGTATATACATTGTCATCAGCAAATTGGCTGCGAAGCATACTTGTATCACTGCGTTCTTCTCCGCTCGCTTCTCCATATAACACATAACAAATCGCATCAAATATCGTCGTTTTTCCCGCACCCGTATTTCCTGAAATGGCAAAAATACGATGATCACCAAGATCACTAAAATCGATAACTTCTCGCTGTTTATATGGACCAAACGCTGTCATAATAAGCTGAAGTGGTCTCATCCTCGTTCACCTTCCCGTTCCTGCACTGTTTGTAATACTTCTAAGAAAAGACGCTCTTTCTCTTCTGATAAATTTGAGCCCTTCATTTCTTTATAAAAGGCTTTTAAAAGAGATAAATCATCTGTTTTATGTCTAGATACGGTCATTTCATTTGATTCTGTAAGTTCCCGCCTTTGTATAGAACGTTCAACATGCATTGCATTTGGATATACAGAACGAATTTTCTCCATCGGTTGCAATACAGGATTTTCATCTAATAGTTTAACGAAAACATAATCTTCGCTGGTCGGATGTTTTAATAAATCATCTATTTTCGCTTCTACTGTTCGCATTTGGCGACGAGGGGTAAATAAGCGTTTCTCTATTGTTGTTTGTCCTGTTTCATCTAATTCAACAATGTAATATCCTTTCTTATGACGCTCTTCAGAAATGGAATATGCAAGGGGTGAACCTGAATAGCGAATTGTTTCATTACGGACAAAATGCGCTTGATGTAAATGACCAAGCGCCGTGTAATGAAACTTGTCAAAATAGTGGCTATTTACGTATTCAGCACCACCAATAGAAAGCGGCCGCTCTGCATCACTCGTGTTGTCTTCTGCTTCACCTGAAGAAGTAACAAATGCATGTCCTACAAATACGTGTCTTGCTTCTTGATCCATTGTTTCCGAAAGTTCATTCATAAAAATACGCATCGCATCATCATGTGAACGAATATCTTCATTTTTCATAACGTGTCTTACAATACTTGGATCAGCATACGGAACTAAATGAAAATGTACCTCTCCATACGCATCCTTTAAAACAACTGGTTCATAAGGGAATCGGAATTGTCCCACAATATGCAATCCTTGTTTCTTCATTAAACTACTGCCAAAATGGATACGATCTGGACTATCATGATTCCCTGCTACTGCAATTACTGGCGTTTGTAAATCAATCACTATTTTTTGTAATACATCATTTAATAAGTCTACTGCTTCTGTCGGAGGAATTGCTCGGTCGTATAAATCACCTGCAATAATTACGGCATCTGGTTTTTCTTCTTCCACAGCTTGAACGAACTGCTCTAAAACAATTTGTTGATCTTCGGTCATATATACACCGTGAACAAGTTTTCCTAAATGCCAATCCGCTGTATGAAATAACTTCATCTTTCCCTTCCTTTCTCTCTTTTAATTTACTGATTGTAATGAAACAAGTTGATAGTTCAGTGTTGTCTTTTCATTTTCCCACTCTATCTTTTGAACAATTGCACTACCGATTTTTTCTTGATCAGATTTATATAAAGGTAACATTTCATCCAAAGCAAATAAATGATAACCATCTAAAGTTAATTGAAATATATTTTCTTCTATATGTAATCTCATTTCTTTTTCATTTGAAATAATCTTTGTATGCAGCTCAAATTTCATATAAGTACAGCCCCTTTTCTTGTTCTCTATACTTTAATAGTATAGCGGCTATTCACGATTGACAAGTGAATACATGATGTAGAATTTATTTTGCTTTTTTAATGTTTTATGTATTTCTCACTATAATACAGTATGTGAAATTATTTTTTTACAAAAATAAAAATGCCCTTTCAGGCATTCTTATTTTTGTAAATAATCTTTCATTATATAGTACAATATAGTGATTAATATAATCGCTATAAAAAATGAAAATAAGGCCACGATATACCCATCTCTATTTAACACAAAACAGAGTGAAATAGAGATTATAAAAACGGGAAATACGAGACGTACTTTATCTTTAATTTCTTCTGTCGTATCTGTGCGATGAAAATACTGTGTAATTCCTAACATGAGAGAAGACAAAATAATAACCGATACTAGTAAAGGCCCTGGCATTCCGATCTCCCCTTTCCCTACTCCCTATTATATACAAACTCCCTCTTTGTTAAAAGTAAGACCATTCGCTGAATACAACAAAAGGAAGTTGCTATCCCCAATTACTTATGTTCATTTAAATTAAACATGGTAAATATAATATTCCCTTCATTATCAAGTTGCAAACAATATCATTTACATTGGAAACAACTGATGTTGTACTATTCATTTTCGTATGTTGAAATCCTGCAAATATAACTCGTCAAAATATGCACCATTCTAAAAGTATCTAGTTCACTGTCTTAATGCCCATTTGTTTAGACAGTTAGACACTTTATCGCTACTACTTCTTCTTAATTAAAGATACCAAAATTGGCACACTACTTGCATTTTAGATAAATTATAAAGGACATTTTAGCTTGTATCGAGAAATAAGAATGAGAAGATATATAAGAGGAGGATTCGAAATGACCGAAAATGTTTTATTTTCTATTAGTGAAAACGGTGTTGCAACGATTACTTTAAACCGTCCAAAAGCACTTAACTCTATATCTTATGACATGTTAAAACCAATTGGACAAAAGCTCAAAGAATGGGAGAAAAATGACCACATTGCCATTATCGTCTTAAAAGGGGCTGGTACAAAAGGGTTTTGTGCTGGCGGCGATATTAAAACATTATATGAAGCACGTTCAAATGAAGTTGCATTACAACATGCCGAACAGTTCTTTGAAGAAGAATATGAAATAGATACTTATATATATCATTACCCAAAACCAATTGTCGCTTGTTTAGATGGAATTGTAATGGGCGGTGGTGTCGGCCTTACGAATGGTGCTACACATAGAATTGTGACAGAACGTACAAAATGGGCAATGCCTGAGATGAATATTGGTTTCTTCCCAGATGTTGGAGCTGCTTACTTCTTAAATAAAGCACCTGGACAAACTGGTCGTTATGTCGCGTTAACAGCATCTGTTTTAAAAGCTGCTGATGTATTATATATAAATGCTGCTGATTATTATATGACATCTGATTCATTACCTGCTCTCCTTACAGAACTTGAAAATGTTAACTGGAACCAGCAAGATGTACATACTACTTTAAAAGAAATCATTCATAAATTTGCAACCACCCCTAATATAGAAAGTGAACTGGCTTCTTTATTAGAAGGAATTAATACACATTTTTCATTCCAAACAATTGAAGAAATCGTCCATTCATTAGAAAATGCTAGCAATACCTTTACTTTAAAAACGAAAGAAACATTACTATCAAAATCTCCATTTTCATTAAAAGTAACATTAAAACAACTTATTGATGGCAAGGGAAAATCGGTAGAAGAATGCTTTGCGACAGACCTCGTGCTCGCTAAAAATTTCATGAGACACGAAGATTTCTTTGAAGGAGTACGCTCCGTCGTAGTAGACAAAGATCAAAACCCACAATATAAATATAAACAATTAAGTGATGTCTCAGATGAAGATGTAAATCGATTCTTTAATCTTCTCAATGCATAAGTAAAAGGCTAGGTGAAAACAGCTCATTTGCTGTTCCATCTAGCCTTTTACGATATTTATATTTCCCACATTTTACACCTCTTTGAATAAATTTATTAAATACGCTTTAACATAATTAATTTTTATTTAACATACAACTTTAATTGTGTTACACTTATTTTGTTTGAATTTTCAAAACATACAAACAGAAAGGTGGAGTGATGGTGGCGAACTATCTTCTTTTTATTATTATGTCAATTTGTCTTATTATTTTACCGGGGCCTGACACCGCAATGGCTACGAAAAACACCCTTACTTCAGGAAAAATGGGAGGAGTAAAAACAGTTTTCGGTACATGTATCGCTCTTTTAATTCATACGTTAGCTGCTGTAATTGGACTTTCCGCTATTATTGTTAAATCGGCTTTCTTATTTTCTATTTTTAAATATGTCGGTGCTATTTATCTCGTCTATTTAGGTATTAAAGCACTGTTATCTTTAAAAGACAAAAACAGCATAGATACGAATGAACTACCTATGAAACATGCCGATGAAAACAGTTCCTGTTTTCGCCAAGGGTTTCTAACCAATCTTTTAAATCCAAAAATCGCCGTATTCTTTTTAACTTTTTTACCGCAATTTTTAAGTCCTGACTATAATACACTCGTTCAATTTCTAATCATGGGTCTTACCTATCTTGTTTTAACCGTAATATGGTTTGCCTTTTATATCTTCTTAATTGATAAAATTAGTGTTTTTATGAAAAAACCAGCTACCCAAAGATATATCCAAGGAATTACTGGCATTGTCTTAATTGGATTTGGTATCAAGTTAGCTTTCGAAAAGAATAGTTAACAATTAAAAATACACCACTTTCTAACGAGTGGTGTATTTTTCGTACAAGTAACAATGTACATGTGTATTTTATTCAACTATTAAAACCAGCGTTCTGTCACAACTTTTTTACGTGTATAAAATTGTACACCATCTGTTCCATTTGTTCCAAGATCACCATAGAAGGACGCTTTATTTCCCGCAAATGCGAAGAATGCCATTGGAGCTGGAACATTAACATTTACGCCAATCATTCCTGCATCGATATTATCACGGAATGTTTGTGCATGTTTGCCACTTGATGTATAAATAACCGCACCATTTGCAAATTTTGATTGGTTTGTCAGTTTAATTCCTTCTTCCAAATCTTTTACTCTCACAATACTTAATACTGGAGCAAAGATTTCATCTTGCCAAATTTTCATATCTTGATTTACGCCATCAAAGATTGTCGCTCCAACAAAATATCCTTCGCCGGCTTCTTCATTAATTTTACGACCATCTACTAGTAAAGTAGCTCCATCTGCTACACCGCTATTAATATAGCCTAGTACACGCTCTTTATGAGATTCGCGAATTAATGGCCCTACATAATTCTCTTCGTGGAAACCATCACCAACTTTTAGTTTACGTGTTTCTGACACAAGAACATCAATGAATTCATCAGCAATTTCATCCACAACTGCTACAACCGAGCATGCCATGCAGCGTTCTCCACTGCTCGCGAACGCTGAACCAATCACACCTTGTACCGTTTTTTCAAGGTTGCAATCTGGCATAACAATCGCATGATTTTTCGCTCCTGCAAGTGCTTGTACTCGTTTTCCATATTTTGTTCCTGTTTCGTATACATAACGTGCAACTGGCTCTGATCCAACAAATGAAACAGCTTGAATATCTTTATTCTCTAAAATGCTATTTACAACATTTTTCCCACCCTGTACTAAGTTTAAAACCCCTTTTGGAAAGCCTGCTTCGTAGAATAATTCTACAAGTCTCTCAGCTAAAAGTGGCGTTCTTTCCGATGTTTTTAATACAAATGTATTACCACAAGCAATGGCTAATGGGAACATCCATAATGGAATCATCATCGGGAAGTTAAACGGTGTAATACCTGCAACAACTCCAATTGGATAGCGCCAAATTGAACCATCAATTCCCCCTGCAATATTCGGAAGTGCTTGACCCATCATTAAATTTGGTGTTGATGTTGCAAGTTCTACAGCTTCAATACCACGCTGCACCTCACCAGTTGCATCTTTTAATGTTTTACCATTTTCTAATGTAATAATTTTTGCAAGCTCTTCTTTGTTTTCTTGTAAAAGCTGTAAATATTTATATAGCTGTCTTGAACGATTTGGAACCGGCACTTTTGACCATGTTTCGTAAGCAACTTTTGCAGCTTCAACAGCTCGATCTACATCTTCTTTTGGTGAAAGCGGAACATACGCAATTATTTTTCCAGTTGCAGGATTCGGAACAGCTTCAACCTCTGTACCAGTAGATTCTACCCATTCACCATTAATATGATTTTTCACTCGTTTAATTTCTGTTGTAATCATTGTATTCGCTCCTTTTTATTTTTTATATTTGCTAGGATCCATTACTATTTATCACTAGAGATTAATTGCTCACTTACCTTCTGATATAAAGCAGCCATGTCTTTTTCACCATATCCCGCTTTATCAGCTTCATCATACAAATTCAGAAGCATTTCGCTTACAGGTAAGTGAAGTTCACTTTCTTTCGCTAAATCAACCGCAAATCCTAAATCTTTCTTTAGTAAATTCACAGTGAATCCTGGCTCATAGTTCTCTGGTGCAATAAAGCTTTTATAATTACGTTCATAAATTCTACTTTGTCCATAGCTAACATTTAAGATATCAAACATTTTATCTAAATCCATATTGTTTTTCTTCGCTAATGTCAAAGCTTCACTAACGCCCGCTGTGTAAAAACCGATTAGTAAGTTATTAATCAATTTTACAGTTGTGCCACTGTCAATTTGTTCACTCACATGAAAAATATTTGCTCCTAATACTTCCATCACCGATAACCCTTTTTCATATACTTCTTTTGATCCACCGACCATAAAAGTTAATGTGCGATTTTCCGCTCCAATCACTCCACCACTAACCGGCGCTGCTAAGAAATCTACTTTTTTATCATTCGCAGCATCTGCCAATCTTTTATTTAGTTGCGGTGCTACTGTACTTGTATCAACTAGCACAATATTCGAATGACTATTTTCGATTAATCCTTCTTCGCCGAAATAAACAGCTTCAACAGCTCGCGGTGATGGTAAACTTGTAAAAATCAAATCACATGTTTCTGCCAATTTTGCAATTGATAAGCCAATGATTCCTCCTTCTTTCTCAAAAGAAGCTTCAGCATCTTTATTTAAATCAACGCCATATACCGTATAATTTGATTTAACTAAATTTTTAGACATCGGAAGACCCATATTACCTAAACCAATAAAACCAATCTTTTTCATACTACTCTCCTCCTATTTAAACAATATATTTCCCACGGTTTATAATCGCTTTTGCGATTTCTCTCTTTTTCGTAAATACGTTCGTATATAGAGGCACTGACAGTTGACCAATTTCATCTAGAATAGCGTTTCTATTCTGCTCTTCTTGCACTGCTGCAGAAAGAAGAACTATTGCTGCTGATTCTACTTTGCGATACCCTTCTTCACAAAGAACATCTGTTACAAGCTGTTTTGTACGTTCTTTTTCTTCACCATTTTTACTTACCGCTTTCTTCGTACGTAAAAATGCTGATTCCATTACATATACATCTTTCAACATGTCTGCTAATACGCGTGAATATTCTTGCTCTTGTTCAATTTTTATTTCAGGAGTTTTAGATAGCGTTTTCAAAGATTGTTTCAATAATTGTTTTGATAATAAAATATAACGATGATTTCGTTCTACATTCTCAAACGTACCTTCATCTACTTGATCTCCTAGTTGCTTTGTTTGTTTCATTAGCATTTTTGCAACTGTTAAACGATTAATTTCATTCGTTCCTTCAAATATACGGCTAATTCTAGCATCACGATATAATCGTTCTACTTCATATTCTTGCATATAACCGTAACCACCGTGAATTTGTACTGCTTCATCCACAATATTCCCAAGCGTTTCTGAAGCATTTACTTTGTTGATTGCGCATTCCATTGCAAATTGAGACATTTTCTGCATAATGCTTTCATCATTCTCATGAATCGCTTCATCAATTACACCTGCTGTTCGGTAAGCCGCGCTCTCTGCACCGTATGTAGCAATAATCATATTCGCAATTTTTTCTTGGATCATCGTAAAATCAACTAATTCTGTCTGAAACTGTTTTCTTTCTTTTCCGTATTGAACAGATAGGCCAATTGCTTGCTTCGCTGTTCCAATATTTCCGAAAGCAAGTTTCAATCTAGCGAAATTGAGAATATTAAGAGCTACGTGGTGTCCCTTTCCAACTTCTCCTAATACATTTTCTACTGGAATTACAACATCCTCTAAAATGAGTGTCGCAGTTGAAGATCCTTTAATCCCCATCTTCTTTTCTTCTAGGCCAATCGAAACACCTTCACATGTTCTTTCGACAATAAATGCTGTCATTCCTTTATTTGTCTTCGCAAAAACAACATATACATCAGCCATATGAGCATTAGTAATCCACTGCTTTTCACCGTTTAATTTCCATGCCGTTCCCTCTTCATTTAAGACAGCACTTGTTTTTGCACTTAACGCATCAGATCCAGCGTTTGGCTCTGTTAGCGCATACGCTCCAACCCATTCTCCCGATGCGATTTTTGGTAAGTATTTTTCCTTTTGCTCTTTTGTTCCATAGTATATATATGGCAACGTTCCTACTCCAGCATGAATATTAAAGGAAACGCTAAAAGCCCCTGCATATCCCATCTTCTCTGCTACCAGCCCAGAAACTGCCTTTCCTAATTCGAATCCTCCATATTCTTCTGGAACTTCTATACTTAACAATCCAAGTTCGCCAGCCTTTTCAAACAATCTGCGAGAAACTTGATAATTGTGTTGCTCGATATTTTCAATTTCAGGAACAATTTCCTGTTTAACAAATTGTTCTGTTGTTTTTGCAATCAAATCTTCATCACCTGAAAAATCCTCAGGTGTAAAAAAGGAAGTATTAAGCTCCTTATTCAGCGAAAAAAATTCGTCCCATTGCAACTTTGTTTTCTCCATCTGTATCCCCCTATCATTTCGGTCTTCATTTTATTTATATGCAAAATCTATGCCAAACTAAAAACTTGATAGAACATGGGCAAAATGAAAAGAAAACGTAAAACTGTCTAGACAGTTTTACATCATTTATAACAAGTTGTTTAGATTTTGAATCGTGACAATTTGTTATATAAGGTTGCCCTAGAAATTCCTAATAATGCTGCTGCTTTTGACTTATTTCCTTTTGCTTCTTTTAAAACGCGTTCAATTAGCCCTCGTTCTTCCTCTTCACGTACCACTTTCATCGCTTCTTGTTTTGCTGGTAAAGACTGAATCATAGGTACTAATTTTTTCTGCTCCATATCCCGATAATAGAATTCTTCTGGCAAATCTTTAGCTCGTATATGCGTATCATCCGATAGTGCAAATAATCTTTCTAACACATTGATCAGTTCCCTAACATTACCTGGCCAATTGTAATGGAACATTAGGCGCAATACTTCTTTATCAATTGTTTTTTCTTCAGTTCCATACATGTGACATAATTTTTGTAAATGTTCTTCAACAATAAGCGGGATATCTTGTTTTCGAAAGCGGAGCGGCGGAATATGGATCGGAATAACATGAAGACGATGGTATAAGTCCTCTCTAAATGTACCCTCTCTCACCATTTGTTTTAAATCTTTATTTGTCGCTGCAATTAGCCTAAAATCAACAGGAATTGGATGTGTGCCACCTATTTTTTCTATTTCTCTTTCCTGTAAAACACGTAATATTTTTACCTGCGTTAATAAAGACATGTCACCAATCTCATCTAAAAATAACGTTCCATGATTCGCAAGTTCAAACTTCCCTGCCTTTCCATTCTTTTTCGCACCTGTAAATGCACCTTCCGCATAGCCAAACAATTCAGACTCTAGTAAATTATCAGGAATAGCAGCACAGTTTACACTGATAAATGGACCGTTTTGGGTTATACCTGCATCATGTATAGCACGCGCAAATTGCTCTTTACCAACACCACTTTCACCAGTAATTAATACGGAGGCCTTAGACTGCGCTGCTTTTCGAGCCATTTTTTTCGTTTCAGAAATCGTCTGACTTTCTCCAAGAATATCTTCGAATCGAATTTGCTTCTTCTTCGGTTTAGAAAATGACGGTTTGACGGCACGATCTTTTTGATCAAATCTCTCTAGTATTTTATAAATATCTGAAATTCCTTCATGAATAAGCATGCCTACAGCACCGATTACTCGTCCGTTCTTCCAAATTGGCATCCGGTGTACAACTAGGTTTTGCCCTTGCAAACGATGTACTTGATTTCTTTCTGGTACTCCTGTTTTTAATACAACTGGAAGGCGTGTATTCTCAATAATATTTTCAGCACACTGTCCAATTGCTTCGTCTTTCGTTACGCCAACGAACCGGCTATACGTATCATTAAACATTTGAATAACGCCGTTTTCGTCTACAATCGCTATACCTTCATATGCCGTATCAAACGAGAGCCGTAACCATTCAATTACACGCTCTGCATCTTCTAATTTCTCTTTTATAAATTTCTGAAAAGCAAAAATCTCTCTTTGATCTATAACCCCTTCTAACATTCCATTTTTTTCATTTATCACATAAAATGGCAGGTGCTGAACCCCTTCCATTTGTTTTTTTCTCGTTCCCTTATGGAAGGAATCATCTATAATCATATGAACTGAAGTACTCACATCATTTTCTTCCTTCATCCACTGAACACAGTCTACTAATTTCGCTATACCAACCATTCTTTTCCCCTCTAGTACAGGCAGTTCATCAGTTTTTGATGCGACAAGTAGATTGATTGCCTCTGCAATCGTATTACTCATTTTCACAAATTGACAATCTTTATTCAGCCATCTTTCTACAGAGTAATCTTCTATAAAGTTCATATGTTTCCACCTCTTTTGCAAGCAATTAGGAAATAGGAAAAGGCGATGAGTCTCCACATCAAGCAGTTGTTTTTGCCAAAGATGTAATCATCATCGCCTTTTTTGTTTTATTGATCCTCAGATAAAACTGTTTTAGCAATACCGTTATCTAATTCCTCAAAATCATGATACGAAATTGTCTCATACAATTCACTTCTCGTTTGCATGTTAGATAGTCCTTCTTTTTGTGAGCCTGTTTCTTTAATAAGCGTAAATACACGCTCATATGCTTTTGCAGCAACACGAAGTGATGTAACTGGATAAATGACCATTTGGAAGCCCATATTTGCAAATTCTTCTGCACTATAATATGGCGTTTTTCCAAATTCAGTCATGTTTGCAAGTAAAGGAACATTTACTTTGCTGTTAAATAAGCGGAATTCCTCTTCAGATTGAAGCGCTTCTGGGAAAATAGCATCTGCGCCTGCTTCTACATAAGCAATCGCTCTTTCGATTGCTGCATCCAATCCTTCTACGCCGCGAGCATCTGTACGTGCCACAATAACAAGTGTTGGCGCTACTTCTTTAATCGCTTTAATCTTTTGCACTAATTCTTCAGTGGAAACAAGTTTTTTCCCGTTTAAATGTCCACATTTCTTTGGTAATTGTTGATCTTCAATTTGAACAGCAGCTACATTTGCTTCTACCATTTCTACAGCAGTTCGCGCTACATTTAACACGCCACCAAATCCTGTATCAATATCAACAAGAAGCGGCAAATCAGTTGCTCTAACAAGATCTCTTGCTCTTTCAGCTACTTCAGTAGACGTTACAATACCTAAATCCGGTAAACCCTTACTTGCTGTATAAGCAGCTCCTGATAAATAAAGAGCTGAAAATCCAGTATTTTTCGCAACAAGAGCGGCCATCGCATCATGCGCACCAGGGATTTGTAAAATTTCAGGTGCTTCTACTAAAGCTCGGAATCGATTAGCAAGCTCTTCTTGTGTCGACTGTTTATTTACAACCCAAGCCATTCATATTCCCCCTATTTTATATTAAGAAAAGATCTACGAATTCATTTACATTCATATTTTCTAATTTTTCTTCATTCAGACACGCTTCATGAATTTTTTCTTGTTGTTTACTTGAATAATGTACAGCCATATTTGCAGAGAACTTTTGAACAACTTTTGGAATTGCTTCATCTCTGCGGAAACGATGACCTAATGGATATTCACACTCTACGTTTTCTGTTACTGTGCCATCTTTAAAATGAACTTGAACAGCGTTGGCGATTGAGCGCTTGTTCGGATCAAGGTAATCTAAACTGTATTGTTTATTTTCAACAACAACCATCTTATTTCTTAATTCATCTACACGAGGATCAAAAGCTGCTTCATCTTCATAGTCATCCGCAACGATATCACCTTTTAATAAACCAATTGCAGTAATGTATTGTAAGCAATGATCGCGGTCAGCTGGATTATTTAACGGACCTTCTTTATCTATAATACGAACTGCTGATTCATGTGTCGTAATTGTAATACGATCAATTTCTTCTAATCGTTCTTTCACTTCTGGATGTAATTTTACTGCGCACTCTGCAGCCGTTTGAGCATGGAATTCTGCTGGGTATGATACTTTAAACAATACATTTTCCATTACATAAGAATCTAAAGGTCTTGCTAATTTTAGTTCTTGTTTATTAAATAATACATCTTGGAATCCCCATCCTGGCGCAGATAATGCTGTTGGGTAACCCATCTCACCTTTTAATGCAGTAAGTGCAAGATGAACACCACGGCTTGTTGCATCTCCAGCTGCCCAAGATTTACGAGAACCTGTATTTGGAGCATGACGGTATGTACGAAGACTAGAGTTATCAATCCAAGCATGAGACAATGCGTTGAAGATTTCTTCACGTGTACCACCAAGCATTTTTGTAACAACTGCTGTTGTTGCTACTTTTACGTACAGTACATGGTCAAGACCAACGCGGTTTAAACTATTCTCTAGCGCGAGTACACCTTGAATTTCATGTGCTTTAATCATCATTTCAAGTACATCTCTTACTTTTAATGGTTCTTTTCCTTCAGAAATACGTACGCGGCTTATATAATCTGCAACAGCTAAAATGCCACCTAGGTTATCTGATGGATGTCCCCATTCTGCTGCAAGCCATGTATCGTTGTAGTCTAGCCAACGAATCATACATCCAATATTAAAAGCGCCTTTTACTGGATCGAGTACAAATGAAGTTCCTGGTACACGTGTACCATTTGGCACAACTGTTCCTGGTACAACTGGCCCTAGTAATTTCGTACACTCTGGATATTGTAATGCTAAAATTCCACACCCAAGCGTATCAAGTAACACATAGCGTGCAGTACTGAATGCTTCTGAACTCGTCACCTCTTTGTTTAATACATAATCCGTAATCTCTTCTAAAATTGCATCTTTTTGTTTAATTTCATTTGTTTTAATCACGCTATTCTTTCCTTTCTGTCGAAAATTCGTTATTATTAAGAATGGGTGTCGGTCAAACACCCACCTGGCGGGCGGCCTTAACAACTCCCCAGTTGTTTTTATTTGCTAAGCACATGTCGCTCGCCGATATAATTTACACGTGGGCGGAACAAGCGATTATTTGTATGCTGCTCAATCACATGCGCACATAGGCCAACTGTTCTAGAACTGAAAAAGATTGGTGTATATAGTTGAATTGGAATACCTAACATCCAATAAACTGGAGCTGCATAATAATCTAGATTCGGATAAATCCCTTTTTCTTTCTCCATAATCTTTTCTCCAGCTTCACACATTTCATATAGTGTATAATCGCCTTTTACATCACATAACTGTTTTAAAGCTTCTTTCATCATTAAAGCTCTTGGATCTATCTTCTTCATGTAAACGCGATGTCCAAATCCCATGATTTTTTCTTTGTTATGCAGCTTTTTTTGCAGTAACTCTTCAAATTTCTCAACATTTCCTGCTTCTAACAGCATATACATAACAGCTTCATTCGCTCCGCCATGTAGGCTTCCTTTTAAAGAGGCAACTGCACCTGTTAAAGCACCGTATAGATCCGATTGTGTAGATGCGATAACGCGTGCTGTAAATGTAGAGTTCGGCATTTCATGTTCACTATATAAAACAAGGGAGCGGTCGAAGATTTTCTCTTCAAGCTCAGTTGGTTTTTTACCAGTTAACATGTAGAAGAAATTCGCACTATAGGATAACTCCTGAAGTGGCTCAATTGGCTCTTCATTATTTAAAATATGATAACTGTTCGCAACAATATTTGGCACTTTGCTCAGCAGTTTATAACCACGGGCTTTGTTTACTTCTAGCGAACGATTTTCAATATCATTATCGTAACCAGCAAGTGCAGATACGCCTGTACGTAACCCATCCATCGGATGCGTTTCTTTTGGCAATGCTTTTAAAACATTAAATACACCTTCTGGCACTTCATATTCTTCCTTCAATTTCTTTTCAATCGTCTTCTTTTCATCCTCATTTGGTAGATGTTCTTCTAGTAGAAGGTGCACAATGTCTAAATACCCTTTTGTCTTTGATAATTCAATTAAGTCATATCCTTGAATAACAATTTCACCTTTGACTGTGTCAAGAAACGAAATTTTCGTCTCCGCTGCGACTATACCATCTAATCCCGGGGAAAATTTTTCTTCAGCTTTCATTATCATTTCCTCCAATCCTAATAGATCTTCGTGCACATAACTGTAAGCCTTTACAATATCGTGAAACTACATTTCTATTTCAATGTATCAGAGTTTTTAGAACATTTCAATTTATTTTATAATGATAAGTTTCCTATACTTTTCCTACTGTAACAAAACTGTTTTTTAAGAATAACGTTGAAGTTTTCACTAAAAGATTTCATAAATTTCTTTTTTCTTTTGAACCGAAATATATTAATTTTAAATAAACTCTTATATAAATCTAGTAAAATAAACCATTTATTTTCATATGCCTATTATCTTTTTTAAACACAGAAAAAAGCGAGTTGTATCAATCATCAACTCGCCTACACATATTTTATATACTGATATTAATACAATATAATTTTGATATAAAAATTTTTTATTTTTAATAAATTTATTATTTTACATCATTAAATTCAATTTCCTCCATTTCCAAATGATATACAACTAAATCGAAATCTTGAAAATACCAAATAGCATTCCTATCGATGAAAAATTCACTACCTGTGATAGATTAATTTAGTCTTACGACTTTGTGCCTAATTCTAAAACATAGGCCTTACTTATTACACTTAATCGTTCCTAAATACGCACCTTTACAACAACTAAAAGAATATACTGCGGTATAGCGCACTTTAGGGGTGATTCTTTTATGTATCTATTTCCTTCAAGAATTACTGTTGCAGCTCCTGTGTCTCCTTCTGTTCATCTAGCTCCCGTTCATGCAGCAGCTTCTGATATCGGAATTGAACTTCCTGCAGCTTGGCAGCAATATCCACCTGCTGAAACACCTTCTTTTTGGTATCATGGAGCTCCTCCTAGTAGCCTTGGTCATACTTATCCAGTCACTTCTTCATATGCTGGACCGCAAATTTTTTATCATTTTCCATCTATTTATTTCCAAAACTTTCACGGCACTTTTAATATTTAAAAAGCATGTAAAAACCCCTAAGTTACCAATTAATACGGTATCTTAGGGGTTTTTATTACACTTTTATTCAAAATGAATTTTAACGAGCATTCGATTTATTGACCATCATTTTGATTTGCACTTGTCTCGCCTTGACTATTTCCAGTGCTCGGTGGATTTGTACTCACTTGTCCGTCACCATTTCCGTTTCCATTACTTGGTGGTGTCGTTCCACCTTGGTTATTTCCGTTTCCATTACTTGGTGGTGTCGTTCCACCTTGGTTATTTCCGTTTCCATTACTTGGTGGTGTCGTTCCACCTTGGTTATTTCCGTTTCCATTACTTGGTGGTGTCGTTCCACCTTGGTTATTTCCGCTTCCATTACTTGGTGGTGTCGTTCCACCTTGGTTATTTCCGCTTCCATTACTTGGTGGTGTCGTTCCACCTTGGTTATTTCCGCTTCCATTACTTGGTGGTGTCGTTCCACCTTGGTTATTTCCATCCCCACTACTTGGCGGAATGGTGTTACCTTGGCCATTCTGATCATTGTTCTCATTTTCTTCATTTTGTTTTTGCTCTTGTTTCTTTTTCTCTTCCTCTATTTGTTGTTTCTGCTGCTCATCATTTTTCTTCTGTCCGCCTGAATTTGAATTTGAGTTTGACGTGCTCGAATTTGGAGAAGAATCTCGTTTTGCACCTTTCACACGTAATTCATCACCTTCTTGAACAACACTACTTGGCATCTTAAAATGTGACGTGTTTGTTCCGAACTTGCTCATCATCTCTTTAAAAATCTGCTGTGCAATTTTCGTATTTTTACTACTTATATAATCTTCAGGACCATTTTTCATATATCCAGTCCACACTGCCATTGTATATTGCGGCGTATAACCAGCAAACCAACTATCGCGTGTCGCACTATCTGGTAGACCATATTTTGCTATATCACCGGATGAAAAGTTAGTTGTTCCTGTTTTACCTGCAACATCTAAAGAACTTACATTTGCTGCTGTACCTGTGCCAGAACGAACAACAGAACGTAGCATATCCGTTACCATATACGCTGTATAATCTTCCATGACACGTTTTGATTTTGATTCAAAACTTTTTGATTTCCCATCAGGATAAACTACTTTTTTAACAAAATGCGGTTTCGTATATTTACCATCATTACCAAATGCCGCATATGCTCCTGCGATTTCAGTTGGTGACGCCTCGTTGGTTCCAATTGCATCTGCCTCAACTGCCGATTTTTCAAATGGAATACCCAAATTTTCTGCAAAACTTTGCGATTTACTTAAACCAACTTCTTTTGCTGTTTTAATTGCAGGTATATTACGTGATTGTTTAAGCGCCTCACGCATTGTCATCATACCCTTATATGTTCTATCAGCATTTCGAACCTCTTGTCCTGTTGAATATTTATATGGTGAATCATCAAGCTGGTGGTAAGTTGGCCATTTTAAATATTCAATTGCTGGACCATAGTCAAAGATTGGCTTCATTGTTGAACCCACTGAACGATCTAGTTCAATTGCCATATTACGCCCTTTAAATGTCGCTTTATTTTCACCACGTCCACTACCTATAGCACGAACTTCACCTGTCTTCGTGTCCATAAACGTAAACGCACCTTGGAATTGATCATTCGGATAGCTAATAACCTTTTCATTTAAAAGCTTCTCTGCATATTTCTGAGCTTCTTGATCTAATGTTGTGTAAATAGATAATCCATCAGATCCAATATTTGCATCTGGTAATTCATTCTCTACTTCTTTCACAACAGCGTCTATAAATGCTGGATACGGCATTTCTGTAATTTCTTTAGGTGGAAGGAGTCCTTCAGTTACAGGAACCTTTGATGCTTCTTCCATTTCTTTCTTTGAAATGTAGCCATGACGATTCATTAAATGTAATACAACATTTCGACGCTCTGTTGCTCTCGCTACATTTTGCGGTTTTGTTGGGTCATATATACTTGGACCTTTTGGCAATCCTGCAAGCATCGCAACCTCTGGTAAAGTTAAGTCTTTTAACTCTTTTCCATAATAGTTTTCAGCTGCTGTTGCAATACCATAAGAACGATTTCCTAAGTTAATCTTATTTAAATACATTTCTAATATTTCATGTTTCGAATATTGTTGCTCTAACTTATGAGCTAAATATATCTCTTGCACCTTTCGCTTAGGCGTTTTATCCATAGATAAGAAATAGTTTTTAATAACCTGTTGTGTAATTGTACTACCACCTTGCGAGCCATAGTTCCCAGTTAGGCTGACTAAAATCGCACGCGAAGTACCCTTGAAATCAACTCCATTATGATCATAAAAACGTGCATCTTCTGTAGCTAAAAATGCATCTTCTACTAATTTAGGTACTTGCTCATACGTAATATTTGTTCGTTTTTCTTTTCCATATTCATATATCAGGTTTTTATCTTTATCATAGATTTTTGCTGATTGCGCATTAACAAGCTTTGATTTTTCAAGTTTAGGGGCATCTTTAATCATAACGAAAAAAGTTGTTACTCCCCCAATGAGCGCTACGATTCCAAGTATTAAGCATCCGATTAAAAATTTACGAAAAAACGATGTTTTACCTTTCGTTTTTTCTTTATGAGCACTTGGTTGCTTCTTTTGTACTTGTCTTCGCTCCTCTCGAGAACGATAATTTTCTGACATGTTACTTTCTCCTGCCTTTCAATTCTTCCGTTGATTTACGCGAAAATAAAACCAACATATTGATTTCACCTCAACAAATAAGCTTAATTTTTAAAAAGTTGTCACTCCAAAACAGGCTCCAAAAACAATATTCATTATTCCCTTAATTTTCGCCCTCTCAACTAATTAGCCGAGTTGAAATAACCACTTTCTCTCTGTCTCTCTAATAATACTTGCATATAACACATAGAATAGAAGAGATTAACTTTCAAATTACTTATTTGCATAAGTTAATTAGAAAATCCTAAACAACAAAATATATGACCTTGTATAAATAATATACTTTTTTTTCATTTGGTCAAACCTCTCTATTGAAATAACTATTACTAGCAGATTAATAGTGAAATAAAAATATCACAACAATATGAATTTCATGTGAACTCACAACAAACTAAGATATTACAAAAAATGGTATTCAGTCGATATTACCATCCTTCATAGAAATACCCACAATATGTTTGTCCATTATTTCTCTCCTCCTTTTGTCATATCATATATAAATATATAGACCGATACTTCTAGAATGAATTGTATATAAGAGAAATCAATCAACATAAGTGTTTATTTTACTGGTTCTATCTAACAATTTATCAATTAGTAAATCAAAACAACTTACTACTATACTTATAGTAGTAAGTATCTATACTAAATATTGGTAATATTCAATACAAATATTATCAATTAACTATATAACACAACTATGTTACATTAATACCACGGTTACTATTATCGTTAAATCCTTGCTCCCTTCAAGGATTTAACATACTCTCCTAATCTAATATGTATCATAGAAAAAAGAATCTGTTACAGATTCTTTTTTCTATGATACACCGTTAAGTACACGACCACTTAAACGACCATAACAGGAAAGCAGAAAAACACACTATAATACCTCCATGATTCTTTTCAATTTCTACAACAGTACAGTTCTTGAACTACCCCCACTTAACAGTCTAACAAACTGTTTGAAGTGGGGGATTCCTACGAACACCAAAGTATCCCTCAGCTTTATTAGTAGGCAATCCCCATAGTCCCTACGGTTAGAAGCCTTAAGGCCTCTTTTCTCAAATTTTGTCCTGCGTTGACATCTCTATCGTGATGCATACCACAAGAAAGACACTTCCATTCACGCAACTCTAGATCTTTCACGTCTTTGTTTTTGTTGCCACAATGCGAACAAAGTTGAGAGCTGGCGAATGTTTTGGATACCACGATAACTTGTTTTCCATACCACTCTGCTTTATACACAAGCATCACTCTGAATTGTGACCAAGATACTTCTTGAATTGCTTTCGCGAGCTTATGATTCTGTAACATATTGGATACTTGCAAATCTTCTATCCCAATCACATCGTGATTTTTGATGATCATCGTAGATAGTTTTTGTAAGTAATCAGTTCTTGCATTTGTGATTCGTTCATGTATACAAGCCACTTTGATTCGCTGTTTATGCCAGTTCGCTCCACCTTTTGTACGACGAGATAAAATATGTTCCACTTGGATTCCTTCTGACAGTAGCGCACAAAATACGTCCTTCTACCTCACGACTTTTGGCAAACGTGACAAGGCCAAGTTTCGGTAACTTTATTTTATTCCCTACAATCGCGATGTTCCCATTTGTGTGCTTCGTTGTATATGATTGAACCTTATTGTTTTTTGACTTAAACCGAGGTGCTTTGTTTTGTTTGTTGAAGAATCGTGAATACGAGTCAGCGAGGTTGTAAAGAGAAGATTGAAGAGCCGTGCTGTCCACTTCTTTGAGCCATACAAATTCTTTTTTGAGGGCAGGTAGTTGCGAAGAACAAGTGCCATAGGTGAATCCTTTCCCTGTTTCTTTATATCTATCATTCCATTTTGCTAAAAAATAATTGAATACAAAACGAGAACAACCCATTGTTTTCGCGATACGTATTTTTTGTTCTGCATTAGGATAGATCCGGAACTTATACGCTTTATGGACGAGCACCACTTTCCACCTCACTTTCTATTTTAGTTTTTCTACATGCTTTTTTCATGATATGCATGCGAACGATATCGGAATATATTCAAAAATACTTCTCTCGTATCATTTCTTCTTTTTTGTCGAAAATCCTCTGCCACCCTTAAAAAATGTATACATATTATGGAAAGACTTTTATAATGGAACAATTCCTTCTATGTAAGAATACTTCTTCCTGCATCAGTTCTCTTCTATAGGAATGAACGAATCCCGATACCCCATCCTAACTCTTCCACAAGGAGAAATATTAGGATTTTACCTAACCGCCATTCATCTCCCACCTACTCATTGAACCATGTCCTACCCATTCTTTGAGGTGGGAGTTTTCTGTCGGCAAATGATAAAAACTGACGAAGATTCCCCATTAAAGTCCTTGTCCTATCTTAAAAGAGAAAGAAATATTCCCTTTCACTCATATGAGTTTTCTCAATAATCAAAATTTATAAATTATTCCTCTATCATTTGTGTGATTCCAATTGCTGAAATTGCTGTACCAATTGCTTGTATCCAAATACCAATTAGTCCAACTAATCTCTCATCTTCTTTTTCCCGATCATTTTTCTCAACCATTTGTTTTTCTTTCGATAGATTGTGTATACCTTGATATGCTTGTAATCCAGCCCCTAGCGTCTGTAATGAATTCCCCACTACAATCAACCATGGAATTTTGGGTTCTTCATTTAGTGCCACTTCCACCCCTACAAATGCACCAATAGACTGCAGACTATTTCCTGTAATAATGAGATAATCATTCTCTTTTGTTTTCTTGTGTATATTAAAAAAGGTTCCTATTACATTTGAAATATTCCCTAAAATCAGTAATTCAATCCCTGTTTTCTCCAAAGTTTTATTTTTTTCGTGCAATTGGTCCTCTTTACTGAGTTTATCCTCTTCTATGTGTAATCCTTGTTGTTCAGAGGCATCTTTTAACGCTACCAATTGTAGTATATATCCAAGAGCTTGTAATGATCCACCTACAATTACAAGTGGTTCCTCAACATTTTTCTCTCCTATAAACCCCCTCGTAGTTCCAATAGCAGCTATCGTATTTCCTCCTACTTGAAACCATGCTCCTGTAACCGTTAAATTTCTTGAACTCATATTGTTCATCCACCTATATTAGACTCATTTTATTTATCACGGATTCACAAATCATAATATCTTTCAGTAAATCGAAAATATTTCCCTCAATCGTTTGAAGCTCCCAAATCTATATTTTCTCACAAGAAAAATGTCTTCCCTACATTTCCCCATTATATTTTAATACATTTCATTTTGTGCATGAAATGACTTACCTAAACTTCTCTCTTATGTATTTCAAATTAAAAAGAGCACTCAAAAGTGCTCTTTTCGTGATAAGGAGTTTTCAATGAGTATGAAAAAAGCGATTTACGCTTGTCCCATACTTCTATATATGCTTATCCTACTCAAAAGGTGTACGATTTATAGAATTAATAATATACTCTACGTAGGAACTAGATTTTGAACCACCTAATATTAACAGACTTTTCAAATCCTCTATCTTTTCAAAAAAGTATAGTAGCAACAGATCCGTCAAGTGTATCTCAACTTTCGTTAATCCTACCACCAATCTTCCATGACTGAGAGAATCCTTACATTTTATTTACCCATAACATATACTTGTTTCCTTAAAATAGATATTGCATTAATACAGTAACCCATTAAGTTACTTTCTCCATCCCCCTGAACCAAGCCGTTAGCGTTTGCTAGCTGCTCTTTTATTGGTAACAATTACCGTTGTATCTAATCAGGTTACAGTTTATCATGTAATAGCTCGATAAAAACGAGTAGTTATACCCATCGCCCTAGGAAGCTAGGGCCTTGTTTTTTTCTACAAAATGAAATTGATGTTTAGGATTCTTTTTCTCCATTACCATCTAGTCATTCGCGATTCTCACGTAAATTCACCTCTCATTTGCTCCTTCCATTCAAATAACTATTTTGTTTCAATTTATACATAGTTTATATATAATTCAGACACATTTAACATGATAAGCTTTTGAAAATTAATGGTATGATTAATTTGTTGAAAACGACACGTTTCGACAAATACAAAATAACCTCCCTTACCTCTGAATCCCTGCCCCCTGTTCCGCAGGGATTCTTATAATTTACGGTTTCTTCTCAGGTTACATTTTGTTAAGTCTTTACTATTTTTATAAATTCGTTTTTTACCTCTTACCTTTACTTAGAAGCATTTGTTTAGTTTGCAGTTTTGTTTGCAAACTTGTTAGCACTTTTTTATATTTCTTCTGCTAAAAACCTCCATTGTATTTCTTCTATTACTCATCACTCCCACTGCCATTATGACGCAAATCATCAATTAAATTATGGGATTTTTAAAATTTAATATCCTTTTAAAACAAAAAATAGTTATATATTGGAATTCCCATCATATATCTGTCTTATGTTCTATATAGAAGGGACTGTTAAAAATGGGGAATAATCACTTTCATAATGTGTTTGCTGTGAAACAAGAACATTTGGGACAAGTTCTTAAATTAAAGAAATTCTTTGAAGAATTAGATATGGATTTTAATGATTTCGCTGATCCTCGCACTCTAGTCAACGTGCTAGAATCAAATCGTAATATAAACTTTTTGGATTCGTCACAGGAAGCAATCATCGGCGGAGAAGCACTTCAAATTTCAGAATTGATTGAGAAAATTAGCAATCTGATTATTAAAGATATATTAGCATTTCCTACTTATCGTTGGGGAGAAAATATAAACCAAGATATTGTGAGTCAGGTGAACGATGCTATTACTAACATGTTTATTAATTTAAATAAACAAGATGCTGAACCATGGATCTTCTGGTATAACAATGGGAGTGTTTTTCCAAGATATACTTATAATATTTTAATCGCTATAGATACTCAGGAAAAAGACTATCTTACAGACGTTTTAGCCTGTAGTTTTGATGTTTTGGTTGTAAAAAAAACGAAACAGGAAGTTTGTTCTTTCACAGTTAATGATAGTGCACAATGCCTTATAATGATGAAACATATGCTTGTTGGGATAAAATTTGAAGATGTTTATCCCTCATAACCCCCGCCCCTTTACCTATAAGTAAAGGGGCGGTTATTTTTTTGCTACACTCTTATATACTTTGAATCACATAAACCTTTGTGAAGATTGATGTTCGTTCCTGAAATCCAAACAACACCTGATGCTTTGTAAACTTTATCGATTTTACATACATCATCTCGTAGCCAATTGTTCTCAGCAATCTTATACCAAAAAGTAAGAGCCATCATGATGCCAAATTAGGTAAACATGGTTACTTCCCTTTAAGACTTGTCTCATAATAGCTGCAGCTAACGATGAATTTTCGCGAACATCAACAACTTCTATTGTTATACTACCTAAATTGTTATTTTCCCAATCACAGGTACATGTCCTCTCTCAGTGTACTTTCAAATATTACAAGGGTAATTCGGTTTACGTGAAGTTTGCTTTTTTCTTTATTTCAGCATAGAGGAATATTCGTTCTAAAGATAATAAAAAACATAGAATACTTTGATTTGCTTTCATAATAAAAGAAATTCTCTCCATGTTAAAATAGGAAAATATTACATTTTAAATTAATTTATATTGTCTTTCCGATTTTTAAAATGTAAAATATTTAATATAAATACATAATTTAGGTAAAGGGAGATATACATGAAAAAGCTATTAGTTTCAGCAACAGCATTCACACTTTTAACTGTAGGGTATAACTCATCTGTATTTGCAGCTCAGAACCCAAATGACAAAGATTGCGGTCAATTCAAAAATAATCAAGAAGTAATGGAGTTTTGGCACAGTAATGGGTATAACGCGAATAACGATCCCCATGATTTAGATCGTGATAATGATGGATTACCTTGTGAAGTAAACAACGGGGAATATGATCGATTTGTGGCTAGCAAACAAACTCCAATAAAAAAAGAAACAAACAATAACGAAGTTACAAAAAAACAAGCTGAGAAATTACCAAATACAGCTTCTAATAATATGACAATGATGCTTGTAAGTGCTGGTCTAATATTATTAGGTTCAATTTTTGTATTCCGTCGTAAAAAGACGGATGCATAGAATAATACCTAAAAAAGACAGGGATATTCCTGTCTTTTTTAATATGGAGTGATACATTTGAAAAAGCTTGAATGGTTCGGTATATTATTGATTACTATTGGCTCTTTTTCTTTCGTTTATTACTTTATTACTTGGTATGATTCAACAAAAACTGTTGAAACTTTAACAGGTACTGAGATTAAGAAGTATCAAAGTATAAATAACCTAACTGATCATAAGCAAACATTACTAGAACCCGAGAAACACTTTCCCTCTTCTCAAGTGCAACACCAACAAGGAGAACAAATCGCATATATGGTAATCCCGAAAATCAAACGAAAATATCAAGTTTACTGGGGTGCTGATGACAAAACATTGAAAAAAGGCGTTGGAATGTTCGTTAGTGACATTACATCACCCCCTTCTGGAAATGGACATACTGTACTAAGTGGTCATCGGGATACAGTATTTACCGATTTAGGAGATTTACAAGAAAATGATTATATTTTACTTGAATACGATAACAAGATATACGCTTATCAAATTCGGAAACACTGGATTACCGACGCCAATGATATGAGTGTAATCGTTGCAAAAGATAAACCAACACTTACATTAACCACATGTTACCCATTCAACTATATTGGGGATGCTCCTAATCGATACATAATTGAATCATCTTTGGTTGCTGTTCAATAATTCGGAAAAACATAAAAATGGTAACCCCTGCAATTTCAGAAGTTTGACACAGCTCTGGAAAAAGATTATAAAGAAAAGTGAGGTTCCTTATATTCGGTTCCATGATCTGAGACATAATCATTCAACTATCATGTTAAAACAAGGGATTCATCCGAAATTTGTAAGTGAACGATTAGGACACAAAATAGTAGGCATCACATTGGACACCTACTCGCATGTTGTACCGGGACTTCAAGAAACTGCGGTGGATCAATTTGCAAACGAATTATTCGGAAAGAAAAACGTTTGTTAAAAGTTTTCGTTTTTTAGCAAAAACACCACCTGAATTATTCCAAATACAAAAAATGAAAAAGGAGCAACAAAACATGAAAGAAATCAAGAGTGAAAAGGAATTCAAAGACATTATCGCAAGCGAGGAGCCAGTAGTTGTTAAGTTCTTTACTACATGGTGCCCAGATTGTGTACGTATGGACAACTTTATCGGGGATGTAATGGAAGAGTTCAATAAATTTGAATGGTATTCTATAAATAAAGATGAATTCCCAAGTATTGCAGAAGAGTATCAAGTAATGGGAATTCCTAGCTTATTAGTGTATCAAAATGGTGAAAAACTTGGTCATTTACATAGTGCAAATGCAAAAACAGAAGAGCAAGTTACTGAGTTTTTAGAAGCATACTAATTCAAACAAACTATTTAGGTAATAAAATGAAACTTTAATCAGTGGGGCATCACCTCCCATTGATTATTAATTGAACGAATCATGCTTTTACTGGCCGTTTTATTCCCTACCTTACTACTTTGCTTTCGTTGCATTTTAAGGCAGGGTCTTATAATGCGGGATAAACAACATTTCCTTAGATAGGCAGAAAACAAAAACAATCTAATCGGAAAAATCGGGATTATGTCGGTTGTCTTTATCCTTATGGTAACCTTTCAAAAGATTATAATGTTTTTTTCGATCATATACAAATTGAAGAAGTTTTATTTACTGGATATGAAAATAAAGAAGAACTCATATAAATTTTTAAAGAGGACGCAAAGGTGCGTCCTCTTTAATTTATCTTTCTACCGAAAAATGTAAAAACAAAAACATCTTTTGTCCATTTTCCCTTCCCATACATATATAATACAAACCCACTAATACTGGTTAATACAACAAGGACAGAAAAATATATCCAATTTTTGTTGTTTTCACTCTTTAATCTATCTATGATTTGTTCCTTAGTATTTCCAATATAAACAGATTTCCCATATCTATTAGGTAATTCTTTTATTATTTTTCCATCTACTGACCCAAGCACAACTACATTTTCTTTATTTTCTACTGCTCTAAATGAATAAAAACGTTTTTTTCCATCTGCTAACTTTGTAGCATTCGCCTGAATATCATTTATTCTTGTTGAAATTACATTCTGACTATTTAATTCTATAAAGGGTGTTTCAAGAGACACATTTTCTTTATTTATTAATTTTAATTCTTTATTTCCAATATGTATTGGTTCATTATAAAAAGCTGTCACTTGACCGTTACTCCATAAAGAACGATTTGGTGCAGAAGTCTGTGTATAGTATGTCGTTTTTTTCTTTTGAATACGATTCACTACCGCATACCCATCAGCAAGTAATGTTTCATCTCCTGTTACAGGTTCAGAATATATCTTCCCTCTTACAAAGTAAATACCATCTGCAACTTCTTTATCACTTGAAATCATCTTGAAATCACCGAGTTCGTCCCAGAGTAAAAAACTATTTAAACTCTTATACCCATAAAAAACACATACAATTAATAAAATTGTAAACAATACCCCTATTTTAACTGTTGCCTTTTTATTCACTAATTGCTATTCCCCCATATATTACTAATATTCTCATCTTAATTATAATCAGAAATATTTTTGATGTATATATATTAATCTTTTTGCCCTAAGCTAACTTTGTTATCCCCTACTTAAAAAGCTATAAAGCGTCAACAATGTTTGTATAGACCCACACGAGTTCCGTTTGATACTCTATTACTAGAAAGAAATTCCTAACAGAAAGGTGAGTGATCGTTATGAATTCACTTTCTAATAAAGAAGCTGATAAAGGAGCCATTGTCAGCATTATTGCCTACATATTTTTAGCGTCACTAAAAATCGCAATTAGCTATATTGCTCTTTCCAGTGCATTACGTGCAGACGGTTTAAATAATTTAACAGATATCGGTGCTTCTATAGCTGTATTAATCGGTTTAAAAATTTCTCGAAAACCTCGTGATCCGGATCATCCATATGGTCATTCTCGTGCAGAACAAATTGCTTCACTTGTCGCCTCCTTTATTATGGCAACGGTCGGACTTGAAGTTATCGTAAGTGCAATTCAATCGTTTTTCACTCCACAGAAAACGGCGCCTAATGTACTTGCAGCTTGGGTTGCCTTATTTTGTGCTGTCGTCATGTACAGTGTGTATAAATATAATAATAAAATTGCGCAGCGCACAAAAAGTAAAGCACTAGAAGCCGCAGCAAAAGATAATTTATCCGATGCTCTCGTTAGTATAGGTACAGTTGTCGGTATTGTAGCATCACAGTTCGACATGCCTATCCTCGATCCAATTGCAGCCTTAATTGTCGGCTTTATTATTTGTAAAACCGCGTGGGAGATTTTTACAGAAGCCTCTCATATGTTAACCGATGGCATCGATCCGGATAAAATGGAAGAATATTCACATGCTGTCAAGCTCGTTTCTGGTGTTGAAAATATTGTTGATATTCGTGCACGTATGTATGGGAACCAAACGTATGTGGATATTACGATTGAAGTAGATGCTCATATGGACGTGAGTAAAAGCCATCATATTACCGATGAAATTGAAGAAATGTTAGAAGAAAGATTTGGAATTTTATACACTCATATTCATGTAGAACCTACGCAAAAAGAACCTATGATGACATAGGTTCTTTTTTGATGAATGTTTGATGAAACATAATACATAAAATGAGCCAACTTCCCCCCGCTGCCCAACCCGCTAATATATCGGATGGATAATGAACACCAAGATATACGCGGCTAACAGAAATAGAAAATATAACGAAACATGTAATTAAAATAATCAACAACTTTCTATGCAATGTAATACGATGTTCCGTAATTGTTACATAAGCGATAAATCCTAGAAATGCTGTAGCATTCATCGAGTGGCCGCTTGGAAAGCTATATCCTGTAGCTGTAACAAGCTGCGATACATCTGGTCTTGGTCGTTCGTACCATAATTTTAAAAGGTTGTTAAGGTAACGAGATCCGTAATAATTAACGATTAAAAATAACGCACCTAACAACTTTTTTCGAATAAGAAAGTACATTACAACTATGATTAATAATGGGAAATATATTTTCTTTGAACCAATATAAGACATCCAGGTGAAATAAGCTGTCAAATACTCGTTCCGAAAACTTTGAATAAATTTGGAAATAACATCATCAAATTTTTCAATGCAAGCGGTATGATACGAAAGTGATAATCCGACAAAACAAATGAGAAACACAATTAACAAGTATACATGTCGATATCGTTTCACATACATAACCTCACTATATAAAAATAAGAAATGGAGCGGTTGTTTTAGTTTTCCTCTCCATTTCTTTTTTATGCATCTTTTATTAAGAAATATAACTGTTAATTTTTTGCTGCATAGCTGGGATATCTTCACGCGTTACAGTAAAACGAACGACTCTTTCATCTAAGTCTAATGCTTCTGAAAATAGTCCTGCTAGCCCACGGGCTTTTCTGTCTACTTCCATAACAATATCTAATCGATCATAGGCACGTGGTAGAATTAATAATTCCAATTCATCCAACTTTCCATAATACTGTCCTGAAACTGGAATGAACTCAAATTCTTGTGCAAATGGAATATTGGTACGTAATCGGTGTGGTAATTCTTCACATTCTGCTTGACGAAGCCTGAATCCTAATTGTTTTGCGCTATCTAACACACTGTTAAATAATGCATTCGGTAACACCTGAATGTAATCGCGATCACTCGGATCAATACTCCGCTTAATATCAAGACCTGTATGAACCCAAACATTTTTCATTCCAAATGTAAGCGGCGCTTCAATTGGCATTGGGAATGAAAATGGAATTTCCACTTTTTCATTTGGAGATATCGTAATCGGATCGGTTAAACGTACTCGTTCTAAATCGAATGTAGCGCTTACTTTTTTATCATCTACTTCTCGTATATACGACGTCGTTAATGTTAAGTAAATGCTTTCAATTTGTTGACTAACTGCTCCACCTGTAATGTGAACTACACCTACAATTTCTTCTCCTACTAAATATTCTTCTTTTTCAAGAACTGTATCTACTTTCGCGCTTCCTACTCCAATGCTCGCTAAAAACTTTTGAAACATGTATCTCCCATCCTTTCTAATACATGGCGTACATCTTCTCTAACTTCTTGTATATTTTCATAATAAGGAGACTTCATCCGCAACATTCGCATAATAATTTCACAGTTTTCTTTCATTATCTGCAACTCTTCATACCATGGCCTTTCTTCTTCTACAGTAGATTCATAGCCAGAGTATAATAAAAATAATGTAAAGTGACCTAGTGCATAAAAATCACTACGATAATGAACCTCTCGCATATAGGCTTGTTCCCCTTCATAGGTAGATGCCCGTTCATCGATTTCTTCTATAAATTTAGCTAATCCAAAATCGATAATGCTGATTTGTCCCTCTTTCATTAAAATGTTTGGAATTCGTAAGTCTCGATGAATAATACCTTTACTATGAAAATAAGAAACAATCTCAAGTACCTTATATAAAATATGAAAAGCTTCTTGCTCTTCATATACATGTCCATCTCTAAAAATGAAGTCTTCGAAATTCTTACCCGACATGTACTCCATTACAAAAAACGGCTGTTTTTTCCATATAAAACTATCATATAAGCTCGGTATTGCTGGATGATTTAACTGCTCTAAAATTGTTTGCTCTTGCGCAAACGACCTTCTACCTGACTTATACCTTTGCTTACTTTGTCTTAATTGTTTTAAAACTTTTTTCTCTTTCGTTTCTAAATCATAAACGATATATGTAAAACCATAGCTACCCATTCCAATTACTGATTCAATTTTATAGCGTTGTGAGACAATTGTATCATTGTGCAGCGGCCTATCAAACCAAGCAAGTATATCACGCCACTTCATCAACTACTTGAAAAAAAGCTACGACTTTTGTGTTTTCTTTTATAATGCTGATGTCCATAGCCATGGGGATTTCTCCTCTTATTATAATCGCTACTTGAATACGAGCGACCTCTATGACGATAATCACTACTTGAGTAGGAACGATGTCTATTCTTCTTTCCTAGTAAAGAATCAATAATTTTTTTGAACATCCCTTCACCTCTTGTTTAAAATTTTCTTTTTATTATACCAATAATAATCTTTTATGTTTGTGACAAGTTTGTAAAGAAATGATTTTGAAGTGTAAAAAACGACGGGTTTTTCCCGTCGTTACTTTCACCCTTCATCCTCATCAAACACTTCATCAATCATACATTTTTCTAGTAAATACTCAAATGTAATATCAGCGAGATCTTCAATCTCTTCTCGCTTTGGTACATACCCTCTCTCTATTAGTTGCTCATAAAAAAACTCCGCAATTTCTTCCGTATCAATTACGACCTCAATTTCCTTCATGAGCATCACTCCTTTATTTCTGTTTTATGAAGGAATTTCAAAATTATGTATACGAGATTAGAAAAATAGATTTTCTTTTCCATATCATATTTGTCAGTCATATTGACTCGTCTTACAGCATACGATGTAGTACAAGCTATTTGAAGGGGGAAATAAAATGGAACAAAGAAAAGAAGAGTTCATGCATGAAGATAAATGGGCAGACTCTGTCATCAAAGGGCTTATTATTTTTTTAACAATTGTAGGTATACCTTACACAACTTATATTTTTGTTCAGTTCCTTCTTGCTTTCTAGTTATTTTTTCTCTGTTAGTTTAACTAAATAATTATGAACGACATCCATTACAATTTTATATTCTTCATCTTGAAATGTTTCATATAATAATTGATAGTCATTATAAATATCTAATAATCCATCAATAATTTCTTGTCTGCTCGTTTTAATACTTACCTTTTTGGAATTATTGATTGACTTCAATTTTCCAAGATCTAATTTATTCATCCCTGCTTTATCTTGTTTCATTTTTTTCAAGATGGCATTAGCCGTTTGTGCATTCGCAAGCAATGTTAAATCTGATTCATCAGCCTCTAACCACTCACCATCTGTGATTCTCGACAATTCATATATTGTATCTTCCCATGCATCATTTTTATATCGCCACACTTCTGTACGAAATCCAACGATACGAAAGACATCTTTATCATAACCCGTAACTTGAACAAGATCACCGAACGTAAAATGATATCGTAATTCAATCCATTCTGTTTCACCTTTTTTCATTTCTTGTTCCGTGACATGTTGAAGTGTTTGTTCCACATAATATCCATCATGATTATTAACTTCATATACATAAACTCCATCTAACATTTTCATATTTGTGATTTTACCAACAGTTCCATATAGTGTAATCACGACTATATCTCCTACATTATATTTAGGTTGTTTTTTTCTTGCCATTTATATCTCTCCTTTTTAAAGTCGTGATTTTTGATAACAGTATATGCAAAGGATTAAAAAACGCTTATCACATGAGCTTATATTCAAAAATTTTTCCAATAAAAAATACATCACTTTTTATAGAGTGATGTACTAGTGCAGATATATTTGTAGTATATGTTTGCTCGTTATCTTTCTTGTATGTATAGCTCCCATGCTTCATCAAAAATAGACATACTATCCAGTAATCCACTTAATTCTAAATACGAACTAATTTCATCGTAATCTTCTGATTGCTTCGGAAAACTTATATCGTCATACATAGCTTCAGCAAAATCCGATATTTCATTTTTGATTAAAGACGCACGATGCTTCATCATATAGTGATAAAATGACTTTTTCAAAAATATTCCCTACCTTTCTAACTTGGATACATTATACAAGGGGAAAAAGAAAAAAACCAGCATAATCGCTGGTTAAAAGTCAAAATAATTTCTTTTTAGTAGACGTGGGCGCTCCATTAACTCTTCATATGTTAATTGTTTTGGTAAATCTTTTGTATAAATTAAAAACAACTGATCTTCTATTTCTTTTACAACATGATCAGGCTGATAGTCCATTCCACATGATGAGCAAGAAATACATGGTGTCTTTTGAATTTCAATGGCTTTTGTACCATCTGGCAATTCCCAATATACAGTATTCAGACTTTCTTTCGCCTCTGTACTGTCACACCACATACAATTCATACTGCGTCACCCTCAGCTTCTGTATTTTCTTCTAATTTCGCCATTTGAGCTTGGTATTTTTTATCTTTTAACTGATCACGCTTATCACGTTTATCCTTTAAGGAAGAATGTGTTTCATTTGTTTCATAGTCTTTGCGGCGATTCATACGTTGCAAATCATCCGGAACAAGATTGAATTTCTTATCACTCATCAACCCTGCTACACCGATATCAGAGCGTTTTTCTTCATAAGTTGGATAAATCTCTTTAAAATAACCTTCAGCTCTTCCTGGCACATAATTTTCTGGTTCTGGATACGTTGTAATAACACCTTCAAAGTTACGAAGAACAACCTTATCCGCACTTTGTGAAATTAAATAATTTGGCTGAAGCGCAATTTTTCCGCCTCCACCTGGGGCATCGACAACGAATGTTGGCACTGCATAACCAGATGTATGTCCACGTAGTCCCTCAATAATTTCTAATCCTTTGGAAACCGGTGCACGGAAGTGACCAATACCTTCTGATAAATCACATTGATAAATATAATACGGACGAACACGAATTTTAACTAAATCATGCATCAGCTTTTTCATAATTGGTACACTGTCGTTAATTCCTGCTAAAATTACCGCTTGGTTTCCAATTGGCACACCAGCATTTGCAAGCATTTCACATGCTAGTTTTGATTCTTCCGTAATTTCAATAGAAGTATTAAAATGTGTATTTAACCATACTGGGTGATATTTTTTAATAATGTTACATAGATTTTCTGTAATACGTTGTGGGAATACAACTGGTGCTCTCGTTCCAATACGGATAATTTCCACATGCGGAATTGCTCGTAAGTTCTTTAATACGTATTCTAAAATTTTATCATTAATAAGAAGACCGTCACCACCAGAGATTAAAACATCACGCACTTGTGGTGTTTCACGAATATAAGCAATAGCATCATCTAATTGTTTTTTCGGAACACCCATTCCAATTTGTCCACTAAAACGACGACGTGTACAATAACGACAATACATAGAACATTGATTTGTAACTAGAAATAACACGCGGTCTGGATAACGATGTGTTAAGCCTGGAACTGGTGAATCTTCATCTTCATGAAGCGGATCTTCTAAATCATACTTTGTTTTATATAATTCTTCCGAAATCGGTACAGATTGCATCCGAATCGGACAGCGTGGATCATCAGGATTCATAAGAGAAGCATAGTACGGTGTAATATTTAACGGAATTGTTTTCGTTGAAATTTTAACACCTTCTTCTTCTTCTGGTGTCAAATTAATCACTTTCTTTAAATCATCTAACGTTTTGATCGTATTCGTTAATTGCCAAACCCAATCATTCCATTGCTCTTCTGTAACATCTTTCCATAATTCGATCTCTTTCCAGTGACGATTTGGTTTGTATACATCATGTAACATTGCTATTCCCCCTTTTTTTACGCTCGCCATTTATATAAGCAATAATTATGCCAACTATACATTTTCAAGAAGTGGTGACGAAAGATACCCTATTATATAAGAAAAAAATATTTTTTTATTTTAAATGGCGCTCGATTCAATACAATATTCGTTACTTTCTGTATATGTAAGCGCTCTTTTTTTGGTGCAAACACTCAAAAACCGCCGATTATTCGGCGGTTTTGTCATACTTGTTTAATTTATACTGCAATGTTTGCCTTGGAATACCTAATAGCTTAGCAGCTTGCAAAATATTCCCATCCGTTTCCACTAACGCTCGATCGATTAATTCTTTTTCTGTTTGATGCAGTGCCTCACGTAATGGCAGAATAGACTTCTTCTTTTTCCTTAACTCTACTTCTTTTCGAAATGTTCGGGGTAAACAACTAACTGTTAATGAACCTCCTTCTGCAATAATTACAGCATGTTCAATCGTGTGCTTTAACTCCCTTACATTTCCAGGCCAATGATAGGCTAATAATCTTTCCTTCGTCTCATTGTCAATATGCAGTACCTCTTTTTTATATTCTTTGTTATAGTCTCTTAAAAAGTAAGACGCTAACAATAATACATCTTCTTTTCGCTCACGAAGCGGTGGAATATATAACGAAAATACATTTAAACGATAATATAAATCGGTACGAATTTTATTTTCACGCAAACATATCTCTGGCGGCTGATTCATCGCAGTAATGACACGTACATCCACTTTTCTCGTTTTACTATCACCGATGCGACGAATTACTCCATCCTCTAATGCGCGTAGCATTTTCGCCTGCAGATCAAGAGGCATTGAATTTAATTCATCTAAAAATAATGTCCCTCCATCTGCAAGTTCAAATAACCCCGCACGTTCAATAGCTCCAGTATAACTCCCTTTAGTTGTCCCAAATAATAGACTTTCTAGTAATGACTCTGGAAGAGCTGCACAGTTTTGGGCAATAAACGGTTTGTTTTTACGGTTTGAAGCCTCATGAATCGCTTGTACAAATAGTTCTTTTCCTGTTCCTGTTTCTCCGTATATTAAAACATTTGCATTTGTTGGAGCTACCTTTTGCGCTAAATCTTTTGTTTGTTTAAAGCGAAAATCATTCGTCACAATTGTATTAAAAGCAACATGTTTTTTTGTTACCTTCTTCCTAGAAGATCGTTTCATTTTCGATTGCAAATCAACAATTGTATCCGTTAATTTTTGAATCGTTGAGTAATCTTTTGCAATTTCAACAGCACCCGCAATTTTATCTTCTATAAAAATAGGTAATGTGGTATTTACAGTACAGACATCTTCACCATTTAAATTTTGATAACGCTGTACTTGATGTAAAATCGGCTTTTGTGTATCTAGAACTTTCATAAGTGTACTCGTTTCCCTTGATAAAGACGGGAATGCTTCTAATAAATGCTTCCCTAATACATTCTCAATCTTGGACCCATCGTGTTTTGCAGCAACAGTATTATAAAAAATTGTAATACCATTTTCATCCACCGCATGAATCGCTTCATCAATACTGCCCAAAATCGCTTCAATGACTTCTTGTGTCGAAACTGCCAGCAATGTCATCCCTCCTCCTGCTAAAAATTCAGCAAATTATATGCCGAATTTCTGGCACCCCTGTGCGCGATTATAAGCATGACGATTCCGTTCTATTTTTCTATTTATTTCATATTACTACTTTCCCGCCAACAAGGGATAAAGTACAACTTGAATCAGTGGGTTAATCATCCCCCACTAATGATTAACCCGCTCCAATTAGACACTCTGAACTTTCAAGTAAAGAACTTACTACCCATTCATGCGAGATAAATCTTTTACCCATACATTCATATCTTCTAATTTATCAAAAATATAACAATTATTTGCTAGCCTTCCTGTGTATGTATATCCTAGCTGATGAAAAGCTGCATTCATGCCAAATGAAAGTGAACGTGCAATTGTGTAAGAACAAAAGATTGCTCTCTCTTGTAATTCTTCTTCTAACTTAATGAGTAAACTTTTCATAAGTCCATGTTTTCGATATTCCGGTAAAGTTGCACAATTCGTTAATTCTGCATTACCTTCTTTCACATTCATTTCTGCTGAAGCAGTGCTAATAATACGCCCTTCTGATTCATACACATAATAAATTGTATCTTCTTTCATCGTCTGAACAATATAGTCTGCTTCATTTAACGGTGTCGGATAAATTTCAAATACTTTTCCAAACACACTTGCCAATTCTTCTGCGTCTGCCTCTGTCGCTTTTCTTAGGATAAATTTCTCTGGAACTTGCTTCTCCTTTACTTCCTTTTCTCTCACACCATTTATAATATGATCCTCTTCAGCCCACTGAATACTATTTCGTCTTTCATCATCACGATATTTCACGAAAAAGTATGCATCATGTCCTTGAAAATAATGTGGAATTGTCGCTTCTAATAAAAAGCCAAAAGAGAGCCAAGTCGAAACATGCTCTCCCTTTCCTTTTATAATGCATTTAGTGAAAGAATGCTTCTCTGCTAATTCTTCTATTTTTTGCATAAGACTTTCTACATTTCCTGTATAATGCTCTACCCGAATACGTTTATTAAAATAATCTAGCGCTCCTTCTACAGTATAGTAGTTTGTCTGTTCTCTAAATGATTCATAATATTTCATTTTTTCACCTCGCACCAGTCTAGTAATGTGCATGCAATAATTTTTGCTGCGGCAATCATTTTATCCACTTCAATGTACTCATTTGGATAGTGGGCTACCTTTGTCTCTCCTGGTCCAAATATAATAGTTGGGATTTCTGCGATTTGTGTAAACAAACCACCATCTGTCCCCCATGGTGCAGCTTCTACAATTGGATTTCTTCCTTCAATTTGAGCAAAATTATCTTGAAGTGTTGTAATGAGTACATGCTCCTCATCTAATTCACCTGGAACCCATCTTGCCCCAAACCATTCTACCTCTACTGGATATTCTTCGAACCATGGATCTACATTCTTTAATTGCCCTATCCAATTTTCAAATTCTTCTTTTACAGCCTCTATCGTCTCATTCGGTGCAACTCCACATCTTCCTTCTAAAATCAACGAATCTGGTACGGAGCTTGGCCAGCTACCACCTTCAATTTTCCCAACATTGATTGGAACAGGGATTGGAATTTCTTTATATAACGGGTCTGTAATTCGTTCATTTCTTTTCTGTTCTAATTGTCTCAAATGCTCAACAACAAACATGCTTTTTTCAATCGCACTAACTCCTTCATAACGAGTCCCACCATGCGCTGCTTTCCCTTTCACATGCAGGCGAAACCACATTGACCCTTGTTGCTTCGGGAAAAACTTCATATTTGTTGGTTCTGGAATGATAACCCCATCCGCCTTATACCCTCGCAAAATTGTTGCTAAAGTACCTGCTCCACCGCTCTCTTCTTCTATTACACTTTGAAAATAAATATCTCCTTTTAATTCAATACCCAGTTCTATAATTGCCTCCATTGCCAACATAAGAGCCACATTTCCGCCCTTCATATCCGTTGTTCCACGACCGTATATGCGATTCCCTACTTTCTCACCACTATATGGATGGTGTTCCCACTGATTCACATCACCTTCTGGTACAACATCAATGTGTCCATTTAAAATCATTGATTTTCCATCGCCGCTTCCTTTTAGTGTCGCAACGATATTTGGGCTATCTGAAAAATTCGTTCTTGGAGATACAAAATACGGATGATCTTTCATTTTTGTAAAAGAAGGCTCCCAAATATCAAGATCTAAACCTAATTCACGTAGCTTTTCAATGACAATTGCTTGCGCGCCGCTCTCATCTCCAGATACACTTTTTTCTTGAATTAATCGTTTTAAGAACTTTACACTTTCTCCTTCATGACTTTCAATATAATCACACACTTGTTTTTTTAATTGCTCCATATTTGTTAGCTCCCCCTCATTCAATCACAAGTAAATTAGAACTCACATGAAAAGATGCCTCCGTATTTTGTTTTACATCCTCAACTGTATAAGGACTCATTAGCTCTTGTAGTATTAATCCTTCAGATGTAACTTCTATTACAGCCATATCTGTAATAATTAAATCCACGCACTTTTTCGACGTTAATGGAAGCGTACATTCTGAAACAACTTTTGCATTTCCATACTTATCAACGTGATTCATCACAACAACAACCCGTTTTGCTTTTTGCGCTAAATCCATCGCTCCGCCAATACCAGGAACCCGTTTCCCCGGAACAATCCAATTTGCTAAATCTCCTTTTTCACTTACTTGCAGTGAACCAAGTATTGTCACATCAAGCAAGCCTTTTCTAATCATTCCAAATGCTGTGCAGCTATCAAAATAACTTGCTCCTGTAATGAGTGACGTCGGCAATCCAGCCGCATTACACAAATTTTCATCTTCATTTCCTTTACTTGGCGTTGGCCCCATTCCAACGATGCCGTTTTCCGCATGGAACATAACATGTATATCTTCTGGTAAATGGTTAGGTACAAGAGAAGGAATACCAATCCCTAAATTAACAATCATTCCATTTTGAATCTCTTTCGCAGCACGCCTTGCAATCTTATCTCTTACTTCTACTCCCATACCCATTTCCAATTCACTCCTTCCGACGGTACAATATAATCTACAAAAACACCTGGAACAACAATTTCCTCAGGATCTAAACTCCCAAGTGGTACGATTTCTTCTGCCTCAACAATTGTAATATCTCCAGCCATCGCAACATGCGGATTCATGTTACGAGCACTTTTATCAAACACAAGATTCCCAAACGGATCCGCCTTCTTCGCATATACAATCGATACCTCTGCAGTTAAAGCTGTTTCCGCTAAATATGTTTTTCCGTTCATCTCAATTGTTCGCTTTCCTTCCTCCACAATCGTATCTACGCCGACATCGACAAGAATCCCGCCAAGTCCAACACCACCAGCGCGAATCCTTTCTGCTAGCGTTCCCTGAGGTGAAAACTCAATATGTAATCGCCCCTCATTTAACTGTCTTCCTGCATTTGGATTTGAACCAATATGTGAAGTAATTAATGATTTTACTCGCTCTTTTGTTACAAGGCGGCCAATCCCTACATCTGGAAACCCTGTATCATTTCCAATTAAATGTAAATTTGAAATTTCTTTATCTACAATAGCCTGTATTAATGATGGAGGAGAGCCAATTCCGCCAAATCCCCCAAACATTAACGTCATATCATCATGAAATAGCGAGATAACGTCTTCAATTTCTTTTAATTTTCCAAATGTATTTGTAATGGTTGTCATACGACACTGTGACCTCCTTTTTGCATCATCTCTTCCACACTTTTCGCAAAAATCTCAAGTAATTCATCTAACTCGGAATATGTAGTTGTCATCGGCGGTGCAATAAGCAACGCACTATCCTCTTTTCCTGCTTGCCCTGATACAGCTTGATATAAAAGAAGTCCATTTTTCGCCGCGACTGAAATGAGTTCAGACGCTTTTGTAAACGGTTGCAATTCTACTCCAATCAAGAATCCTTTTCCGCGCACATCTGCAATAATTGTCGATTGCTGCTGAACTTTTTGCAAACCTTTTATTAAATATTCTCCTTTTTCTGCTGTTTTCTCAGGCAGGTTATGTTTCTCCATGTATTCAATAACCGCTAAAGCTGTCGCGGCTGACAATGGATTGGCACTAAGCGTATGCCCGCTCATCACAGAGCGTGACCCTCTTAAAATCGGTTCCATCACACGGTCACTCACAACCGTCGCGGCCATCGGTGTATAACCAGCACCTAGTCCCTTTCCTAGCGTCATGATGTCCGGCTCCACACCCCAGTGCTCCATCGCAAACCAAGATCCAGTACGTCCAAGACCTGTCATAACTTCATCAGCAATCAATAAAATATCATAATGACTGCAAATATCTTTAATGACCTTATAATATTCTTTCGGTGGTACAATTGCACCGCCTGCCGCGCCAATAATCGGTTCCGCTATAAAAGCCGCAATATGTTCTGCACCAATTCGCTCAATTGCTCGTTCTAGCTCAGTCGCGCAAGAAAGCTGACACGTCGGATATACTTTCTGCACCGGACAACGGAAACAATATGGTGCTGGTACAGTTGGGTAATCTTCTAAAATAGATACAAATCGCTGACGACGAAGTGGATGCCCCGACATTGATAAAGCTCCCATTGTAATACCATGATAACTCATCCAGCGTGACAAAATTTTATGTTTTCCTTGAATACCGCGCTCTTGAAAATGTTGAATCGCAATTTTCATAGCCGTTTCATTTGCTTCCGTACCACTATTCACAAAGAAACTCCAGTTTAAATCTCCTACACTTAAATCGCTTAACTTCTTTGCTAACTTCTCAGCTGGTTCGCTCGTAAACTGTGAGCGATACACAAAAGCAATCTCCTCTGCCTGCTTTCTAATCACTTCCGCAATCTCTGTTACGCCATGTCCGATACCTGCCGTAATCGCTCCTGACGAACCATCAAAATATTTGTTACCATTTTGATCATACAAGTACACACCTTTTCCATGTGAAATCATTGGATACGGCTGACCAACAAGTGGCTTAATTAAGTAATCGCGCATAGCGCTCCCCCATTTCTCCAATTTGTATATATATATGAAGAAAATTGACGTTTCTTTCATAAAAAAGAATCCTCTGCAAGCGCAGTGAATTTATCAAAAAACTATTATAAAATATACAAATGATTGCTAAAAATTAAAATAAAAAAATGAAAATTCAGAAACACAACAAAAGACTAACCTTTTATCCTTCTTAAAAAATCCTCCCCCCCTATAAAAAACATGCCTAAAAAATATACTACCTAATTATTTTTTCACCATACCATCAGCTTCGCTCAATTGCTGACATTGTGTAAACTTCGACGAAACTCCCGTCAATTTCCTTCCTATTTATTTAGTTTAGCCGTCATATTTTTCAACAAAATTAGACAAATTTTTCAAAAAGAAACCTCCTATGATTACTCAATCATAGGAGGTTCCTTTCATATATTTATTTTTAAAATTTTCGTCATCTATTTATTTCTATTAAAAAACATGCTTTTATTGCATTTTACAAAATATTTTTTACTGAGAAAAAACAAATTTGCTAATCCTCTGTATGAGGTTTCTCCTCTTACAGAGCACCTCCATCTATAGCACTCTCCCAACATGATTGTGTAACGCTGCTAGAACAATATTTATCTTTTTTGATAGATGTTCATCACCGCGTGTTACAACCTTTCTTCAAGTTGTTTCAAAAATAATTCACCTTGTTCAGTGATCACGACCTCAATAATAATGAATTTGGGAGTGAACTACACACCACTTAACACCCTTTCTCACCGCAACTACATTCTTCTCCATGATATATTGTTATATAAATAACACATTAAATCATGATATCATGTTGTCATTACCATTTGTTATGGAGTATTCCATTACAGTTTTTTCTTCCGCGATCAATTTTCTGATTATTCTCAAAATTTACAGGCGTTTTTATTCATAGCTGAATAATATAATTCTATTTATCTCATAAAAAGAAAAGGAGTGTTCCTATGATTCAACAATTAAAAACATATTACGGTAAAGATATAAAGATTAATGAAGCCGTATTGTCTGAAGAGTATAGGTGGTTTTTATTTGAAGGAAACAAAGTAGGGATTCGTAAATCCCGCTTACACCAAAAGGAATGTCAATTACTTTCATCAATCTTAACACCCATTCATACTGATACAATGTATAAAACAGAAAAAGAAAAGTCTTGGTATGAAGCGTTATATCAAAATAAGGATATTCCTATCGTGTCTGTTCGTTTCTTACATTTTTTCACAAATCAATCTATAGTAGAAAGAGAAGAGTTTCAAGATGCTTTAGAATCCATGTTTTCTTTCTCCACTACAACGATATGGGAAACTTCTCAAGCAGGCGTTCTCGTCTTAGAAGAAGATATATCGGAATCTATATTACAAATAGCCCTTGATACATTAGAAGCAGATTTTTTTATATCTCTATCCTTCTTTATTGGAAGACACTATACGCAAACAAATGAAATTGCTCGTCTGTATCAATGGGAGCGAAATTTATTTTCTTTTCTTTCTCCCTATTTATCCAATAAAATTACACACATTGAACAACTACTCCCCTATCAATTACTAATCTCATTACCAAAAGAAGAAAGAGAAAAGTACACGTATCAATTATTAGCACACATTTTAAATGACAAAGAGCTAATCGATAGTGTTAAAGTATTCTTCCAATGTAATTTAAATGTATCACTTGCAGCGAAACAATTATATTTGCATCGCAATACCTTGCAGTATCGAATTGATAAATTCATTGAGAAAACGGGAATTAATATCAAAACATTTGAAGGCGCTGTAGCAGTTTATATGGCATTTCTTTCTTTAGGCATCTCATAAACTTGCATAAAAACCTATCATTTTTTTGTGCAACCTGCCAATTTACCTACACTCTTAAAAAACTTATAATTCAATTAATTCAAAAAAAGGAGTGAGTAATCTTGGCAGAACTTGTATTGGATCATATTTTTAAAGTTTATGATAATAAAACAACTGCTGTTTCTGACTTTAATTTACATATTGAAGATAAAGAGTTTATCGTATTTGTCGGTCCTTCTGGATGCGGAAAATCAACAACTCTACGTATGATTGCGGGTCTAGAAGACATTTCTGATGGTTCATTTTATATTGATGGAGAACGTATGAATGATGTTGCGCCAAAAGATCGCGACATTGCGATGGTATTTCAAAATTACGCACTATACCCACATATGTCTGTTTATGATAATATGGCGTTTGGCTTGAAACTACGCAAACTTCCAAAAGATGAAATTAATCGCCGCGTAACAGAGGCTGCGAAAGTCTTAGGACTTGAAGATTACTTAAAACGAAAACCAAAGGCATTATCAGGTGGACAACGCCAACGTGTTGCATTGGGAAGAGCTATCGTTCGTGACGCAAAAGTGTTTTTAATGGATGAACCTCTATCCAATTTAGACGCAAAATTGCGCGTAAGTATGCGTTCTGAAATCTCTAAACTTCATCGCCGGTTAAACACGACTACTATCTATGTAACACATGATCAAACAGAAGCAATGACAATGGCATCACGCCTTGTTGTTATGAAAGATGGTGTCATCCAGCAAGTTGGTACGCCAAAAGAAGTATATGATGCTCCTGAAAACATTTTTGTTGGTGGATTCATTGGTTCTCCAGCTATGAATTTCTTTACTGGAACATTAAAAGATAACTATTTTCATATCGAAAACATTCGTTTTAGAATACCAGATGGCCAACTAAAATCATTAAAGAAAAAAGGATATAATGGAAAAGAAATCATACTCGGTATTCGTCCCGAAGACATTCATGATGAACCAATTGTTCTTCAATCTTCTCCTGAATCAACTGTCGAAATTACAGTTGAAGTCGCTGAATTATTAGGTGCTGAGACGATGATTCATGGAAAACTTGCAAGTCAAAACTTTGTTGCACGAATCAACGCTCGTTCAGAAATTAAAGCTACCGATAAGCTTCCGTTAGCTTTTAGTTTAACGAAAGCACACTTTTTCGATGTTGATACAGAACAACGTATACAAAATCAATAGATATATTTGATTATAGTATAAACCATTTTTCTTCCTGTCCTTTCTGTACGATTTACCTAAGAAAGGGCAGGAAGATTCTTTTTGATATTTTATTTTTTTACAAGTATTATATTTAATCCTTTTCATTTTTTATTGCAAACACCTAACGCTCCTCTTATGTTTCATTTCCATTAACTTTTTTAGCTATCCCTTCTTTATCTCGTTATTCGCGAGCAGTAAGGCTCTACCCTAATGTGCAACATAGATACAACCTTATGTAATCTTACACATACTTCCATTCAATGTAATTTCAAATTTTTAAGTACATATTTAACAATTAATTTCACAGCTTTTGGATAACCTTTACCATCGTTAGTTTATCCCACTGCAACTTCTACATTTATTCTTTTGTGTTAAAATGTCGCAAGACCTCGTGTTCCAACTGATATTTGAACTACGAGTTTATATGAAAATAAAAAAGAAGGAACCGATTAACGATCATTAACCAGTTCAGCATGACGCCCTTTATCGGTGATTATCGAACCCAACATGCCCCAATAATGATTAGTAAAATAAATAATACAACAACCAACGCAAATCCAGAACCTGTACCGCAACCTCCGCCGCCATAACCGTATCCACAGTAACTACCAGGATATCCATATCCCCACATAATTTGTTTCACTCCCTCCGCCACTTAAAAATTAATTTTCCTTAATAAATTATGTAGGCCAACTATCACTTTGTATGTGCGTTTGCCTATAAATCAAAAAATCCCTAGCTCAGCTAGAGATTTTTATATGCGTAAAATGTATGACATCACATACAACATCCGGTCCCGTTTTCATTTTCCGAATCATTTTTGTTGCATAAGCTCGTTTCCGAAATGCATATAGTGATAGTGATAAAAAAGGAGGAATTTACATGGCTCAACCTGAAATTGAAAAATATGGACAAGAAGCAGTCCTGTATGAACAACTTGCTCGTTACTATCAATATACCAATCCCAAAAAATACATGGAATTATATATGAAATATCATAGTGCGATTACCAAACTCGTATATGCGTATGAAAAACGTGATTCTCAAGAGGCAACATTGCCATCCTATATGAGAATATTTCACGCTTCTCCTCATACACCAGCTATTGATTTTTTAGTAAACGGACAGAAGGTAATTAAAAACATTTCTTTCAAACAATACAGCCCTTATTTGTCTTTAGCTCAAGGGCAGTACCGAGTTGATCTTGTTCCTGTTGGTAGCGAAACACCTATTTTCTCAGCACTTGTTCCTATGATGGGCAACCACTCCTATACGCTTGCAGCAATTAGTACTGATACACATATACAATTGCAACCAATGCTTGATAATACACCTTTACAATCTGGTCAAGCAAAAATAAGGTTTTCACATTTTTCACCTGATACTCCTGCTGTTCACATATCTATAAAAGGTGGGGATCATTTATTTGAAAATGTCTTATTTAAACAAATAACAGATTATTTACAGGTGAGCCCTGGAACAGCTGATATTGAGATCTCTCTTGCTGATACTAAAGAGGTTCTTATAACCATTCCAGATGTCAAAGTAAAGCCAAACACAATTTATACATTCTCATTAGTAGGCTATTCGAATCAATCTCCAAAGTTAGAAGCAGTGATTCTTACAAATTAGAAATTCTACACCATCCCCGTTGGTGTAGAATTTTTTCTCTTTACTTTTGAAATGAAATTTGAAATTCTGTCCATTCTGTATTAGAGTGACATGTAATTAATCCATTATGCTTCTCAACAATTTGTTTACATACAAATAAACCGATACCCGTTCCTAATTTCTTTGTCGTGACAAATGGTTCAAAAATCGTTTCAATACTTTCTGCTGGGATCATTGGGCCATTATTTTTAATAACGATATGAATCCTTTCTTCCTCTTCACATACATCGATAATAATTTTACGATTTTCTTTAATCACTTCGAGAGCATCGATTGAGTTCATTAAAATATTTAGAAAAACTTGTCTCACTTCACTACGGTATCCCATAAATGAAATAGGATACGGTAAGTTTTTTTCAATTGAAACATTCGTATTAACTAAACTTGGATATAAGAAATGAATAATTTCATGAAACAAATCATTTAGCCAAAATCGCTCAGACTCATTCCACATTTCTTTTTTTGAAACGAGTAAAAATTGCGAAATACGAAAATTTAATTGATCCAATTCATGTGAAATAATATCCAAATATGATAAATTCGGATGATCTAATTTCAATAATTTCACAAACCCCATAATTGAGGTTAATGGATTTCGAAACTCATGAACAAAACTAGCTGACATTTGTCCTAAAATCGTCAACCTTTCTTTATGTGTTTCATTTATATATTGCTGTTTTTCTTCTAAATTTCTCGATATAATTTCCGAATATTTTAAAACCGTATAATAAATCAATCTGTCAAAACAAGTATGTATTTTTGTTATAATTGGTTTTAGCTCACGAGCCTTTACATCTAATTCGCACATTGCTTCAAATAGTTCATTTCTTCCTACATTCGCGTTATAAACAAAATCTCCAATATTTGCGTCTGCCCCCGCCCGCTCAATTGCCATTTTTTCACATAACGGTTGTAGAAGAGTTATATCCCTTTCTTCCATAATAAGTTCGACAATTAACTCTAATACATTCTCACCGTTTCGTGTTACTTCTTGTTTAAATGGATCTTCTTCGGAGATTATCATTTTGTTTTTCCAGTTCTCTACGAATTGATGCCTATTGTTTTTCAAGTGCGAACAAAATACTTCTTTAATATCCTTATCGATTGGAAAAACCCCCATTTCCTCCATTTCCATGCGACGAATACCCTATATATTTTGAATATTAACACAAAAAACAGATTTCGTTAAGAGATTGTTGTCACATTTTGTTAATTTCTGTTGATAAAGTTAATTTGAATATGGTATTTGAAATGACTTTTTTTTGCATACTTTTCATTTCTTGCGTACAATAAGATATGAAAGGTGTGAAAAATATGGTAAATAAAAATGTGGATGATTATCTCCAAGAAGGCATTCATGGCCAAAAGCAAAACAAACCAGAAGAACGCAATATGTACTTAAACACATTGCGTGAGCGTGTAGAAATCGCTTTAACGATCGGTCAAGTGATGCGAAGCAACGTTTATACTGAAGTAGCTAACAGTATGCGCACTTCTCAATCATTACAGCTATTTGTAAACGGCAGCATCTCTTACCCACATTTATCAAAATACATTAAATTAGCAAACGAAAAAAATGTACCTTTTACAATCGTTCAAAATAAAGGTACACATACACCAATTGGTTTAGTTCTTGCACACAGTACAGCGGTAGATAAAGAACAAATTTATGTTGAAGATACTATTTTTAAACAAGAGATGGAATAATACACTATAACCAAAAGGTACACTTGCTTAAACAGCAAGTGTACCTTTTGTTATTTTTTAAGAACTTACCTGTTCCTGTAATGATATTGGCTGCTCGGTTTCTGAAATTAGAATGGGAACTACTCGCTTTGTCACTTCTATTTGCTTAATGTAGTGACCATCCAATTCCTTAACACAAAAATTATAATCTTCAATTTCAACAATGTCACCTTCTGAGATTTCTAAGTGCTTTGTTAAAATCCATCCACCTATTGTATCAACGTCATCATCATCAATTGATAAACCTAATAATGTATTTACTTCGCTAACAAGTACTTTTCCTTCAAGAATTGTTTTCGTTTCACTAATATGTTGAATTTCTGGTTTTTCATCTATATCAAATTCATCTTGAATATCACCAACAATTTCCTCTAATATATCTTCAACCGTTACAAGACCTGATGTCCCACCATATTCATCAATTAATATAGCAATATGTGTACGCTCTCGTTGCATTTTTAGAAATAAATCATGAACTGCTATCGATTCAATGACAAGTATAATGGGGCGAATATACTGCTGCACTGTTTCTTTACTAAAAGCACCATGTTTCACAAAATCTGTGAAAATATCTTTAAAGTTTACAAAACCAATAACATGATCCTTATCCCCATCAACAACTGGGTATCTTGTATATTTCTCATTGGACATTTTTTGCAATGCTTCTTTAACAGACATATCTTTATCTAAAATGTGCATTTCTGTCCGCGGGACCATAATTTCTTTTGCAATACGATCATCAAATTCAAAAATTTTATTTACATATTTAAATTCAGATTGATTAATTTCTCCATTCTTATAGCTTTCTGACACTAATAACCGTAATTCTTCTTCTGAATGGACTCCCTCGTGCTCTTTTGCAGTCTGTAAACCGAATATTTTTGTTACATATCGAGCTGAACCATTTAAAAGCCATATGAATGGAAAAGCAATTCGATAAAAGAAAATAAGCGGTTTCACAACAAGTAAGCTCACTTGTTCTGCTTTTTGAATTGCCAATGTTTTGGGTGCTAATTCTCCCACAACAACATGGAAAAAAGTAATGAACATAAACACTAGAGTCACAGCTAAAACATCAGCAACCTGGGGAGGCACTTCCCATCTTGCAAAAAGCGAGTCAAACATGTGCTTTATCGCCGGTTTTCCTAACCATCCAAGTCCAAGAGCTGTAACTGTAATCCCTAATTGACAAGCTGATAAATACTCGTCTAAGTTTGTAATGACTGTTTTCACAGAAGCTGCACGTTTATTCCCTTCTGCAATTAAAAAATCGATGCGTGAACTTCTTACTTTCACAATTGCAAATTCAGCCGCAACGAAAAATGCAGTTAAGGCAATCAAAACAATCACCATACTTATACTATATATGTCCAAATACGTTTCCTTACTTACCCTGTAAGCAAGGAAGCCACCTCCTACTAAATTTATTCAAACGAAAAAGCTCTTCTTATCATCTTACAAGTTTCTACATTCGCTATCACCTTTTTATACATTATATGCATACATAAAGAGGATATTTATATTTATGATAATCTAATTATCTTCTTTCCGTCAAACAGGAGTAATTTCTAAAAAGAGACATTTTTTTCTCTTTTTAGAAATATTTATATGTTAAAAAACTAATTTTCGTGAAAAAACACTTTCTTTGCCGATTCCTCACTTCTTTTGTCATCCATGCAGGGAAGAGGCTTAGTACCTCGAAATCATTCAACAGGATATATATAGGAGGGATTTACCTTGGAATATAAAACACCCATTATTGCGAAAAAGTTAGGTGTTAGCCCAAAGGCAGTGGTTCGGATTGCACAACAATTGAATCTCAACATAGAAAAAAACAAATACGGTCATTTTATTTTTACTCAAGACGACTTAGATACAATGTTAGAGTTTCATCGTTCTCAAATAGAACAACCTTCATCCCCAGCTACCATTTCACAAGTAGAACCGTCAATTGGTTTTGATCAACTTGTTACACAATTAAATACAATTACACACCGTTTAAATCGTATAGAAGAACAACTGCATGATAAAGCAGATGATGTCGTCAATTACCAATTGCTACAACATCGCAGAGAAATGGAAGAAATGATGGATAGAATTCAAAAATTAGAAGCTGCCCTTGAGAAAAAAGAACAAATATACATTACACCTGATATCACGCCAACATATGAACGAGAAGAAAAGCCGAAACGTCGTAAAATGATTTTAAGTATATTCGGATTTTAGTTCTTTCCCAATCGTGTGTTCGCGCATGAAAATTGACTCCCCCCGGTCAATTTTCATGCGCTTTTTTACTTATTCTTATCGGTGCGAAGAATACGGCGCTCCACTGATGGAAAGTTCACTTTATACAAAAAGGATGTCTCATTACAAGACATCCTTTTTGTTACGATAACATCATATTCATATCTTCTGCTGCAGTTGTAATAAGTTTTAAACCAAACGTTTCTTGTAATACATCAAGCACACCAGGTGAAATAAATTCAGGTGCCTTTGGTCCAATACGAATATCTTGAATCCCGAGACTAAATAACCCAAGTAAAATCGCAACCGCTTTTTGTTCAAACCACGATAAAACAATACTAACTGGCAATTCATTCACTTCACATTGAAAAGCATCAGCTAAAGCAGCTGCTATTTTTATTGTAGATATAGAATTATTACATTGCCCTAAGTCAATGTAACGTGGAATTTCCGTACCTGGCACAACACCATAATTCACATCATTAAAGCGGAATTTCCCGCACGATGTCGTTAATATAACTGTTTCTTGCGGAAGTGACATTGCTAATTCACGATAGTACTCTCCACCTTTACCTGGTGCATCACAACCTGCGATAACAAAGAAACGCTTAATTTTCCCTTCTCTCACCGCCTGAATGATTTCTGATGCTAATGATAATACTGTATTATGATGAAAACCTGTTACCAGCTGTTCATCCGACTCCATATGTACTTCTGGAAGTTCTAGCGCTTTATGAATCAATGGTGCAAAATCATCATTTTCAATTTTCTGTACACCCTCAAGGCCTGCAATATCATATGAAAAGAAGCGATCAGAATACGATCCTTTAATTGGCATAACACAGTTCGTTGTAGCCAATATTGCACCAGTAAACTTTTCAAAGAGGCGTCGCTGATCATACCATGCCTTACCAATATTTCCTTTTAAATGTTTATATTTTTTTAGCTGTGGATACCCATGCGCTGGTAGCATTTCCGAATGAGTATAAATATTAATTCCTTTTCCTTCTGTTTGCCTTAATAATTCCTCTAATGCAAATAGATTATGGCCAGTAACAACAATTGCCTTACCTTCTACACGGTTTTGTGTAATTTGAACAGGCTCTGGAACACCAAAATAATTCGTATGTGCCTCATCTAACAGTTCCATTATCCGTAAAGCTGATTTCCCAACTTTCATAGCCATATCAATATGTTCTTGTTCATTAAAGTTAGAATTTGTTAATGTCATATATAACGCTTCATGAGTCGTAGCGTCCACAAACTGATCTGTATACCCAAGCTGTGCAGCATGGGTACGATAAGCCGCAATTCCTTTTAATCCAAACACAATTGTATCTTGTAAACTTGCAATTGTTTCATTCTTCCCGCAAACACCCATTACTTTACATCCGCCTGTTGGCGTTTGTTCACATTGATAGCAAAACATATCATCCCACCCTCTCCTAATCAATCATTACAACTAAAGCGTAATATACATGAAGAAAAAAGGATGTGATATCAATCACAATAATTTGTAAAAATTTGTGACACTTCACCTTGTTAACATAATGTTTTTACTGTTTTCTTTGATTAATGCCTGTGCATGAGCATTCCCTTGAATAATATCCCGAAATTCTTTTAAAGAATACAAATGCGTTACTCCTTTTCGAGCATGAATTCGAACAGGCACCCCCTGTAATGCATCATGAAAAGGAAATGGGTCATCAATTGGTTCAATTGGAAACCCTAGTGTAAGTAAATACATATACATTCTTTTTGTAACAACAGCAATATACCACTCAGCTTTCATTTCCAAAGCATGTATAAATAAAATAGCTGTTAACCTTTTGAAATGCCCTCTTCCACGCGACGTTTTCGCAATGCTTAACTTTCCAATTTCATAAACATTTTTTAATCCTTTCACCAACTCATTTTTAGAAAATGGATAAAAAAACTCAGAATTAGATTGTTCAGGTGTCGTATATCGAATACATTCTACTGTACCGATATATTGCCCGCCTTCTATTAATAAAAATCGTGATGGATTTAAATTACGTTCTACAAACATTAAATCTCTCTCTTCACAAAAATCTCCCCACAGTTGCTCGAACCAAAAATGTTCTTCCTTTGTTTGAACACGCTGGAACATATTTCCCCGCCTTTCCCATCGCCGTTCTAGTTTTTGATAACGCTTTCACTATCTATCATATAAGAACAAACCTTCGTATGCAACCTAAAACTATTCACTACTTCATTACATATTCTATAAAATAAAATCTTCTCCTATTCAAGTTTTAGACTTATAAAAAATTTTTACAAGAATAAAAGATGCTTTATATTTATGCTAGACTCTCTTTACTTATAAAGTGTATGTTTAACATTTCATATAAAATACACAAATTCACTTCACCTACATAAAAAGTCCACTTTATAAGAAATAGGAGCCCATTACCCACTATTACAGGCGACGAACCCCTTTATTTTTTCAACATACCGAGACAATGCACGTTATTTTTTCAAAACAATCCCTTTTTCAGTGCCGTCTTTTTATGTTACTACCGTTTTTAGCCATTTCTCAAAAATTTGCACAAGACCATGATTTCCAGCTAATTTTTCTTCTCCTTGCTTTGTTTTATATGGATATAATTGCAGAAAGATTCCGCAACCTGCTTCTATTTTCTTCCCATGCATATGACTGCCTGGGTATACACAAATCACTTCATGGATCGCCCTTCGGTGAAAAATATGTTTTCCATCCTGTTCTTCTACATATTTAATAGACCAATATTTATACATCTGTTCTGTTGCTTTTGTATTGCCTACGGGCTGAAAAATATTAAACATGGGGCTATATTTCACTTCAATAATAATAGAAGACTGGTACTCATAGCGCTCTCCTTGTTTCACATAACAATCTAAACGAATGTCTGGTTTTTTCGTGTCCTCTCCATTATAAAAATGGCTACCTTTACTAAGTGCAATGAGTGGATGTGTTTCAATAAGGTCATTAAACGCTACATGTATTTGGATATTTTCACGATTTAAAACAATTGTCGTACCGTCTTGTAAACCATCTAAGTAAAAATAAGTTTGAATTTGTTCGAGAAGTGGAATATCATCTTTAAATTTTAATTGTTGCAATATAGAAATGATGATGAAAAATGCATAATACTCATACACTAAAAACGTTGGTTTATAAACAAATAATAATGCTGGAGATTGTTGATTATAACGTGGTAGAAATTCTAAATGATATAATAATTCCCGATGTGTAACAGGTAAAGCATGCATAGTTATATTTGTTTTTTCAGAAATCCCTCTCCAAAATGAAGAATTCAACAAATTTTGAAAGTACAGTATAGCTTGGTGTACAATATGATTTAAAATTTTATACTCTTGTATTTTCACAGATGCTTTCCGCAAGTCTGCCTCTTTTAACAAATGAATATTTCGATATTTTTGCTTCTCCCTGTCCGTTACAGATCCATTTCTTTCAATAGTATGCATAATTATTTTCACAGATTGGAATTCCTCTTTTTTGGTCTGTATTGTTCCTTCTAGTATTTCAATTGTTTTGTGTAAGAAAGCCTGAGCTTCAAGCAAATATTGATAAAATTGTTTCGTTGTAAATTTTAGAAAGGCATTCTCTAAACTATTTGTTTGTTCGATAAATCTACGATTATAATACTTAGCAGTAAGCTTTTTCTCCCTCATTATTACACTTTTCATCGTTGCTTTTCGTTCTCGTACCTCCCAATCATATCTATCTATATACTTCGTGTTCTCTTCAACCTTTTTATATAGCTGTTTTATTTTTTTCATTTTTTGTGGTAGCATGCGAAGTAACATTAAATAAGAAGAATCTTCAATATCAATTAGTGTTGAAAATGTCTTTTTATAATAACCACGGTCTAACATAATTTCACTTAAAATTGATTTTACATAATTTTGAATCATTTCAAATTGATCATCCAAAAAATTTTTGGGGACAATTTGAAATGCTCCATAATATACATCTTCTTCCACTTGCACCTCGAAATGATACAAGCCGCAGCGCCATGGATAAAAAAAGTCTGTTTTTCCATGTTCATATAATAATACTTTTTGTTTTTTTTCATGCAATTCATATTGCCATTCTTTCTTACCTTTTTGCCCTTCATACACTTTATTCCATACAAAAGTGACACGGACTGGTTTTTGATAATGTAACATCAAACGTAATGCTTTTAATTCTTGTACTTTATAAACACAATGTGTCATTGTTGTCGTGTATTTACAAAGGCGATTCAGAAATACAAAGTCTCCCTTTCCCTCTGTTCCAATAATTAATTTTAATACAAACGGGAGCTTATCATTTGTGTCTACAATTTCCGTCTCGTGCTGCTCCTCATTTTGCATACCCATACAACTCCAATTCACGCCGTTTTTGCCTTATATAAGCTAGAGAATGTTCGAATGCGGAGACACAATTTGCAAGTGGAGATTGTAATAACGCTACTAACGATCGTCCTTTTTTCTCATCATCACGAAGAAGTGAACCAATTGTCACCTCCGTACCTCGTAATTTTGTTAAAATACGTTGTTTCACTTGTAAATCAAAACCTTCTTCTCGGCTAATCATATATGATTGAGTATCTTTTTGGGGAATGTTTTGCAAATAAGTTGCAATCGCAGCAGCACATCGAAAAGAAACGCCTTTCGATGCGTCATGTGATGATATTAAATCATGTAATTTATCTAATAACTCTAATTCTTCTTCCGAAAACACATCCATCATCTCTTTATTTCGTAACCAATTTAGACGAAATTCTCCGGTTGTCACTTGTAAGGGCGGAATTTGTGTCCCTTTATTTTGCTGCAGATTGATTTCACAAAATGGAATTTTTTGAAGCGTAATGAGATTTGCCCGATCTAATAAGCGATCCGATAACTCTTTCGTTGTTTCATCAAAATTCACAGTCCCGATAAAAATAATATTTTCACCAATTTCAATTTTGGATGGAACTTTATTCTCTATCCCAGTCCGTTCCTCATATAAAGAAAGAATACGATTTTTCTTTTCTAATTGAAGAATAGATAAAAATGGTGTAAACCAATGCTCAATATGTGACATATTCATTTCATCAAATACAATCATATAAAGTTGATTCGGATTCTCATTCGCTTTTAATAATGTTCGAATTAATTTCGTTTCACTCTCGATATATGTTCCATTTGGATGAAGATAGCCTAGTATATCGTGTGGTTCTTGATAAGATGGAGAAATCGGAATCCATAACAATTCTTCCCCATATGTTAATCCTAATGCTTCTGCATATGCCTGCACCAAACGTGATTTTCCGATTCCTGGGATTCCAGCAAGAATTGTTAATAGATTTGTTTTTACACTAATATGAAAATTAAAAATATCCGTTGCATCTAAATACAAGTCTTTATTATTGATGACATCCTGTACATATTGTATAAATGTAGATTCACGCTCATTCCATTCTGTTTCTTCTTTTTGCACTTTTATGTCCACTACTTCCACCTTTTTTCCCTCTTCTAGAATTTTCTTTAGAAGCTGATCATACATATTTTCTCGAACAAAATACAAATGATCATCCGCTTTCACTTCTATATATTTGGTCCAATCATCCATTTCGATATATTTACATTCTTTTTTTTGTTCGCAATACGCGATTGAACTAATGGATGATTTTAAAGATAAATTCCCATATAATCTTCCTTCACACCATAACAACTGTGGTACTTCAAAGTCGTGTGGAAATTTAGGAATAAGAAAAGATAAAAATCCATTCCCTAGTTTTCGCTCTAACGACTCTCTCTTTTTATACCCGGCTAATCTTGGCGATGGGATGATTTTATATGCATTCGCAATTTCCCGTTGCTCTGTACATATTAATTCAACGTACAAATGCCCTCTTTCATAATAAAGTCGAAACAATACTATTTGTCTTTCTAACCCTTTTTTCTTTAAATCCGCAAATATTCTCTCATTTTTTTTGTTGGCATATAGCCCTTCAAACAAATACGTTTCATTTTCAAATTGTGATTTCAAAACAGATGGGATTTGTGAAAGACATTGTACAGAAAAAGTATCTTTATTCTCCTCCTGACTTTCAACAAATTTCCCAAGAAACCTCATATGATACATCCGTTTTATAAAACTTGGGTGGAGAGCTTTATGTAGCTTCACTATACTCACCTTCTTTTTTTCATACTATTTTTATTGTATGAACTGCAAAAGAAAACTAGAAACAAAAAAACCCGACGTACTCCGTCAGGTTATAAAAAATAAAATTTATATTTGAGAAGGAAAAGCTTTTTTCTCCTGCATAATCGCATTGTAAGAAATTTTCATTTTAGCAAGTACGTATCGTAATTTATCCTCCGCATTTTCATCTTTATTCTGCTGCAGGCTTGCTAAGGTCTCAACAGAACTAGCTAAATTCTCAATTACTCCACGTAGTTCGGGATGATGATTAAAAAATGATTCTTGCACTAATACTTTTCGTAAATCACTTGCTAATTCCACAATTCTTAACAGCTGCTCTTTTTCTTCCATTCTCATCCCTCCTAAACATCTTATATATTAGATATTCTGTAAATAAACTAAAATTCCTTGTATACAAAGAAAAAAGTCCTTCAGAAGGACTTTTTTACATTTCTATATTACCTGTTACAAGCATATAAAGCGATACTGCCGCTGCAATCACGATTACAACCATGACATATCTCTCCATGCCAGAAAAACAGCGATTTCCTTTTTCCTTTCGAGCAAACACATAAACAACAAGTCCAATACCATATACGATTGAGACAAGTAATAAGTTTTTTAAACCTGCTGCATAAATCAGCCATACAGAGTATAATGCGGCAATTAAAGCCAGTACTCCATTTTTCAGTCTTGCCCTTTTCAATTCCTTCGTTACAACTAATTTCAACTGATAAAGTGCTGATAATAAGTACGGAAGTAAAATAGATGTAGATGCGATAAAATACATCATTTGATACGTTGATTCCGAAAACAATACAATAATAAACAAAGTCTGTGCCACACCATTTGAAATCCATAATGCAACATGTGGTGTCTGCTTTTTATTTGTCTTCGTAAATACTTTTGGAAATACGCCATCTTTCCCTGCTACGTGTGAAATTTCAGAAACGAGTAAGAACCAACCAATTAATGTCCCAATAAGTGAAGCAACCAATCCGATATTAATTGCAATTGCACCCCATGGTCCAACAACATGCTCTAATACATGGCCCATTGACGGCGTTTCTAGCACGGAAAGCTCTTGTCTTGTCATAGCTCCCATGGAAAGAACTGAAATTAAAATATAGATGGACATAACTAAAATCAATCCAACAACCGTTGCTTTTCCAACATCCCTGCTGTTTTTTGCCCTTCCAGATAATACGACTGCCCCTTCTACACCAATAAATACCCAAAGTGTAACAAGCATCGTATTTTTCACTTGACCAAGGACAGAAGAAATAGAAATACTTCCCTCTCCCCAAAAATCATGTGTAAATGTATCCCAGCGAAACGCTGTAATCATAACGACAATAAATAATAAAATCGGAACAAGTTTTCCAATTGTTGCAATAAAGTTCATAATAGACGCTTCACGAATTCCAATTAAAATAAGGAAGTGAAGTGTCCATAATAATAGAGATGCACCAATGATGGATGCAACGTTGTTTCCTCCTTTAAAAATAGGGAAAAAATATCCAAGTGTACTAAACAATAACATAATCGTAGCTACGTTTCCTAAAATCCCTGCAAGCCAGTAGCCCCATGCACTATTAAAACCGACATATTCACCAAACCCTGCACGTGCATAACTATAAATCCCACCTTCAAGTTCTGGTTTTTGTCTTGCTAACGTTTGGTATACAAGTGCAAGCGGAATCATTCCCATTGCCGTAATACACCATCCAATTATCGTTGCGCCACTATTTGCGCCTACTGCTAAATCATGCGGTAAACTAAAAACACCCCCGCCAACCATTGTTCCTACTACTAATGCAATTAATGGAAAAAATCCTAATTTCTTTTCTATTGGTACCACCCCATCTGTCATTCTAGGTGTTATGTTTATCCATTCAACTATTAAAGTCACCTTTTTCTCTAATAGACGTTTCTATTATATTTTTTCAGGAAAACATTACTTATTCTAAAAGAAAATCAGCAAAAAGGGAATACTTTTTTGAAAAAATGTATAAGTATGCACAAAAAAACCGTTCATTTTATTACGAACGGTCGATTTTCAATCATTAAATTGTATATTTCTTGTAAATATTAATGAATTAACTCCTCTTTTTCTAAAAATTGCCTCGCTACTTTTTCTGCACTTTTACCATTTACATTTACTTCATAATTCATTTTTCTCATATCTTCATCTGATATTTTCCCAGCAAGTTTATTTAATGTCTTCTCAAGTTCAGGATACTTTTCAAGTGTCTCTTTTCTTAACAATGGAGCTCCTTGATACGGTGGAAACAATCCTTTATCATCTTCTAGTACTTGCAGTTCATATTGCTCAAGTTCACTATCCGTAGAATAAGCATCAATGACAGTAACATCACCAGATTCTATTGCGCTATAACGTAACTTCGGTTCCATCGTTTTAACATTTGGAAACTGGAAGTTATATACCTTTTGCATCCCTTTATATCCATCTTCCCGATCTGCAAATTCTAATGTAAATCCAGCCTTAACATTTGCTGCAACATTTCGTAAATCTGAAATTGTTTTTACATTATATTGCTCTGCAATATCTCTTGGCATTGCAAGCGCATATGTATTGTTATATTCCATCGGCTTTAGCATCACCATTTGATATTTCTTTTCCATCCCCTGGCGGGCTTGTTCATATACCTCTTTGCGATTTGTACTCTTTGGTTCTTCTTTTACAAAAGTAGATAATGCAGTCCCTGAGAATTCAGGGTACATATCAATTTCTCCCGATTTTAAAGCTTCAAAAACAAATGCTGTTTTCCCAAGCCCAGGTTTAAGCTCTACAGATAAATCAGTATCTTGTTCGATCAGTTGTTTATACATTTGCATTAAAATTTCCGGTTCAGACCCAAGCTTCCCAGCAATTACGATATCCTTCTTTTGCGTATTCACTAAAAATGGTGCAGCTATAACAACCACAATGATACATATTGCCATTATAAATCGCTTAGGAGATCGTCTAGTGCTTTCAAACATCCGAAGTACACCGTCAAAGAATAAAGCTAACAATGCGGCTGGTACAGCCCCTAATACGATAAGAGCATGATCATTTCGATCTATACCGAGTAAAATAAGTTTTCCAAGCCCCCCAGCCCCTATTAAAGCAGCTAACGTAGCTGTTCCGACAATTAGTACCATCGCTGTACGAATTCCAGCCATTATAATCGGTAATGCGAGTGGAAGTTCTATTCTCCATAATCTTCGAAAACTGTTCATTCCCATCGCTCTTGCTGCTTCAATAAGCGATGGATCTAACTTACGGATTCCCGTATATGTATTTCGTAAAATTGGCAATAACGCGTATACAACTAACGCGATAATTGCTGGCACCTTTCCAATACCAACTAGGGGAATTAAAAGCCCTAGTAAAGCCAATGAAGGAATTGTTTGCATAACTGCAGATGTTCCTATAATGAATTCAGCAATTCTCTCTCGACGCGTTAACAAAATGCCTAGCGGAACGGCAATCATTACTGCAAAAAATAAAGAAATAAGTGAAATTTGAAGGTGTTCAATAAGAGCGCGAAGTAATTCTAACTTTCGTTCTTGAAATGTTTGTAATAATGCAGACACGATTTACCCCATCTCCTTCATTTGTCCAGTCAAATATGCCACAATATGACGGCTTGTTAACGTCCCAATGCATTGTCCATCTCTTTCAATTGGAACAGCTTCTTCTGCTTCCAAACGAATCAAAGCTTCTTGCAGTGAAGCATTTGTCGATAGAGGTATAACATCATTTTCTACTTGTTTATCACTCACAAATGGCAACACATCTTCAATGCTCTTTCCTTCATACCAAGGGCGCACACGATTTCCAATAAATTCTTCTACAAAATCATTTACGGGACTATGTATGATTCCTTCTGGTGTATCTAATTGAACGATCTTCCCTTTTTTCATCACACAAATTCGGTCACCAAGTGTTAACGCTTCTTGCATATCATGTGTCACGAACACAATGGTTTTTTGGATTTTTTTCTGCAATTTTACAATATCCTTTTGCAACTGTTCTCGGCTTAATGGATCTAGAGCACTAAATGGTTCATCCATCAGAACAATTTTCGGGTTGGCAGCTAGTGCTCTTACAACTCCTACACGCTGCTTTTGTCCACCAGATAATTCATCAGGCATACGATTTCTGTACACATCTGGATCTAATCCAACCATATCAAGTAACTCATCCACACGCTCCCGAACTTTTTCTTTACTCCATTTTCTCATTTCAGGTACAATCGCAATATTTTCGGCAATTGTCATATGGGGAAACAAGGCAATCTGTTGCAGAACGTACCCAATGTCCCAACGTAATTCATGAATATTGTATTCTTGAATATCTTTTCCGTCGATAGAAATTGAGCCTTCTGTCGTTTCAATTAAACGATTAATCATTTTCATCGTGGTCGTTTTTCCGCAACCACTCGGACCTATGAGGACAAAAAACTCCCCTTTTTTAATTTCTAAATGCAACGAGTCTACCACTTTCGTTCCATTGTACACCTTTGAAACGTGTTCAAATCGAATCACAAATACAACTCCCTTATTATCATTTCTTTCATTCTGATAGAATCTTATCTTCTTTTCAAATGATACGCTTTTTATTCATGAAAAAAGAGCCCTTACTTGAGCTCTAATGATCGAATAATGTTGTTTTAATAATTGCTGCATACTCACGTATATAAGCTTTCTTCTTTGAGCGCTTTGGCGTTGGTGCTGCAAGTGATTCCATTTGCATACCTAAACGTTTAGCAATAATTTTTGTTCGATATAGATGATATGTATTACTTACAACCACCGCGTGCGTTACATGATATAATTCCATGCTAAACTTTAGATTTTCATAAGTACTTGTCGAGCGATCTTCAATGAAAATACGTCCATCTTCAATTCCATGTTGTATTAAATAATTTCGCATGCTGTGAGCCTCAGGAATATCCTCATCTTCACCTTGTCCTCCAGATACAATTACTTTTGTTTCCGGATGAGAATTTAAATACATTAAAGCTACATCTAACCGATTTTGAAGAGATAAAGAAGGTTTATCCCCAAATAATTTTGCACCTAAAATTAATACATATGGAGCGTTATCACTTACTTTTTCATAAGCAACTTTTTTCATTCGATATGTCATATACACAATGCATAATGGTGAAAATAATAAGATAATAAATAGTATCCATTTGTTCATATATAAGCTTACACTCCCTTTCTTTATATTATATAGAAAAAGAAAGGGAGACAGAAGTATTTTTTAGTGACTGCGTTGTCCTGCGTTTTGAGCATTACGCCCTTTTTTAGAAGATGTATGGCACTGAGTTTGATTCCCTTTATGTTTCGCTGATCCTAACGCTTTTGTTTTTCCCATTTTGTTTCACATCCTCTTTTTATATAGTTCCTTTATAGATTTTGTATTTTCTCTCTCGTCATACAATGGTTTTATTGGAAGTTTCTCCTTATTTCAAGAATATTTTTGGGGTATCAAAATAAAGTGAAACTTCCAACAGTAGGGAGGTCTTCATCCCCAACTGTTGGTTAGTTGAACCAATCGGGCTTTTACGTGTAGTCGATCTTCCACCCAACTTCCTTGTTTCTCTCTGCATCTTGAGGTGAGGATATTCCTTCTCGTTTATTCGGGATAAAAGGTTACATTTAATGCATTCATTACCTGTTTATAATTTGATATATATTAAATACAACAAGAATATTGTAATATAGTGAAAAATAGATGGTTTTATGTTGAAAATAGGACAAAACAAAATACGTTTCATTTCAGGAATTAGCTTATTAATATTGGTTATGACTAATTCTTTTATAAAAAGTGATTCTTGGGTCATTTGTATAGATGTCATTTTAGTCTTGGTTAACTCATTTTTATTTATTATTTCTAGAGATATAACAAAAACCGATTTACTTAGAAAAAAAGAGAAGTTAGATGAAATGAAATAATTTTGTGTTATTTTTTGATGAAAATAGAAATTAAATTTTTATTCAAAAGTTTTTATTTCTTTTAAGAATACAAGAGATTCTGTAACTTTGATTCAAACTATGTATTATAATGAAATATGCGATAAAACCTATATCTAAAAAGGGGGGATTCTTTTATGTACAAACTCAAAACAACAGAAACCAACAATAGTGTAATCGAGTTTATTGAAAATGTTGACAGCCTAAAAAAACGAGAAGACGCATATCAGTTATTAGATATATTTACTGAAACAACTGGTTATCCAGCAAAAATGTGGGGTCCAAGTATAATTGGATTTGGTACATATCATTATAAATATGCATCTGGTCATGAAGGGGATGCGCCATTAGTAGGCTTTTCACCCCGAAAAGCCAAGATTAGTTTATACTTCGCAACTGGTGATCCTGAGCGAGAAAACCTATTAAAGGACTTTGGAAAACATACATCTGGGAAATCGTGTGTATACATTAATAAAGTAGCAGACATTGATATTAATGTGCTAAAAGTGCTAATCAAACAATCTATAAATTTTTTGAAAAAGACGTATCCGAATCATTAATGTAATAATTAAGCATCAAGTATTTTGAACTCACATCAAAATACCTGTTTTTAGGTTAGTCCCTTATAAAATCTCATCAATAATAACAACTCAAAAAATACCACTTAAATAGAAAGTGGTAAATTCAACTTTTTAAGAATATCAGCTTTAAAATGAGGCGTATATTGTATAGAAAAAGAATATCCTTCTTGAACAAACGATATTTCATTATTATGAAAATGAAATGGTACATCGCTTCCTCTTAGATGTTTCTGGACCATTTGAATGAACTCAAGACTCGGCGTCCCAAATGAAATATGCATTTTCGGCGGCAAAGCTTTCATTGCAATTGGAATCCAAGGTCTTCCTTTCCAGCTTGCAACAACATGAGCCGTACCACCAACTACAAAGTTAAATATTTCACCATCTTCAAATGTTTTCATAAATAAATTGGATTTTAGCCACTCTCTATATACTGGCACACTTTTTACTGGGCATCCTACTTCTCTTAAGTACAAAATGTTCAAAGGTGTGTATGGAATTAAAACATCTTCTTCAATATATTTATGTGCAATAATTTCAAGAAGATTTCCATCTCCATCACGAAAATATAAATTTAATCGACCATCCTCTTCGTCAATTTCATGACCGTCTTCCCACCTTACAATAAGCAAACCTGATTCTTGAATCCACTTTACTGTTTCATAGAACTTTGAAAATGGTACTTGAAAAGCAAAATGAGCAGGAGAAAGTGGTTCATATGATTCTTCAAAAACTAATGAAACATATGGAGTTAATTTAAAACTTATTTGTTTATTTGTTTTTGATAAAATTGGAATTCCAAGACGTTTTGCATATACTTGTTCTACCCCCTGAATAGATACTGTCTGTAATTTCAACTCTGAAAAATGTGTAATCATCCTCATTCCCCCACCGTGTTTTCAATCAATACGATAAATTTAGCAAACTACTCATTCGTTTATATTATGAATCTGCAACCAGTTTTAATGGTATCGTTTTCATATTTACCTAAGAGCCAATGGACAATTGACCATTAACTCCTAAAAACTCATCTTAAGATTCGTAACAAAGCAAACGCTTATCATTCCACCCCTAATTGCTTTTTCACTTCTTTATACACGCTCATATATGCTTTTAACTCTTTGAAAAGATCATGAATTAATGGTTTTGCGTCCTCACTGAGCTCACCATCTTGCACGTATAAACCGTCTAATACAACTTGCTTTGGAATTGCATTCGCATATACGCCTCGCGCGACAATACGCATACTATTAAGTGCGTTTATACCGCCTTTTCCACCGCCTGCAACTGCCAATAGAGCAACTGGTTTATGGACAAATTCACTGCTGCTTAAGAAATCTAATGCGTTTTTTAGCGCACCGCTCATTGCATTATGATACTCAGGTGTGCAAAGGATTACACCATCAGCTTCTTTTACTAATTTTTTCAATCTCGTTACTGCTTCTAATTCTCGTTGTGATTCTTCCCCATTATATAAAGGCAACTGTTCTGTTGCTAAATCATATAATTCCCCTGCAAATTGCTCTGCAATATATTTTGCAATGACACGAGTTCTCCCAAACTTACGTGGTGTTCCGTTAATTACGACTAATTTCATGTGTGTTTCTCTCCTTTGTTTTAAGTTCTACCTCTATAATATCAGAATATTCTATGCGGAAATCAACAAATAGAGGGAAAAGCTTTGAGAAAATAGTATGAAAATTAAAAAACGAACTCATACTTTTGTATGAGTTCTTGATATATCAATTAATCATTCTTCACAACAGCATGTCCGCCAAACTGATTTCGGAGTGCTGAAACAACTTTTCCGTGGAATGTATCATCTTTTTGAGAACGATAACGCATGAACATTGACATTGCAATAACTGGAGAAGACGCTTGTAATATAACTTCTTCTCCCATAATAGGTCCTTCCTATACAACCCCATGCTTCACAGCATACAACGCAGCTTGCGTCCGATCATCTACCTGCAATTTCGCAAGTACATTTGAAACATGTGTTTTTACAGTCTGTTCTGTAATATAAAGCTCTGCTGCTATTTCTTTATTACTTCTTCCTTTCGCAATTTCACAAAGTACTTCTCTTTCTCTTTTTGTCAGCATAAATAAACTATCCTGCTTTTCCTCTTTCACTACTGGTCTTCCTAACAAAGCAGGAGTTACTTTCGGATGAAGATTCGCATTTCCTTGATATACAGCGATAATAGAAGCAACCAGTTGATCTGGCTGTACTTCTTTTAGTTGATAGCCATCCGCGCCCGCTTCTAGTGCCGGAAGAACATAATCTTGCTCTGAGAAGCTACTTAACATAAGTATTTTAATTGTGGCGTCATATTGTTTCAAACGTTTTGTCGCTTCAATCCCATCCATCTTTGGCATTGATAAATCCATTAATACTACATCTGGCCTTTCTTTTCGAATCAACTCTAACGCCTCTTCCCCATTCTCTGCTTCTCCTATTATTTCAAATTCCTCTTTCGTTTTTAAGAAGAATACAAGCCCTCTCCTAACGATATGATGATCCTCTACAAGTAATAGTTTAATTTTCAATGAACTTCTCCCTTTCAAACCGGTAATTGAATCTCAATCTTTGTTCCCTGTCCTAGCTTCGTTCTTATTCGAAATGTTCCTTTCAATAGTTCAATTCGTTCTTTCATACTTTTTAAACCAAGCGCTGAATCTCTAACTTTTTCTTTAACAAACCCAATGCCGTCATCTTCAATTTGAAAGTTCAACTTACTATTTTCTGTTTTTAAGTAAACTGATACTCTCTCACACGAAGCGTGTTTTTTACAATTATGCAATGCTTCCTGACTTATACGCCACAGCACTTCTTCTATTTCATCACCAATTGAAATAACTCCATCAATTCGAATTGTTACTTGAATACCTAATAACTTTCCGTAATTCTGCACTGCTTCTGCCAGCCCTTTTTCTAATCCCTCTGGTCGTAATTGCCAAATTAATAACGTCATCTCTTCTAGCGCTTCTTGTGATAATTCCCCCATATAACTAAGCATACCTTGCAATTCTTTATCCTTTGTCATATCAAGAGTACCTCTAGCCGTTAACATTATGGAAAATAGCAATTGTTTCACCGAATCGTGTAAATCGCGTGCAAGTCGATTTCTCTCCGCTACAACTACATATTTACGCTCTTTCTCGACTAACTTAATTCGTTGTATTGTTGTTCCGATTTGGAATGCAATCGCTTCTAATAAGGCTAGTTCTTCCTCTGAAAAATACGTTTTATGTGGGGAAGCAACATTAAGTAAACCGAACTTCTCGCTACCAGCACGAAGAGGAATCGTCGCATGATGTGTAATCTCTTCCGTCTCTCCCCAATTATATTCAATGGCATCTTCAATTCGCTTACACTCAATGATATTTGTTGCCTTTTCTAAACGTCCATTTACGAATCGATTCACGCACCAACAATCCCCTTCACACATCGGTTTTTTTTCATTCCATGTGAGTGCTGGAGGCAAATTCCTATCAACAAGCATACGGTGCGTTCCTTTTTCATCAATAAAAAATACCCAGCCTGTTTGTAGATTCATCACTTGTAATAATGTATGTAATACTTCCTCTAACATTTCCTGTAAATCAGTTGCCTCATTTAACAACTCCGCAATTTCTTTCAATGCTTCTAACCGCCGCATTTCCTTTTCATCATAATTCATGTTCATCACCAATTATCATTATAACATTAAGAAATTTCTAAATACTACAAACAAAAAAAGAAGCTAAATACATCAGCTTCAGTTTAGGTAATGAGACAGTAAGAACACCGTCTTTAAATGCTGCCGCAATTCTTTCTTGATTCACAAATACCTCTCTTTCAAAATCGACTTGAATGTTTTCTTTTTGAAATCCTGGTAAATCTGCTTGCACGATATATTGATCAGAATCCTTTGGAACATCCACTTTAAAACTATTCATGTTCATTGGTTTAGAGAAAATATCAAGGTCCAAACTGAGCAACACCATTTTGACGATTTACTAGCTTTTGAAATATATTACGCATTTTCTATTCCTTCTTATAGATATCAATGAACGATGATCTCTTTCTGTCTTTATTAAATTAATTAGTCAAAAAGGGTCGAATTATTTGTTTGATATTTTAATCATGTATTTTTCAATCTAAATATATTATGGTATGTGAAATTTTAATATTTAAAAGGTATATTGTCTCGTCACAGCTCTAAAAGTTAAATCGTAGAAAGGTATACAGTAATACACTATAGAATACATAATTGGGAATTTCTAATCTATTTTCATTTGGAGGATAACACTATGGGGTATATTGAAGATTTACGTAAAATTGTAGGTCCACATCCACTTAATTTAGCAGGGGTTGCTGTTGCTGTTCTAAATGAGCAAGGACAAATTTTACTTCAGAAAAGACAAAGTGGTATTTGGGGCGTTCCTGGTGGTTTTATTGAATTAGGTGAATCAGCAGAAGATGCAGGAAGACGTGAAGTTTTCGAAGAAACTGGCATTGAGATAGGAGAACTTAATTTAGTAAGTGTTTTTTCTGGAAAAGAGTTTTTTGTAAAATTACCGAACGGTGATGAATTTTATCCCATCACAATCGCTTATATGTGTAAAGAAATAAAAGGTGGCGTATTACAAGCTGATGGTATTGAATCTTTAGAAGTTAAATTTTTCAGCTTGCATCAATTACCAGAAAATATTAGTCCATTTATTAAAAAGCTCATTCAACAGCAAGTTGTATCCATATAGAACATATAAAAAAGACTTTTATTTTTAAAAGTCTTTTTTACATAACTCTCATTTTTTAGTTTTCTTTACTCCACTGTAGCATGTAAACAAGACTTAAAGTGCCCAATTGCAAACTCATGTCCTTGCTCATTAAAAGAGGCCACTGCTTTTTCGTGTACAACGATATGAAACCCTTTATTATAGGCATCCACCGCTGTATGGAGAACACAAATATCCGTACATACGCCAACAAGGTGCACTTCCTGTATTCCTCTTTCCCTTAATTTCATTTCTAATTCCGTTCCAGCAAAAGCACTATAACGTGTTTTGTCCATATAGTATACATTCTCATTATCTTGATATTTTTCATACAGATCTTGCAACTCTCCGTATAAATCTCTTCCTTTTGTACCCGCTATATTATGTGGTGGAAATAATTGTGTCTCTGGATGATAGGAATCATTCTTTTCATGTTTATCAATAGTAAACACAACATAATCTCCGTTTTCAATATACTCCTTCGTAATCGCTACAAGATGCTTTTCAATATCTTGCCCTGGCTTTCCACACGTTAAAGCACCATTTTCTGCTACAAAATCATATGTATAATCAATATTTATAAGCGCCCGCTTCATCACTTATTCTCCTCCCTACTTGTTTCACGCTAAACAATAGAAAACGAGTTTTAACGACTCAATATATTTTATTCGACATTTTCAAACAAATCCCTACGAAGCATTTATATATAAGATACAGGTATTTGTCATTTTTATTTGATTTGGATATATCGATTGGAATACGTCGGTAATATTGCACTTTTTATTATCATCCAGTAAGATTCTTTCGCTTGACAATCCCATTTTACGAAAACAGATAAAACAAAAAGTACACTACTTTTTCAGTAGTGTACTTTTTATTATGCATAACATGTTAGCTATTTTAAAACGCTGGTTTATTTTCAAATTTAGCCTGCACAAAATTAATAACTTTTCCTGATGGATCATTATTTTCAAATTGAACTGCCGTTATTGTATGGTAGCCTGTCTCTAACGTGCTTTGTTTTAATTCTACTGTTGTCTGCGTCATGTTAGTAACATGATGTTTATCTTCAAATATTTTATCTACGAATACAAATGTCTCTTTATCATTTTGAAAATGAGTAAGTTCTAATTCAACTTGCTGAATGAGGGCGTCTTTCTTTACAAATACAGTTGGTATATTCCCACCCTCTGAAGTGCCATCTGGTGTAATTACTTTTACTCTTCCCTCGCCAATCGGCATTGTCCCCTCAGGAAAAGGCGTTACACTCTCTTCACTTGCATTCACAACTTGTTCTTCTTTTACCGGCTGGGTTTCTTCTTTTCCGTTTGAGACACCACACCCAACCAATAACAAAGCAGACGATCCAGCGATTATGAATTTTTTCAAAATTCATCCCCCCTGTAAATTTATTCTTTATTTATTATACAGAAATAACTCTCTGTTCTAAGCTCAGTTTTTTTAAACTTCCGTGAACAAACATTCTGTTCATCACTACTGTACCATATTTTCTTTTTTAACATCATTAATTTTTTCAAGAAATAATTAGAAATTCCTTCTTATTCCTCATTTTAGCCCATTATTAGTAAAAAATATCCCCTTCTAGAAAAATTAGAAAAGACATTGGATGCACCAATGTCTTTTCTAATTTTTCGCACAGCACTCTAAAAAATAAACTTTGTAATATCCTCAACTTCTTTTCGCGCTAGTTTTTTCGCTTGATCTTTCGGATAACCAAGTGAAATTACCATATTGATTTGTTTCTCAGGCTCAATTTGTAAATATTGTCGCAGTTGATTTTGAGCCAATAACACAGGCCCTGTCATTGGACAAGTCCCAAGTCCTCTTGCATATGCTGCTAACATTAAATTTTGTGCAGCTAAACAGCTACTCTTAATCCCTTCTTCTTCCCATACTGAATTTGGAACGAAGTCAATCGGATCAAATATTTTTTCGCGAAACTTAGATTCGTATGGTGTAGCTAAGCATACAATTAAAACTGGTGCATCAGAAAAAGCTGTTGCATATGGTCCAAACGAACGTGTAAGTAATTTACCTGCTTTTTCTTCACCTTTTTCCGTTGCTTGTGCAGCCAACTTATGTAAAGCATCCCATGTCATTTGTTCAATTTTTTTAATTTTATCCCGATTCATAATGACAATAAATTCCCACGTTTGTGAATTCGTATCACTTGGTGCGTAACGAGCACAATCAATAATTTCTTCTATATCACGAACAGATACTTCTTGTTCTGTGAATTTTCGGACACTTCGTCTTCCGTGAATTATTTCTTTAAATGCTTCATATTTCATATACATAGAATCCCCTTTTATAGCGTTTTCAGAAATCACCTTACGATCAATTATACCACAAAAAAAAGCTGGAAGAATACCAGCTCCTCTTTCCTTTCACGTTCAATTAGTAACTTTAAAAGGTGCAATACTCTCCTCATAAGAAGCTTGTAACCGCTTCGTAACTGGCCCCCTTTCTCCATTACCAAATTGCTCGGCTCCTATTTGAATGACAGGAAATATTTCAAGAGGTGTTGCGGTAAAAAAGCATTCATCTGCTTCGTATACTTCTTGTAATGAAAACTCGCGCTCTTCTACTTCAATATGTAGGGCTTTTGCTAATGAAATGACATGATGACGAGTAATCCCATGTAAAATAAAATGATCTGCAGGGTGTGTAATCACCTTATTATTTTTTATAATAAAGAAATTTGAATGACACCCTTCTGTTACAATCCCATCTCGAACTAATATTGCTTCTTGATACCCTTCTTCATTAATTTTATTCTTAATCATAATATTAGGTAGTAGATTTAAAGATTTGATATGGCAAAATTTCCAGCGAATATCTTCTTCCACTGTTACTTTGATACCCTTTTCCATAGTAGTAATTGGTCTTGGGAATGGTACAATATTTGCAAAGTACATTGGCTCTAAATGAGATTTGTATATATGATTTCTCGGCTGCACGCCTCTTGAAATTTGAATATACACATTACCATCTTCTTGAAATTGATTTTTCTCAATTAATTGATGAAGTTGCTGAATTAATTCTTCTTTTGTAAAGGGTGGAACAAGATGAATTTCCTTCATAGATTTAAAAAATCGCTCTAAATGTAAATCTAGCAAGTGAGGTTTCCCGTTGTATAAACGAAATACTTCATATATCCCATCCCCAAATTGTAGACCTCTCTCTTCTAATGCAACCATTGGCTGTTCTTCCTTGGTATTTACAATTTTACCATTAAACAAAATCCAATCTTTGTGAGCACCATTCATCATTTCTTCACTCCTTTACTTTTATTAATTCCATTTTACAACTTTCCCCTGTTTAACAGAAAGAATTTTCTGTTATTTGAGACTTAAAAAACACATCACCCTTTAAATAGTGATGTGTTTTTCTCTACTTTACCTATTTCAAAAAGTATTTTTCAATGTCATCTAGCATAAGGTTCGCAGCTTTAATGCCGCCAGCTGTATTCCAAATAACTTCATCTACTTCAAATACTTTATTATTTTTGGAAGCTTGTAACTGTTTAAAGAGTGGGTCTTCTGTCCATTCTTTCGCTATTGTATTTCCTTCATTCGATTTCTTAGCATCTTTATCGGATGTGAAATAGAATAAGTAGTCTCCATCCATATTCGGAATTTGTTCTTTTGTAACACCTTTTATCGCAAAATCATCCTTATCTTGAAGTGGTGGTCTCTTAAATCCAATATCATTTAAAACTACACCAGAGAATGAATTCTTTTGATAAATACGAACGTCACCTGGAACGAATCGAATGATTGAAACTTTAGATTCTACTTTATCTCCTAGTTTCTCTTTTATTCCTTCAATACGCTTCTTATAATCACCAAGAGCTTTTTGCCCTTCTTTTTCTTTATTTACAGCTTTTGTGTATAACGTAAAGTTTTCTTTCCAATCTCCGCGCAGTGTTTCAGCATAAACAGTAGGTGCAATCTCTTTTAATTGTTCATATACTTTTTCATGACGCATTTTATTCCCAATAATTAAATCAGGCTTTAGTTTCATAATTGCCTCTAAGTTAACATCACGCTCAGTTCCTACAACTTTTGTATCTTTCAATTCTTTCGCTACATGTGGATACCATTCATCACCAGCTCTTGGTTTTGTAGAACCAACCGGTGTAACTCCGACCGCTAAAAGTGCCTCCGCGCCTTCATTTGTTAGGACAACCACTCTTTTAGGTGTCCCCGTAATCGTTGTTTCTCCCATCGCATGCTTAATTACATACGAATCTTTTCCTTTTGCTTCATTCGTTTCTTTCTTCTCTTCTTTGCCACACCCTGCAATCATAACCATTAACATTACGATGCAGAGCATAAAGATATTTTTAGTTCGAATCATACTTCCTCCTAGATGAAATTGATTATCATTGACATTTTAAAGGTTAATGTATTGGATAAATGTTGTCAATATATTTTAAAAAACTTTTCTAGCATATATTTCCTCAAAAAATCCCTCCCTCTAAATTCTTCTGACTGCAAGACATTCGAGGCAGGGTATTATTCGATTCTATTCATAATCTTTTCATATTTTAATATTGATCATATTTGATATAAGATGGATCATTATATATCCACTGATTTCCTCCTAGGTTTAGCCAACCATTTTGGTTTGCGTATACTAAATAGGATTCTGGATAATTTAACTGCCGGATTACTGCTGATGATGTCGATGGACCACTTCTTAAATTTACGTTCGTTCCTAGAATATTTGCCACTCCAATCGGGCTTCCATCACTATTCCCGTATTTCACGTAATCAATATATGATGGATCATTATATATCCATTGGCCTGCGCCTAAATCTAGCCAACCGTTACTTTCTTGATAAACTACATAGGATTCTGGATAATTTAACTGACGAATTACTGGGGATGATGTTGATGGGCCGCTTCTTAAATTTACGTTCTGCCCACGGATATATGCCACCCCTTTTGTTTGAGGAGTCGGATTTGGAGGATTTTGGTTTTCCGTTAACCCTAAAATTGCAGCGATTCCTTTTGCATACGCTTGACATAGATCTTCTATAAACTGCGGATTTTTTAATAAATTTGCATCAAAGGTTGTATCAATAAATGCTGTTTCTGTTAATAATGCATCCATAGTCGTTTCCCTTAGTACTGCGTAATTGGCCTTTTTCGCACCACGATCATGCAAACCGTATTTTGTTAAAACAGGATTAACTGCCGCATGCATCTTTTGTTGTTTAGCTGCTGCAGAACTACTATCTGATAGTCCATTATAAATATAACTTTCAAAACCTGTTCCGCCGCCGCTATTAATATGAAATGAGATGAAGTAATCTGCTCCGAAAGAATTAGCAATATTGGCACGTTCTGATAACGGGATAAAGACATCACTATCGCGTGTCATCTTAATATTAATTGTATAATTTGCAAGTAAAATATCTCGAACACGCTTAGCAATTTGAAGTGTTAAATCTTTTTCTTGCAAACCGTTACCAACAGCACCGGAATCGTATCCACCATGACCTGCGTCTATAACTAATTTCATATGCCATTTCCTTTCTGTATTTAATAGAGCATATAATTATGCTCGTCCTATTTTATGTACAACATAAAAAGTTGGTTACAAAACAAATAAAAAAAACCCCCTTATGTAAGGCGGTTTCCATCATCTCGATTAAGCCAATTTAAAATAAATATGTACGACTGATAATGAACATGTCGTATACAAAACAAACAAAATAAAATAGCTATTCCAATGCCACTATATATTAAGCCAAACTTCAAAAAAATATTTAACATTGGCGGAAAATTTATCGTATTTTGCAATAAATATAAAGTGAAAAACAAAATAAAAAATACGGGAATGTATTGCCATTCATACGGCTTGCGTTTTTTACGCATCATTTTCCGAATGAAAATTTGGCAAAGTTCTGCCACAACAAAACACCCCCCTATTAGTAAAAAACCCGACGTCATCGTCATACATCCACCTGCCTTATATTCATTTCTTATCTCAGGTATCCTTTTTCCTTCTAGAAGCGCTTCATGTATATTTCACCATTCCATATAAAGCCGAGTCCCTCTGTAAAAGATTTAGCTTGTTCAGTTAGATCTCCTTTTAGTACCTGGATATCTTTTATATCTCTATGCTTCATCATTTCTTCAAATGTAAAGTAAGCATTTGTTCCATATCCGTAACCTTGGTAATCAAAATGAATAATTAAATTAGATAATACAGCGTGTTCACCTTGTACTGTATAATCCATTACACCAATATATGTATCATCAATTTTTATACAATATTGAACTTTCTTCCTATTAAAACCATGAGAAGCAAACATTTCTTCAACAACTCTTTTTGTCTCTGTATTCACTTTTTCAAACGTAATCATATGTTGTCCACCCTCTTACTATTAGTGTATCAAGCATAATACATATTTATGAAAAAAACCTTAAGGTCGTATATGACCTTAAGGTTTTTCTACTTAAACTAAGCTATACGCACGCTTTGTTTCTTCATGAAACTCATTTGTATCGTATTTATGCTCTACATAAATTTGATGCCATACCATAAACGCAAGTACTGTCCAAATTTTACGGCTATAATCACCTTTATCCGCACAGTGTGCTTCCAGTAAGTTTAATACGTACTGTTTGTCGATTAAATGCTCTGTTTTACTTTCTTTAATAATATTAACAGCCCAATCATGCATTTCATCTTTTAACCAGTGACGAATTGGTACTGGGAAGCCTAGCTTTTTGCGATCTAATACATGATCTGGAACGATTCCTCGCACTGCTTCGCGTAAAATTGCTTTTGTTGTCCCATTTGCAATTTTTAATTCTGTTGGAATTTTAGACGCAACGTCAAACACTTCTTTATCTAAGAACGGTACACGAAGTTCTAATGAATTTGCCATCGTCATTTTATCAGCTTTTAATAAAATGTCGCCACGTAGCCATGTAAACATGTCGATATATTGCATTTTGCTAACATCGTCATAATCCTTAATTTCATTGTACAATGGTTTCGTGATATCCATATAGTTTACACTTTCATTGTAATACTTCATTAGCTCAGCTTTTTCTTCTTCACGGAAGATTTTCGCATTACCATAGTAACGTTCTTCAATTGGTGTACATCCACGCTCTAAGAAGCTTTTCCCTTTAAATCCTTCTTTAAGCGCACCACTTAATGCTTTTAAAACGCTTTTCCCTGGAGTAGGGATGTAAGAGAACATTTTTAAAGAATTTGGCTCGCGATAAATGTTATATCCACCAAACAGCTCGTCTGCACCTTCACCAGAAAGAACTACTGTTACATGCTTACGAGCTTCCTTTGCAACGAAGTACAATGGTACAGCAGCTGGATCAGCTAAAGGATCGTCCATGTGCCAAATGATTTTTGGGAATTCATTCATGAATTCTTTTGCTGTAATGAAGACACTATGGTTTGTTACACCTAGTTTTTCTGCAGTTTCTTTTGCAACATCAACTTCACTGAAGCCGCGGCGTTCGAAACCAACAGAGAATGTTAAAAGATTTGGATTCATTTCTCTTGCAATAGAAGCAATGATAGATGAATCAATACCACCAGATAAGAATGAACCTACTGGTACGTCACTACGCATATGCACTTTTACAGAATCGTACAATACATCACGAATCGCTTGAATGTGCTCCTCTTTTGTTGCACTTGAAGCATTGAAATACGGTTTCCAGTAACGATGAATTTCCATTTCTTTACCGATTTCTTTTACGAAATAATGACCAGGTTCAATTTTATTAATATCAACAGTTAGTGTTTCTGGCTCTGGTCCATATTGGTACGTAAAGTAATGTTGCAATGAAGTTGGGTTTACCCCTTTGTCTTGCATTACATGCATAATACTTTTCTTTTCAGAAGCAAAGAATGTTGTATCACCTTGCTGCGCGATATATAGTGGCTTAATACCGAAGTGGTCACGTGCACCGAAAAGTTTCTTTTCTTCACGATCCCAAATCATAAATGCAAACATACCACGTAAGTAATCTACACATTTTTCTTTCATATGTGCATACAATGCAATGATAACTTCTGTATCAGATTGTGTTGCAAATGTTGCGCCTTTTTCAAGTAACATTTCACGTAATTCTACATAATTGTAAATTTCACCATTAAAAATAATTACATATCGATCATTTTCATACGTTAGTGGCTGATGTCCTGCCTCTAAGTCAATGATACTTAAACGGCGGAAGCCAAATTGTACATGTTCATCACGAAAATATCCTTCGTCATCTGGACCACGGTGGAAAATAATCGTGTTCATATTTTCAAATTGATGTTTTTCTGTTTCTGAAAACTCTCTAGGGTTTTCACATAAACATCCTACAAAACCACACATTCTTCTTACCCTCTTTCAGTTTTCATTCTGTTTCTATACTACTATATCAACCCTATTTATACTAGCATAATCAACTCAATATGGCGATAAAAACTATAAAAAAATCACTCCATTTCACATTTTACCCAATTTTTTTGAACAAACATGAAAAATAGGCACTCACATTTGCACACATTTGTCATATGATATTGCAAATTGATTTCTAGGAGGCAAAAAACATGAGTGATGAAAAAAAAGATTCTTCGTCTCGTCCACCAATTCGTAGTTACTTAAAGCAAATCGATGATTTTTTTGAACAAACACCATTGCGTGATGTAATTGCAGATATGAATCACTTTTTTCAAAAAGGAAACCGTTTATTAACATTTCCTGTAGACCTATATGAAGCTGGCGAAGACCTAGTCATAAAAGCAGAACTCCCAGGCGTTCAAAAGGAACAAATCCAAATAGAAATTCAAAGCGAATACTTAAAAATCTCTGTTACGGAAGATTTCATGGAAGAAACAAAAGATGAAGTTTCACATAATTACTATCGCCGTGAGCGCTCCATGTCAGGAGCTTCTCGCATGATTAAACTTCCATATTTAATTGAGAAAAAAAACGCAAAAGCTTCCTATCAAAATGGCATTTTAGAAATCCGCGCTCCAAAACTTCCACAACAGCACGACATTTTATCGATAGATTAACCATTATATATTTTTCCATATACAAAAAGAAGGATGCTCAGCATCCTTCTTTTATTTCAATAACCGTTCCATATCACGTAAAATATCTTCATATGGTGTATTGCTCATTCCGCTATACTTTTTCATTACCTTACCTTCTTGATCGACTAAGAAAAATGATGTTCCGTGGATAACTTGCCCATTCTCTGGTTTATCTACAAGTGATTGGAAATTATCCTTTGAGAATTTCTTGATATCTTCTAATGAGTACCCTGTTAGCAAGTTCCAATTACTTGTATCTTCTGTGAATTTTTGTATAAATGTTTTCAAATTCTCTGGCTTATCAAGTTCAGGGTCTACACTAAATGAAACGAATTGCACATCTAGCTTTTTCTCTTTTGCCATCTTCTGCAACTTTGCCATATTCGCAGTCATTGGAGGGCAAACCGTTTGACAATTTGTAAACATAAAATCAGCCACCCATACTTTTCCTTTTAAATCTTTTGTTCCAAACTGTTTACCGTCTTGATTTATGTATTCAAAAGTTTCTAAATCCCAATTTAATGGTTTACGGAGTTTTGACCCTGAGCCGCATCCTGCAAGTATAAAGAAGCAAAAAACAACTATGAGACCAATCAGCTTTTGATAACGCTTCATTTTCAAACCTCTCTTCTCTTTCTTTAATTTATGTATGACATGCTTATCATAACAAAAGTAAACACTATGAGAAAATTGTTTATCGCATTTGTTCACGAAATCGTACGAATTTAGGTATGTTACTTCCTATTTTTGAGCGAATTACTAGACAATTATTTCATTGTTTACTAATATCATTCCCTTCTTACTTCTTTACATAACGATTTTCAATAAGTCACTCACTTTGTAAAGATGGCCGCACTATTTTTTTACAATTTTTTAATCGACGATCAATTTTTCTCACTTTTTTCCTTTACAACATTTCGGTACAATACAACTACAGAGATTTTAAATGAGGTGATGTTCATGGTAAAACGGTATGAAAACATGGATAATGTTAGTACAAAAAAACCAATTCGTTCCTTTTTACGTTGGCGTAAAGAACGAAAACAAAGCAAAAAAGATTTTTCTTATTTAGTAGAACAATCACCTGTCAAGCATACTCAGTTTTTACGAACGAACACTAAAAAAACAACGATTACATGGATAGGTCATTCAACATTTCTTATACAAACGAATGGACTCAACATTTTAACAGATCCAGTATGGTCAAACAAAATAAAACTTGTGCCAAGGTTAACGAATCCCGGCCTTACATTACAGGAATTGCCCCAAATTGATATTGTCCTTATTTCACACGGTCATTATGATCATTTAGATTTTGCCACACTTCGTCAATTGAATTCAGATGTTCTATACTTAGTACCTACTGGATTAAAAAAGTTATTTACAAAAAAAAAGTTTCTGCGAGTAGAAGAATATAATTGGTGGGAATTCACAAAAATTAATGATGTAGACTTTCACTTCGTACCAGCGCAGCACTGGACGAGAAGATCATTGTTTGATATGAACACTACCCACTGGGGTGGGTGGGTTTTAAATAATGGTACAACAGATGAAACGATTTATTTTTGCGGTGATAGCGGCTATTTCCGAGGATTCAAAGAAATTGGCAACCAATTTTCTATTGATATTGCCTTAATGCCTATTGGTGCATACGAACCAGAATGGTTTATGAAAGTATCACATGTTTCTCCAGAGGAAGCAGTACAAGCTTTTCTAGATGTAAAAGCAATGCATTTCATCCCAATGCATTACGGTACGTTTGCACTTGCTGATGAGACGCCTAAAGAGGCAATTACACGACTTCGTAATAACTGGAACTTACGTATGTTACCGTGGGACCAACTTCATGTATTGTTTCTTGGGCAGACATATATTTCGACCCCATCCAAAAATAAGAAAAAAGAGCATACTCAAGCGTTCAAACATCTTAATGTATAACAACTTTTTTTGAAAATACATTATATAGAGAAAAAACAAAAAGGGTGTTTTCATGGAAAAATATTTACAAAAACGTTGCATCATTAGCGGAAGCGCCTTGATTACTCTTCTTATCTCATATTTTCTATATTAGTAAAAAAAAGCTACTTGAATGATTTCATTCAAGTAGCTTTTTTTTACTCTGCTAAATACATAAATCCAATTGCGCCTGGTCCTGTATGAGTACTAATAACTGGAGTTGTATAAAAAATTTCTGATTGTGTAAACCCACTAATTTTTTCAACAGCTGCTTTTACGCTTTCTGCTAGGGGAATTGCTTTTGCATGAGGAATAGCAACTGCCTTTATTACTTTTCCTGCCGTCTCTTCTTCAAATAGTTTGGATAATGTTTTTACGATTTGTCCTTGACTACGCACTTTTGTTACAGGATTATATACACCCTCATCTAGACTAGCAATCGGTTTAATATTCAATAAAGAACCAATGAATGCTTTTCCTTTTCCAATACGTCCACCTTTTACTAGATTTTCTAACGTATCCACAACTACATACAAACGAGTATTCTTTCTTACTTCATCAAGACGATTTAAAATATCTTCTAACGAGCGCTCCTCTTGAGCCATTTTCGCAGCTTCAATTACTTGATATGCTAAAGCATGTGTAATAAATTGAGAATCAACAACAGTAACTTTTGTTTCTGTCATTGATGCAGCACTATTTGCCGTTGCAACTGTACCACTCATTCCACTTGTCATATGTATAGAAAGTACCTGACTGCCATCTTCTCCTAGCTTTTCATACATTTCTACAAATGATCCCATAGCAGGTTGTGATGTTTTTGGTAATTCTTCTGATTTTATCATTTCCTCAATAAATTCATCAGGTTGTAAATCTACACGATCTAAATATGTTTGTCCATTTACAGAAATAGATAATGGGATAACATGAATATCATATTTCTCAATCACATCTTGTGATAAATCTGCCGTTGAATCTGTTACAATTTTTATTTTTTGCATATTTTTTTCTTCCCTTTCCAATACGCTCTCCTTGTTATTATACTAGTATTCACAATGCTTTCAACAGTTTGAGCTTATTTTCGACAAAATTCTTTGGTTTTTATGCCCAAAAAGAAAATGACAGAGCACATTTGCCCTGTCTCTATTTTAGATTATGCATTTTTTTCAAGTGAATTTGTTTGATACACATTTGAATAATCATTCCACTTTAAGCAACTTTGTAAATATTCGCGAAAAGAGTATGAGAATCTCGGTTGTTTTTGTTTTTGAATTTTAGCAATAAATAGTTGAAGACGTGACTGAATTAGAAATGCTAACGGATGTTGTGCGTGTAAGACAGGGATTTCAAATATTTTGACACAATTCCCTGTTGAATGGGTGAAATAAAAACTTTTCATGATCACGATATCAATCCTCTTTTTTGTTGGATTTATAACTTTAGTATAAACTTACATTGGTGAAAAGTTTGTCTAAATTTCGGGGATTCCACAATTTTTTTCTTCTTTATATTGTATACGATTACAAGTATAGTATAACAAATATATTAAAAAAGTGCCTTCATAATGAGGCACTTTTTGATTCTTTATTCATTTCTCGTTTCATTTTCCTCTTATACACAAACTTTGATGCTGTAATACTTAATTCATAAATTACAAGAAGAGGTACCGCTACTGAAAAATCAGAAATAAAGTCTGGTGGCGTAATACAAACAGCAATTACAATTAAAATGAAATATGCGTATCTTCTCACTTTTTGTAGTGCTATCGGATTGAGAACTCCTATGCTTGTTAAAAACATTGCGATGACGGGAAGTTCAAAAATCACTGCAAACGGTACAGTCATATTCATAACAAATGAAAAGTACTTATCCGTTGTAAACATTGTCTGAAACATATCCTCACCGAGACTCATTAAAAATTGTAAAATAAATGGCAAAATAAGAAAATAACCGAAACAAAGTCCTCCAATAAACAATAAAAATAATGCCGGTATATACAGAATTGTCATTTTTCGTTCATGTTCATGTAATGCTGGCTTTACAAATAGCCAAATTTGTAAAGCTGCAACTGGTATTGTACAGACAATTGAAAAGACAGCTGCAATTACAAAATAAATCCATAAAATATCACTCGGACCTAAAACAGTTAATTTCATATTCAAATCTTTTACGATAAAATTATATATTTCTTTCGTAAATGAAAAGCCAATGACAATAAAAATCAGAAACGTCAGCGCTGTTATAATGAGTCGCTTCCTTAACTCTCCAAGATGTTCTATGACACTCATCTCTTGATTGTTCATTCTTCTCACCACATTCCCCATTCACTATACGGCATAGAAACAAAATTTATTTTTTTTCATCTGTATCATCGTGTAAACCTTTTGCAGACCTTTTAAACTCTTTTAATGTCTCCCCAAAAGCTCGTCCAATTTCAGGTAACTTTTTTGGACCAAAAATAATTAAAGCGAGTACTAAAATTAATATCAATCCTGGAACCCCAATATTTGGCATATGACTTCCCCCTTAATCTCACTTAATTTTATTTTGTCAAAAAAGTTTGTAAACGTCAATGTATCCGCTGTCTTTTGTCAAAAAAATTTGAAAATATAATCACTTAAACAATTTTCATTTTCTATTTCTTTTGTATATGATAAGGTAAAGAAAATACATCTTATTTCATTAACTGAGAAAGGATTTAAACCATGGCGCAAAAAATAACACGAATGACACAGTTCGTCAAAGAAGAGATTGCTAATGCGATTACCCATGGCATTGGTGCTATTTTAAGCATTCCTGCCCTTATCATATTAATTGTTCATGCTTCGAAGCATGGCACAGCCTCTGCTGTTGTTGCATTTACTGTTTACGGTGTGAGCATGTTTCTACTATATTTATTTTCTACGCTATTACATAGCATCCATCATCCAAAAGTAGAAAAATTATTTACGATTTTAGACCACTCTGCTATTTACCTATTAATAGCTGGCACCTATACACCGTTTTTACTTATTACACTGCGTGGCCCACTTGGTTGGACATTACTTGCAATTATTTGGACGCTTGCTATCGGTGGAATTATCTTTAAAATTTTCTTTGTACGCCGTTTTATTAAAATGTCAACACTGTGCTACGTCATTATGGGCTGGCTCATTATTGTCGCTATCAAACCACTTTATGAAAATTTAACTGGGCACGGATTCTCACTATTGTTAACCGGCGGGATTTTATATTCAGTAGGGGCTATATTCTTTCTTTGGGAAAAACTCCCCTTCAACCACGCGATTTGGCACCTTTTTGTATTAGGTGGTAGCACAATGATGTTTTTCTGTGTATTGTTTTATGTATTGCCTGTTGCATAAAAAAATCTCAGCTTGAACAAGCTGAGATTTTTTTATTACTTATGTAGTTGAGCTGCAATAATATCTTTCGTATATTGCGTTAATTCTTTTACATCCATACTTGCGTATTGTTCAGGTGTAATTGGTTTGGAAATGGTTACCGTTGCATGCGCAGGCTTCATGCGGTTTCCATTTGCTTCAAACATCTTATATGTCCCATCTAATGTTACGGGTAAGATAGCGACACCAGACTTTACCGCAAGATGAAAACTCCCTGCTTTAAATTCTCCCATTTCACAGCCCTTGCTGCGTGTTCCTTCTGGAAAAATTACAATCGAATGACCATTTTTTAAAAGTTCAATTCCGTCTTTAATGGCTTGAAGAGACTGACGACGATTACTACGATCCATAAATACACAATTCATCAATTCCATCCAAGTTGGTACAAGCGGAAATTTCTTAATTTCTGCTTTTGAAACAAATCCAATTGGTTTATTTAAGTACCCAAGTAAAACGGGAATATCCATGTCACTTTGATGATTACTTACAACAAGTACAGGCTTATCTTTTGGCACATTTTCAAGTCCGTTTACTTGTACAGTCGATCCGGCTACACGAACCATTTTCTTACCAAACCAGCTTGTTGTTTTATGCACAAGGCGATCTTTTTCTTGTGGCGACATCGTATTTGCTTTACGCTTTATACGCCATAGCCTCGGTGTAATACCAATTACAATTAAGATTAAATAAAAGATTTTAAAAAACGTTTGAATCATATAGAACCCCCACCTATTATCTTTCCGTTATTAATTATACTAGACAAACGAAGGAAAAAGAAGAAAAAATGTCCAAACGACAAGCGTTTGGACATTTTTGAGTTTTCTATATTAGAAATGTTTTGCTACTTCACGTGCATTTGCAATTGCTGCTTCTTTAATTTCTTGTGCTTGTTCAGGATTTGCATTCATTCCTTCAACTGCAAGGTATTCTGTATCAGATACCCCCATAAATCCTAATACAGCATTTAAGTGGTTACGTCCAAAGTCCATTGCTGCATATGCTCCTTCAGAGTAAATGCCACCTGTAGCTTGAATGTGAAGTGCTTTTTTACCTTCTAATAATCCAACTGGACCATTTTCAGTATATTTAAATGTTTTACCTGCGATAGATAGGTTATCTAAGTATGCTTTTACTACTGGTGGATAGCTGAAGTTCCACATTGGTGTTACAAATACATAACGATCTGCAGTCATAAATGTTTCTAAGTTTGTATTCATTGCTGCAATTTTTTGCTGTTGGCTTTCACTTAATGCTTCAAAGCCTTCACCTGCTGCAAATTTCCCCCAAGCTGCAAATACTTCTGCATCAATTTCTGGTACTGTTGTGTTAAATAGATCAATTGTTACCACTTCATCTTGTGGGTGTTCATTTTTATACGTTTCGATAAATGCTTCCCCTACTGCCATACCGAAAGATGCTTCTGCTGAATTTGGATTTGCTGTAATAAATAGTACTTTTGTCATTTTTATTCTCTCCCTTAATTAATATCTTTAATTTGAGATTTTTTATTTAAAAGTAAATCGCTTACCTTATGTAAGTATCATACAAAACCATTCTTTTTTTGTCAATAAAAAATAGTTACTTTTTTTTCGTAAGTAAATAAACCTTTCATCTCCTTTCATTAAATCTTCACATTTCATTATGAAATCTACACGAAAAAAAGCTATCTCCCATTTAAGGAGATAGCTTTTTCTTAAGTATTACTTTTGAAAAACATGTTTCACTTTTTCACCAGGAACATTACTTCCACCCCGGCCCTTCACATCTTCAATCATCATTGTAACAATCATATTCGGTGAGTTTACGTCAAAAGCAGCGAACCATCCAAGTTCTTTTCCATCTGCTTCCTTCGATTCTTTCAACTCAGCTGTTCCCGTTTTTCCAGCGAGAGTCATACCGTCAATTTTAGCAATTTTCCCTGTGCCATCTTCATCATTAATTACTTTTGTTAACGCATTTTTTAATATCTCTTGGTTTCCCTTAGAAATCACATTTTCTTTCCAAGGTTTAACTTGTTTATCATCTTTAATAAGGTGTGGAGACGGTATATTCCCTTCATTAACAATTGGTGCATACGTTAATGCTAAATGAAGAGGCGTCATTAATACTTTGCCTTGCCCATACCCTGTATCGGCCATTTGAATATCATTTTTAATACCATCTTTTGCAATTGTTGAAACTGGGAATGGGTATTCAATTGGTAATTTTTCATCAAATCCGAATTTCTTTGCTTCGCTCACAAATTTATCTTTACCAATTTTTATCGCTTGTTGTGCAAAGTAAATGTTATCAGAATACTTCATTGCTTTATCAAAATCAATTGGACTTGCATCTTTTACACGTGTTACATAATAATTTCCCCATGAAGAATCTTTTGTCCATTGTAATCCTTCAATTTTCAATTCCTCTTTTGGATCAATTGTTTTCGTTTCAAGACCGATTGCACCTGTAATTGCTTTAAATACAGAACCTGGTGCCGATGCTTGTGTAAAGCGATTCGTCATTGGCTTTTTCAGATCATTATCCCACGCTTCACGTTGTGCTTTTGACGCACCTCTTACCATTATATTCGGGTTATATGCAGGGCTACTTACAAGCGCAATTGTTTCACCAGTTTGCGGATTGATGGCTGCACTTGAACCAGCCTCTCCCTTCATTTCATTAAAGATTTTTTCTTGAACTGTACTATCAATTGTTAAAGTAATATTTTTTCCATCTTTTGCTTCTTTTTTAGCTAAGTCTTTCATCTCTTTCCCTTGTGCATCCTCCATAAAGACACGACCACCTTTTTCGCCGCGCAATTCAGCTTCAAATACTTGTTCTAATCCAGCTTTCCCAACTGGATCATCCGCTTGATAACCTTTTTTCTGAAGGGTCTTTAAATCTTCTGCATTCACTTTTCCCATGTATCCCGTTAAGTGTGCTGAAGCTTCTCCTAATGGATATGTACGAACTTTTACTGGACGAGATGAGACTCCTGGTAAATCCATATAATCATTTTGCGTTGCACCTTCTTGTAAAATACCGAGTGGTACAAAATAATCTGGTTTCACCCATTTAGCTGTAAGCTTTTGATCAATTTCCTCTACAGACATATTAAGTAATTTTGCTACTATTTCTTTCGTCTGCGGTGCAGCGTCTCCTAATTGTCCTGGAATCATGCCAATTTCAGACGCCTTTCCATTCGTTGCGAGCCCTTTTCCATTACGATCATATATTTCTCCGCGCTTCGCTTGAACTGTTTGCATACGTATTTTACTGTCTTTTGTCATCCCTGGAAAAATAAAATCTGGAGTCCAATCTATTTTCCAAGATTCTTTATCTCCATCTTTTTCTTTCACAAGTTTTGCTTCGTGCGAAAAGGAAATTTTCCCGCCAACTGTATCCATACTCACCTTAAAAGGAACTGGTCCTTTATCTTCTTTATCTTCTTTAACTTTTCCTGTTTCTACTTTTAAATTTTTAACTTCAATACCTGCATAAATCTTTTGATACTTCTCTGTAAAATCTTTTTTTGAAATGGTTTTTTTTGCATTTTCTGATAATTGATCATACATATCTGCAAACTTTTGCTTATTCCACGCTTTTGCATATGTATCAAATGCTTGTTCTGGCTTCTCTTCTTTCCCACACCCTACTAGCATGAGTGTAAAACAAAGAAAAAGCAATCCCCATAATTTTTTCAATCGATTCTCCTCCTTTAGCTAAACAAAGAATTTATAAATGGAAATCTTTCTTTTATAGAATTTTGCTAAAATCCTAAAACTTACAACCTCTCCCATTATATCACCAAGAAAGTTCATCCATAAAGTCTTATCTTGTTATCCAAATAAAAAGATTGATGTGAACATCCCACATCAATCTTTTTATAATTATTGTTGTTTTTCATATATGTGATAGTAGTATGTATATGGATTCTTTTCGTCCGTAACGCCTTTTTCTACAAAAACTTCTTTCCACTCTTTCATATTCATTTCTGGGAAGAAAGTATCCCCTCCAAATGAATGGTGAATCTTCGTTATATAAAGTTTGTTTACATATGGTAAAAATAATTCGTAAATTTGCGCTCCGCCAAATATGAAAATTTCCTCCTCATTTTTACATAGCTCAAATACTTCTTCTACTGAATGCGCAATTTCACAACCTTCTACATGATAATTCATATTACGCGTTACAATAATATTTCGTCTTCCCGGAAGTGGCCTTCCGATTGCCTCATAATTTTTTCTTCCCATAATAAGTGAGTGACCCATTGTTGTCTTCTTAACATATTGCAATTCACTTGGTAAATGCCATGGTAACTTATTATCCTTACCGATAACTTTATCTTCATCCATTGCGACCATAAATGAAATAATCATATTTTCATCTCCTTTTATGTTTACACTGCGACAGGCGCTTTAATTGCAGGATGTGGATCATAGCCTTCTAATGTTAAATCCTCCATTTCAAAATCAAAAACAGACTTTACATCTGCATTCAATTTTAACGTCGGGAATGGGCGTGGTTCACGCGCTAATTGCTTTTCCACTTGCTCGAAATGATTTGTGTAGATATGCGCGTCTCCAATTGTATGAACAAACTCTCCTACTTCTAAACCACATTCATGCGCAATTAAATGTGTTAGCAACGAATAGCTTGCAATATTAAATGGAATGCCAAGGAAAATATCACCGCTTCGTTGATACAACTGACATGATAGTTTTCCGTCTGCTACGTAAAATTGGAATAGCGTGTGACATGGAGGCAATGCCATGCTTGGCACATCTTCAGGATTCCATGCAGAAACGAGTAAACGACGAGAATCTGGTGTTTTCTTAATCATTTCAATTACATCTTTTAACTGATCAAGTGTTTCTCCAGCTGTTGTTTTCCACGCGCGCCATTGCTTTCCATACACATCTCCTAAAGAACCATATTGCTTTGCAAAATCATCATCTTCTAATACATTCTTTTTAAACAATTCCATTTGCTCATCATAGTGTTTCTTAAATTCTTCATCCTGCTGAGAACGAAGTCCAAAGTCTGTCATATCTGGTCCTTTATAAGAATCACTTTCCACCCAGTTTTTAAACGCCCATTCATTCCAAATATTATTGTTATTTTGAAGCAAATAACGAATGTTTGTATCACCTTTCATAAACCAAAGAAGCTCACTGGCTACTAAGCGGAATGGTACACGTTTTGTCGTTAATAAAGGAAATCCTTCACTAAGGTTAAAACGCATTTGATATCCAAATACAGATACAGTCCCTGTTCCTGTACGATCTTCTTTTTTTGTACCATGCTCCATAACATGGCGGCATAAATTTAAGTATTCATATTCAGCATGTTTCATATGTAAGAAAAACCCTCTTTCGCATCTATTTCCTATATGGAGTTTATCATACAAAAAATAATTCTGCATGCAAAACTCTCCGTAAAACATATAAAAAAACATTTCAATATAATAAGTATTAACTGAATTTTAATTTGGAATCTCAATTTTAATGAATCTTACAAAATTCTTAACTTTTCATCTTTTCAGAGGGATTTAACTTCTTATCAAAGAAAATATAGTGCGGAAGTATAAAATAATATTTGGAGGTTAGAAGCATGAGTAAAACAAAAACCCCTGTTGTTTGTACATTACAAACAACAATTGAAAAAATGATGAAAGATTTACACGTCCCTGGGGCTGCTGTAGCAGTAATAAAAGATGGTGAGGTCATTGTTTCAGAAGGATTTGGCTATCGAAATTTAGAACAGAAAGATCCGGTTACTCCTCAAACACATTTTGCAATTGGATCTGCGACAAAAGCGTTTGGTACGCTTTCTTTAAGCTTATTAGCAGGGCAGAAAAAATTTGATTGGGATGCTCCTGTCCAAGCTTATATTCCTACATTCTCTTTATCCGATGTATTTGCAAGCTCCCAAATTACAGCTCGAGATTTAGCTTCCCACCGCTCTGGCGTAAGTCGTCATGATGCTCTTTGGTACAACTCTTCCTTAAAGCGAAAAGAACTCGTTGAAAAAATAAAGCATTTATCACTCGATGCTCCATTCCGTACCGCTTTCTTATATAACAATTTAATGTATGCAACAATTAGCTATATGGTAGAAAACATTACAGATCGAACATGGGAACAATACGCCAAAGAACATATATTAGAACCACTTCAAATGGAACAAACAAACTTCTCTGTCATAGACTCACAAGATACGAATGACTATGCTTTTCCTTACGTTGAGAAAGATGGGGAAATACAAGAAGTACCATTCCGTAATATTGACACTGTAGGAGCTGCTGGATGCATCAATTCTACAATTGAAGATATGGCAAATTGGGTGCTGTTCCATCTAAATCAAGGAAAAATTGGAGAGCATGAATTACTATCTTCTGAACTACTACAACAAATGTATACACCGCACAATACAATTCCTGATCAACCTATTTTATCTACACCTGAATCTCCATTAAATAGTTATGGTCTTGGCTGGTTTATTAGTGCTTATCGAGGTTATAAAGTGATCCATCACGGCGGAAATATCGATGGTTTTACAGCACTTGTTTCATTCATTCCAAAAGAAAATATAGGTCTTGTTATATTAACCAACTCTGGAAATACATTACTTCCTAGTTATCTTGCAAATCAAATTTATGATGAACTCCTTGGATTAGAAACAATTGATTGGCATAAGCGCGCTATAGAAGACACCGCTAAATTGAAGGAAATGATGAAAGAAGTAAACCAATCACTTCCAGAGCAAGTAAAAGGAACAGTGCCTTCTCATACATTAGGAGACTATACTGGAACATTTGAACATCCAGCTTATGGAACACTAGAAGTATATAAGCAAAATGAAGAGTTATATTTACAATTTACAGAAATGAAAGTCCAATTACAGCATTATCACTACGATATGTTTTGTGCAACATTAGACTTATTCCAAACAGAAATGAATGTGTTGCTTGCTTATGAGATGAACACAAATGGGGAATTCCAAACGATTCAATTACACGTACCAGTTATGTTAAGTACACAACCTCTAGCATTTACAAAAATAAAATAAAAATACCGATATACAAAATAGAGGGAGTACTATACTTCCCTCTATTTTTATTGTTCTGACCGAGCCCACATTTCAGCATTAGGCGTATAAGAAACTTCTACGACAAAACCGTTCGAATCATAAAAATCCACTGTATATTGGTTACCCAAAATTCAATATAATAAATACCTGGTTCAAACTGCTGCATCCCCTTTTCTTTCTATCATTTTAATACATTGACTCAACGACATGTAAAATTTCATTCGGTGTATTTACCATATAATCTGGAGAATCTTCCTTGACCGTTTCTATCACATCATATCCCCATCCAACCCATATCACATTTACTCCAACTTTTTTACATGCAACAATATCTCGTTGTTCATCTCCAACATATAACATATCTTTTTCTGTTATTTTTTTTGTTTTTAAAAATTTCTTGATGATTTTATCTTTACCAAACAGATTTTTCGAACAAAAAACTTCTTGAATATTTTCTATTTGATTATTATGTAAAAACGTTCTAATATGCTCTTCTGAATTAGAAGATATTACTGCTATTTTATACCCCTTCCTATCTAATTCATCTAATACTTCCTTCATTCCATGAAATAAAACTAAATCTTTAATAGCTGGCTGATATAGCTTATAAAATTCTAGCGCTAATACAGGTAATTTATACAGTGGTACATGCAGCTGTTTGCATCTTTCCGGAATAGATAACTTTCTCAAAGGCTCAATTTCTTCTTCACTTACTGTTTTATACCCATGTTTTTCAGCAAGTTGATTATAAATAGGCACAAATATGTCTTGTGAATCTACTAATGTACCATCAAAGTCAAATACAATATATTTCAACATAATGAATACTCCTTTATCCTCTTTTTCAAACAAATCTAAACATCATTCTATTCGCTGTTAAGGCCTACTTCACCTTCACATCTATAAAAACAAAAAAGAACAAGGGCATCGCCCTTGTTCTTTTTCACTAAGACAGCCATTTCGGCGGCATATTCGTATTCCAATAAATATCTCCTAGCTCATGGTGCGCTGTATAACCATCATCAAAGCGGTGGTAATGGAAATTAAAATAATATCCATTTTGCGGTGGATGATCACGTCTTACATGAAAACGCAGTAAGTCGTTTCCTGTTTTTGTGTCATATACATGAAAAATCTTTTCATTATTACCACCTGCTGGTTTTTGTGAAATTGCTAATGATTGTAATGACTCTTCTGGTAAATCTGTAGCAAGCTCTGCAATTGCCTCTTCTATTTTAGGTAAAATAATATCTTTAAACTCATCTTCAATGACAGGACCGATTTTAGAACCAAACTTTTGCATAGATTGTTTTTCAGCCTCTTGCATTGCATATGTGATAAAGGTATCTGCGGTTAACCTCTCACGATCTTGTTCATATGTATAGGACGTCTGCTCCAAATTTTGTTGCCTTGTAGGCTTGTCCGCTTTTGCATTATCAAGCAAAATAGAAGGAGGCGTCACTAAGCCAAATGTAAACACAGTAATTAATGCGACTAACGTTTTTCTAAACCAATTTGGCATTTTTTATTCCCTCCTCTTTCACTACTTATATTTCTATAACGGTTGTTTCTTCCATTATACAAAATGATGCTAATTTTTGCACTTTACAAATTTATTAATTTTCATATTTTTTTCATTTGAATATGGAATAGTAAGATTTCATACAATATAAATACAACTATAGTGAGGAGGATTTTTTATGACTCTAGATGTCATGTACTCCGTCGTAAGCATTTTTGTTCTCTTATATTTTATTTACCAGTCTATTACAGATTAAAAAAGAGCCATCCTGGCTCTTTTTCTATGGCAAAAATACAATCCAGCCTATTACGATTAATAAGAAAATACCAATGATGATAGCTGGTAATAAATAAAACTGTGCGAGTATAACTGTTCCATAAATCAAAACAGCTGGAATAAACAAACACATCGTTGCCCTTCCTTTTAACCATAATAACTTCCCTTGCTCACAATACAATTGGAGAAACATTTTCTTTGCAAACTCATTCCATTGATCACCAGAATAACGTGCAATTGCAACACAGGAAAATACGATAATAATAAGCGCAATCCACCATGGTGTTACTTTTATAGATGTTGCACTCATCAAGATAATTTTAATATAAAAACTTAAAGAAGTACCTGATCGAAAATATTCCTTTATAAATGATTCAATAATACGCGAATCCGATTTTTTTCCCAGTATATGCTTCGAGCGTGGAAACAACCATGGTCTTGAATTATTACTTGGCTTCGTAGTTTGACCACTAAAGTGCATAATTTCCCTCGTCCAGCGCATACTCTCTTCCTTTTCTTTTTCAACTTCCTTAAAAAAGAAACGTTGATAGTTCATTTTTTGTTTTATCAATATCAAACTAATTCCAATCAATGCAATGATAAATAACACTGCATATACTGGATGTTTAAAACCTAAAAACACACCACTTCCCAAGCAAATAAAACTCATAAAAAATACGATAATCTTTACAATCCATAATACCCAGCGCTTTCCACCACGCACATCTATACATCTTACCAATAGTGATAACATGCACCGAAAAACGGTAAAGGACAGCCAAAATAATACAACTTGTAAAAGAGAAGCCCCCATACTCTTAACCAATATAGGTAACATAATGAGCGTTACAATACTATTCATTATACTTATTCGAATACATGTATATATCATTCCACACTTTATTAACTTTTGCATATGAACTGGATGTTGAATTAAAAACAGGCTATCTGCTTGTTCAAAAAACGAACGCATCCCTCTTGAATATGTAGCAAAGAAAAACACAAACAAACCTATTAAAAAATAAGCAGGTTCTTCAACTGTTAATTCTCGTGTCCATAATGAACGGTAATAGATTCCACTAAATATAACCGCTGGAATTATAATATAGAGAGCTACCGTCCAATCCGTAACAGATCGAATCGATTTCCATTTCCTCTGCCATTCATAACGTAACCTTTTATAAAATTGTTGTTTCATCATGTTGTTCCCGCCTTACGATTGCATCAAAACAATCTAATAATGACCTTTCCGGCATTTCTGCTAACGATTGAATCGTTTCTAAATTCCCATTTGCTACTAAAGTACCTTGTGAAATAAGTAAAAATCGTTCACATATTCTTTCGGCTGTATCCAATACGTGCGTACAAAGTAAAATTCCTGCGCCTCGCTCTTTCTCTTTATATAAGAAATTTAAAAATTCTCGTGTTGCTACCGGATCTAATCCAATAAACGGCTCATCGATAATATAAAAGTCTGGTTCCGTTAAAAACGCTAAAATCAACATCGATTTTTGTTTCATACCTTTTGAAAACTTCGATAAATATTCGTGTTTATGCTTCTCCATTCGAAATGTATGTAAAAACTCCTGTGCCCGCTCCTCCCAGCTCCCTGCTTCACACCCACGTGCAGCCATTAACAATTCAATGTGCTCCCATAGCGTTAAGTAATCATAATATGTTGGATGTTCCGGTACATAGGCATACGGATTCTCTTTTTCACCAAATAAAATTTCGCCATCCATATGCACAAGCAAGCCAAGCATTGATTTAATCGTCGTACTTTTTCCAGCGCCATTTGCACCAATAAGAGCGACTAATTCACCTTTTCCAATTGAAAATGCTATGTCATGGATTGTTTTTTCTCCTGCTTCATAACCCGCCGATTGAATATTGACCTGTAACAAATTACTTCCCCTCTTCCCACTTACAATAAACTCCAGGGGAATTATAACATATTTCCCCTTAAAATATCATTCTATATATCTAATATATTAAATATTCATATTCGTATTATTAGCAGGAAAAAACGATTTTTAACAGAATATTTAACATTTGGAGTTGTTAATTTACATTTATAGATGGAGTTGAGAGAATGGAATCTCACATTCGAAAAGCGACTGTGAATGATATAGAAGCACTTTGTTCACTCACGAAAGAATTAAAAGGCTCTAATATTTCTCATGTCGACATGCAAAACCGCTTACAATTTGTTGAAATGAGTCCGTTTGATTTCCTATATGTTTACGAAGAAGATAATGTGATATTCGGATTCCTCGGATTTCGCATACGAGAAAACTTAGAAGATGTAACACGATATGGGGAGATATCCATTATTAGTGTTGATCTGTCAGCACGCCGAAAAGGAATTGGCCAAATTTTAATGGATTATGCAGAACAACTAGCAAAAAAACATAACTGTATTGGAACATGGCTTGTAAGTGGTACACAAAGAAAAGAAGCTCATCCGTTCTATAAAAAATTAGGCTACGAAGTAAATGGTTATCGATTTGTAAAATACTTTTAATCTACTAGTTGAAAGGAATTATTATTATGACAAACATTCAAGCAATATTTATCGATCGTGATGGAACCATTGGAGGAGATACTACCGTACATTATCCTGGTGAATTTACCTTATTTCCCTTTACACATGACGCTTTACGTGCATTAAAAGCACAGAATATAAAACTATTTTCCTTTACAAATCAACCTGGTATTGCTGATGGGAAAGCAACTATAGAAGATTTTATTCAAGAATTGGAATCATTCGGTTTTGATGATGTGTACCTTTGTCCTCACAGACATGGAGATGGATGTGAATGCCGAAAACCAAGTACAGGTATGCTCTTGCAAGCAGCAGAAAAACATGTGCTAGATTTAACAAAATGTATTGTCATCGGTGATCGCTGGACTGATATCGTTGCTGGTATAAATGTGAATGCAACAACGATCTTAGTTCAAACCGGAGCTGGATATGATGCTTTGCACACATATCGCGATAAATGGGCTGATATGGAACCAGATTATATTGCAGAAAACTTTCAAGATGCTGTCAACTGGATTCTGCTGCAACATATAATACAATTTTAAAGAATAACCTTCTTCTCAACAATTAGTACCACATAAAAAGCTTAACACATTAATCAAGCGTAATATGTTAAGCTTTTTATTTTTTATATACAAATATACTAACAATCACAAATAATATTGTACGTTGTATTCATAGAAATTGGTACAATAACTGGGATAAAACCAAATGATTCACATAAATAAACTCCTAATACTTCAACCATTTCAGCAAAAAATAAATATAGATTTCCTGGGCTCATGTAGAAATCAATTAATTGCACTGGCTTATCACAAGGTGTGGATTTAGGTATGGATTCTGTGGCAAAACAACTTCACCCTATCATATATAAGTTATAAGAACAGACGAGTTAGCTTGTACAATAGCAACATATGTTGAATGATAGCGTTCTGTTTGTGTTTTCACCTGCATCCATATTAACTTTAGAATGTTAGTTCATAATGAAAATAGCGATTATCCCTCAAATAACCATTTTCAGCATATAATCGCTGGGCTGATTTGTTATCTATTTCTGTTTGCAGTTTTAATCCTTTGGCGCCATTCTCTAATGCGAAGATTCTAGCTGCTTCTAATAATTTCTTTCCAATTCCAGCTCCGCGTTTACTTTCTTGTACAAAAAGGTCATTTAATATCCATAACTCTTTCATCGAAACCGATGAAAAAGAAGGGTACAATTGGGTAAATCCAAGGTATTGGCCATCCTCTACTGCTACAAAAATAATAGATTCTTCTCTTTCTATGCGATTACGCAAAAACATTTTTGCTTCTTCTACATTCGATTCCTGTCTATAGAACATGCGATAATTATTAAATACAACCGCTAATCCATCTAAATCTGTAATTTTTGCTTCATATATTTTCATTTTGTTCCGCTCCCTTTCCAATACTCTTTCATAATGTTCGTTGCCCATTCGGGTTGTGTAATTCCATCATTCGGTACAAACTCTCTCATAACGGGTTTTATATCCAATATAGGTGTGCCATCAATTGCATCTAATCCTTCAACTACAATTGATTTTCCTTCTCGCCTTACAACTTTTGCAATTGTCGCTCCTAATCGATTTGGACGATTTTTCCCTCGCTGTGCAAAAATACCTACTTTCGGATATTCCTTATTATTTCGTGGATGTCTAGCCGAATATTGAATCTGTTCATCTTTCACTTTATGAAAATAAAAGATTACTTCAATATGCGAAAAACTTTCAATTCCTTGTATACTCTCTTCTGCATATGCATCAGTTAACGTAATAAGAGATTGTACATCTCCCCATTCATCATCCATTATCATTTTTCTTTCATTATGTACAAAAGCAATTGGCTGAAGTGAAAACATCCATACTCCCCCTTTTTGTAACCACTTTCATTATAAAATATTTTCTGAATGTTTTCCATCTATACAATCACATCAGTTTACATAATAAAATTATGTTATTGTATTTTATTCTCTTGTACTGCATCCAAATAGCTACCTAAGGAAATATTCACAGCTTCAACAGCATGTATAAAAGTTGTATCAAATAAAGGAACTTGAGTATCCTCCTGTTTTACTAATAACCCTATTTCCGTACACCCTAATATAATTCCTTCTGCTCCATTTTGTACTAAACTATGTATTATTTTTTTATAGGAATCTCTTGATGTTTGATTAATCTTTCCTAAACATAACTCGTTATATATGATTCTATTTACTATTTCCCTTTCTGTTTGATTTGGTATTATTACTTTCATACCCTTTTCTTCTATACGTGATTTGTAAAAATCTTGTTCCATCGTATATTTCGTTCCAAGTAAACCAACTGATCGAATTCCTTGTTTTTTTATTTCCATAGCTGTTGCATCTGCAATATGTAAAATAGGGATACTCACTTTCCCTTTAATATTACCAATCACCTTATGCATTGTATTCGTACAAATAACAATGAAGTCTGCACCAGCTTTCTCAAGAGAATATGCAGCTTCTCCCAATACGCTTCCTGCTTGTTCCCAATCACCCTCAGATTGATATTGTTCAATCTCTTCAAAATCAACGCTATATAAAAGACATTTTGCTGAATGTAATCCTCCTAACCTGTTCTTTACTTCTTCATTGATAATACGATAATATTCTGCTGAAGACTCCCAGCTCATTCCACCAATAAGACCCATCACTTTCATAATTATCTCTCCTCCTTGTTTGGAATAACAGATTATTCTTCTATTATTATTATATATTTTCCACACAATAAAACACGACTTTTACTTAAACTTTAAAGTCGTGTTTTATCCAATATCACAAATATTATACAATTCCCGTTAAGCTATAAACACTAATCACCACAAAAACAGCCAATGTTTTAATAATTGTAATTGCAAAAATATCACGATATGATTGTTTATGTGTTAATCCAGTTACTGCCAACAATGTGATAACGGCACCATTATGCGGTAATGTATCCATGCCTCCTGATGCCATTGAAATAACTCTATGCATGACCTCAAATGGAATATTATATTGTTCAGCTGCCGCAATATATTTCTCTGACATCGCACTTAAAGCGATTCCCATGCCTCCTGATGCTGATCCAGTAATCCCGGCAAGAACGTTTGTAGTCACTGCGCCATTTACAAGTGGATTGGTGAACGTTGTAGAAATACTATCTCGAATGACACCAAAACCAGGTAATGCTGCTATAACTCCTCCAAATCCATATTCAGCTCCCGTATTCATAGCAGCAAGCAATGCACCACTAATACTTGCATTTAAGCCAGCTTGAAACCCTGTAACTAAGCGTTTCCAATTTAAAATTATCGTTGTAATAATTCCGATTAAAAGAGCCAGTTCCACAGACCATACGCCTAGCACACCGGTAAGCTCCACTTTACCAAACGCCTTTAATCCAATCGATGAAAAATCAAACCCCTTTGGATACCAGGTTGGAATCAATACTGTAAACACTTTATTCATTACCCCTACTAAAATAAGTGGTACAAAAGCAAGTACTTGACGAAGCGGTGTAATTTCAGAAACAGGAATAGCTGGCTTTATATTTTGTTCTGTTTCTGTTGTAGCAGCCATTTCAGGATTTTCATCTCCAAACCCATAATATCCTTCGCCACTTTCTTTGGCCTTTTTTCGTCTTCTTTCTAAATACAACATACCAACAAGAAATACAAAGATTGCCCCAATAATTCCAAGAAATGGTGCTGCATAAATGTCTGTTTTAAAAAACGTGGTTGGAATAACGTTTTGAATTTGCGGTGTCCCTGGAAGCGCATCCATTGTAAACGTAATCGCTCCAAGAGCAATTGTTCCCGGTATTAATCGTTTTGGAATATTAGCCTCTCGAAATAAATTAGCTGCAAATGGATATACCGCAAAAGCAACTACAAATAAACTAACACCACTATAAGTTAATATAGCCCCCATTAGAACTATTGCTAGCATGGATCGTTTCACACCTACTAGCTGAATAATAGTTTTTGCAATAGACTCCGCAATACCTGACATTTCTACTACCTTACCGAAAATGGCTCCGAGTAAGAATACAGGAAAATATAATTTAATAAATCCAACCATTTTTTCCATAAAGATATTAGAGAAAAAAGGTAATACGTGACTTGGTTCTGTTAATAAAACCGCAAATAGTGCACAAATTGGAGCAAACAATATAACTGAAAAACCACGATAGGCAACAAACATCAGCATGCAAAGAGCCAATAATATAATTACTAATTCCATCTCCTGCACCCCTTTTCATTTCCGAGGAAATATTTCAAAAATATTCAGAATTTTCAATACACAATCACAGAAGTTTCATATTGATAGTCAAAACATATACGATATAATTTTTTCACCTCATGATAAGAAGGAATGCGTGGATTGTTACTCGGACTTCCACTAGCTAGTGCATCTTTCGCCATTTTTGAAAGAGCATTTTCAAATTCAACCTGATCAATTCCATACTCTTTAAGATTCGGGATACGTAGATCCAAACAAAGTTTCTTTATTTCAAAAATCGCATGATTAGCAACCTCTTCGTCAGGAAGTAAATGTAAATTTGGATTGATGTACCGTCCGATATCTGCAAGTCGCTTGACGCAACAAACCTTTGTGAAATCTAAAACTGCTGGTAATAACATCGCATTTGATATCCCATGGGGTACATGAAATAGTGCTCCGATTGGACGTGACATTCCATGAACTAAAGTGACCGACGCATTTGAAAAGGCAATGCCAGCTTGTAAGGAAGCAATCATCATTGCTTCTCGTGCTTCTATATTTGTCCCATTTTCATAAGCAATCCGCAAATGTTTCATAATCGTTCCAATTGCCGCAAGTGCTAATACATCTGTAAGCGGCTGTGAAAATCTAGAAAGATATGCTTCAATTGCATGACATAGTGCATCAATACCTGTTGCTGCAGTAATATTCTGCGGAACAGAACGTGTCAATAAAGGATCGATAATCGCTATTTGTGGTGTGAAATTTGTGTGCTTAATCATCATTTTGACATCTGTTTTTGTATTTGTAATCACAGCAACACTTGTAACTTCTGAGCCTGTACCAGATGTTGTTGGAATTGCAATAAGAGGTAAGGCTTGCTTTTCTATTTCTACTTGATTTTGAACATAATCTTCAATCTCTCCCCCGTTTGTAAACAGAACTGCTACAGCCTTTGCTGCATCAATACAACTTCCTCCACCAAGTCCAATAACCAAATCACATTTTGACTCTGCACATATCGTTAACGCTTCCGAAACATGAATATTTGTTGGTTCGGCATTTACATTTTCATAGGTAATAACATCTATTTTTTTTGCTTTTAGTAGTTTCACGCACGCATCAATATATCCAAGCTTTTTCATAATAGAATCACTGATAATGAAAGCTCTTTTTCCTAGCTTAATTGCTTGTTCTCCTAATTTATCTAGTGAATTTCTCCCATATAAAACGTTCTTTGGCATACGAAATTCTGCGATTTCTTGCAAGTAACCCACCCCTTCTTTCCCTACTAAATATTTTATAATGTGAACCTTCTACTACATAAATTATCAAATTTAATATTCTACTTCGCTTTATTATTTCCTCCCAGACTAATAATTTTATTAGTAAATTCCTGTAAATGTATAAACAGCAATTACTAAAAATACAGCAATCGTTTTCAATATTGTCACAGCAAATATATCACGATACGATTGTTTATGTGTCAATCCTGTAACAGTAAGGATTGTAATAATTGCCCCATTATGTGGCAGTGTATCCATTCCTCCGGATGCCATAGAGACAATACGATGCATAACTTCAAGCGGAATATGATATTGTTCTGCCGCTGCAATAAATTTATCACCCATAGCACTTAAAACAATTCCCATGCCTCCTGAAGCCGAACCTGTAATACCAGCAAGAATATTTGTTGTTACCGCTCCATTCACGAGTGGATTCGTAAACGTTGCAGAAATGCTATCTCGCATAATCGCAAACCCTGGAAGCGCTGCAATCACACCACCAAAACCAAATTCCGCTCCTGTATTCATTGTTGCCAGCAACGCTCCTCCAATACTTGTATTCAGTCCTGCTTGGAACCCTGTCACCACACGCTTCCAATATAATAATAGCGTTGTTATAATTCCAATGATAAGTGCTAATTCTACCGACCAAATACCAAGTACTGCACTTAGCTCTACCTTACCAAACGCTTTCATTCCAATTGAAGAAAAATCAAAACCATTTGGATACCACTTCGGTATTGTGATTGTAAAAACCTTATTCATAACCCCTACCAAAATAAGTGGTATAAATGCTACGACTTGCTGTAATCTCGAAATTTCAATACTTTGAAGAGCAGTATGATTCTTTTGCTCTAACACTAGTGATGCAGCCATTTCAGAACCCCCATCTTCAAAACCAAAATAGCCTTCTCCAGCTGCTTTCGCCTTCTTACGTCTACTCTCTAAATAGATCAATCCTAACGTTAAGACAAAAATAGCCCCAATAATACCAAGTATTGGCGCTGCATAAATATCTGTTTTAAAAAATGTTGTCGGGATTACATTTTGAATTTGCGGTGATCCTGGGAGTGCATCCATTGTAAATGTGACAGCTCCAAGAACGATTGTTCCAGGTATTAAGTGCTTCGGAATATTCGCTTGACGAAACAGTTTTGCAGCAAATGGATATACTGCAAATACAACAACATAAACACTGACACCGCTATAAGTTAAAACAGCCCCCATTAAAACGATAGCCAAAATGGTCCGTTTTTCACCCACTATCTCAATAATTGTCTTAGCAATGGAATCTGCAATTCCAGACATTTCTACTACTTTACCAAAAATCGCACCAAGTAAGAAAACTGGAAAATATAATTTAATAAATCCTACCATTTTCTCCATAAAAATATTCGAAAAGAAAGGTAGTACAAAACTAGGTTCCGTTAAGAATACTGCAAATAGAGCAAAAATTGGTGCAAATAAAATAACTGAAAATCCCCTATAGGCAACAAACATAAGTAAACTAAGTGCTAATAAAATAATAACTAGTTCCACTTCTCTCACCTCTATTTAATTGAAAATTCAATCCTTTCACCCTAGATTTTTTCTATGTATTACAAAATATCGTTTTTATAACACTCCAAACCCTAACATTCCTCCCCCTTTTCCAACAAAATTTTTATGATTAAAATAGCATATTTATTACTATTCTATTACATGTAAAAAATCCCTTTAAACGAAAACAATTTAACTATCGCTCGTTATAAAGGGATTTTCCTTTTTGTTTTATATTTTAAAACTTTTGTCTTTTGCACAAAAGTTTCGCAACTCTTCGACATGTTTCACAATATGCGTCGCTCCTGCTTCTTGTAATTCTTTTTCACTCCCATATCCATACAATACACCGATAGAATCAATTCCATTACAATTCGCTCCTACTATGTCATGCTTTCTATCCCCAATCATTACTACCTCTTCTCTTTGCAGCTCTGGATTGGTATGCAAAATATATTCAATAATTTCATCTTTCTTGATTCGGGTTCCATCTAAATTACTACCTACTATTTCTTCAAAGAAATGAATCAAGTTAAAGTGTTCTAACACTTGTTTTGCAAATATAGTAGGCTTGGAAGTTGCAACAAATAATCGTTTCTCTTCATCTTTTAATTCTTGTAAAATATACGGAATCCTCTCATATACACAATTCTCAAGTAGGCCGCTTCGCTTTAGATATTCACGAAAATAAGTAACAGCTTGCTCTACTTGCTTTTCGTCCATTCTGTATCTACCTGCAAACGAATGCTGAATTGGTGGACCAATGAAAGAATCTAGCTCTTTCTGATTCGGTTCATCTATTCCCATTTTTCGCAATGCATATAAAACCGAATTTACAATTCCTTCTTTCGGATCTGTTAATGTTCCATCTAAATCAAATAGAAAAGTTGTATACATAATTCTCCACCCCTAATTGACAAATCACCATCCTTTCTATATTATCAAAATATTCATTCGTTTTTAACTTTTATTTTTTCGTGCACGTTATTACTCAATTCAAAGGTAGATATCGTTCTGTTGTATGATGAGCATAATTTCATAGAAACATGGTGACCAAAAATGATGACAACATTAACTTTTATAATGACTTTCACGATTATCATCCATGCCGTCGAAACAAGTTCTTATAGTATTCGGCTTGCAGGTGTTCGTTTAAAGAAAATTGCCGTTGCATTATCTGTAGTTGGGATGGTATTACTTATTTCACGAACATCCAACTTGCTACAAGCTTTTTTACTTGGTGGCATTATCGATCAAGCGAAGAGTGGCGCTTCAATTAATTTAGAAAGTACGATACGCCTCGTTTTATTATCCGCTTCTATCGGTACACTGCTCGCAATCATTCTATATCCAACTTTAACAAAACTCTTTGGATATGTAATTCAGCGCTTCGAAACAGATGGTTCATTCATTCGAATGATGAAAACAAACAATGTGCAAAAATTGAAGTATACAAAAAAATATGTTAGATTTCCAAAATTCGAAATGATCCACCGTATGCGAGTGGGCGGCATTCCAAAACGAATTATGTTAATTAATATGTTTGCAACCGCAATTTATACTGCGGGGGTCCTTTCCGCCTTATATGCTTCTTATTTAAATCCGGCTTATGCAACGAAAGCAATCACGGCTTCTGGCCTTATTAATGGATTTGCTACAATCTTATTAACTGTGTTGCTAGATCCGCGTATTGCCCTTTTAACAGAGCGAGCGCTTCAATCAGAAAATGGTGCTGATACAATGAGTAAGATGTTTGGTTGGCTTATGATTTCAAGATTTCTTGGTACATTATTAGCACAGCTCATATTTGTACCTGGTGCATATTGGATTTTATGGATTATTAAACTTACGCAGTGAATGATGCTTCTCATTATGGCAGCTCGATTAACAGAAGCAATACTTAATGAAGAGTATATTTAATAAGGAGAGAAATGTATGTATATTAAAACAGAGCAAGATATTATTAAACTCATACAAAACGATACTTGGATGATGAAAATATTACAGACCGCAAAAACCCTACAACTTCCTGATTGGTGGGTTTGCGCTGGATTTGTTCGTTCTAAAATTTGGGATGTTCTTCATGGATATGACGTAAGAACGCCAACGCCAGACATAGATATCATCTATTTTGACCCATTACATATTAGTGAATCCACCGAAAAAAAATTAGAAAATAGGCTTAAACATATAGATTCTACAATTCCGTGGTCCGTGAAAAATCAAGCTCGCATGCATGTAGTCAATAACATGCCCCCTTATTTATCTTCAGTCGATGCCATTTCTAAATTCTCAGAAACAGCGACTGCTCTTGGAGTCACATTAGATGAACAAGATAATGTGGTGCTAACTGCCCCTTGCGGAATAGAAGACATTCTCACACTGCAAGTGAAGCCAACACCTCATTTCCTCAAAACGAAAGAGCTCACAAATATGTATGAAACGAGATTACAAAAAAAGAATTGGCAGAGTAAATGGCCTAACATTACAATCTTCCATCCTGAAATTTAAACATAAAGAAAAAAGGTGCTTCTCATTTTTCGGAAGCACCTTTTCCTAATTCACTTCAAAAAATCAATGACAGTTTCTGCGAATCGATCTGCCGCTTCATAATGCGGTGTATGACCACATTCTTCAAAAACTATGACTTTACCACTTTGTACGTCTCTTTTGAACGTTTTAATTTGTTCTTCACACGTTACCACATCGTGTTTTCCTATGATGAGCAACATCGGGTTCTCCACATCTTTTAATTTTGATAATATCGATTGATAAATTTCCCCTTCCCCTTTCAATCTTGTAAAATGAATTTCGGAACGATCATAAAACTCTTCCCATTCTTCTTCACTATATAAGCTATAATCCGTTTCATCCTCGACATAATTATAGATTTCCATTCTTTTATCCTCTAATTCATCGCTTAATTTCGAATAAGCTTCTAGTAATTCTACTGAACTAGCATTACTTTCTGCAATAGCCATACATTCATTTCCTTGCTTTTCTTTTCCATACTTCTTTAGTAAAGCTCCTGTCCTTTTCAATAAAGCTCTACTTGTTAATGCAAAATCAAAAGTAGGACCTTCAAAGATAATCTTTTGAATAGATTGTGGATACATTGTTGCATATAACAACGCTAGAAAACCACCAAAGGAATGCCCAATAACAGACCATCTTTCAATTCGTAACATCTTCCTTAACTCTTCGCAATCTTCGATAAGATCCTGCAATCCAAACTGCTCTTGCTTCCCAATTTCATCCGAACGTCCTACCCCACGTTGATCAATGGCAACAAGCCGAAAAGTATCTTGTAATCTATGTGCTTGATGGTAGGTGAAATCAAAACACATCTCACCAGGACCTCCATGAAGATACAATACAGAATAATTTTCTCCTGATCCATACGTCTCCACATATAGCTTTTTCCCACGTACTTTCATCATTTCGCCTTGTAATAATACTTCCTTTTCTTGTTTCATCTCTTTGTCCTCCAATTTTTCATCTTTGATCTCATATACGATTAGGAGGGCCACGAATTCGTACACGTTATGTATCTGTAATATAACAATACACCTTTCTATCCTCCGTTTAAAAACGCTACATTCAATTTAAATAGTACCAATTGGATTTTACGTTTTATAAAAATGCTTCATCCACCGCTTTTTTCACCGCCTCTCCTCTTCCTGAGACTTGAAGTTTCATATAAATAGAAGAAGCATAATTTCTTACAGTACCTTCAGATAAAAACAACTTTGCTGCAATCTCTTTATAACGAAGTCCTTCTTTAAGACATCCTAATACATCCATTTCACGTGGAGTCAATTCATAAGGAGGCTTTTTCGGTATTGGACTATATTCTTTAAAAAAGCGAGTTGCCACATCCTGAGATAGCATTGTCCCACCTGAATGTACTAATCGAATAGCCGCTACTAACTCTTCTGGTTGAACAGATTTAAGTACATACCCCTCTGCTCCCGCTTCAATCGCTTCAGAAACACTAGAAGTATCCTCAAAAGTTGTGATCATAATTATTTTAGTACCTGGCCACCTATGCTTGATTTTCTTCATTGTTGTAATCCCATTCATCTCAGGCATTTGTATATCCATAAGAACAATATTTGGCTGCCTTTCTTCACATTGTTTTAAGGCTTGTACCCCACTATTCGCAACCGATACGCGAAAACCGTATTTATCCAATAAAAGTTCTAAACTATCTGAAATAATAGGCTGATCATCTACTATTAATATATGAATCTTATCTTGGGCAGATGATTCTTCTTTATGTAAGGTCGGAATCAAACAAGTCACAATTGTCCCTGTATCCTTAGTCGAATCAATACTCAAATTCCCATGATATTCACTTAGGCGTTCTCTCATTCCCGATAAACCAAAACCCTCCTGCATAACTTCCATGCCTATACCGTTATCTTGTATTTGAAGCATCACATAATTTTTATGATATTGTAAAAGAACTTGTATCTTTTCAGCTCCCCCATGTCTTGTTGCATTTGTCATTGCCTCTTGTAAACACCGACAGAAAGTTCTCTTTAGTTTTTTAGCCATTGGATAATATTCTCCAACCGTACGGAAAACAACATGAACATTTGTATTACTTTTAAACTCCTCTATTAAGTTCAATAAAGACACATCTAAATTTGATTCTTCTTGTGGATCCATTTCGTGAACCTGTCTTCGAATATTATCTAATGCAGATCGTGATATATCTAATATTTCTTGTAATTTCCCCTCTCCCTCCTTGGTTGCTAGATGTGGTCGTAACGTTTCCATACTCAATATAACCGAAGTAAATTTATAGCCTATCGTATCATGTAATTCTCTTGCCATTCTATCCCTTTCCTCAAGCAAAGTTATTCTTTCTACCTGGGAAGAATATTGTTCTAAAATTGCATTCTTATCCTTAATCAAATTTAATTTTTGCTTTATGGCATCCATAGAATAAACAACTCTTTGTAGCAAATGACCTATGCCATATATAAAGAGAACATCAAATATACTTAGAAGCAGCTTATTACGATCAAACCCAAAATTAAAGAAAACTCCCAATACACAGATAATTATCATTGCAGGTAATGTATAAAAATTTAGTTTTCCACGGCAAAAAAATGCAAGCGTTAAAATTGCAGGGGATAAAAATTGAGCCAAATGATACGTATAAGCAAAATAAAGTGAAAGTCCCCCCACTAAGATAATTTCTGTTACTACATATAATTCACTTCGTAATTTATATAACATGACAGGTATGACATAAGACAAAACTGTACTTATAAAAACAATCTCAAGTGGAAAGTTTGGGTTATCTTGATATGTCAAAGTAACAATTGCAACAATCCAAGTAATCCGAACGAGTATCATTACCCATTCCTGCCAAATTAACTTATTTTTTATGTCATTCAACTTTCATATGCCTCCTATCCAAATGAACATTATACCTTTTCCCTATATTTCCTATTTTTCCATTTTCATCATAGCAAGGTTATGACACTTTGTCACTGCCTTATATTACATTCTTTTTGCTATGTTTGTAATCGAAACACATCACTAATATTAAGGGAGTGAACAAAATATGTGTATTTTAAATGTACAAAACTTAACTAAGAAAATTGGAAGGCGGACACTCGTTAATCGAATATCATTTGATGCTCAAAAAGGAGAAATTCTTGGTCTTCTAGGCCCCAATGGTGCTGGAAAAACAACCACAATTAAAATGATTGTTGGCTTAATCTCTAAAACAAGTGGAACAGTCACAATTAATAAAAAAGACACAAGCAAAGACTTCAAAGAAGCTATGAAAGATGTTGGGGTGATTGTTGAGAATCCTGATTTATACAAATTTTTATCTGGCTATGATAACCTCCTTCACTTTTCTAGAATGACACCTAATATTCCAAAAGAACGTTTGGATGTAGTTGTTTCTTTAGTTGGGTTAGAAAAAAGTATTCATAATAAAGTTTCCACTTATTCTTTAGGAATGAAACAGCGGCTTGCTCTTGCAATTGCTTTTGTACACAAACCTGCCCTTCTCATTTTAGATGAACCTACAAATGGACTGGACCCTCAAGGAATTAGAGATTTAAGGTTTCATTTAAAACAACTAGCTACAGAAGAACAGGTAGCAATTGTTGTTTCAAGTCATCTAATGGCCGAAATGGAAATGATGTGTGATCGCATCGTTATTATAGACAAAGGAAATCTAGTTGGTATACATGATATAAAGGATATTACAAAAGAACAGATACAAGCTGTGCAATTTGAAGTAGACCGAACAGATTTAGCAATCCCACTCTTACAAAAATTAGTAATAGGTGAAGAAATCATAACAAGTCACAATGGCATTACGATCAAAATAAGTAAAGAACATATACCTGAAATTTGCGATACATTAGCCAAAAATGGAGTGAATGTTTATGGCATTAAAACCATGAAAACAACTTTAGAAGACAAATTCATTGAAATGACTGGAGATGGCGTGCACAATGATTAATCTAATAAAAAATGAAAACATGAAAATTTTCAAACGAAAAAGAACTTGGATTATGGTAGGTGTTATGGTTGTATTTATTTTCATTCAATTCCTAAACGTAAAGCTTTCCAGTCAAGTTAATTATGGGGATGACTGGAAGACATCCCTTATTGAAGAAAATGCATTGCTTCAAGTTGAAAAAGAATCTCTAAAATTACCTATTGAAAAAATGGAGAATGAAAAAAAACTTCTACTAAATAATTATTACATCGACAGTAATATAAAACCAACAAACAATGCATGGTTCTTCACAATTGGACAAAGTACGAACTTTTTAATAGCTATCTCCATTCTTACACTCATAATAGCTGGTGAAATTGTTGCAAGTGAATTTCAATCCGGTACAATTAAATTTTTATTAACACGAACCGCGACTCGCACACAAATATATTTTTCTAAATATATTTCTACGTTATTATTTGGATTTTTCTTAATCATGATAACGTTTCTTCTTTCCATTCTATTTAGTGGCATTCTTTTAGGCTTTGATGGAATAAATGGTGAATACTTATTTGTCAAAGATCATGTCGTTCAAAAAACAAGCATCCTTCAGGCACTAATTGGCAGCTTATTATTTAAGATTCCTTACTTAATTATTGTTGCAACTTTAGCATTTATGATTTCAGCGGCGTTTAAAAGTTCTACATTCTCTATCGTATTTTCTCTTTTAGTAGCAATTTCGGGTTTTGTCATGAGTATCTCATTAAAAGGTTTCAGTTGGACAAAATATTTCATCTTCTCTCATACGGATTTATCAAGTTTCGTATATGATAATCCTCCTGTAGAAGGTATGACTTTCGTTTTTTCTATACTGTTTATCTTAATTCATATATTCATCATGCATGGCATTGCATACCCTATATTCGTAAAAAAAGATGTCGCTTAAACTTTTTTTGAAGACTGGAGGAAATACATTGAAAAAAGGATTGATTTATTTCTGTATGTTAATAACTTTAATTCTTACTGGTTGTTCAAGTTCCGAAACTGAAACAAAGGAACAACAACTTGAGCTACCTGCTACTGATGTTAAAACGTTAAAACTAGATAACCGAAATGGTAATATTGATATTTCCACAAATCCTAAATCAGACAAAATAGAAGCTTCTATAACTGCAAAAGCTAGGGGTATTAGCATGGATAAATTAAAACTAGATCTTTCAGCCAAAAATGGAATTGCAACTTTAAACACTTCTTTTGATGGACAATTTTTTAGCAATAGTGAAACTTGGGTTGATGTCAAACTATCATTACCTAAGAACATAAAAGTAGAATTTAACGAAAATCATAGAGACGGCGATATCAAAGTCTCTAACCTCGAATCAGATATTAATATACTTAATGTCAACGGTAATATTAACATTTCCAACGTTAATGGAACTGTAAGTGTAACAAATAGAGATGGAGATGTAGATATTGCGCATACAAAGTCTGACATTAATCTTGATAATAATAACGGCAAAGTTGTTATTACGGATATAAAAGGATCTATAAGAGCGAAAATTGGAGATGGTTCAGCTGATATCAATAATATTGAAAAGCATGTTACCATCTTAGGTGCAAAAAGCGATAAAATAAAAGTAAATCATGTTAAAGGGAAAATAACTTTTAATAAATAAAATTGATTTACTTATACAGGCTAAAAACCAACCGCATTTTTTAATAATTCGGTTGGTTTTTTTCCTTAAATACACTAAATTTTTTCTTAATATTCAATTATTTTTATTTAAATAATCCCAATCACATTCAAAAAGACAATGACAATCGCAATTGGCGCAACATATCGAAGTAAAAACACCCAGCAAATAAATACTGATTTCCTGTAATTCCCGCCAATAAAAAATTCTGCTTCCAGTACCTTTTTCTCCATTTTAAATGAGACGAAAATACTAATGAATAAAGCTCCAAGTGGCATTAATATATTACTAGATAAAAAGTCTACCGCGTCAAAAATATTTTTGCCGAAGATTGTTATATCATTCCATACACCAAATGAAAGTGCAGATGGGATACCTATTAAGAAAATTAAAAATCCAATGATCCATGACAATTTCTTTCTTCTTTCTTGCTGTCCATTCGCTAGTGCTGAAACGACTGTTTCAAGTAGAGAAAATGCAGATGTTAGCGTTGCAAATGTAAATAGCGCGAGAAATACTGTTAAAAAGATATTTCCAAATGGAATTTGACTAAATACAGATGGTAATACAATAAATAACAATCCTGGTCCTTCTGTTGGCTCCATTCCTAGTGAAAATACTGCTGGAAAAATAGCAAGCCCTGCAAATAGAGAAACAAACAGGTTCAGTCCAACAATCGTTACCGCTGAACGTGGTAAACTTTCTTTTTTATTTAAGTAAGAACTATACGTGACCATGATTGAAATTCCTATACTAATTGCAAAAAATGATTGTCCCATTGCAAATAAAATACTTTCTGATGTGATTTTTGAGAAATCAGGCTGTAAGAAGAATTTGACCCCTTTCATCGCATCATCAAGTGTTAAAGAGCGAACAATAAGAGCTACAAACAGAACGAACAATGCTGGTAACATATATTTACTCGCTTTTTCAATTCCATTTTGTACACCTTTTGATACAACCCAAATCGTAATAAACATAAAGGCAAAATGTCCAGCGATTGCCCAAACAGGATCCCCAATTGTTTCTGTAAATAAAGAACTGTAATTTTGCTGCGGTGTAATCAATTGTCCCGTTATCCCTCTGAATAAATAGATTAATACCCAGCCACCAACAACACTATAAAACGATAACAAAATAAAACATGTTCCAACGCCAAGGCGTCCAATCCAGTGCCAACCTGTATTGGGTGCGATACTTTTAAATGCTCCAACTGCTTGTTTTTGTGTACTGCGCCCTATCATAAATTCAGCTATCAATAACGGAAGACCTATTAATACCGTAAACAATATAAAGATTAAAAAGAATGCTCCTCCACCGCTCTTCCCAGCAATATAAGGAAATTTCCATATTGCTCCAAGTCCAATTGCAGATCCTGCTGCGGCCATTATAAAACCTAATTTCGAAGTCCATTGCTCCGTCTGTTTCATCTTATTTTCCTCCCAATTAAATCTTTTTATATTAATAAATAAATATAATTGACCAATCCAAATAAAACCTCCATTTCTTCCTATATATAATAAAAAATGGCCCAGCATCTCTTTATATAAAGAGACGCCAAGCCATTTACTTAACGCGGTACCACTCTCATTGATTCCATTATGAATCCACCTTAGCAGTAATCGTTTGATTACAAACCTGTTATCGAAGGTTAACCGTTAAGATTTACTAAGAATTAGACTTCTGTTCCACCTTACTGCTCCTAGGCGAGTTCAGGATGTTATTTGACTATGTCACACCAACCCATAGCTCTCTGTACAAACACATGACCTTACTACTCCTATTCAACGCAATCCAATATTCTGAATATAAGTTCTTTTGAAATTACTACGAATTATATCGGTTATATTTACGACTGTCAAGCAAGATAATTATTTTTTTGTCGAAAAAGAGATTTTTTTATAGGTAAACTGCACGTAAAGCCCTATCTACTTCCCAAATCTTATGTTTGGCCAAATCAACAAATATTTACAAGTATTAGTTGTATGGATTTAACATTGTTTAAAACTATCTAAGTTAACCTTTTGGGATAGTTTTTGGTCCTGTTTTATTATTTACCATTGTTATTTTAGATCTGTATATGATGGTGTCAGGTATGAAACACCTATTAGAAAAAGACAATAATTATTCTGCAACCCCACTACTCTTAAGTGTTTTTTCAAAAGACAAAAATCGAGAAGAAAAGGGAAATCCGCACCGTTTCAAACAAATATTCACCGCGAAAGAATCATAACTATTCTAGCAAAAAGAACCTTCGATATTACCACGAAGGTTCTTTTTTAGAAGATACATGTATATTCTAAATTCATATGTATTCCCTTTACTTTTTCTATTACTTTATTAGATTTTTAATCATCATGTAATCCATCTAATAGCTCTGAAAATGTATGACAAATAAGCTCTATAGCTGCTTCTCCTTCTTCCTCATGATCCCAAAATACAATTGTTGGTGATAATTTATCCGCACGATAGTCAAAACATATTAGATTTCCAAAAGGATCTTTCGCAAAAGGAATAATCCCCTCTATCTCAGGCTGTATAGGATCGTAAAACATCCCTATATTCATTTCTTCACTTGTAAAACTTAATAAATCATTTATTACACCTTCTCCCCCAGTTACAAATTCAAAAGTATTTGGCTCTGGATATCCGCCATTATATTTTTTAACACATTCTTTATAATCGCTTGGAAAGTTTACTCCAAACGATTTCTCTACTTTATTTATTATTTGTTCATCTACTATTTCTTCTGAAAATAACCACTTGATTTCTCTCATGATATGCCTCATTCCCTTTCTTTAATTGATGATCTTTCATTGTTTTCCTAATTTAATCAAATATAGCTTAATTAACTATGAATAAATATTGAGTCTTGAAAACATTCATGTTACATGCATTTAGCTTTTAATCTTTTAATTTGTTCTAATGCTACACTATAGTAATCTTTAATTAACAAAATATGATTCATTCTAACGAAAAACATTTATTTAATTGGGATTCCATATAAACTCTCCTATACTTTCTACCATACTCACTGTCAAAGGGATCATTAAATGTTTCAAAATAAACTATTCTTTTACTAAATAGCTTTCAGCTATATCAATATCATGAGTCAAATCTAATTCCGGAAACGTTTTATCTAGAGTCCTCAAACAAGTAATAAATTGAGGACTCTGTAAAATTTCAGATATATCCTCAAATACTTCGCTAATCCAATACAAGTCCTCTTTATCACACTGTTTTAAATATTGAATAGTTTCACTTTCATTTTCAGACAAAGCATCAGTTATTTTTTTCCAGCATTCTTGAATTCCATAATCATCATTTAATGCCTTGATTTTTCTTTCTTTCAATATTGATTTCATTTTATCTTTAAGCATTTTTTCCTCCTATGATTGTTTAGTTGCATCAGGAAATCATCCATTTTTCGAATCAAATTTTAACTTGGATTCATAGTTACTCTTTGGAGTTTCACGAAGCTCTCTAAACCCTTTCCCTCCACAACTATATCTATATACCTGCTGCAGAGAAAGACTGCTTTCTAATACTATTCAAACTGCATTATCGAACTATCTATCTTGAAGTGTTTTTTCTTCATCAACTAATCTTCTAATATTATTTATACACTCCATTAAATTTATTTTTAATGAATATAAATCGCTACATATCCTTTTTTCAACAGGGTCATCCCAATCGGAATTTTGTGTAACATATAATAAAAATGTTTTCAAACCTCCGTGCCAACCTATGTCAATTGCATAATTAAATGGATACTTCACTAAAAGCATATCATCTGTCAATAAATCACTTTCTTCATCAAATCCTTCTAAAATCCTTCGGTCAAAACCATCATAAGCTACTTCACCTGGTCTAAAATCAATACTTTCAAACATAGTATTCAACTCCGACTTAGTTAATTTTTCATCTACATTTCTATCCCCTCAGAATCTAGCAAAATTAGCAATTCCAATTATAAATTTCAATAATTTATTCTTTGGTTATATCCACCTTTATACGGTAGCTCATTTTCAAAATCACATGAGGCAACTACTTGATAACCCTCTTTCCACAAAAACACAAGTAATTTTCTGATTTCTTTTTTATAATCGCTGCTTTTATTACAATCAGATGTATCAATATCTAAAAAATATGGAAAGTAAAGAAAGCCATCTGGAAATTCTTTCGATTTTTCTTCATCAAATTCTTTATCTTTTATAACATCAACACTGAAATAATCACCTTCTATAGAAAAAAATTTATCATGTTCCAAATGTAAACAAACAGAAATTTTTTCAGTTAACTCTTCAATTGATTGAATAGTATTTATAAAAGCTTTACAATATAAATCTTCCAACCTATACTTCTCCTTATTTAATAGGTATATATGGTGGGTTATCAAATTTTCCACGCTCTAAAATTATAGATACATCAGCTTCTATCCCTAATAGATTTTCTATTTCTTTTCAGAGTCCTCTCAATTTAGCTTCACCCGCTTGAATTTTTCCACTCTCTAAAGCATGAAGCATAGTTCTTTCTTTTACAGAACCTGGATTTGGAGTTCCAAAATATTTTTTTACAAGTCCTTCAAATTGCTCTTTACTTACACGGACACCTATATCAATATCTGATGTTAATTTTGCAGTTCCTCCTGCTCTACTACCTTGTACAAAAAATGTCATCACTTATGTTTCCTGATTCCCTCTTTAATAAGTTACTCATATTGGAAAACTGATCTTCTGTTAATCCCTGAGGAATTTTTAAACCGTTAGCTCCATTACCAACATCCTTCTCACCAGTATCTTTCACATTCTGATACGCATCTTTCAGCAGGTTCTTTCCTCCACTAGGAATCTTGCCTGCACCTTGTGTCTCAAAGGCAAGGCCTCCACCAAATTCCGGCACATACTCTCCCAATTTTTTCATAGCATAACGAAATTCCTTACCAACTTCTATAAAATCATTTTTAACCTTTGTCTTCCCTTTATTTCATAGATCCCCTATTTTATTACTTAGCCCTTTTGTCTTTGATGCCAAGAAAGATACGCCTTCATGTAGCTTTCTTGATACTTTCTTCGCTCCATCAAGAAGAACTTTCCCGCCTTTTTCTATTGCTCGTATGACAATTTTTCCGCCATACTTAATTGCTTTTCCAGCAAGGTTTGCGGCTTTTCCAATTGGTACAAAGTTTAAAAGCGTCCAGCCTGCCGCAATGAGTCTTTCTTTTTTGGATAATTCTTTTTCAGTGACGGAGGCTTTAACGTTTACATGGAAAAATGCAGTTACTTGATAAAAAATTTAAACAATGCGTCGTAATTTCTCTTTCTATATTTTTCCTTTTAATTATATCTATTTTTTCATTTAAACCAAACAAGATATACACAGCATACTCTCTAATATTTACCTAATATATCAAAATGATAATTATAACCCATTCACATTACGGACAAATATTATTCAATAAAATAACAGATAGACGTACCCAAATAGACTGTGTTGATATAAAATTGATGATACAAAAAAACTGGAAGATTTATTATATCTTCCAGTTCAACTTGTTTAGATAAGTTCTCCGACATATAACACGATAAAATAAGTCAACAGTCTCTTCATTTTTCTAACATCACTGTTAATTTATTTGGTATGATTTTTTGTCAGTGCACAAGGAACTCACAAAAGGTCAATGACTTTGTATATCTCTGAACTGCTTCTAACTTAACATGTACCTTCAGAATCTAACCAAATAGTTAAATTAATTTTTCAGATAAATCCTTTCTTCTTCAAGAAAAGTATTAAAGTTTTCTAATAAACTCTCTTGAGTAGAAAATAATTTTTGAGGCATATAATTTATGAGAGATACCATATCTTCTGGATACCCAAAAGAATCATAAAAACTAGCTATTTTATTTAATAATTCACGTTTGTCATTTGTATTACCTCTCACTTTAGATAAATAGACATACCTTAATTTTCTATATTCTCTTTGCCACTCTGGATTATCTTTTTCAAAATCAGGAAAAAACTGTTTTTTTATCTCTGACATTAAATTAAATATGTTGTCTTCAGATACATCCCAAGCTAAATCATTAATTAGGGGGCTTTCTTCTCCTTTTTCCAATAATTCAATTGCGTAATCAGTCAAAACTGAGATATTAAAAAATCGCTCTTCTATACCTATGTATATTGTTTTCCAATTATAGTTAATATCCTCTTTTTTTAAATCTTTTAAATTCAGCATTATTTTCCACCTTATTTTTTGGAATTTGATTTGGTGTCCCATTAAAAAAATCATTATAATCTTCAATTGTTAATTCATTAAGTTCTTCACAACCAAATCCTCCCATACTTTTCACCTACTTTGTGCATATACTTAATTTAATATTAGGAGATTTTCTCGAAATTCCAAAATAACATTGTTACAGAAGTTACAATCTATAAAATTTTAACCCTTCGTGCACTTATACTATTATAACGTGCCTACTCATATCTACCCTAATACGTAAAAAAGCACTTGTTGCCTTTGGTAAACAAGTGCTTTAAATTCATGTGTTTTTTAGTTTGTATATAACCAATTTATACTTACAATATGATACTAAATAACTTTATTTTACCTCTTGTCTCAGTATTATTTCCAAATTTGTTAGCTATATCATTTAGAATTTTATACTCAGTATCAGACTCTCTTGGGTACTCAATTCCATTCTTATCTGCTGCTATTGATGCTTTAAAAATTGTGTTATTAGGCTTTAATATAATATCCGCCACTCTTTCCTCTAACACACCACTTAATTCATTTATACTACTTGAGCATAAAATTCTTTCCTATTTAGCCCCATGACATCTACTTCTGCCAAAGCAAAGTTCCCAAACTTTTTATATCCATTAGTTAATTTCCCTCTTAGCTCTTTCACTCTAACAATTATATGTGCTTCTGCTACTGGATCAATTTGTTTTGTAGGATATACTTTACCTGTCCTTCTATCCACCCCCTTCTCCCCAGTCTCTTTCATAAACTGATACACATCATCTTTCAGAGACTGCCATATTCCTCAATAATCGCTTTGTCTGCACAATATTTATTGAATCTATTTATCAATTCATCAATATCTTGTTTTCTTACTATTTTCCCTAACCATTCTTCTGGAATTTCATCCATTTTATAGTACATACCTGCTAAAGTTCCTGTTATTGCAGCTATAGTATCTGTATCTTCCCCTAAATTTATCGCTTTTAAAACAGCCTCTTTAAAGGTTGTTGAATTTCCAAAACACCAAATTGCAGCTTCTAAAGTATGTACTACATATCCATCCGACAATATTTCATTTTTAGGTAATCTAAAAAAATCATTTTCAAAAAGCCTTGAATAATGCTTTAGTTCTTCTTGATATTTATGACTTTTATCAAAATTTTTATCAAATAATCTCTTAACTACTTCTAAGGATTCTTGAGAAGTATTATTATGATAAAGCCTTATCAAACATTCAATATAAATAATAGAACCTACTATAGCACGAGGATGTGCATGAGTAATCTCGGTATATTTTTTTATCATTTCTACCTTTTTGATAAAATCAAACTCATTGTATAGTACAAAGGCTAGTGGTGCTATCCTCATTATAGCGCCATTTCCATTATCAAACTCAGCTTTGCCACCACATTTTTCTAACGGATACCCTTCCTCAAAACGAATAATAGCCTCATCTGTACTTCTTCCAATATCGAACATTTTTCCAAAAGGAGTCCAATACCCCTCCTCTTTATATTTAATAAATTTGTTCATTAAACAAAATATACTTTCTTCTTTTATTAAATTTTCCATTAAGCACAAAGTCAATGAAGTATCATCTGACCATGTTCCAGGTGGTTGATTATAGGTTCCATAGCCACTAACATTGTCTATGTAAAAAGTATCCCTTTTCCTAAATTCAACTGGAACACCTAATAGATCCCCAATAATCCCTCCATATATTGTGGGTAAAACTCTTTGTTGAATACTCAAACTAAGAAAAGACTTGTTATCATCTTCCCATCTATCTACCATTCTTCTACCAACCATTTCTGTCACCTACCCTAATAAATCTAAAACAAAATGTATTTTTCTAATACTACCAATACTTACACTCTTTATAACCATTTCTTTTCCTGAATTTAATAGTAATTCTACTTCACAAGGGAACTGACTAATTTTACGTATGAGTACCTTTAAAGACATTAATTCCCCAGTGACATTCTTTATAAGCATAATATATCTATTAATTTTCAACCTTTTTTATTAAAAACTCTAACTTTAAGATATATGGGTGCGACTCGTTATTTAGTTCCTGCAAGTCTTGTGCATACATCTTAGATTTCTCTAACAATTCATTTCTAAAGTCTTCCAATGGTACAAGTTTAGAATTCCAACTAGGATAAGTTATTCCAACTATATTACTACATTCGACTGCATGGCTTCCTTCTGGTTTATTTGCATAAGCTTTGCTAATAGAAATATAATCACTATTAGTTTTTTTAGCTCAATCCAAACTTGTGGAGTTTCTATATCACTTATATACACTTGCTTTTCATTTTTTAGTAGTTCTGTTGCTTCTAAAAAATAATAAAACCACCAATATACCGATACAGAAAACACATCTAGTTCCTCTGAAAGAAATAATCCATAGTTTCCATTGTCCACTTGTATTTGAAAATAACCGTCTGCTCCTTTTAATTCATGATCATCATATATTTCATCAAAAAATACTTTATAACGTATAGAGAACAAAGCAGATTTCTCCTTATATGTTCATACTTTTAACTGTTTGAACTATAAAAGTTTGCTTACCATAAACAGCCCCCAATTTTTTATCGATATATAAATAGATGTTAGTAAGTTCATTTGCAAGCTTGTTAGCATTTTTTTATGTTTTAAAGCTTATTTTAATTTACAGACATATATTTTTTACTTTATTTATATATTTACGTATTTATCCTCTCGGTTCATAATGTTATCGGGGAGACCTTGGAACGCTCCTGATACAGAACCTATGAGTCCGCTTGATGAACATTTTAAAATTCCTTTAGCTAAAGCATTTGATTAATCAAGGAGTGTATTAGAATGGGAAGATATCCTGCGATTGTAATAACAAAAGAGCTAGATAATTGTGATTATGCCATTTATAGTTTTGGTCCTAGTATTGAAATGTGTAATGAGTATCCAGAAATGTATGAAAGATGGCGTTTTAAGCTATTAAAAGATAAGCTTACTGTAGAAGAAGGTTATGTTTTACTTGATGACATACCTAAAAAACATATTTCATTGTTCTATAAGTGTATCATTAAAATCCATAAACAAATTGAAAATGATGGTGGAATGAAAAATTTAAAAGATATTGATCTTCCAAATGACATTTCATTTGCTTAAATACTATATTACTTTATTTAGCTTAGCTTCAATATGTGGGAAGTAACTAAATTAAAACAACGTATAGAGAAGCACATGATGCCACTGTGAGATCTGGTAGACCATAGGATGTGCCCAAAATAGATAAAGAATAAATAAGGAGGTCTTTATATATGGCAGTATGTTTATTAATGACTAAAGAATTGGAAGATGAAGAAATTGTTGTTTATCAATACTACCCTTCTGAATCCCCCGATAAAATAGGAAAAATGTATTATAATAAAAAAGAACGAATGTTTTATGACTTAGAGCAAGCTCCAGTGGATTCAGAAACAATGAGAGGACATTATTTTAATTGTGCATGTACTAGGATTGTGCGATGTCTCAAAAGAAACGAAGACTTTCCTGATAGCATGGCATATGAAGCATAATTAAATGAACAAATATATAAACCGGTTCCTTGAAGTGCACCTCATTTGTTAAAACGCTATCTCTCTAAAACATAATTAGTATTTTCATATTCACCACCTCTTCTCTTTCCTATATAATTTTAAAATATTATTCATAGGTCGGATAGCCCGGCTAGAGAAATTCCTCTAGGAAGATAGATTAAAAAAGGGAGAAAAAATATGAGTAATTTTCATTTTCTAAAACAATATGTGATTTTACCTGGAACAGAAATATCTTCTGATGATAAACATGTATTTTATCCAACTGGAACAGACGAAATAAAATCAATCGAAAATGAATGGGGGGAAAAATTCCCAAGAGAGCTTAAGCAATTTTATAATGAGATAGGTTATGGTTTTGTATGTAAATCTATTGAATCACGTTTTAATAGAATAATGGGACCTGGTAGTGTACTTGATTTTATTAATGGTGAAGACATTTATATGGATGATATTCGATTAGATCATTATACAGATGAAAATGAATTAGTATTTTATGAAGTATCAGAACTTTCTTGTTTAGTAATGAATTTAGATGCAGAAGATGCAGATGGTTGTTGTCCGATTTACTATGAGGGAGATTTAATAGCGAATTCTCTTGGAGATTTTTTAAGAAAAATGAATAAAAATCCAAATTATTATCTTAAAAAGTAGTTATATGATAGCTTCAAAATAACTTTTTGATAAATATAACAAAGTAATACTTTCCTTGAAATAGCAACCAAAGACGATTCTTAGTTTGAATCGTCTTTGGTTATTTAATTTTTAATGTTCTCTTTCACATATACATATGCAATATAGCTACAGTGCATATTTGTTAATCCATTTTTCTAAATTCTTCAGGTGTGTATTGAATTTCTTCATAATGATCACAGAAAACATATTTATACTAATTTTTTTCTCTTTACATTATATAAATCAAAACCTTCCCTTTGCCAAAACGGCTCCAACCCTATCGTTTGATATAATTTAATCTCTTCACTATAGATTGGATACATACCAACTAAATGTATTGATCCCTCAGGTGTTTTGATTTCCGAGTATTCTTTACTTAGAATTGAAGGAGCAAAGACAAAGAACCCAACCATTTCAGATTCTTTTGAAATGGGAGTATCTAAAGTAAACAGTGAACCGTAAGAGAAACTTTTTTCTCCTTTAAATTGTGACGCAAAATACGCTGTTGCTAATCCCCAACTTTCATCTTGAGTCTCCAGTGTTAGAATAATTTCTGGTTTTCCGTTTTTCCAATTTGGATGGTTTGCTTCTGATAGTCCATAAGTAATAGATGTCATCATACCTTCCTCAGGTAAATCACGATAAAAAAACACATGAATTGGTATATCTCCATTTTTAGTATTAATCTTTTTTATTGCATCTACTTCTCCAAACAGCTCTTCTAATCTATCTATAAAAGCTTCGGCATTACTCCTCATAATTATCCTCCAATAAAATTATCTGGGTTATTTAAAATCAGCAATTATTGCTCTTTAGTTAGTTTCTCAAAGCCTTCCATACTAGCAATTTTATCCACCGATACAATGTGGTTTGCTTCTAATTTCTTGGTTATAATTTCTCCTAGTGCAGAATCAGGTTCTCCCTTCATATCATTAATATCTTTATTAACTAATTCTCTTAACTCCACTGTTGGTGTTTACTTACGTAATTCGTCGTACAGCTCATCCGATATTCTTCTATCTCCATATCTAAGAGCTCCACTACCAAAAACCCTCTCCGCAGTCTCTTTCGTATACTGATAAGTATCTTTCAGAAAGTGTGATCCTCCGCCTGTTAGTGAAAGAGAAGGTTATCCTCCAGGAATCCACTTATAATCCAGTAAGGCTTTAATCGTATGTTTTATCTGTTTATATGCTTGTACAAAGGCATTTTTAACTGTTGTTTTTCCTTTGTTTATCACTTCAATAAAAGATGTATTCCCATTGTTCCTAATTGTAGAATAGAATTTTTGATTTTCTAATGTCTCAGCAACTTGTTCTAATTTTTGTACATCAGTGATAGCCAAGGACAGATAATCCCCGCTGCAGCATTCGTTGCTTGCCCTAAATCTTGACGATCAACCAATGTAACTCGAACTCCTGCTTTTGCAAGATGATAAGCAGTAGATGCCCCGAGAATTCCAGCCCCAATTACAATATACGTTTTCATTTCTAACACTTTTTCCTTTTCCTTTTTCATTCTTTCATACGTTCCAAAAATTTGATCTATAAATGATCAAATACACTTTTATCTTTAAGATAAATTTCTTTATTAAGTATACTGGAAGGGGATTTTTTCAACTATAACACTACTTTTATTACACAATAATCCGGCGTTATAGCAAATTAAATACTTATATTTTTTGAAGTTAGTTCAAAGTTTACCTTATTCGCTAAACGCATATTTAATAGAAGGAATAACACTCCTCCTGCAATAGGCATGACATAAGAAGGGACGATATTTAATAGAGCTCCTGATGAAATCATCGCTATAGGAAGCATGATTTTCGCGATACTAATGCCAATGCTTAGGACTCTACCTCTATATTCATCTGGAATCTCTTTTTGCATAAAATAAGCGAGAGGGATATCAATTAGCGCTATGAATAACCCAAACAAGAACAAGACAGCAATGAAATAACAGGTAAAAACGATGGAGTTCAGTTGTAAGCTTTTCAGCATAACTGGAACTCCTAATAAAATCATAAGAATCGATAAAGCGATGCTTATATATTTTAAAAGAATGGAATAGGAAATTCTTTCTGTGATTTTCTTTACTAATAAAGCTCCTATAATTATCCCCAGTGGAAAGGCTCCTTGGATCATACCAAACTCCTTTGCTCCAAACTTTAGAACTGTATTAATCATATACGGTAGTGGAACAGTCACAGCAAAGCCGAGAAAAAAATTAATTAATATTAAGAGCATAAACATGCTTTTAATACTCTTTCTTTCAAATATATAGTTAAATCCATCCTTCATATCTCTAATCAAATGAATTTTCCCAATTAAATGATCTTCATTTAATTGATGATTGAAAAGCTTGAAATGAATAAACATCATCGATAATCCAGAAAAGAGAAAAGAAACTCCATTTATGATAATAAAAGTTCTCATATCAAAGATTGCAAAAACAATTCCGCCTAACATAGGTCCCATAATTAAAGAGATTGAGTCGATTATTTTACTAATGGAATTAATATTCATCAACATTTTTTCAGATACAATGTTTGGCTTCGCAGCTTCTAAACCTATTCCAAAGAAAGTAGTAAACACCGTCAACAGGAACGTAGTGACGTAAATGATAAGTAAATTCAATTCATATTTCATACATAATATATAAACGGAAACCAACAAGATTCCGCTAAGAAGATCCATACAAATAACTAATGTCTTTTTATTGATCTTATCCGCAATCACCCCAGCAAACGGATTGATGATAACCATCGGAATAATTCCTAGTATAAGAGTAACTGCAAAGCTTAACGCCGAGCCCGTCTGCTTTAAAACGTATAATCCTAGCGCAAAGTTATAAATAGCCGTACCAAATATCGAGATAGTTTTTCCTGTAGAATAGAGAAATAGGTTTTTCATTTCTTTTTTGTTCTTTTCATTACTTACACTCATTTGTAGTGCTTCCATTAATCCTCCACCTCACTTAACTTTTTATACAACAAATGTTAAGCTGCCGGGTGAACCCAATATCAATAGGTGTAATCCATAAATTTTTAGGAAAAAATGAAAAAAGATAGGGTTAACCCTATCTTTTTCCCAAAAATGAATATGAATAAATTTCTTCCCCCTGCACAAAGAAATTTTCGTACTTTCCACCTCGATCAATATATTCAGAAGTCCTTTCCTCAAGAGGAATATACTTTAAATCAGTGATGTTTCCCCTAATTTTTCTAGCTATAAAGTTATCTCTAAATCTAGCTTCGATTTTGCTTTTGGTGCTAAAATTTTTAAAAGCAATATATGATCCCAATATGTAACAATTAGGCTTAAATAGAAAATCCACTTCGCGAAGCAAAAACTCCTCATGTTCGAAGCTGTAATTACTAGTACCTGAATGATCAATCACGACATCGACAGATTGATCCTGTATAGGTATATGTAAAAAATCAGCGCAAATAAAGAGCATGTTTCTATTTAAACCTGTTCTCTCTAATACACCTTTTAAAAATCGATGCCGCTCTAAGTTGCGATCAACAGCAATATACAAGCAATTTTCCGGTAATTCCCGAAAAACATTTCGCAGAAAAAAACCAACTCCGGATCCTAACTCAAGCAATACTTTATTATTTGAGTCTAATTGACCTAGTTTCCTCATTGACCATTCTCCAACTTTTTTCATATTTTCCAAATAAGCTGGATCAGTTTCATGTATATATTCAAGAACAAATTCTTCAAGATGGGGGCCAGAAGTTGCTTGAAATGCATTACCAATTTTTAAAATACCTGATTCAACAAGATATTCTTCACCACAATCGCAAATTAACTTTCCTTCCATAATCTGATTTCTATGAATGATCCCATCTTGAAGAATAAGTTTTTCGCTACACCTTAAACATTTCAGCAAATCAAGTACTTTTAAATCAATTCCCATCATTAAGCTTGGACCTTTAGATTCCGCTAATATTTCATCTAATTTCGCCTTTAAATTGTCCTTTATTTCTACTAAATTATTTATTTCCTGCTCAACCTGCTTATATTTATCCATAAACAAAGATTGATAGTACGTATCATTTTCATAATCCGTGAATTTACCAAAATTTTTATATAGAAAAAATTGTTTAATTTCGTTTAAACTAAATCCCATCCCTTTAAATTCCAAAATAATCTCTAAATCGTTTTGACAACTCTCATCAAAAAAATAATGCCCTCCCTTCTTTTCAGGTACAATCAATCCTAAGTCCATATAATGCCTAATTGTATTAATACTTAATTTATTGACCTCTCCAAATTTACCAATCTTCACTTTACCACTACCCATACATATTTTTTATTCATCAGTTCTGCTTTTCTTACATCAAAAACAACTATACTTTCTATATTAAACTAGGAGGTTTCCGAAATTTTATTGTTTGCTCAAAGGCATAACCAATCTTCATTAAAGTTCTCTCACTAAATGCCGTCCCAGCAAAAGTAATACCAAATAGACGCTCGTTTTCCATATATCCTGCTGGTAAAGCAATTGATGGATAACCTGCTTCTGCAGAAAGAGTAGACTCTACATATGCCAGGAATAAAATGGAATCTAGGTTATATGTTTGAAGCTCAAAATCTATTCTTTCATTTTGTGAGTAATAAAGTAAACGTCAAGTAACTCCAAAATCAACTTTTATTGTATATTTGGGAGTTACTCGACTCTTACACAAAAAGCACCTTTTAGTCTATAAATATTTTATAATAAGTGTAGTTTATTTAGAAAACACTAAACTACACTGTTTAATTCGGTTGTCGAATCTTTCACAATATCTCTCTTATAAATAATATCTCATAATAATAAGTTCGCCTTTTTTCCCTATTTTTCGTACACCTTCATCAATAAAACCACATTTTTTATATAATAACTGTGCAGTAATGTTTTTCACATTTACCGCTAATACAATTTCATTAATATATGGATATTCTTTGCGTACAAAGTCAGGTAGTAACAATAATGATTGTTTGGCATATCCCTTTCCTTGATAATAATAATCCGTTGAAAACGCTCGTAATAACATAGCTTTTGGATTTTTAGAGTAAGGATTTACACCTGCATTTTCATGAAGCACGAAAAATGTTACAAGCTCATTATTTGCAACAAATAATATAGAATGTCTGTCAGTATCAGCTTTTGATAATTCTACACATTTTTTTGGTGTACCTGTAAATTGTAACTGTTCCTCAGATAATTCATAGCTTTCTACTTGTTTTTTAAATCGTTCTTCATATTCAAATAATTCCATAATGCCCTCCCATTTATTCTCCCCGTTTGTTGAATAACTCTACCCCAAATATTAGTATAAGTAAAATAATTTGGCAGTATATCTAAAGTGATCTCTTTTATTAAATTTAACGCTTTATCCGAAAGAATTCTCCTTCCTCAAGCGTGTGCAGGGCGATAGCCAAAAAGTATTTGCTATTCTTTTTATTTTTACTCCGATATAATCAGTCTTATAAAGTATAAAGGCTGGTATATCAATGGATTTAGATAGTAATAATCATTCAGTATTCTCGCTTTATTATCATCTTATATTAGTTGTGAAATATAGAAGAAATGTATTTGATGATAATATGTCTAACTATGCAAAAGATATGTTTATAAGGCTCTCAGAAAGCTATAACATAACTTTAGTTGAGTGGAATCATGACAATGACCATGTCCATATTTTATTCAAAGCACATCCTAATACAGAAATAACAAAGTTCATCAATGCGTATAAAAGTGCTAGTTCTCGACTCATCAAGAGAGACTTTCCACAAGTGAAAAAGAAACTTCGGAAAGAGATGTTTTGGTCAAGAAGTTTTTGCTTACTCACTACTAGTGGTTCACCAATAGAAATAGTAAAAAAGTATATCGAAAAGCAAGGGGAAAAGTGAGGTGAAATGATATGACAACACATAATAAAGCATATAAATTTCGTTTGTATCCAACAGAACAACAAGCGCATCTTATTCGTAAAACTTTTGGGTGTGTGCGATTTGTATATAATAAGATGTTAGCTGAACGAAAAGAAGTGTATGAGAAACACAAAGGGAATAAGGAAGAACTAAGAAAGCAAAAATTCCCTACTCCTGCAAAGTACAAAGAAGGGTTTGAATGGTTGAAGGAAGTGGATTCATTAGCATTAGCAAATGCTCAATTAAACTTGCAAACTGCTTATAAAATTTCTTTCGTGGTCAAAATGACTTCCCAACGTTCAAAAGTAAAAAGGATAGAAAATCTTATACAACGAATAGGGTCAACGGAAATATTATGTTGCTGAATGGTCATATCAAATGTAGTGTAGTGCTATCCTAAGGGGGATTAAAAAATCCCTCTTGGTAATAGCACTATTTTTATACCGTAAACAGTTGTTTTTTATCTTTTAAAACACTTACTATTTGATTGAACAAATGTTTTAGACTATAGAAAAAAGTATTAGACTACGGAGGTGTTTTCATAAAAGAAAACACCTCTTGTTCTTTTTCCTTCCGTTAATGTGGATTTAAAATAAAGTTTAATCGTTTATTTCAAAGTTTAACCGTTTTGAAAAAAGATTAACTGTTTATAAAAAAGATGCACCGTTTTATTCCTTTGGATTTACTTATCTATGGGGATATTTTTATTAAGAAAAGAAATAAAATATATGGTGAGGTTAATATGTGTAATTTTAATCAAACATTTTTATAAAAACCAATCTTAAATCTACTGGAAAAGAATCTATTTTGATTAATCTTTTTTCAAATTAGATTCTTTTTATATTCCGTAGAGTAAGGGTGGGAGTAAATATTTTTAATCAAACTTTATTTCCAACCAACAATATTACTAATATGTATCACCGTAAAAATTACTTAAATAATTCCAAACAAAAAACTCTGTAAAATTATTACAGAGTTTTTTCTCGACTTTTCATTTACTATTTACTTGGTGATAACGTCACATCTCCAAATTTCTTTTTAATAGCTGGAGTTGTTGCCTTAAATTTATATTCATCACCATCTTTTTTAACTTCAAATACAATTGGCTCTTTCCCATCTTCTTCTAAACTAATTTCATCTTTGTTAATTTTATATGTAAACCCTCTTGTGAAAGCTCCTATCTTGAAAGAAACCGTATTTTTAGCGAATTCTGCTGTATATGATTCGCCATTGGTAGCAACGACATTCCACTTTTTAGATTGCAAATCGTCTGATGGATCTTTACCACAAGCACTTAACCCCATAATTGCTATAACTATTAATAAAACATAAATACTTTTTCTTTTTAAATCCTTCATACTTTTTTCTTTCTCCCCCTTTAAATAACAAAAAGGATATGCTTTAGCCCTTTAAAAGCTGAAAGGCATACTCTTTCCATATTTCCCCTAAAATACCTTCCATGTATATTATTTTACAATAAATTACAAAAACAGTCAAAGATATTCATATATTGTTGTAGTAAGTTTTATAAAAAAATTGGTCAACCTTTTTTATAATATTTGTACACTAATTCACAACAATGAATCTATTTTTGACCAATCTTTTTTCAAAATATGAAGAGTTCTTCTTTAATAAAAACAACATTTTTGCATACTTTGAATCAAACTTTATTCAAAACCAACAGTTAACGGAGATAATTTATTGAGATTGAAATGTCATATTAATTCTTGGACTACTTCTTCTAATGCCATTCCTCTTGAGCCTTTTACTAGGACTGCATCTTCCGGATTACATACAGAGAGAATTTCTGTAATAGCTTCTTCTTTTGTAAGAAATGCTTTTACTTTTCCTTTTGTATATCTAAATTTTGCTTCTTGTACAATCATTTTTGCGCGTTCCCCAATTGTAAAAATATAATCTATTGTATTTGGATTTAGTATTTGACCAATATCCCGGTGATACTTTTCTTCTTCTTGACCTAACTCCAACATGTCACCTAACACAATAATTTTCTTCTTATATCCTACAAGTTGTTCAAATGTTTCTATTGCTGCCTTAACGGAAGAAGGACTAGCATTCCAAGCGTCATTAATAATCGTAGTTCCTGATTTTCCTTTTAACATTTGAAAACGCATTTCTGTTATTTCTACTTGTTTTAACCCCTTTTTAATGCTTTGTTGATCTAAATTGAATTGCTGACCGACTTTTATAGCAATTATAGCGTTGTAAACATTATGTTTTCCATGGAGAGGTATGAAATAAATTACTTCATCGTTTAATGTAAAATCAATCCCTGTTGAATGTTCTTTCATGGACACAGGATAAATGTCATTTGAAGAAGATTCACCAAATCTAATAAATTCAATGTGATTAGCATTAGGCAATGTGTGAATTCTTTCTTTTAAAAGTGGTTCATCCCCATTGTAGATAAGTAGCCCTTGTTCCTTTAAGTTCATTACTATTTCCAGCTTTGCATCTGCAATTGCTTCTCTTAAACCTAATGTTTGTATGTGCGATTGTCCAATCATTGTGATAACAGCTAAATTTGGCTCAGCAATTTCTGACAAACGTTGAATTTGCCCATGTTCACTCATCCCCATTTCTAATACTACTATTTCACAATCCTCTTCAATCTCTAGAATTGTTAACGGTAAACCGATTTGGCTATTCAAATTTCCTTGTGTTTTATGAACCTTGTAAGTTGTACCGAGTACAGAGTTAATTAAATCTTTTGTTGTTGTCTTTCCGTTACTTCCTGTAACACCAATTACATCAACAGACAGTTGCTTTCTGTAAAAACGTGCTAAGTGTTGCAAAGCTATCAACGTATCTCCATTGCTGATCACCTCTTATCTAATTTGGTCAATAAACCCTTTAAAAGTTCCATCCATATTTAAGCGAATTCAAAGTTTTAAAACAACTATTTAATTATGTTCTTTACTTTTTTGCAAACGAATTCGGCATCATTTTTGTGTCTAAAATTAAGTAGAAGATTATCCAGGAAATTCTCAATAAAACAATTAACAGTATGATTAAACATTTCAATTGATATATTCAATTCCAATAGGATGAATATAAGTGATTCCTTCCGTAGAATACGTCGATTCATTATTCCATGCTACCTCTATGTTACCGTTAACCCTTCTGAAAAATATATTGGGTAAAAAAGATCCACCTTATATAAATTACTAAAAACAAAACTAGTTTTTCTTACACTATCACCAGCACCACTTACTTCCCTACCAACATTCTTCTTACTGTTACAAAAAAACTCTCCACATTCTCTTTCGTATATTGATACGCATCTTTCAGAGAATGTGATCCTCCGATTTTACCTACACCTGCTGCCGAAAAGGCATGCCCTCTAGGAATCCACTTATATTCTAGCAATGTTTAAATTGCATGTCGGATTTTCTTATCTGCTTCTATAAAAAACATTTTTAAATGAAGTAAAAGAAATCATACAAGTTACTATTACTATAGTTTATTAATTCTGCGCAAGACTCCTAGTCTACTACTCCTGCAAAAAGATGATGCACTTTTATTATCTTTTTATTAGGCTTTAATCTATATAAATAGAAATAGTTTCATATTGTGTTTATTCGCACTTGGTAATTAATCTTTTATCTGAAGATAATCGTTGCGTTACAGTTCATAAATTTGATTTTGAGCTAAAGTCACACAAATAAATTTCACAATCCATCAACTAATCCGATCACCCTTATAATTATTGTAGATAAAATTGAAATATTTTCAAATTCACTATATTCTTTCTTAATTGATAAATAGATAAATGAAAAATTTTATGACAAATTTACCTTTTGGCTCTAAATTAAACCTACACACGAATAACAGCACACCAAACCGCTCATTTTTCTCATAGATGAATTTTAATCATTTAGATACCTATGGTATTATTCGTAGATTTAAAGTTCCACACAAATAAATCTACGCATTCAATTTCCGGACTGGATGTTATATTTTTGAATTTAATGTAAAAATAAAGAAAAAAGTATCCATTAACGAAGTAAAGGATACTCTTTTTAATTGGATATGTACCATTTTAATGTAATCTATATTGTCCCATTAATTGTTCTTCACCCATTCGAACAAGACGCTTTGTAATTTCCCCACCAACGGAACCATTAGCACGTGCAGATGTCTCTGGACCCAGTGTAACTCCTAATTCATGAGCAATTTCATATTTCATCTGCTCGATTGCACTTGTAGCACCAGAAATTAGAATTTCATTATAGTTATTATCATGCCTTTGAATATTCATAATTACACCTCCATTATATTTGTATATAACATGTGCTTAATTATGATATTTATACATAAAAGGAAATCATTTTATTAAACACGATTGAAACTACATGAATGCATTTCTCTCTTTACATATTCCCTTTCAACATTCTATTAATAATACTAACTCTATTTATTAATAATTATCAGCATTAGAATCATAGTCCTGTATTACGTTTTTAAGTTTATGATTGACATTACTTATTCTGGTCAAAAGATCCTCAACCTCTTCAGATACCAATTCCTTCTCTAATTCCTTCCTATCAATGCTTCCTAGCTCTTTTTTTATTGTATCAACCACACCCACAAAAACTTTTGGATGCGTCACTATTATCTCTCCAATGGCTAAGTGTACTAGTAAATTTTCTGTTTCACCCTCATTGCAAACGGTTTCAAATTCATAAAATGTTCTTGCAGTAGCATATTTATATCCTCTATCTTCATTTAACATATTATCATACACTTCTTTAACAGCCTCAATCAATTCATTATATTCCCAATCTTCCATTTATACCCCTCTTATAGACGTTTTAGTCTGTTTCCGTTATTATGGATAACCTCTAATTCTATATTTTTATATTTTCCAGAAAACCCCACCACCCTACTACAACTATCGCAAGTACCTAATTCTGTAAATAACTTTATTTTTCCTTTTGCCTCAGTATTGTTTCCAAGTCTGTTAGCTATATCATTTAGAATTTTATACTCAGTATCTGAATCTCTTGGGTACTCAATTCCATTCTTATCGGCTACCCCCTTACATCTACTTCTGCTAAAGAAAAGTTCCCAGACTTTTTATATCCACTAGTTAATTTCCCTCTTAGCTCTTTCACTCTATCTATTATATGCGCTTCTGCTACTGGATCAATTTATCTTGCAGGATATACTTTACCGGTACCCTTAGCAAGCGAAGCCTCAAACCCATGAATCTTACCATCCATAAACTTAGTACTCTCTGCATGGCGCGTATTAATCCACTCAGTAACCCTTGCCTTGCTTTGTTGCCAATGCACCGTTTCTAGCTACTTGAACACCTTTGAAGGTAGCTGTTACGTCATCTGCACCCTCGGCCATTTTTCCGCCGTACTGATACATTTTGTCATTTCCGTATTTCTCCACTTTTAGGCCTGCTAGTTTCACGCAGTCAAAGGTAATATTTTTGCCGTCTCGCAATGATTGTACTATATTTAAATGAAAAGTAGTTTCTTCACTTCATCTTTTTGCTTATACTCCTAGGTTAATTATTATTTTAATCCTGTTTACAATTCTGCTCTACGGCCGTCATACACTGTACATAGCTGTTACAAGCCATAAAAATTACTATAAAAATTTAACACTTGGTGCATTTATAAAATTGTAATGAACCCTTTAAATGCTATGCTTAAACGCAAAAAAGCACTCGTTATCTAATAGATAATGAAGTGCTTTAAGTTCATCTGTTTTTAAGTAGCATTAAATTTGTAAGTTTTATTGTAACAGTATGACACCTTTATGCCATGACAACTACTACGTTAAAACTTACAAGCTTGTACGAATTCATTGGTTTTAAGTCCATTCCATGTCTTTTCAATAAAATATCATCTCGCCTAATTCTCACACTTTTCTTTCTAGCCCAGTTGTAAAAATAAAAAAGTCAATAGCCACTACGTTCTCCTAACGTCGCTATTGACTTCCTTTATTGAGCATATACCTTTGCCAGTGTTTAGGTAACCCACAAAATAGGCACATTTCTCAACTTATTTTTCTATTTCTAGTATCAAGCCTTCCAAATTCAAAACATCTTTATTATTTTGACTAATGTTCATGCGAAAAGTTTTAAATAAATTTGCAAGAACATGAACGATCACCGTAACACATTGGTTTTTTACAATTGTACATGGCCAAAAATAGCACATTCTAGATAGCTATGCAATCTTGATAATAACTTATAAGGAAACCTTGACCGGAGTCAAGGTTAAAGACGTACAATCTTAGGTCTATCTATAATACTTGATACACCTTTCTTGAAAAGGGATTCTATCATCGAGCAGCACTTCTTCTTGCAGCAATTTTGTTATATTCTCTATTTTTACAATGAATAGTGCGAAGAAGTCGCCCGAATTTGGATATGAAAATAGTCCATACCCCTTTGGTGACAGTATTTTGTTGGCCTCCTTGATCTTTTCAGGTAAAAATTCATAATTAAATGCTTCTAGTTTCTCGAGTTCTTCTTGTGTTGCTAATTCAATTTGGTGGGCAAATTCGTAATCAAGAATAAAATTGACAATTTCTTGGTATTGCTCACCTTTATAGTCAACGTATAAAAACTGTTTCGTCGTCAATCCATATTTTAATAGGTCTTCATGTAAGTCATAACTTCCTTGCTCTTTCAAAAACGTTTCTAAATCCTTGCTATCAGGAAATATAATCTGCGCTATCCCTTGATCAGGCATGTTAGCTTCCTCCCTTTTATTGAAATAATTCTCCATGCTTGTTAGGAATATATTCTGGGTAGTTTTTACGATAAAATTGATCGATCATCTGAAGTACGGGATCCCACTCAGGGTATGGCTCACGTTCTCCAAATACCATTTTCGCTTCTGGAGTATTCATCAGAAAATTATCGAATTGAGTAGGTACTGGCAACCCTAGTTGTTTCCTTACATGGATCAAGAATAAGATTTCAAAAGGATAAAATCCGTATCTGAAATCACCAAATTCACCGAACTGTCCGATTTCAGAAGCTAATGCAGAATGATACTGTGACATTATTGAAATTAGATGTTCTATTTCTTCTAAATCACCAGTCGACCAACGTCCCAGCACTTCATCATAAATGTTCAGGTCTTCAGGGATTGAGCCGCATCGCAGTTCAGCTTCCTTAAACTTATTTATCACGGCTAGATGCAATTTTTTATTCGTTCCCATGATGGTTTTATTTCTATACTGCAAGTACAGCTCTAGCAAAAACCAAATATGTCTATCCTTTTCATTGGCATCTATTAAATGTTCACCGAAGTGATGAGTCATAAAATCATATAATATATTTTCTTCTTTCTCCCATCCATACATTGCAAAATGAACTAATGTGAGGACGACTTCTCTAAACGTATATCCCAAGATCATCCCTGGATACCTGCTTGTATAGAGATCCTGTCCCATGCACTGGTAAAATAAGACCTTCTGCATGTTCTTTAATCCTTCTGCATTGTTTCCACCGCTGATCAATACATCGTTTTTCCATAATGACAAGTGATATGAGGAAATTTTGCTTAGATTTATTAATAGTATGTGATCTTTCTCTGTTTCATTTTGCTCAACGATTTTCTCAATCTTTCTTCTACTGACATTATATTTATCTTTCACATCTTCAAATTTGATTCCATCCACAAAATTTTTGCTATATCTTTTAAAAGCCATTTCTAACTTTTTTTGGTTTATCATTGTATCCTCCCTATGAATTAATCTATTTCCTTCCATTCCTTTACCTGTAACTCATCAACACCGAATCCAATATCAGTGATCTTGATATCTGTTTCAACTCTAATAAAATCGAATTGTAGACCAGGATTCTCCTCCATCAGTTCCTCTAAGTTGCCTTTAAAACTGGCATACCTAGGATCATCGCTGTTAACCATGCTTTGGAAGTACGTATCTCCGCCCTCTTTCTGTTTATCCGAGTAACTAAAACTAGCGGAATCTGATGCCTTCGATTCAATAATCGTTAACTTTGGCGGCGGCCCTTCCGATAGAAACGCTGCATCTATGCCGTTTCTCCCCACCTGGAATAGATCGGAAACGTCTTTACCTAAATTATTTTGTTTAGCTAAGATTTTTGTCACTTCTTCCCCAAAATCACCTTTATCATAAGAGAAATATTTAGAATTATAGATTTTCCTTCATACTCCTTTGCAACCTCCAAGTCATAATGATGACTAATAACATCTTTCGTATCCAACTTGTTGTCCAATTTATTTCTTTCTCTCGTTAATCTTTTGACTTCTTTGTCATTTTCCTCTTTTTTCAATCTATTTATTTCTTTATCTAACTTTTTAATTTCTTTTGAGATACTGTCTGAAATATTACTGCCAGGGCCACCTTTACTCGTACCCTATGTTGTAATCTTAAACCCTCACAATAAAAAAGCAAACCATGTAAAACCTTATTAAACTACTTCTTTTTCTTTCCACCTCAAAAATACATTCTTTTTCATTCATTTGTCTTATGTGCTTTTGTATTTTCAGTTTTAGAACCATGAGCTTTATCACCCGCTTATGTTACTTTACTAACACAAGCTCCTAACATATATTTTCACAATAATAATTATTAAACCCAATTCATAGCATTTAATTTTTTTAAATTAAACTTCGTTAGACAAAGCATCATCATAATCCTGTAATTCTCCCATAATTTCTTTTAATCGGTCAATATTATTAATAAATTCGTCGTAAGAAATTTCTTGATAATTAAAAATCCCTTCGCCATATTCATCACTGGCAAATATTTTTACTCTGCACCTAACTTCAACAAATTATCAACTAACCCTTTTAAATTCTCCATATCATCAATATCATTCGCATCCGTTTCGGCAAAAAAATCTTTGTTTTCAATTTTATTTTTTATTTCTGTAACTCCTAAACCAGTATACTTCCTTAAGGATACTGCATATTTATTAGATGGACCATTAGGGCTTATTTTAATTGCTATTTTACTCATCTATTATTCTCCTTTCCATTAAAATTCTTCTAAATAATTTAGATGAACAGTTCTTTTATGTATGATGCTTACTGACCTACGCTGAACCACTACTAATATATCGTTTCCAGCTGGTTCATACCCCTTAAAGGAAGGTAATACACGGCTCCCACCCTCGGCCATTTTTCCGCCAAGCTGATATATCTTGTATTTTCCATATATTGAAACAAATTGCATTTTTAAATCAATTAAATAGTATGTACGATAGAAATAACCTTCAAGATTAATTTTTCCGTTTGCATATAAAAAAATAGCAGAGATTTCTAGTATTTATCTCTACTGTTTTTTTCCGTTAACTTCCAAAACGAACTAATCTTTTATGTGTAATAGTGATATTTAAATTGCAGCGTCTTGGTATCCTACCCTAGCTACTTCTTCATTTATTAGACGAATGCCTACCCCATTTTCCATGTCCCATGTACAGTCAAATGTTAGTCCAATATATCTGCCTTCAAAGCGTCTAGCAGATAGGACATAAATCCCCACAAGCCTGATCTTTTCAAGAAGTTGATCAATCGTTTCAATTAAAGGATAATTTTCATTATATGAAACATCATACCCAAGCTCATGTCGTTTTTGTTTGTAATAATATAGAATTGGTTGCAAAATACTTTGTTGAAGATGTCCCCAATTTTGTATTAAAGAATTATACGAAGCATACTGTTTTTCACTAAATTCTCCATCTTCTTCACCATCTATCATCAAAGCAATATCGGCTTCTTTTCCACAAAACTCAAGGGTAGTATCTCTACTCCAGACATAATCATATTCAAGCTCACCAAAAACTGTATCATTTATTTTCATTTTGAATTTCCCCCTTTCTATTTATTGACAAATCCTCCTAACTTAAACGCTCCTGCATTTATCTCTCCTACGCCGCCAAGATGCCCAAATTTGCCATTTATTTCTGATGGTACAAGTTGGATAGTCTTCACATCATTTAATTCATGCCACGTAAACCTGTATTCTTCTCGATAATCTGCAATGTCTCCTGCTTTAATTTTCCCAGAAGTCATTCCAAACTTGCTTACCAACTCTGGTGAATTGTTAAGTTGTTCAGCCAACTTTTGATCTGCTTGTTTAAAATTAATAGTTCTAGCTTTTGTTCCGTTCTTACCGGTCTTGCTAACATGTATTCAATCTCAATTTGCGCTTTTGCTACAGGTGGAATATCAGCATCTCTATTACCCGTACCCTTAGCAAGCGAAGCCTCAATCCCCTGAATCTCATCATTGATTTTGTTACTGCTACCTGCATGATGCTTATTAACCCACTCAGTAATTTTCCCTGGGCCAACTTGCTTCCCTATCACTGTACCGTCTCCAGCTACTTCAACACCTTTGAAGGTAGCTATTACGTCATCTGCACCCTCGGCCATTTTTCCGCCGAGCTGATACATTTTTTCATTTCCGTATTTTTCTACTTTTAGGCTTGCTAGTCTCATACAGTCGAGCATAATATTTTTGCTGTCTCGCAATGATTATACTAAACTTGAATGAAAAATAGTTTCTCTATCTCATCTTTTTACTAATAATCCGAGGTTTGTTGTTATTCTGCTCTTTTTTACAATTGTTTCTCTACTATCACCATTACAATCTATTAAAACAGTAATAACAATTCAACACTGAGCGCACTTATAAAACTATAGTTCTCTTTCAATGTTTTTCATTTCCTATTATCCCCCTTGTAACCTGTTGGAATCCACGTGAACTTGTGGGTTTTTTCCGCTATTCATAAGTTCATGTCATATGCCATACTTAGTTGTTTCCCATGATTGGTCATTTTGTTGTATTCCATTGTAACAGTCAAATTTTCCTCCTTTGTTTTTAGCCATGAAAAAAAGCTCATTCCTCCTCATCGTTCAGTTGGAATAAGCCTTTGAAAGCTTAGCAAGCGTATTTATCAAATTATAAAGAGTTTGATTTGCTGATTGTATGTTCTTGTTGTCATGATGTAAATCCGGTCTATTTTTTCTGTACTTTACAAAGAGGTTATATGTGTTATTGGTTGAGTGATGGGTTCATTCGATACCAATAATGTTGTTTAACTTTGATTCAAATAATGGATTGTACAATCCGTCACTGTTCTTTTTCTACCTACTCAACCAAGGGTACCTAATGTCGGTATTTTAGAAATTCGCCCTCTGACAATACAATTCTATTTCTCAGAAAGTTTATTAATAAATTCCGTAAAGCTAGAAGCTATTTCCCTAATAAACTTTGCTTCTAATTCCTCTTCATTTTTTATCTGATAGGTATGACAGTGATAAACACTACCTATATCGCTACCTTGGATTGACATACATATAATGTTATCAGCTGGATCTTTTCCTATTGGAATAAGTCTAGAAGGCAATTTATTTCCCTTAATATAATAATTCAAATAATTTTGTAGATTATTTTCTGTTTCCTCTGATAGTGGAAAGAACATCATAATTGATGACGTAACTACATCATCTTTCGTAGTAAATCTTCTTCTATTAGATTTACCACCATTATCTCTTAATAAGAAACTCTTATAGCCCTCTGGTAGTTCTAATCCATTAAGTCTTTCAAAGATTTCTATATCTTCGGCTTTAATTTGTTTGAAAGTATATTCAAAATTAAGATTCATAATTCATCGACCTCCGACTCATTCGTTTTCACTAAAATGCAACGAATCTATTAAATTTGTAAAAGTACTGCAAATATATTCAATTGCTTGTTCATCACACTCATCGCTATCATAAAAAACTATTGTTGGTGAGTGTTTATCATTTCTAAAATCAAAACATATTTTATTACCGAATGGATCCGTAGCAAAGGGTATTATTCCCTTTGGGATGTATGGCGAGATAATATCATAAGTAACTGTTATGCTAATATATTCATTCGTGTAACTTAGTAGGCAATCAAAAACTCCTTCTCCTCCATCTTCAAAGAAGAATATATTCGGTACTGGATGACTACCGTTATATTTCATTACACAATTTTTGTAATCTTGAGGAAAAATCACATTAAACTTCTCTTCAACTTCTGAAATTATCTGCTCAGTAATAGGGTCATGTGTACGCTCCCATTTTATTCTTCTCATGAAAACAACTCCCTAATTCGATTTGCTATGTCTCTCTTTATTTTACCGCTTCTTCCATTCTTTCCTCCACCCCAATATGCTCTACCTACAGTATGTTTCGCTGCTTCATGCTCAAAGTAGTCGCTAATTGCATTTTACCTATATCTTGATGATGCCATGTATAAGTTACTTGGCTTTTTTACCTTCCTTGAATCACTCTAACTCTTCCTCTGTAAATTTTGATTTTAACTTAGGATCCTTCATCGCCTTATCGAACAGGTCTTTATTACAGAAAGTAAATTGTTCTGAATCACTGGATAAATATTTTGATTCAGGAAACGTTGTATCGAATTGAGCATTAAATATCGGATGTCCATTTTTGTCATACGTAACTTTGTATTCTTTACCGTTACTTTTAGAAACTACGGTATAAGTTGTCGTTCCATCTTCATTAATTTCCATTTTTTATAGTCTCTTGGTTGGATGGGCTTTCTATTATACTCTGGTTGATTTCGTCCAGCCCCTTCCATTGCTTTATCTACTTCCCTATCAAAATCCGTTTTTGAAAGTTTACCCGTACCCTTACCAAAAACCTTCTCCCTAGTCTCCTTCACATACTGATACGCATCTTTCAGCAGGTTCTTTCCTCCACTAGGAATCTTGCCTGCACCTTCCATTACAGGAGTAGGGCCTCCACCAAATTTCGGCACATACTCTCCCAATTTTTTCATAACATAACGGAATGCTTTATCTGCTTCTAGAAAATCGTTTTTAACTTTCGTTTTTCCTTTATTCCACAGGTCTCCTACTTTATCAGCAAGACTTTTCGTTTTAGAAGCAACGAAAGATACACCTTCTTTTACTTTACTTGGTACTTTCTTCGCTACATCAAGAAGGGCTTTTCCAACCGGAATAATGTCCAAAAGCCTACAGCCTGCCGCAATGAGTCTTTCTTTGGTGGCGGGTTCTTTTACCTGTATATCCCCTGATATTGGTGTTTACATGTGAAAAATTATTTGCTATTTAAAACTTCTAAACAAATTTTCATCATTTTTCTAACTATCTTATATTTCTTTTTAATTATATCTATTTTTTTAGTTCAATAAAAAACTGGAAGACCAGTTACATCTTCCAGTTCAGATCGTATAGACAAAAGCTTCATTAAATAACGTTATAAAGTGGATATGTTTTCTTACCGGTGATTGAGAAACTCACCAAATAGCTCACACCTTGGCTGGTTCCTCAAACACTTTCAGCTTAACATGTTCACCGTTTGCTTTAACGATTTATCTTACTCTTCTAAAAATTACTTTCTTCATCCCCAGAATCTAGCAAAATAGGCTAAATCAATTCTTGTAAATTTTGATAAATTCACTAGGAATTCTGTCTGCTAACCAAACTTTTTCATTTCCTAAGTAAAACTTAATATCTTTCTCTCTAGCTTTTTCAGTATCTACTACCAGAATAACAGGATGATTATCTTTCCTTTTTCCTACCAAGTTTGCAGTTTCAACATCCTCGGAAAGATGAACATACTGCCGAGACATGGGAGATAACCCATTCAATTCAATAGAATTTATAAATTGAGAAGAAGTTCCATGATAAAGAAATCTAGGCGGTATAGCTTCTTCTTTTACTATTTTCATAGGAATAGAATGTCCATACATCGCACAGATTTTATTTCCTTCTATCTTATGTCTTTTTTTCTCTGATTTATCTATCATCGTCTTTAAATCCTCTACACTTACACCTTTCCATTTAATTGATTGATGCAGTGCATGTAGTAACTGGTCTACAGATACCCAACCATTTTCGTCTAACTCTAATTCATATTCCCATGGTGCATGACGTAGAGCGTATGAAATTTCTTTGCTCAAATTTGTATAGAATTTTTCTTCATTCAATTTCTTCACTCCGATTATAATCAATCATTTCTTTCATAGCAACTTCAACCCACTCCCAAAAATCACTAAATTCTTTTCTTTGTTCAAAACCTTCAGAAGTAAAATCGTGAATAAGTTGAACCTTGCTTCCTTTACCAATTTCAAAACAAGCAATATCATCACTATCATCTCTTCTAGCGAAAGGAATCAAACTTCGATTAGGATATCTTTCCTTCAAATCATAGTATCTTCTAGTAGCTTGTCCTGATTCAATTAAATACCATACATCAAAGTCAACTAAGTTTAACTCAATTAACTTTTCATAAGATTCAGGATATTTATAAATAGATTCATCAATATAAAAAGTTTTCATGGTAGTCATCACTTCTTTCTATTTCATTTTTTCTAAGTCATATGATCCCATTGGATTGTTATTTCTAAAACTTGACTTTTGTTTTTGAATTCTTAAATCTAATGCTTCTCCCCATGTTTTAGGAACACCTTTTTGGGTTGTAAGTCTATCAACCATGTTTGCTGGAAGTGGATCATTATAATTTCTAATCGTTGCTTGAACTTCTATTCCAGCTTCTCTAGCCGCAGCAACCCTAGTATTATCAATAGTCGTAAGATTTCCATCTGTCATTCTAACAACATCAATCGGGTCTCCTTTCCAGCCATTAACTTTCATACTAGCGATAATCTCTTCTGAACCATTTACAGAAGTTTGACTGCATCTAATTTCTGAAGGATTAACATTCTTAACAATACTATTAAGTCCGCTAGCTCCCTTAACAACATCCTTCTCACCACTACCAAAAATCTTCTCACCAGTATCCTTCATATACTGATAAGCATCTTTCAACAGGTTCTTTCCTCCATTAGGAATCTTGCCTGCACCTTCCATTACAGGATAGGGCCTCCACTAAATTTCGGCACATACTTTCCCATTTTTTCATCGCATAACGGAATGCCTTATCTGCTTCTATAAAATCGTTTTTAACTTTTGTTTTTCCTTTATTCCACAGGTCCCCTATTTTATTACTTAGCCCTTTTGCTTTTGATGCCAAGAAAGATATGCCTTCATGTAGCTTTACTTAATACTTTCTTCGCTCCATCAAGAAGGGCTTTTCCAACCGGAATAATGTCCAAAAGCGTACAACCTGCCGCAATGAGTCTTTCTTTTGTCGATAGCTCTTTTCCAGTGCTAGGGTCTTTTCCTGTAACTGCTCTGACACTACCATATACACTAAAACTCCAACTATTTGATAAGGCTTTTGATAATATTTCATAGCTTTCCTAACAGATTTAAATCTCCTGCTATTCTTTTTTCATGTCAATAAAAAAAGAAGACTAAATAAGCCTTCCAACTGATTTTATTTTCCTCTTTTTTATCTAAATACAAAATACATCTTCAAATTGAGCAACCATTCAACCTCTAAAACTCTCAAAAGCCTAACTCGTAGGAAAACGTTCTGTGTAAAATAATTCTGCTAGTTTCCTAGGGAAGGATTGTTTTTCAAATTATACCATAAAATAATCTTACAAAAATCATACAAGAACTCTACTTGTAAAGATCTATAACTTATATCTTATCGCCTAATTTTATACAAAATCCTTTGAGATCTTTATTTATACCTTTCTAGATTATAATATGGATTCGATATATTATCTCCAACCTCATCAATCGTTTCTAATATTTCTTTTAATATTAGATTATCTATATTTTTATCTTGATTTATACAATCCTTAATTTTTTGAAAACAATTCTTCAATCCTAGATTTACAACAAGTGAAAGAATTATATCCACATCATCATAAGAATCTGTATTCCATAATTCACTAAGAACCATGTCTATATGGTTTCTTACTTCACTTTCTAATAGCTCATAGGTCATAACTTGCCTATCCATCAATTCACTAAGAATGAGCAAAAAGTTTTTTGTATCTATTTTCTTTTGTTCAAAATCATTCAATACCCCTTGAAACATTGACACTAATGTTTCAACTGGTAATACATCAGGTAAATTTTCGTACTCTTCTAGATTCATTATCATTTCCCCCCTTATTGGAATATGAACTTCATTTAAAGATTGATTTTTCGTCCAAGTCCCATCTATTTTTAATTGTTTGTTACCTATTTTTACTTGCGCTGTCCAGCGAGTACCTGATGCTGATCCTGGATACTTACTGGCAGCTACAGGGTCTGGTGCATGCCATCGTATTATTGCCTTTTGTCCATCGGCAAGTGTAAACTGATACTTCGCTCCATCTACAATTGTACCTGTGGGTACAATTGAGTCTGGAATGCCTGAAGGAATCATTGATTTTAAATCAGATAGACTAATTTCTCCCCTCTCCAATAAATTTTCTGCCACTTGTCTGGCTTGGTCCCTTGTTAAAGTTTCAATCGAATTACTTGTAATCTTAGCACCACTACCCAAGAGACTCTCCCCAGTATCTTTCACATACTGATAAGCATCTTTCAGCAGGTTCTTTCCTCCACTAGGAATCTTGCCTGCACCTTCCATTACAGGAATAGGGCCTCCACCAAATTTCGGCACATACTCTCCCATTTTTTTCATCGCATAACGGAATGCCTTACCTGCTTCTATAAAATCGTTTTTAACTTTTGTTTTTCCTTTATTCCACAGATCCCCTATTTTATTATTTAGTCCTTTTGCTTTTGATGCCAAGAAAGATACGCCTTCATGTAGCTTACTTGATACTTTCTTCGCTCTATCAAGAAGGCCTTTTCTAACCAGAATAACGTTCAAAAGCGTCTAGCCTGTCGCAATGAGCATTTCTTTTATGGATAGCTCTTTACCTGTACAAGGATTTTCCCCATAATTCCTCTGATTTCATCATCCACACTAAAGATTCAGCTGTTTGATGTAGCTTTTAAACGATATTTCGTTATTTTTTCTAGCTTTTTATATTTTTCTTCTATTAATTATATCTATCTTTTCATTCAAATAAAAAACCGGAAGATATAACCAATCTTCCGGTTCAAATTATAAAGATAAACCAACGAGTAACACAATAAAACTGCTAACAGTCACTTCACTGTTCTAACACTACTGTTAATTTATTTTATTGGCATATAAATCAGATAGTTTAGTTCTTACGACTCTAGACCTATCTTCTAAAACTTTTCCAATAAGGTTACCCGTACCCTAAATTATAAAGTCAAGCCCACTAAAAAAATAGTGGCAGTCGGATTTTCCAACTACCTCCATTTTATCATTCATTCAATTTAACTTAGTTTACACACATTTATTAATATATCCCTTAACAGTACTCGATTGATTGAAAAGTTACTCATTAAAACCAACAAAATAGATTTTTTACTGATTTTTAAATACATTTACTTTACATCTTTAACAATAACCTCATACATATTCCCAATATTTCCATCTATCGGTACCAATGCATAATAATTCTGATCATTATTTAATATAAATTGAACTAACTTTGTTTTTGAATCATTCCAGTCATTTTTCATACTTGAATCATATTCTTCGACATCTTCTTTATAATCCAATTGCAATATATATCCTTTTTCGGTCATTGCAAAAACAATTAAACTTCCTAAGAGATTTTTTTGCTCATTTTCTTTTTTATACTCTTGTAATAAAAACCAAATTTGATCTAGTCCTATCAGTTTTTTGTATTTTTCATAAAACTCACTATCATCTAGAATCTCATAATCATGTATCAATTCATTGACAAACGAATGCCATCTTGAAGGAATAATTTTTTCCAATAAAGGATTATTTTCAATTCCTTCTATTATTTCATCTATCTCTTCCATCTCATCCTCATTGTTATATTCACTTAAGGAGATGTGTTTGAATTTCATTGAATTCTTGTAATGCGCCAATTCATATGGATAGTGATTATTATTTACTAGGCTTGTATCGTCAAGTTCTAATATCTTTGCTAGTGCTGCTGTCTCGAAGCTCCAAAACCCTACATATCCAGGTTCTTTATGTGCATTTTTCCATTCATAATCATAATGTCCCTTAAACCATTCTTTTTCCATATACGTTTTCAATCTTTTAGATGCTTCTTTCTTATCTGATTGCGCAAGTTCTATAATCTCTCTTGTTTTTGCATATGGATTTTCTTTAAAATAAACATTGGTGATTTTTGTGTATCCGATATCACTAGCACATAATAAAAAATCAATCACTGAATCATTAATATTTTCCTTCTCAACTATCTTGGCTAAACTTACAATATTCTTTTTATCCGTTTCTAATAAAATTCCTAAAGATATCATCCAAATCAGATTTATATATCCAACTTCTCTTTTCCCTATATGCTCTAAATCAATAACGGCATTCTCAAAATCTACTTCCATTGTATTGATAGCTTCCCCTAAAGAGTATTTTGCATTAATATCCTCCAACTCATAAATAAAATTTGATAGATATCTTCCTTCTATAATACTTTTATTATCTTTAGAATATCTTTGAATTCCATTTTCAGTATCTTCTTCTAAACTTTTAATATCCTCTCTATTTTCTTCAATAAATTCTTTATTATATTCAATTCCTTCCCTACATTTCTCTTCTATACATAAATGATCTCTCATTACATCTGATTCCTCCTAGCTTCTAAATCAAGGCCATTCTCCAATTATATTACCATCTGCATCTATTCTATATGTTTTCACATTTCCACTACTATCGACTTTTGATAGTACTCTTTCTACTTGATCTTTTTCCAACGCTTTCGTAATCTTATCTGCTAATCGCTTATCTCCATCAACAGCTTTCAATATTCTACTTTTTTTAGTTTTCGTACCTCTCAACCAATCATTTGACATTTGTAATCCATCTTTAGTTTTTCCTAATTGTGAACTACCAAACTTAGATTCATCAATAACATATTTGATCTTTGATTCTGCACTTGTATTTTCGTATAATCCATCAATCCCTTTTACTATTTTATCATCTATGGTTGATGGTAAATCCCTGCCTATTACCTTTAAGTCATATCCAGCATCTTTTATACTTTGATTGTTTAATAAATTATCACCTGATTTTATTTCACCAAAATTACCTTTTTGTTTAGCTGTAGCTGTTTCCGCATTAAAGTCATCCACATTTGTTTTTTTACTTCCACCAGAACCAAAAAACCTCTCCCCAGTATCTTTCACATACTGATAAGCATCTTTCAGCAGGTTCTTTCCTCCACTAGGAATCTTGCCTGCACCTTCCATTACAGGAATAGGGCTCCACCAAATTTCGGCACATACTCTCCCAATTTTTTCAGCCCATAACGGAATGCCTTATCTGCTTCTATAAAATCGTTTTTAACTTTCGTTTTTCCTTTATTCCACAGATCCCCTATTTTATTACTTAGCCCTTTTGCTTTTGATGCCAAGAAAGATACGCCTTCATGTAGCTTACTTGATACTTTTTTCGCCCCATCAAGAAGAGCTTTTCCTCCTTTTTCTATTGCTCCTATGACCATTTTTCCACCATACTTAATTGCTTTTCCAGCAAGGCTCGCGGCTTTTCCAATTGGTACAAAGTTTAGTAGCGTCCACCCTGCCGCAATGAGTCTTTCTTTTGTGGATCGTTCTTTTCCAGTGACGGGATCTTTTTACCTGTAAATACCCTCATACTGTCGTTTACATTGAAAAATTCAGTTACTAGTTAAAACTTTTAAACAATTTTTCATAGTTTTTCTCATTTTTCTTATATTCCCTTCTTTTAATTATATCTATTTTTTCATTTAAATAAAAAAACTGGAAGATTATCTACATCTTCCAGTTTAAATTCTCAGCCATTTTCTAGATTAACCTTGCTACCGTTTGCCTTTACATCTTATCTTGCTAGTTTACTCTCATAATCTAGCAAACTAATAATACAAGTCACTACTACAAATATCTTATAATTGTAGAATCAAAATCTATATTTTTTAACGTCGAATTACCAAAATCCACCTAATATAAATTACTAAAAACAAAATTAGTTTCTTCTATTCCTTTTGGTTACTCCATACTGCATTATTAATATAATAGAGTAAATAATCTTCTTTATGTTGTGATTTAATTATTTTCCGTTTTAATTTATAAATTCAGATAATTTGTAGTTTTACGGTAAAATTATACTCCTTATGTTATAACTTCTTAAGATTTTTTTAATTTCCTCATTCCTTTAATAAAGCTTAAAATGGAATCTTTACTTAACATCAAATTGCTTAGGTATAGTAAAAAATCAAATTCATCCTCATCATCGCCAAAAGTTAAAACAAATGGACTTATATAAGATTTATATGTAATATTACATACAATCTTATTCATTATTTTAACTTTAAAGTTACGTTTTCCATCATCTATTCTCTCATTTATACAGATTACCTCATCAGGAATTGCCTCATATTTCTTCTCATTATGTATAAAAAAGAATTTATCTGAATCAACATAAATGCCTAACAATTGTCCATCTTCACTAAATCCTCCTACACCTTGTCTTAATAACTGTATTTTATTTTTTTCAACTATTGAATATCCGCTATGCTCTAATATAATATATGTCCCAGCCTTAGAATAATTATTCAGTATTATCATAAGTTCCCCCTCCTAATGTACTAATCCTAATAGTGTATTTATTACATCATCTTTTTGCATAGATTTTTGAATAATAATTCCCCACACTTGTTCATCTGGCTCATAAATCCCTTTATCAATGTATGAATCTTTTATCTTATTAAACATACTCTCAGCTGTTGGTCCTATTGGATTACCTTACCGTATTTTTTAATATTTCTTTCCCCTAAACCAACTCTCTCCGTAGCGGTCATATCTCCCCTTGCTGCAATTTTTTGCTGATTACGTGATTCTACAACATGTCTAGCTATATCTTCTTTAGAAAACCCTTCAGATATCATTCTTTCTATATTACTTTCTAATTGCTTAGATGCATCAAGATAATCTTTTCTTATATTTTGCATTTCTTTTGTCCATTCAACATTTGTAAAATCATATTCCGGTTTATGGTATGCAGTACCTCCATTTGGTAAATATCCATATACTCCCTTATCATCAGCATGTATCTGTTTAAGTACATCTGGCTTTACCTCTTCTAAAGGTATCCCTTCACCGGTTTTACCTATGCCAGTTTTTCTTACACTATTCTTACTTCTCTACCAACATTCTTCTCACCACTACCAAAAACCTTCTCCCCAGTCTCCTTCATACACTGATACGCATCTTTCAAAGAATTTCGTCCTTTTCCCTGTACGAGAATCTTTTCTTGTTTCTTATGGCGTCATTCATCCCAATAAACTAAACAGATTGATAAAATTACAAACAATGCTATAAGACAATATATTAATGATTTGGCTAGGAATGAGTTGGATATTATTGAAGGTAGCGCTCTGAATATAGATATTTGGATAAAAAAAGATCCCAGTGATGATTCATAAGATTACTGGAGCTTTTTCATAATTATTTTAAATTATATTCTGTTTTTCCTTTCATCTGACTATAAAAGCCGTCTTCTAATTGAACGAACCTCCAACCTATTAAACTAACAAAAATATACTAAAAAGAGACTCGCTTTTCAATGAGACTACGTTTTCAAACTATAATCATTTCTAGCTGGTTAGTTCTTTTGACATATTTCTCTTTAACTTCGAAATCTAACAATAAAAGCAATTACAATGCGACTAAATAAACAATCTCTTCATCATTCCATTTTCTATAAATAAGCTCTTTTATTTCATCAGATAAATCCATTATTTCTTTCCATTTAGGATTGTTTTTTATCGACTGTACATTCCATAAATCACTATTGTCCAAATTCATTAATTTTCTTTGCAACGATGTGGTTTTTTCTGATATCTCTGAATCAATAATCCCTGCACTTTCTAACCTTTCTAAAGTAAATTTATTAAAAAATGAAGTTGCTCCAATAATACACTCTTCTAAAACATAGTACCCAATCATTTCATCTGATAATTTCAGAATATCACTCCCACATTGAGATAGTGTATCTAAGATCAATTCAAAGGACTTTCCTATAGGTATTGTTTGCATAATACTTTCCTCTCTAATCAATTTGTATTACTGTTGCTTTATCATTTGTTGTAGCAATATATCCATCTGTACTTTTTATAACTTTAACTTTTCCAGTTGGGCCTGTTGAATATCCATAATATGAACCTCGATGGACACCTCGGCCTTTCCTTCCACTTGCTAGCGAAATGGAAGCGCCTTCTCCAGGAATCCATTCATACTCCAACAATGTTTTAATTACATGTTGGATTTTTTTATCTGCTTGAACAAAGGCATTTTTAACGGCTGTTTTTCCTTTATTCCACAAGTCTCTTACTTTATCAACCAGACTTTTAGTTTTAGAAGCAACGACGGATACGCCTTCTTTTAGCTTACTTGATACTTTCTTCGCTCCATCAAGAAGGGCTTTGTCGCTTTTCTCTATTGCCCCTACGACCATTTTTCCGCCATACTTAATTGCTTTTCCAGCAAGGCTCGGGCTTTTCTAATTGGTACAAAGTTTAGTAGTATCCAGCCTGCCGCAATGGGTCTTTCTTTTGTGGATAGCTCTTTGCCTGTACAAAGATTTTTCTCTAGCATCCATACTAAAAATTCAGCTGTTTGATGAATCTTTTGAACGATATTTCGTTATTTTTTCTGGTTTTTTATATTTTTCTTCTATTGATGAATTGATAGAGCTATATAAATATTACTCTGCTCAAAAGTTAATGGAAAAATATAATTAAATGAATTCTTTAAACAAATAGACTTGTACATTTTTAGCATAATAACAATATAAAAGAAGTCAACAGACCACTACGTTCTCCTAACGTTGCTGTTGACTTCTTTTATTAGACATGTAGCTTTGTCTGTGCCCGAGGAACTCACAAAATAGCTAATTCCTCGAACACTTTTCAGTTTAACATGCCCACCGTTCCCTTAAACATTCAATCTTGTTTTTTATAAATCCTTTCTTAGTTTCCAATATATAGAAAAATAACAATTCAAATATTATTTTTTATCTTTAATGATATCTAAATCCTTTGTAAAAGTGTCTTTAATCATCTGTATATTATTCAAGTATTCAGTATTTTACCCTTAAAACCTTTAAATAATTAATTTATAGCCTTTTTGGCAAACTCAACATCCATTTTCAAATCTAATTCAGGATATTTTTTTTCTAGTAATTCCAAAGTATCAATAAATTTCTTACTTTGTAGTTTTTCAGATATGTCCTCAAATATTTCACTTATCCATTCCAGTTCCTCCCCCTCACAATTCTCTAAATATTTAATAGTTTCTTTTTCATTTTCCTTGAATATGTCTGTTAACTCACTCCATTTTTTTTCTACCGCTGGATCATCTGGGTGTAATTTTTTTCTTTCCGAAATTATTTTTTTTACTTTTTTATTATCAATCATTAGTATCACTATCCTTCTAATTTTATGGTTGTTTTGAATTATCGGGAATGATAGTAGCCACTTTCCCGTCATTTTTTATAATGCCTACACGAACTCCATCATATTCAGCAAACGCCCATTTCCCATCTGGTAGACTTTTATTTTCATGTAGCCTACTTACATGATTTCCAGCTTCTATGATTTTAGATTCACTCCAACTTTCTGGAAACCAAGCTTGCCCAGTACCACTCTTTTTAAATTTATTCTTATGACTAGGAATGTTACCAATTCTAACACCATTAGGGTATTCTCTTACAATATGATACTCTATATTATTTTTATTTAAATATTCTATATTTCTTTGACCATGTCCCCCATTAATTAATCTATTATTTGAGTTAAAATCTCCTAAATCGGCATGTTTAATTGTAGTTTCGGGTATAGTATTTTTTATTCTAGGTACGTTAGCTTCCTTAACACCATCCTTCTCACCACTACAAAAAACCTTCTCCCCAGTATCTTTCACATACTGATACACATCTTTCAGCAGGTTCTTTCCTCCACTAGGAATCTTGCCTGCACCTTCCATTACAGGAATAGGGCCTTCACCAAATTTCGGCACATATTCTCCCATTTTTTTCATCGCATAACGGAATGCCTTACCAGCTTCTATAAAATCGTTTTTAACTTTCGTTTTTCCTTTATTCCACAGGTCTCCTACTTTATCAACCAGACTTTTCGTTTTAGAAGCAACGAAAGATACGCCTTCTTTTACTTTACTTGGTACTTTCTTCGCTACATCAAGAAGGGCTTTTCCGCCTTTTTCTATTGCTCCTATGGCCATTTTTCCGCCATACTTAATTCCTTTTCCAGCAAGGCTTGCGGCTTTTCCAATTGGTACAAAGTTTAGTAGCGTCCAGCCTGCCGCAATGAGTCTTTCTTTTGTGGATAGCTCTTTACCTGTACATGGATATGTACCTGTAACTGCTCTGATATCATCATTTACACTGATAAATCCCGCTGCTTAATAGAAGCTTTTAACAATGTTTCTTAGTTGTCATAGATGGCTTAAATCTCTTTCTATTAATTAGATTTTTTCCACTTCAATAAAAAAACTGGAAGATTATTCACATCCTCCAGTTCAAATCGTATAGATAAATTCTCCTATAAATAACACTATAAAAAGATTTAAATCATCTCTACATTTCTATTTCCTCAGACTCTAGCAAAATTAGCAATTCCAATTATAAATTTCAATAATTTATTCTTTGGTTATATCCACCTTTATACGGTAGCTCATTTTCAAAATCACATGAGGCAACTACTTGATAACCCTCTTCCCACAAAAACACAAGCAATTTTTTGATTTCTTTTTTATAATCGCTGCTTTTATTATAATCAGATGTATCAATATCTAAAAAATATGGAAAGTAAAGAAAGCCATCTGGAAACTCTTTCGATTTTTCTTCATCAAATTCTTTATTTTTTATAACATCAACACTGAAATAATCACCTTCTATAGAAAAAAATTTATCATGTTCCAAATGTAAACAAACAGAAATTTTTTCAGTTAACTCTTCAATTGATTGAATAGTATTTATAAAAACTTTACAATATAAATCTTCCAACCTATACTCCTCCTTATTTAATAGGTATATATGGTGGGTTATCAAATTTTCCACGCTCTAAAATTATAGAGACATCAGCCTCTATCCCTAATAAATTTTCTATTTCTTTTCGGAGTCCTCTCAATTTAGCTTCACCCGCTTGAATTTTTCCAGTCTCTAAAGCATGAAGCATAGTTCTTTCTTTTGCGGATCCTGGATTTGGAGTTCCAAAATATTTTTTTACAAGTCCTTCAAATTGCTCTTCACTTACACGGACACCTATATCAATATCTGATGTTAATTTTGCAGTTCCTCCCGCTCTACTACCTTGTACAAAAATATCATCACTTATGTTTCCTAATTCGCTCTTTAATAAGTTACTCATATTGGAAAACTGTTCTTCTGTTAATCCCTGAGGAATTTTTAAACCGTTAGCTCCCTTAACAACATCCTTCTCACCACTACCAAAAACCTTCTCACCAGTCTCTTTCACATACTGATAAGCATCTTTCAGCAGGTTCTTTCCTCCACTAGGAATCTTGCCTGCACCTTCCATTACAGGGATAGGGCCTCCACCAAATTTCGGCACATATTCTCCCATTTTTTTCAGCCCATAACGGAATGCCTTACCAGCTTCTAGAAAATCGTTTTTAACTTTCGTTTTTCCTTTATTCCATAGGTCTCCTACTTTATCAACCAGACTTTTCGTTTTAGAAGCAACGAAAGATACGCCTTCTTTTACTTTACTTGGTACTTTCTTCGCTACATCAAGAAGGGCTTTTCCGCCTTTTTCTATTGCCTCTACAACTATTTTCCCGCCATACTTAATTCCTTTTCCAGCAATACTAAGGACTTTTCCAACCGGAATAACGTTCAAAATCGTCCAGCCTGCCGCAATGAGTCTTTCTTTTGTAGATAGCTCTTTACCAGTGATAGGGTCTTTTCCTGTAACTGCTCTAATCGCATCGTTTACACCAAAAAATTCTGCTGCTTCATCTAATCCTTTTTCCCACCACGATTTTTCTTCTTTCTTTTTCTTTTTCGGTGTTTCTTTTACCTTTTCTGCTTGTTTCTTTTTATATTCTTCATCTGCTTGACGAAACTTTTGGGCAATGCGCCGTAAATCTTTTTCTGTTTCTTGTAAGTTATGTATATACCTTTCCATTAGTTTCGTCGATCGCACATACTCCCCGTAAAAACGCTGACTCGTTGCTCCTTGCCACTGCATTTGAATACTGAACATCGCTTGATTAAGATCTTGTTGTACATTCTGGCTGTGTCTCCGCATTTCTGAGATATTTTTGGCAATTTGTTCGAGTTGTTCGGGTTTGACTTTAATCTCCAAACCTTCTCCCACCTTCCTCTATTTTATACCAAAAAGAGCAGGAACTGCATCCATTATTACTTATACTTCTTTAGAAAAAATATCAAAGATACTACCATCACAAATGGCTTCGATTTCTTCCTTTACAAATAACTTTTGAAATGGTGTCCCTAGATTTAAAATCACATTCGCCTCTAAATCTACTGTCTGTAATAATTCAACAGCATTCATACAAACATACGGACATTCTTCTGGAATCACTGTTTCTAAATGCTTTAAATCTGAATAAAGCGGTAACATTAATCCTTCTTCCGTTTCAAAATAATGAATTTGTAATTGTGTATTATCTGTAGAAATCAAATTGCCGTCTTCATCTGTATTTGTATCCCCTTCTACAGAAGCGACAACGTATAGATTTGATTTTTGTAAAACATCGTAAAAATGCCCTCTTTTTTCTTCATTCTGCAATGCTTCTACTAGCACCTCATCTAACGGACAAATTTCTAGTAAACTCATCCTCTTTCACCCCTTAATGAGAATAGATTCGCCATCTTACTTGAGATAAGATGGCGAACTCTATTTCCTTATTATTTTGTAGCACTTTTTATAGCTTTTATTCCTTCATCCGCTTGATTACGAATATCCTGAGGAATGAACTCATACTCTGTACGTGTTAAAAACTCAAAGTACATATATGCAGTGTTTAAGTCATTTCCTGTTAGTGCATGTTGCCCCGCCTTAATCATTGTCTGAGCAATTATTCTCATTGTCTCTTTACTTTGATCATTTGAATAACCATTTTTTATAGCCTCATTTGCATAAAAAACAGCTGTTGCTATATCTTTAACATTTGACGATTTAGCATAATTTTTGAAAGACTGATTAGCAACATTGAAGTCACTCAAATAATTAATAGCAGTTCGGATTGCATCTTGGAAACCAAGATCTTTTGCTCCAGGAGTTGTATAGATAATTTGGTATAATTTAGTAGCTTTTGTTGGATCTGATATTTCAATATTCCGTACCTTATTAATCAATTTATTTAAAATATTACTCATATCTCCCGCATCAGCAGTACCACGTTCATAAGCTTGTCCATAATAGTATAAAGCATTTAATTGACTTGCTTCATCATTCTTACTGTCCTCGTAAACCGCTAAGCTTAGGAGCTGAATTCCTTCTAGTTTTCGATTTGCATTTTTAATAACTTCATTGACTCTTCCATCCTCAACAATTGCTGGAGAAATGTCTTTCAAATACGATATCAATTCTAAAGATGGTTGAACAGATTTTTTCGCTTCACTTTGCCAACCTGTCTTTCCTTTTAAACGTGTCCATTCTCCATTTGCTTGGTCCCAAAGTAAATTCGTACTATTTTGTAACTTCTCAAATGCACGAACATATTTATTTCCGTTACGAATAGAATTTGCCATATATGATACTGCATCATAATAATTTTTCTTTACTAATGCTTCATCAGCTTTTACTTCTAACATCGCAGGTAATGAAAGTTGTTTTGCTTGCTCTTTTTGCTCAGCAACTACATTTTTCACATTTAAGATAAAATGATAGTTTTGTATCGCTATTTCTGGGGAAGTTTCTTCAGAATTAGATTGCGCTAACAATTTCTCTACTGCATCCTTCTGCTGATCTTGTAATAATTTTTTCTCTGCTTCTTTTGTTTGATCAATATAATAATCTGCTAGTGTAATTGCTTCTTTCCATTTTCCTTCATTGATATACTGTGCAACTTGTTCAATAGCCCATTGTCCAGGAGTTTGTTTATCTTCTTGCTTCTTGTCTTCTTGACCACCTGGATTTTCTTCTTGTTTCTTACCTTCTTGACTACCTGGATTTTTTTCTTGTTTCTTACCTTCTTGACTATCTGGATTTTCTTCTTGTTTCTTACCTTCTTGACTACCTGACTTTTCTTCTTGTTTCTTTTCATTTTCAGATACTGTTTTTTGTTCTTGATCTTGGTTTAAATCTGGTACAGTTGGAATATCAACTTTATCTTGCACCATGTTCTTTAATTCATCTTCAAGCATCTGATTAAAAATAACTTGAACTCTATTGTAAGCATCTCTTTGCAAGTCTTCGTTTACTCCTTGCAATACAGAGGTTAATAAATAATATTTACTCAAAGCTGCATTTAAATCTTCCTTTTCTTCCTGAATCGCTACGTCGTAAATATCTTTAGACAACTTTTCTATTACATATTTCTTATTTTCTTTAAAACGGTCAAATTCTTGATCTTTAAAAGCAGGATCTTGTAATAAGGCAAGTTGGTTTCTTATATAGAATAACTTTTCATTATTTGAACTTCCCGCCTTCTCAAGTTGAGCGGAATCTGAAATACCCAATAGTAAAGATGCTTTTTTTGCATCATTTGGTAAGGCACCAACTTGAGAAAGAAGTTGTAGTTGATCACGATCATCTGTATTCGTCATGCCATCAACTAATTTTATATGACCTTGTGCTTTATAAAACTCGCCAAAGAACACAGTACTATATTTATCTCCATTTGTCGTATACCATTCCACTAAAATATCACCCGTTTTTGGCGATACTGTTATCGTTGGGCGTGTAGGATCCGGCACTGGCGGCTCTGGCGGCTTTGGTGGTACCACTGGCGGCTCTGGCGGCTTTGGTGGTACCACTGGTGGATCTGGTACCACTGGCGGATCTGGTACCACTGGTGGATCTGGTACCACTGGTGGATCTACTGGCTTACCCGGATCCACTGGCTTACCCGGATCCACTGGTGTACCGGGATCTACTGGCTTACTCAGATCTACTGGCTTATTCGGATCTACCACCGGCCCCCCCATATTAGTTGGTAAGTCAACCTTTGGTGGTGCTGGTGCATCAGATAATTTAAATTCCGGCTCTTTCTTATCAACTGCCACTTCGTTTGGATTATAGGTTACTGGTGTAATCGGTGATTTATTATTTCCAATTAGGTCTGCTAAGTTAAAGTTTGGTTTTTCTCCTGGCTTTTCATCTTTTTTTGCTGGGTCACTAATTAAATTAGGAAACATAGATTGTAAACCGTTTCCACCGGTAATACGATCATCCTTTTTCTCTTCTGTATTACTTGCTAATTTTACTGCTTCTTTGTCAGCTTTATTGAAACCTTTATCATAAATAAGATATCCGGATGTACCTAATAAAGCTGCTGACATAATAGATATTGCTACTTTCTTACCTAAATTATTATTTTCTTCCATATCGCTTTTCTCCCCATTCCCCATCTTTATTGGATCCAGCCATTTGTTTTCATTTCTGCTAACTTTTCTTGTGCCGTTTGTACTTCAGCTTGGTTTTCATTAGCTTGTACAGTTTTTCTTAAGAATCGACTTGCTTCTTCATATTTCTTTTGCTTAATTTTAAACATTCCGTACGCAAAATTCACATGTGGGTCTTCATCATTTTGCGAATATGCTTCAGAGAAAAAACGTTCTGCTTCATTTCCTTGTCCTATTTTGTCGTATAAAATCCCTATATTAACAAGTGTATTTATATCGCGCATACCGCTAGTTACAACCCCGTTATATGCCTTTAAGGCCTCCTGATATGCAGCATTACTCTTGCCACCATCACGTGTTTCATAAAACTGCCCCGCCTCGTAGTAAACGATTCCTAATTGATTTAATAACTCAATATTTTGGGGATTCTTTTGGATTGCATTTTGCAATACTTGTGATGCTTGCTGGTAGTTGCCTTCTTTTTTTGCACTATCAATTAAATTCGTCTTATTCCAAAGTACATATAGATTGGAAAGTTCAACTACATATGTAGTATTTTTATCGTCTTGCTTAATAGCTTCTTTAAAGAATGCTTCAGCTTTATCTAATTGGACGGTTACAGTTGCTAACTGTCCTTTTAAATAAGAAACGATTGCCTTATCTTCATCTGTATTTGTACTCATTTTAACGATTACATTTTCCGCCTTTTCAAACTCTTTCATTTTCATGTGACTAACGGCTAAGTCACGCATCGCATCTTTTTTATACATTTCAATTCCTTTTGCATTGTTTGCAAGTGCCTGCTCAAAATTCGGTACTGCTTCTTGGTATTTTCCAATCCGAAAGTTTGCTGTGGCTAATAAATATGCTGCTTCTTTATTGTCTTTATCAATTTCCCTATCTTTTATTAATTTAGTAAGATAGTCGATAGCGATTTTATTTTTTCCTTCCGCAACATAAACTGTCGCTAATTGAAGATGTGCTTCATCTTTCCCTTTTACTGCGATAGCATGAGTTACAGCTTCTTCTGCTAATTTATATTTTTTATCGTGATACGCTTGCTGTGCTTGTTCCATAAATTGTTGGTATTTTGAGTTCTTTGTGTAGAAATAATACGACAATGTCCCCCCAACAACTACAATTACAATGGACCCAACAATGAGTATACGCTTTTTATTTTTACCCCACCATTTTGAGAATGCAGATGGTTCTCTTTGTTCATGTGTTAATGTGAGCGGTTGATTCGATGCTTTGGCATTTAAAATTTCATCATCTATATCATATTCAACTTGTTTCTTTGTCTGTTTACGGTTTTGCAAAATGCTATTTGGAACTGTTGTAGCAGCTACTTCTTCAGTTACATTTGCCTCTTGTTGTTCTGTTATCTCTTCAATGATACTCTCAATTTCCTGTTTTAGCGCTTGATCAATGTTTGGAAATTGTACGATTCGTGAATAGACGAAACAAGCAAAATGTGCATTGTTTTCTCTCTCCAATTCAGTAGCTAATTCCAAATAACCATGTAGCACCCGTTTGTGATTCATTTCAGGTTCTTGACTCTCTATCGTCCGAATGATATAAGCTAGTTCTTGTTTTAGAGCAGTTGATGGATGTGATGAATTGAAAATCGTTTTATACTCAAATAACGCTGCTTGTTTAAAGCCTTTCTCTTCTAGTAATCTTGCAATTTCCAAACATTTCGATACAAAAAGAGACTGCTCTTCTTCTAGTTTTCTCTCCGCATCAATTTTAATCATATCTCTAACACTATTAAATGCATCGTACCATTGTGCAAAACTCGGACATCCTATGAAATTCTTACTATTCCATGCTTGATCAAATAACTGCGCAAGTTGCTCATTCCATTGATTACGTAATACCTGTTTAATCAATGTATATCGTTCACATTCTGTCTGCATTTCTTCCGTTTTAAAATAGCTAGCATCTGTCCATTTCTTATTTCGTACCTCTTCACTACACCAACCTAATATTTCACTTAGTAAAACGGCTCCAGCAAAGCGATCTGCTTCTTTTTGCCATACACCACCCTTTAAAAATTGTGGCGCATAGCCTGCTGAACCTGCTGGTAACAGAGAAGGCCTTTTGCTTTTTGGGCCATACATTTGCTCAACGTCAACAAGTTCAATATGATGTTGACCTTCAATTGGATTCTCACTTAAATAAGGAATTAATATGTTACTAGATGATAAATCATTATGTGCAATTTCATTCTCTTCCATTGTTTTTAACGTTGTAAGAAACGCCTCGGCAATCGAAAAACATTGTTGCTTTGATAAGAATTTTTGTTCTTGTAAAATATCTGCCCAGGTTGGTCCTTCGATCCACGGCATCACAATACTATTAGCAAGTTCTTCTGACTTCTCAATAGCTGCTGTGTGTTCCTCTTTCGTAACAATGTAACGTGAACATACTTTAAGCCCTACTAGATGAGAAAGCGGCTTTAAAAATGCCAGCTGATGTTTTTCATCACGATAGCGTTCTTTAAAAACTTTTAATGCAATTCTTTCTGGACTATTTTCATGCTGAAGCTGGTATACAATCCCTTGTCTACCTTCTTGTCCATATGGCATTTCAATACCAATAACTGCTGGATGTTTTGTAAAGCTATAAACATCTGTATGAAAAGATATTTTTTCTCCTACTTCTGGTCGAAATCCCATTTTATCCCCTTACTCTCATATGACGATTTTTAAAGAAAAGACCAGGAACAATAGCTCCTGGCCTTTTGCAATTGTTCTACTATTAATATGAGTTATCCACGTTACGGAAGTTAGTAGCAATCTTTTTCAATTCATCAGAAATGTGTTGTAGAATTGGAATGTATTTGTTCATTTCTTGTTTAGCTTCATTAAAATTCGCATTGAATTTTGCTTGTGTTGACCCTGACCATTGACCATTTAAATTACCAATGTCATTTCCAAGGTTATTGATTTGTTGTTGTGCTTCACCTGCTGCTTTTATAAAGTTACCAGCAATTCGATCAAGTTCTTCAGGCGTAATTTTAATTTCCATCCTGTATTTCCCCTTTCAATCAATTAATATTGTAACAATTAGATTATAAACTATATTCACACAATATTTAAAGGGGTAATTTACAAAAAAATACTATTTTTTTGTAAATTACCCCAGTTTTACACCCTTCTTGTCGATTCTATCCATTTTCTAGCAATCTTTTGCTTTAAATCTTGAAGCAAATGTAAAGGCGTAAAAGCACATTTTATTTTAATCTGCTTCCTGCGTACAAAATACCCTTCACCGCTACTTAGCTCTCGGTCCATTTCTACATGTGGTAGTTTTATATTAAAGAAATACAAGTCGTTATTTTGCGTAGTACCTAATAAGTAGCTAAAGCTTCGTTTTCTAATTTCTGCAAACCATTTTTCATGAGAGTAACTATTTACACTTGAAGTCGTAGCAGCTGTAATAAAATGAATTCCTTTATTTCTTCCATTTTGGACAATTTGCTCCATTTTATTTTTCGCATCAAAATCAGCAGATAATAACGCCAATATTTGATCAATATCATCAATAACAATCATAATCCTCGAGTATGGAAGTTCTATTTTTTCATTTGGATTCAAAGGTGGTGTTACGACTTCTCTGCTATTTATTATTTCAAGTAACTCATCTAACAGTTCTTTTAATTGCATGTCATCAGTTATGCGCTTTTTAACATGAGGTAATTCTCCTAAAGCCAAAATACCTGTTGTTCTTTCGCTTAAATCAATCATTATTAATTCAATTTCTTCAGGTGCATATTGATAGGTAAGAGAAAAAATCAGTGTTTGTAATAATGATGTCTTACCACCTTCAATTCTTCCACCAATAAAAATATTTGTCATTTCTTCTAATGAAAAGCTTTGTAAACGAATATCTTCTGTTTCAATACCAGCACAAATTTGTGAAGGTTCTGATTGCTCTAGCACTTCTTCAACGAACAACTCTTTTGGAACCATTGGAATTGCCTTTGCTTTCTCTCCATTCCAAGCTCTATCCATTTTTTGAATAATTGTTTTTAACTGCTGAGAATATTCTAATTCATTCTCCCCAATGAAAGGTAATGCTGCTTGGAATAATTCTGGCGGTTGTCCTTTTGTTAAACCACGACCAGATGGCACATCAATTAATGGGAAGTTCGGTCTTCCAATTAAGCTATAATATTCTGTTCTATCTTGTAATTCAAACGAAATTGCCATCGGAATGTTGTTACGAACACGGTCAAACATGTCGGTTGTTTGGTTGAGCGAAAAATAAAAATAAATACCATACGTACTTGATTCACGTAATAATTGCTCTAAAATTTCATTTTCCTTCTCATACTCACTTCGTAATCTAATATAACCATCTATCATGACGACAATAGCTGGAATCTTTGTTTCTACCATCCGGTTATACATCGCGAAAGATTTTGCTCCCATATCAGAAAAACATTCTTTTCGATATGTGACTTCCTTCCTCAAAAAGCTGAACAACCGTTTCATTTTTTCAATTTCGTCTTCTTGTACAATTCCACCCACATGTGGTAAATCTCTAAAGTCTAAAAACATGCGACCAAAATCAACCACATAGAAGTTTACTTCCTCTGGTGTATGAGACAACGCTAGAGACATAATAATTGTTTGTAATAGAGTGGTTTTCCCTGTTCCTGGCATGCCATAAATATTTAAATGGCCCTCTTGTAAATCCAATTTCAAAGGATATTGCGCTTGATTTGCGACATCATCAATCAATCCTACCGTTACCTGCAAATCTTCTTCTCTTTGTTTCCATAAATCCATGTTCCAATTCTCTATTTCATAGAATCGATTTAATAATAATTTCTCTGGTAAAGGCGCTAACCAAGGTCCTGGCAATGGTTTAATATTTTCTTTCTCAGATATTGTTTGTATATATCGAATAAATGCTTGTAATTGCTTTGGACTATTCGTCATAGGTTTCGGTCGCTTTTTCACTTTTATTCGTTTACCCGAAAGCTTTACTTCTGTGAAATCAACGATCTCTACAACCTTCTCTTCATCTGGACTATATGGTGCTCCACTCCAAGCTGATTGGAAGAGTTCTAGTATCTCATTACTACCAACTTGTAAATATCCACGTCCAGGAACATTAATTTTAGATGCATCTGGAATTTTTAGCATTTCACGACTATCTGCGTCATCTTGTACGCGCAAACAAATACGAAAACGAGAGTTACTCCAAATTTTATCGTTGACAACTCCAGATGGTTTCTGCGTTGCCAGTAATAAATGTACCCCTAACGTTCTACCAATTGCAGCGACACTAATCAGTTCATCCATAAATTCTGGTTGTTCCTTTTTCATTTGGGCAAACTCATCAATAACAATAAATAAATGCGGCAATGGCTCTTTCTCACGCCAAGTTGTTTCATAGTATTCGTCAAGATGTTGGACATTTCCAGCTTGAATGAACAGTTTTTGTCTTCTTTCTAACTCCGCTTTCAATGAAATCCTTGCACGCTCTATTAAATTTGGATCTTCTAAGTTTGTAATCGATGCAATGATATGCGGTAACCCCGAAAATGTATTGGACATTCCTCCACCTTTATAGTCAATTAGCATAAATGCCATTTCATGAGGGTGATAAGTAACAGCTAAGGCTGCGATGATAGACTGAATAACTTCACTTTTCCCTGATCCTGTCGTACCAGCCATTAGTCCATGTGGTCCGTGTCCTTTTTTCTCAATTTTGTCATGGATATTTAAAAATACAGGTTTACTTCCTTCCCTTACTCCAATTGGTACCGGCAATGAAGTTGGATAGCGATTTTCATTCCATCGATCTAAAACTTGTAATTCTTCCATTTTTTTCACTTGGAATAAATCTAAAAACGTTAATACTTTCGGTATGTTGGCTGCTGTAGAGCTTTTCATTCGAATCGGTGCAATACTACGAGCGCCTAATTCACAACGTTCAAACGAAAGACGATCCACTTTAAAACTAGCACGTGTCGTTCCACTATTTTCAGCCGAGTTCGAAAATGTTTCAACTAATTCACCGTTTTCTCCATTTAAGCTAATAACAATATCACATTCCATTGGCAATCGTTCTTTTTGTTCTGCAAATATGAATGTAGAAGCGCCCACACTTTCTCCTTCTCTGAGCAACATAGGAATAAGAGGATCATCTTCTAAAAATTCTCTTGCAGATAAGAAGAAAATATACATTGGAATTAATGGTACTTTCTCATCTGCTTGTGCTGAAGAATTATAGATTCGACGCATATTAAGCGGTGTAAACAACGATTCTGCTAACTTTTGAGCATTCTGTTCATTTTCCGCTAAAAAACGCATGCTTCGTTGCTCGTCCCATACATGCGGAAGCCACCTCATCCAATCCCATTGTTTTTTCTCTCTCTCATGATAAAAAGCTGCTATTTTCACTTCATTTGGAGCATGATGCGTCATAATTTGTGTTGTTACAGTTCGAATAAAGTTCAATCTATCTTCTTTATTCCCAACTACACCAATTACATCATTTTTCTTCAGAGAGATTGAAATATGCCCATTGGGAATTGTTGTAAAGTCCCTTTTCACATTTTGAGCTTCTGTAACTAATGTATTTTCTTCATAACCCCTTTGTTCGGGAACTTTTAATTCAACTAAAAATGGTCTTGATCCTGTTCCAATACGAATATCTAAAAAGTCAGGACTTTCCGGGGTTCTTTCCCATAAATTACTTTCTCGATTTTCAATTCGTTGCACACTTTTTAACGGGCTTGGATTTTGAGTAATCAAATACTTCGCTTGTTCAACCTTTAATGTATCTAACTCTACTCGGTGTTTTTGAATTTGTTCTAAGTATCTTGTTTTCAATTGTTCAACCATTTGACGATGTTCTTTCCTATTGCGTATATACCCCATTCCTGTAAATATATAGGACCCTAACATCGGGATACTAGAAACCAACATAAGCGGCAAGTAGCTTGAATTCATTTTCATCACTTTCATCATCACAAAGTATAATATAAATGTTAAAAGTGTCATCGCCGCTGGCAATATGATTGTTTCAATTGAAAACTTCGGTTCTTCCGGTATATTTGGCGGATCATGAATGACGATATTTCCAGTTGGTATATCTACTTTCATACGCGGAGAGCGCTGAAAATATGGTGATTTCTGCACAAAACATTTCTCCTTCCTCTTTCACAAAACATTCTATTCAATCATTTTCCATACATAACCTTCACCTTCATCAGAAGGCACATCAGGTATGACAGATTCGTTATGTTGCTCTTTTGCTGGTAACATCTCAAAAGAAGGAATGATTGCTCCTTTTTTATGCAACATAATATATTGACCATCCCAGACATCATTATCTCGCAAAGTCTCATCATTACGAATAGAATGCCACTCTTCTTTATCCTTTGCTGCTCGAATTTCATAGATTCCACTTAATGTTTCATCTATCTTTTCATGATGTAAAATCGCTTCAATAATTTGTTCCGCCTTTACATCATTGGGAATCGCAATATCTATTTCTTCATTTGACTGCTTTATGTACGTCACAATAATTTCTTCCAACTTTATTCACCTTTTTCCTCATGTTCTTACCAAGAAATATCAAGGAATGAAATATCATCGCTTGTCGGAGAGCTCTGTGCCCGTTTGATTTCCTCTGTTACTTCTTCAAAATCATAATGAAGGAGTGGCATCAAACCATCTGAATGTATGACAAGCCGATTTGCTTCTTTTCTGGCTAAGGTTTTCGAAATAACTTTCAACTCCCCACCAAGTATTCCGCGATGAGTAGACCATCTATTTTCTGTATTTCTCTCATACTCTATCAAATCAAGACACTTCTTATCCTCTTGAAATAACTGCAAGAATGAATCCCCATGCGCAACTACCATGATATTCACTTCATTTCGATTTGGAATTACTTCAATTGTTCCACCAATAAACATGGATTCACTGCCGTGGTTTCGTTTTTCTTCCAATACATCCCGGAGTAACCAAGGGGTATCTTGTGGCAACTGAAACGCTTCCACTTTTTCTATCGCTTCTTTCTCCCACTCTTGTAAACTCTTGTCCAAAATAGTGGAAAAATCTTGTTTCTTATCCAAACAAGTTTCAAATAACTCTAATAATCTTGTCCCAAGAAATTCGGCTGCGATTTCTCCATGAAAAGACATTCCAACACCGTCACATAGTACAAATATAAAACGATTTCCACTTACTTGGAACGCTAAAAAATCCTGTCCGGTTTCATTTAATTCTTGTGTTTCCTTCGCTCTAAAATAGCTATAACGATATGTAAAATATTCCGTGCTCTGCTTCTGCAACAGCGTTTCTTTCACTTGCGGCAAAGTATGTATCACCTTCCCTTCCACCTCCTATCGAACTGGCGTAGCAGCGGACATTTGAAAGCCAAGTGATACTAAATCAGCATTCGTACCAGGCAGCATCATAAGTGCTCCATCCGCAATATGAAATCCATGTTCAATCATCATTTCACGATAACTTTCAGGAATAGGTGAGGAAAGACGCTGGAGCTTTGCACCATATTCGTCCGAAATGTTTGTATCTGGCATAATGCCTTTCCATTGTTTAATATTTGAAATCGGCTCTTGTATCATTTCATCTGAAATAAATATATTTTCAACGAGTACCTTCCCATCTGGTACTGACATATTCATAATACGTTGTACGATTGATTCTGGATCTTCACCTGTTGATGCTCCATCTGTCATATGACAAACAACGGGAGCTGGCCCCTCTTGCAAGTTTGGCAATTCATTTTGCAATAATTTTTCTACTACTGAAAAAGCTTTTGCTGTATCTGTTAAACGATGTGTTTGGATTTTTTCTAACGGACGTAATCTCGCGACTTCATCAATTGTTTTTACGCCTCCTAATAAATCAAAGACATGATCGCTATACGCTAAAATAGATAGACGATATCTCGGCAACAATCGACTACCTTTCGTAGAACGAAACACCATTTGGCGAATTGCTAAAGAAAGAGCATCTGTCACAATATCAATACGTCGCTTCTCCTCTCCTCCTGCATCCATCATCTGATTCATTGATGCACTCACATCAAGTAGGTAAATAATATACGCTGGTGTTTGCTGTGTTGCTTGTGTTTGATATAACATTTTCCATACCCTTTCTCACAAAAATTGTACAAGTATTCTCTATATTCATAGTTTATTATAACGTATGAATTTTCTATTTCTCAATGCATAATAGAATTTTTTTCCTATTATTTATCAATATAATAATTTATGATTAAAAGAATACATCTTCCACGGACAAATGTTATTTTTCATTCTCAACTTCTTTCTCAAATACAATAAAAACTCTCCATTATATGAAGAGTTTTTATTATAGTTATGGCACAAGACGCGTACAATCTCTCGGAAATGCACTCGCTTCTCGCACATTCGATAATTCTAAAAGTTTATATACAAGCCTTTCTAATCCAATTCCAAATCCACCATGCGGCGGACAGCCATACCGGAATGTATCGATATATGACTGGAATTTTTCATGATGTAATCCTTTTTCTTTAAATGAAGCAAGTAACATATCATACTCATGAATTCGCTGCGCACCTGATGTAATTTCTAATCCTTTATACAATAAGTCAAAAGAATCCGTAACAGCCTGATTTTCTTTATTCGGCATCGTGTACATCGGTCTCGCTTCTTTCGGATACTGTGTAATAAAGACAAAATCACTTCCGTACCTTTCTTTCACATATTTTCCAAGTAGTTTTTCCCCTTCTGTATCTAAATCAGCTGCTGGTGAGTCTTTTCGATACTTTGTTTTTAACATACGCCGCGCTTCTGTAAGTGTAATCTTTGGAATCTCTGTAATGATTGGAACCGTAACTTGTAAGAGCGATAATTCCTTTTCACATTTCCGGCCTACTTGTTCAAACATATAGCGTAAAACATCTGCCTCTAATGCCATTACCTCATGAAAATCATGAATAAACCCAAGTTCTACGTCTAAAGAAATATATTCATTCAAATGACGGGAAGAGTTGTGATGCTCTGCTCGATAAACAGGAGCGATTTCAAAAACACGTTCCAAACCACCTGCTACCATCATTTGTTTATAAAACTGTGGAGATTGAGCTAAATACGCTTCTTTTTGAAAATAAGGGAGTTTAAAAACATTCGCTCCCCCTTCCGCTCCTTGTGAAACGATTTTCGGCGTAAATATACGTGTGAAATCGTTCTCTAGTAAAAATTCACTAAATGCCTGTACGAGCGTAGATTGAATCGTAAAAATAGCCTGTATCCGTTCATGCCGAAGCGATATAACGCGCTCATTCAACATTTGATCTAAACCAACTTGCAGTTTTCTTTTATTCACTTCAAAAGGAAGTGGTTCAGAAGTATTTAACACCGTTACTTCTTCTACAAGCAATTCGACACCTAATTCTGTTTTTGTAGTTTCCACAAGTTCGCCAATAATTTGAACAACACTTTCTACATCTACTTTATATCCGGCCAAGTCTTTTTCTAATACACATTGAATAACACCTGTTCGATCACGTAACAATAAAAAACTGATATTCCCTAAATGACGAATTTTTTTCACCCAACCTTGTAGTAAAACTACCTTTTTACTACATATTTTGCATTCACGAACGAGTGACCGCTTCATTGTTTGACCCATTACTTTCCCCTCCTATATTCTCATATTTATTTACATTATTGTTGTCATCGTCATCATCCACAGCCACTCACCTCCTTTCAAAAAACACAAAAATCCGCCCCTATAAATAGGGACGGATTTTTCCGCGGTACCACCCAAATTGTCATACTGACCATCTTAAACCTGATAACGGTAGGTACCGTTTGTTTTTACTAATCATCACGTTCAAAACAACGCTCACAGATGTCTTTCCATCATGCGGTATCGCAATCTTCCCAGCAATCGATTGCTCTCTGGAGACCCTTGCATCATGTACTTTTCCTGTTCATCGCTTTTTATATTTACAGAGTATTCTATTCCTTTAAAAGAGAAAATGCAAGGTGTTTTTTTATTATTTTCTGAATTTAATTCTAAATTCATTCCCCGTGATCCTTTTACTATATTCCCTTTTATGAAAAAATATCCGTACTTGATCTTTTGGATACATTCATTCAAATTCTTGTAATTTTTTTAGATCATGAATCCCATTCTTCTCAAAAAACTCTTATTTCACTACATAACAATTTGTTTTTCACACATATTATTAGTAAATTTCTCCTGGAGGTCTATACATGAAAAAAACAGTCAGTTCCTTACTCTTGCTATTATGCATGATTACTACAAATCAAGTGTACGCCTATTCCCCACAATCACTACCCAGCTCACAGAATTCAAAACAATGGAAAGTCAATATTGATGAAGTAAAGAAAACCGACAAAGGCATGTTACAATCTAAAAAAGGTGTTTTTCACACCTATCACTTCTCCGTACAAAACATCGGAAAAACTGAAGTTTATAACGTTCGAGTAGAAGTATTTCGAAATGAACCAAAAACAGAGACAAAATATGAACTGTTTTCTTTAAAAGAAGCTCGATTAGCAAGTGGGAAAACAGGATTTGAACATGCGAATTTTCCTGTTTCCGTAAAAGCAGATAAAGTAGATGTCATGATTACATGGCAAGAGCATCCTTTCCGTGCAATGCGAAGTGGCCAGAAAGTGGAAGGGAGAAAGTTTAAAGAGCATTTTGTTTTTAAGGAATCTACAAAATAACTATGTATTCTTAAGAAAAGAGCCGCGATTAAATGAAGAATCGCGGCTCTTTTCTTATTATCACTATTAATTCGTACTAATTCCTCGCGCTGCCCAAATCCGATCAATTTCCGCTGCATGTTGTCCTCCGTAAAGTAGTGCATCTGCTTGCTTTATTGCTTTGGCACCATCACGGAATGTCGCATTTGGAGTAAGTGACCAATGGGACTGCAAAATGATTTTTGTTGTTACATCACGACCAAAAGCTTGCGCCATTTCATATTCACCTTGTGCCCAAATTTCTCCATCCGCATGTACTTCGTTCTCAATATCCCTTGGATACACTTTATTATTGTCTAACCGTCGTAAACATGTTGGATTAGAGCTGGAATAAGAAGTCCCATCCCATTCTCCTACACATGCTTTTCCATATCCTGTAGTTGATGTAGCATTCTCATAAGTTGCACCTAAGAAATCTCCAAATCCTTCTCCCATTGCCCCGCCTTCTGCAGAATTTCCGAACCCTGGAACTTGATTATCTTGAATCGAATGCCCATACTCATGTGCAATAATTCCTGCATCCTCTGCATCATCTACCCCACCAGTTCCGAATGTTAAAGCTTTTGTTGACGGAGAGTAGAAAGAATTATCATCTCTCGTTCCGTTCACATTTACTTTAATAGAACGATTATTAATATTATTAAAACCTATTTGTTGGATGTAACGTTGTAAAGTATCGATATGATAATACGCCATTACATCTTCAAAACTATCATTTGAACGTGTGTAATTAAATTGAAGGGTTGAAGATTTTGTTTTTGCCTTTGAAGAAATAGTGACGTAATCTCCAACTAAAAATCCCGTCCCATTTAAACCTTTTAAAGTAACTGTTTTTAATTGATTATTTAATGCTGTGGAATCTGCATCATTATTATCCTTTAAACCAGTTAAGCTGCCACTTGATACGACAGGATTAGGCATAAACACTTTCCCTGTCCCTTCCGCCTTCCGGTTTATATCAACCTTTTTAATTAACTTTCCACTCTCAGCATCAATGACTGTTTCCCACGCACCAAATGGTTGATTGGAGTGGACTACAACTCGGTATACTGGAATAGCAACACCTTCTTCAATGACATACCCAAATTCTTTCATTGTTGGAGCCCATAAATTTTGTTCACTTTCTCCTCCAACATATGCCTTTGATTTTTGTTCTGCCTCTTTTTCACTAATCTTTTGCTTTATGTCTTTCACACTCTGCACAGGCTGATAATCAGAAACTGCAAGTAACCCTTGACCTTTTCCATTAAGGGTCACCGTTATTTGTCTTGAAAATACAGGTGCACCATTTACTACTTGTTGAAATCTAACATATGAAGCTACCTGTGTATCTGTTGTTGAAATATACTGTAGGTCTGATAAATCTGACTTTAATACATATTGCGAAGCATTCGCTTTTAAATATTCGGCTGCTTTTTCCTGAGGAGAATATCTGTCTATCTTTACTTGTTTCTCTTCTACCGCTGAAGCAGTAGATACTGTACCGAGCACTAACGGTATTGCTGTAGCAATTGCCACTACTCTTTTTTTGAACATTAGAACCACTCTCCACTCTCTTCATAAATTTTGAATGTACGAGTAATTCTATAAAAACAATTATATTACCTTTCTCTTTTTCTCATTAAATATAAAGTAATATTTTCTCAATATTTGTGTATCAAAGTAATAAATACTTTCGAAAGATATTATTCGCTATAGAGATTAACCAAACTTGAAAAAGATTTTTAAGATGATCTTCAATTTATTCAATCATGTCCTGCACCAGATCGTTCATAATTACTACTCCTACATTTATTCTAAACAAAAAGAATACTGATGTTTTGATATCACTTATGTTGTTCTAGCATTTTCAACTACAAACAGCTAATAATCCCTGTCTCTTTCGCAGAATAAAAACAAAATCCTGCATGATTCATACAGGATTTTGTAACTGTGTCTTCGATTACATACTACTTTTTGTGATTTAGCTAGCTGGACTCAACTTGATTCGAACCGTTTTCTCACCTAAAGAAATTTCATCTTCCTCTTGTGTTAACGTTTGGAATGTAAATTGCTTTACTAACAAGTTTTCTTCTAATAAACCTTGATGTTTCGTTAATGTTCTCTGTAATTCATCTTCTGTATCAAGGATTACATCTACTCGCAAGTTAACGGGTAAATTTAACTGTTTTCGATACTCTTGAACAGCGCGAATAAATTCACGTGCCACTCCTTCTTGTAACAATTCCTCTGTAACATTTGTATCTAACATTACCGTATATTGTCCGTTTGTCGTATTAGAAAATCCTGCTTTTGGCACTTGTTCTACCAATACATCTTCAACTGATACTGTAATTTCTTCTCCTGAGATAAGCTTAAACATTGCCTTTTCCTCTACAACAAATTTTTGTACTTCTTCTTGCGGTAATTGTTTTAACCATTGATTTACAACATTGACGTTCTTCCCGAATTTCGGTCCTGCCGTCTTAAAATTCAGCTTTAATTGATACGATGTATACTTTGTTTCATCTAATTCTACATGAAATGCTTTTACGTTCAATTCCTCCATAACAATATCACGGTAGGATTTCCAGTCTACTTTCTGCTCATGATGCTCTAGTAATACAAGCTCTGCTAATGGCTGTTTCACTTTTAATGCATATTGATTTCGATTGCTACGTCCGAGTTCTACAACTTGTAAAACAGCATCCATTTCTTGTTCTAGCTTTGATTGAATAAGTGTTTCATCTGCTACTGGATAATCCGTCAAATGAACACTACTTCCTTCCAAGTTAAGATGAATATCTTCTGCTACAAAAGGAGTAAATGGAGCAAGTAACTTGCTAAGTGTAACAAGTACCTCATGAAGTGTTTCATACGCCGCGGTCTTTTCAGGATTCATGCCAGACTCCCAAAAACGACTGCGTGAACGTCTTACATACCAGTTACTTACCTCATCTACAAGAGTCGCAATTTCACGAGCTGCATTTGTAAATTGATACTCATCTAATGCACTTCTTACTTTTTTCGTTGTACTATGAAGACGTGATAATACCCACTCATCTAATTTCGTTCGCTTTACCTCATACTTCTCTTTTGAATCATATTCATCTAAGTTTGCATATAAAACATAAAAACTATATACATTTACAAGTGTATCTACAAGTTTCGACTTCGCCTCTTGGACAGTTCTTTCAGAAAATCGTTTTGCATTCCAAGATGCACTATCAACAAGAAGAGCCCATCTTAATGCGTCTGCACCAAATTTTTCAATTAAGTCTACTGGATCTAATGCATTTCCTTTACTTTTAGACATTTTCTGTCCTTGTTCATCTAGCACATGCCCGAGAGATAATACACGTTTGTATGGTACTTTTCCAGTGTATAAAGCCGCTACTGCTAATAAGCTATAAAACCAACCGCGCGTTTGATCGACACCTTCAGCGATTACATCCGCTGGGAATTGTTCCTCAAAAAGCTCTTTATTTTCAAATGGATAATGATACTGTGCAAATGGCATCGAACCACTATCAAACCAAACATCAATTACTTCTGGCGTACGATTCATTAAGCCACCGCATTTTTCACAGCATACCTTCACTTCATCTACATACGGTTTATGCAGTTCTAAATTTTCTTCTACCTGCCCTCTGCTATGCTTTCTTAATCCCTCGATGCTCTTCGGCGCAAATTGATGATCACAGTTTTCACATTCCCATACATTTAACGATGTTCCCCAGTAGCGTTTTCGGCTAATATTCCAGTCCACCATATTCTCTAAAAACTTTCCAAATCGCCCATGCTTCATATGGTCTGGATACCATGTAACTGCATCATTATTCTGTAAGAACGTCTCTTTAATTTCAGTTGTCCGAATAAACCAGCTCTCTCCAGCATAATAGAGAAGTGGTGAATCACAGCGCCAGCAATGCGGATAACTATGTTCATATTTCTCTTTATGATAGAGCAATCCTTCCCCAACTAAATAACGAACAATATCCACATCACACTCTTTCACAAACTTCCCTTTTAAAAACGGAACAACTTCTGTATATTTACCTTGCTCATCCACAACATGAAGGAACGATAATCCTTCATGTTGCACCACTTTATAATCATCTTCTCCATAAGCTGGTGCGATATGAACAAGTCCCGTCCCGCTATCTCCCGTAACAAAGTCTGCTGAAATAACACGGTATCCATTCGTAACTTCGTCCATAGGAAATGGTGCTGTATATGAAATACCTACTAATTCTGCTCCTTTATGAGTAGATAATACTTGATAGCCTTCTTTTAACACATCATTTGCACGCTCTTTTGCAACAATATAAACGGTTCCATCTTTCTCTGCTTTCACATATTCCATATCCAGATGTACAGCAAGAGCTACATTGGCAGGCAACGTCCACGGGGTTGTCGTCCACCCAAGAAAATATTCATTTTCACTATTCAATACTTTAAATTTCACAGTCGCACTTAAATCTTTTACTGTTTTATAACCTTGCGCTACTTCATGCGAACTAAGTGGTGTTTGACAACTTGGACAGTACGGTGAAACTCGATGCCCTTTATATAGCAGCCCTTTTTCATGAATTGTTCCAAGAATATGCCATACACTCTCAATATAAGGGTTCTGCAAAGTTACATACGGATCATCCATATCAACCCAATATCCGATGCTCTCAGTAAATTCACGCCACTGCTTTTCATACGTAAATACACTTTCTTTACACTTTTGGATAAATGGTTCAATTCCGTATTCTTCAATTTCATGTTTACCAGAAATACCAAGTTGCTTTTCCACTCCTAGTTCTACCGGTAATCCATGTGTATCCCAGCCAGCTTTTCGAAGTACTTTGTATCCAGTCATTGTTTTATATCTTGCTACTACATCTTTAATCGTCCGCCCAAGCGCATGTCCAACGTGCGGTAATCCATTTGCAGTTGGTGGTCCTTCATAAAAAACGAAAGATTGTGCGCCTTCACGATTCCGAATGGATTGCTCAAAGATATTCTGCTTGTTCCACTGCTTACGAATTCGTGTTTCTCTTCCTACAGCTAATTCTTTTACATCTACCTTCTCCATTTACAATCACTCCTTTGAAATTTTGTAAAAGCACACAAAAAACCCGTCCCTATAAGTAGGGACGGGTTTACCCGCGTTACCACCCTAATTCTATTAGTATTTTAACCAATAGCACTTAGCAACGTACTAGCATACGCGTTCTTTGTAACGGTAGACATCCGTCCGAGCTTACTCTATTCAGCCACGGCTCCTCGGAGATGATTTTCAAATAAAGTCTGTACACCGGCTTTCAGCATAACGCCGGCTCTCTGGGGAACAGTACGATATTTTACTCTTTCTCGTCTTCAGATTTGTATACTTTTATTAAAAGTTATTTTATTCCATGAAACAGATAATTGTCAATCAATTCAAAAATATATTTTCATTTTCATCCTAATTTCGTATTTTATACATCGTGAAAAGTTTCTATTACTTTATCGTGCCCATACTTCCTCTAAATCTTCATCTTCTTCTCCAAGTTCTGCAAAAAATCCAGTTTTATCTTCATGAAGAACTGTTTCAAGTTCTGCCTTTGCCTCTTCGTTTCGATTTAAAACAGCTAAATAGCATGTTCTGTTGTATCGAACTAACAAATCTGAAGAATCGAAATAAAATTCAGATTAACAAATGCTTTCTCTACATATTTAGTGTTCTTCTTTTATGTTATCTTTTCTTGTTTTTGTGGAAAAACAAAATTAGATTATAGCCATGAAAAGGTACAACGCCTTAATAAACAAACATGTTAAAAAACCCAGAAACAAAATTCCTAGGCTTTTTCATTCCCCTTATATTTTCCCGTCAAAAATACTGTTTCTTTTAAAAAATTAATTATAAAAAGAATAGCGTATTTTTCGTTATATGAATACAAACTTGTCCTATACTTATTACTAAATTTCCGAATTATTTCCATTTACATAAAACTGAGAACAAAAACATAAAAAAACCGTGAATTATTCACGGTTTTCCCCTTTCGAAAAGCTAATCGCAATTGTTCCAGCGCCTGCATGAACAGCAAAAGATATAGGAAGTGGGTAAATTTGAAACTTCATTTCAGGAAATACTTCTCTAAAATCGGCAATCCATTCTTTCGCCCCTGCTTCATCATTAGCGTGAAAAACATGTACCACTTTCGGAGTGTCTTTTTCAAGTTCAGTTTGCATATACTCTTTACACTTTTGTATTTTACGAACTTTTTTTGTCATCACAACTTCTCCGTTTTGTACTTCTAAAATTGGATTCACGCTTAGTAGGCTACCTAGTATAAACTGCACTCCCTTCACACGTCCACTTGCATATAAACCTTTTAGATCTTTCGGAAATACATAATAAGGACTACGTTCAATGTGTTGTATTGTTTTTTGTATATCTTGTAAAGTCATACCTTCACGGTATAACGTTTGTGCTTTTGTTAAAAGTTCATCCATTGGATAACTTGCTGTTTCACTATCTATTACGATTAGAGGAAATCCTGCCATTTCTGCTGCGAGTATCATATTTTGATAGGTACCACTTACCTTCCCGCTAATTGTGAAAGCAAATCCTTCTTCATATTCCTCTTTACACTTCGAGAAAAGAGCAACCATCTCGCCTAAATTCGGTTGTGATGTAGTTACGGTTACACCTTCTTTTAACGCATCGTAGACACGTTCACGAACACCTTCTTCACAGTCTTTATAGGCAGTTCCATTAATAACAATTTCAATTGGTATAACAAAATTATCTTCACTTGTTGTACAGCTTGCAGTTGTACTATCAGTAAACCAAGCAACTCGCTTCATGCTGTTCCTCCCTTGTATACATCCTTTCCTGAAACTTATCTCACTATTCTATCTATTTGAGTTATGAAAAGGACTATGTTTGTTATCATAACAAGACTATCTCTGTTTTTCTATAGGATATGGATGATTTGAGCAAAGTTTTCAAAATTAATATCGATTCTATCCAAATTCGTACACTATTTCGACATATTTACTTATTCTTCACGATTCCAAAAGTGATTTTCATACTTGGGGCATAGACGAAAGAAGATTCTAAAGTAAATTCTTTAGAGAAGTTTAATTCTGCCTGGTACTGTGCTATCGCTTCATTATACGTCAGTCCTCGGCTTATTAAACGTTCAATAAAACCATCCTTTTCAGCAGGTGTATTACCGATTCCCTCTTCCTTAAGTGCGTGATACAATTGTTGTTTCTCTCTTTGCATCTCATTCGTATTAAGAAAATTCACCTTATCGCTAACCCTGCACTCAATCTTTTCTACACCTAGTTCACTTAAATATATCGGTAATTTCATTCCAATGTTACCATCCGCGCCATTTCGCTTTGCATCTTTTTCAAACAATTTTTGCAGAACACCAAGCTGAATTATTTCAGATTGCTCCAGATTATTCAGGTAATACGAAGACATATTAGAAATCCAGTGTGGTTCAAAACATATGATACTGCCTCCATTAACAACCGAATCTACCATCTTTTGTAACATTGTCTTCGAATCGTTCATATGTAGTAAAAAAGCATGACAAACTGCTATATCATAATTTCTTTCTAATTCGATTTCAGTAGCATCTGCTTCAATAAACTCTACTTCATATGGAAGACTTCGGAATAACTCTCTTGCTTCATTAATTAGTTTCTTACCCTTATCAACTCCTGTATATCTAGACCCTATTGGTAACAGAGGCAATAGGGTCAGCCCTAAATATCCATATCCACAACCGTAGTCAACTATATGAACTGGTTTAGAAATTTTCCAAACTGCATTTACCAAAAAACTTATATAATCATCGTTGTAATATAGATCTCTTGTATTTCTCAAATATTCTAACTGATTATCCCATTCATACTCTTTCAATTTAGTCATCCCCTTTTATTTATATTGAAAGCATTGATTCCATTTGCTTCTTTGAGCAGATGGTAAAATATTTTATAGATATATAAACATTTTTGCATATCCATAAGTATTTAATGTATCTAGAAATCTGGTAAACTCATTTAGACAAAATGGATTTAATGAAAAGTCCAACTAATAGAGATACTATTGTATATATAAAACCCAAGAAAGAAAAGTCTCATTTGCATATTTCAACACAAGTAATAAGAAGAGTATGCAAACGATTATTGGTATAACTCATAATTTTTTGAGTTTCAAATAAACAATTGCACCTAACATAATCGTAAGAGCTGAAAAAAGAATCAAAACTAAGAACATCGGATTACTAAATATTTGTGCCACTTTCTTGATTCCTCCGATATCAAAATTCGGCCTTTATTTAAACAACTTAATGATATTTTTGGCGTTTACTTCATAACCCACTCCGTGCTGTTCACTGGTACTCTCTACAAGCATAATCTGCCTATTGTTTCCTTCTAACCGTACAAAGAAATCTTGTTTATCCCCACTTTTATATTTTAATGTAATTACAGCATTCATATTTTTCAGCGCTTCTTTGTCTAATAACACATCTTTCTTTTTTGCATTTTGAAGACTTTCAAGTTGATATACATGTAAAATCAAGGTAACATTCCTTATTTAGAAAGGAAGTAATAAATATGGGATTATGTGTAGATTTGTTTAAAGAATATGAAAATGAAGAGGAAGTTGTTTATCGTTGTTTATCGTTTTTTTCCTTGTGAAGAGGAAGAAAAATCAGGAAAAATTCAATTTAATAAACTAGAAAAAAGATCTGTGGAGCTAGAACCAGCTAAAGTTGAAAGCGCAGATTACTATTTTCTTAAAGCAGTTGGTTCTATACAAAAACATGCTAGAAATTCAGATGAATTTCCAGAATTTTTATTTTCACAGTCGTAATCACACTTTTTTCAATCCTATTCTTTTTAGTAGATGGAGTTTTAAAGTAAACATAAAAAAGCACTAACTTAGTGATAAGGAAAAGTTTCTTATCACTAAGATGGCGCTTTTGAAATTTAAAAGATAAGCAGTCTATGCTACAACATCCACAAACTTTATGTTAGAAAACACTGACACTACTCCTGATCTTCGGTTTGTTTTAATCTTATGATTGTTATCCACTTCTTCTCAACCATGTCGCCCAAATTCCTTTCCACACTTAGAAACTCACTTTACTTTCTGAACCTATGGACTATAAAGATTTCCAGCACTATATTTCCACGCGACCAGTTCGTAATGCCACCGCCCAATCCTCTCGCCCGTTCTTCTCTGCACTCTCTGCAGCTTTCTCCCAATCATACGGTACTGAAATTTGTTCGATAATCCACCGTGTTGATTCCTTTTCCAGTACTGCATAATTAGCGAGCGGTGATCCTGATTCCATTTTATGAGAAATCGGCAAGTCATCTTTGTACGCTGGAAGACCTATACTCCCTGGATTTACAACGATTTTCCCATCTGGCAAATATACAACTCTAGGAATATGAGTATGTCCACATACAATTATTTGTTGCTTTATGTTTTGAAGGTGTTTCATAATTTCATCTGTAGTCTTCAATACCCCGCCATCTTCTGTCATTTTTTCTAGTAAATATATTTCATCCGAATCTGGTGTTCCATGACAGAAAAAGATATCTTCCATAATATATTGAGAAGGATGCTCCTTTAGCCAATTTAAATGCTCATTTGTTAATAACCTTTTCACTTCATTTAGAGTGGATGATGAATCTTGCACAGGCTCCCACAACATTCGATCACAGTTACCTCTAACGTGATTCATCTTATGCTCCTTTAAAATCTTGATTGTTCCTACAGGATCTAAAGGACCGTATATACTATCTCCTAAATTAAAAATCAAATCCACATTACGATGTGAGATATCTTTTAACACCGCTTCTAGCGCAAAACTATTTCCATGAATATCTGAAATAATAGCTGTTTTTTGTTTCATAAGGGCACCTGCCATTCCAAAATTCTAATCTTTCGAAACTCTATAAATGTCTACACTTAGACTCTGTTTATTTATAAACATCTGCCGCGAGCTGTTTTAAAAGACCTATGTTTATCACTTCAAAGTATCCATTATTCTTTCTTATTACACTTTTATCGCAGAGAGTATTCAATGTTCGTAGTAAGTGCCTATAGCTTGTTCCTAATAATTCCGATGTTTCCGTTAAATTTCCATTAAATATAATTCTTTGTTTAGTATGTGTAGTACATTCTCCTGTCGCAAGAATGTAACTCGCTAATCTATTTTCAAGAGGATACAGTAAATTAATTGTACTATTTTTTGAAAGTCTATTTAACTTATGAGCTAAAGAACCGCAGATACACCTTAAAAAAGTTGCATCACTCAGCAATTGTTCTCTAACTTTTTCTAAAGGTAGACCAATACAATATGAATCAGCTATCACTTGTACATTAGAAGTAATTTTTTGAGAGTGGATTAATTCAACATCCCCTAACATTTGTAAGGTATCATAAAAACATAATAATACAGATTTACCATTACTTAATGTGTTATAGGCCTTTGCTTTTCCTTCAACAAAGAAATACAGATAGTGAATATCTTCATTCTCCTTACAAATATACTCATTCTTTTTAAAGAGTAATAGTTCCATATATGATTTCATGTCATTACTGAAAAATGATGCAATTTTATTCTTTTTCACATAATCGTCTAACTTATGAGAATTACATATTTTCTTCATACATCCCCCACCTTTGTAATTCATTATAATTATAAAGAAAATTTCTTTCTTTCACTATGACATATGTCATAGTAGCTCACGATTTAATCGTGATACATTACATGTAAATTTATAAAGGGGGAACATCATTGTATAATTTACTCTCAATTATTATAGGTGCTTTCATCGCCATTATGATTCCTTTAAATGGAATCTTATCTGAAATGACAGGTAACTATACGTCTAGTGTGATAATTCATATCGTTGGATTAGTTGCCATTGTCATTGTTTTGCTTGTTAGCAAGTCCAAATTTCACATGCAAAAAGGGATACCGCTTTACCTCTATAGCGCGGGAGCTATCGGTGTATTTACTGTATTGTTTAGTAATATTAGCTTCTCAGCACTTGGTGTCTCTATTACTATCGCTTTAAGTCTACTTGGGCAATCTGTTTCATCTATTATTATCGATCATTTCGGCTTATTGGGTATGAGGGTTGTGAAATTTGAAAAGAAAAAAATGTTTGGATTACTACTTATTTCTTCGGGAATCGTTGTAATGACTATTTTTTAATGGAGGGTGGAACCATGTTATATGTCTGTATTGCCATTTTAGCTGGAATTTCCATTGTAGTTGCAAGAATTATTAATGCTAACTTAGCAACAAAAATTGGAATTTTCCAAGGGACATTTGTTAATTATATTACGGGACTGTTTTTTTCATTTTTATTTTTAATCTTTAGCAATGAATCTCTTCACGTATCAACTCCAATATTGCAATCTATACCATTTGTAGTGTATTTAGGTGGGTTAGTAGGTGTTATTGTAATTGTATTATCAAACTATATTACTCCTAAGATATCTTCTTTCTATTTAACGTTATTGATTTTTGTAGGGCAATTGTTTATGGGAGTTTTGATTGATTTTTTCAACTCGGGAGATGTGTCTATTGGTAAAGTTATTGGTGGTTTTTTAGTATTACTTGGACTTACTTATAATTTACTACTAGATAAGACGTATGAACCTGTGAAAAATAGTCGAGTACATTTCTAGCAACATACTAGAAAAGATGGAACGGAACTTTAAAAGTCAAAAATAAAAAAAATGCTACCTTTTTTAAAGGGTAGCATTTCACTTTTACTTTCTTAAAATTCCCTCTAACTGCTTGAAGTATCAAACGTTTCAATAGAGCAATTCCCCTACTATTTTAACTTCAACACTGCGCTTACCGGGTTATGATCACTGTTTTCAAACTTCAAATCATGCCCTTGTACGCTCACAATCTCCACATTTGGAGACACTAAAAATCCATCGATAATCGTAACGAAGTTCTCATCTTCGACATAGCTCTTCGCATTATCACGAACTGTCCAAACAGTATCATCAACAGCCCACTGGAACCCACCATCAGTGAAATCTTCTGGCAGCTGTACTAACCACTCTGGCCATTCTTCTTTAAACTTCGGATCTTTTAACTGCACATCAGATAATAGCTGATTCCAGTCTCCGCCAAGCACAATATAATCGCCATTTTTGTAATGCTTATTCATATACTCTTTCAAAAACTCAACTTGTTGCTTTCGAATGTTTCCGCCCTTGTCATATGCAGATAAATGAACGTTCACCATTCGTAAATATTTCCCGTTATCAACTGGAACCTTATGCTCAACAATCGCTCGATCTAATTCGAATAATTGACGAAGCCACATTTCTCTTCCAGGAAGCTGATATCTCGTCACTTCTTCTACTTTATATTTTGAGAACGAACCAAGGCCACTGTTCGTATATCCGTGCGGCTTCTTAATTGGCACCGGCACCCACTGCGCATTAAAGTTATAACCAAACGTAGACGCATGATCTTTCAATCCATCTTGAAACGCCTTATACTGATTCACATCAAATGAACGAAGTGACTTCTCATCCATCTCTTGCACTAAAATAAAATCAGAATCTTCATTTTGTAAGAAAGACAGCATATTGCTGACATTCTTTTTTGTTTGCTCTTTACTACTAGAGCGCGAACCCGTTCCTCCGTCTAAGAAGAAATCTTGATCCTTATCTAAACCGCCGTAGCCAATATTAAACGTTGTCGCCTTAAACTCTTCCCCGACTTTAAGAACACGCTCGTTATTATTTGCCACCTTCAACTTCTCAATATCCTTATGCTTCACATCCGTAATTACCACATACGTAATAAATGCCGCGACAGCACCAAATATCGAGCCTGTACCCCATAATAAACCTTTCACTGCCTTCTTCAAACTCATGACTCCCTTATTCTCTTTTTATAGTTTGCATACATGGTTATTTTAACATGTTCTAAACTAAAGTAACTCTAAAATATACAATACAAGTTGATTTTGGAGTTATTTTTTGTTTCCTTCGCTTTTTTTTCGGCACTCTGCAACTAGACTGTAAATCAATTGACCACGGCAAGACTATATCAATTTCCCCTTTGTTGTTTAAATTGGTATGGGGTGCGTTTCAAACAAATAACGAAGATGATGATAAAGACTTAAATTGTTCTCTTTTGCAGTTTCAACCACACTATACATGATGGCACTTTCTCTAGTACTTCGCGGTGCATTTGAGATCATCCAGTTTTTTACAAAAAACCTCCACATGTAGTATGTAAGGAGATTCTCTCATGAGTTATTTACAAATAGTAGGTGGGAAATATTTAACGCTTACTTATATATAAAAAAGCTGCCTGTGCTTACAGGCAGCTCCACAGTATTTCCCTAATAAAAATTCAATACTTATATTGTATTAATGTGCGGAGATATTTTGAATCATAAAATTGCTTTACCTACATCTCTTCTGGAGCGCCCATGCCAAGTAAACGTAATCCTTCTTTTAATACAATCGTTACAGTATAAGCAAGTGCAAGTCTACTTTCTTTCTCTTCATTATCTTCTAAAATTCGAACATTTCCATAGTATTTATTAAATGCCTGCGCTACATCTAACAAATATTTCGCAATATGCGAAGGTTCATTTTTAGAAAAAGCTGTTTCAATGACCTCAGGAAATCTATTTAATAATTTTATCGTACTCCAACTATAATCATCGCTTAACTCAAACGACTCTATTTCAAATTCAGCATTTTCTTTTCTTAAAATAGAGCAAGCACGTGCATGTGTATATTGAACATACGGTCCTGTTTCTCCTTCGAATTTCAGCATTTTTTCTAAGGAGAACTCAATATTGTGCATACGTTCATTTTTCAAATCATGGAAAATGACTGCTCCGACACCAACTTGCTTAGCAACCTCCTCTTTTTGCTTTAGGTTTGGATTTTTCTCTTCAATATTTTGCTCTGCAAGCGTAATCGCTTCTTCTAATACTTCCTCTAGTAATACTACTTTCCCCTTACGTGTGGACATCTTTTTACCATCTTTTAAAATGAGTCCAAATGGTACATGAGCCATCCCATCTACCCAGTTATAATCTAATTTCTTTAATACCGTGAAAAATTGTGTAAAGTGCAAACTTTGTTCTGCTCCTACTACATACAGTGCTTTATCAAATGCATATGTGTTTTGACGATATAGTGCTGCTGTTAAATCGCGCGTTGCATAAAGTGTCGCTCCATCTGATTTTTTAATTAAACATGGTGGCATATTTTCTTTTTCTAAATTGACAACTTGCGCACCATCGGATTCTTCTAATAGCCCTTTTTCTTCTAAAATCTCAACAAAATCATCCATTTTATCATTATAAAAAGCTTCTCCTTGGAAGTTCGTAAATTCAACACCAAGCAATTCATAAATACGGGAGAACTCTTTTAAAGATTCATGACGGAACCAGTTCCATAGAAAGACTGCTTCTTCATCACCATCTTCTAATTTCTTAAACCATGCACGCCCTTCTTCTTCTAGCTCTGGCTTCTCTTTGACTTCTTCGTGGAATTGAACATATAATTTGAATAATTCACGAATTGGATCTTCTTTTACAAGTTCTTCACTTCCCCATTTTTTATATGCGGTAATTAATTTCCCGAACTGTGTTCCCCAATCGCCAATATAATTAATTCCTACAACCTCATATCCACACTTTTCAGCGATATGTTTTAAAGAATTCCCGATCATCGTTGAACGTAAATGTCCCATGGAGAACGGTTTCGCGATATTTGGTGAAGAGTAATCGATTACTACTGTTTTTTCTCGCCCAAAATACCCCTGTCCATATTCTTCTTTTTCAACTAAAATCGTTTTTAATACATCACCACTTACTATATGACGGTTGAAAAACACGTTCACATATGGTCCAACTGCCTCCACTTTTGTAAAAAATGAATCATTTAAGTTCTCAGCGATTTCTTTCGCGATAATTGCTGGTGCTTTTTTATATCGTTTGGCGAGCATGAAGCAAGGGAATGCTGCGTCTCCGAATTCATCTTGCTTCGGCGTTTCAATTAGATCTGTAATCTGTTCCAATGATAATTCTGATTCAATTACTTCAAATAAACTTTTTGCAAATTTAATTTTATATTCCATGTTGCTCCCTCCTTATTTTTTAAACACAAAAAACTCGTCTCTAAAAAAGAGACGAGTTATCACCCGTGGTACCACCCTTGTTGTCCACTACGAACCACTTTCCCGTTTATAACGAGGACAGGGGGCCCCGGCTTACTCTACTATTCATTTCAAGCAGCGTCTCCGAAGTGCGCTTCATCCGTTTCTCCGTACTAGGCTCTCACCATCCCTAGCTCGCTTTACTTCTGAACCAGACTACTCTCTTCATCTACGACATAATATAATAATTGATTATTGCTTATTATACATCTTTTCAAATAATTAGCAAGGTTCAATTACACCAAAATGAAATTTCGCGCTTTTCCGCTTATATACTAAAAAGTTATGTCTCTCAAATCGTGTACTACGGAAATGATCTTTTAAGACAACACGTTTCCTAGCAACACGCTTTGCCTCTGCAATAGTTTCATCTGTGACATCGTTATACAAAGCAAAGTGTTTTAAGCCACGAATCCCATCTGATTCAATTACAGTTTCTTCAAACATTGGATCCAGATAAACAACATCATAACTGTTGTCTTCGCAGCGCTTTAAGAAATCAAAATGCTCGTTTTTCTTCACTCTAATTCTACGCATTGCTTTATCGATTTCTGAAATACCTGCACACCACTGCTTTAAACCTTTATTCATTATATAAGCCATGTAACGATTCCCCTCAAGTCCCGTTATAGCCCCTTCTTCTCCTACAACATAGCTTGCAACAATACTATCTGATGCCATACCGAGCGTACAATCTAACACCGTCATTCCTTTTTCTAATTTTGCAGCCTGTACAAATGGATCATGTTCTCCCCGCATTAATCTTTTCACACGAAACATTGCAGAGTTAGGATGGAAAAAGAACGATTCTTCGGTACCTTTTGGATAAATCGCTAATCGATTTTTTCCTACAACGAGTATATCTTGCTTAAACTGCTCATGTAGCTTGGATACAGATATATCATTCCGCATGACAAAAGAGCTTTGTAATTCTTCCGCTACCTCTTTTGCATAAGTTGTCATTTCCTTATTCGTTCGTCCTGCTGTTGTTACAATCATCTTTTCACCTCATATATAAAGAAAAAAGGGAGAATCATTCTCCCCCTTTTTAGCAATGCTTTTCAAAAGCCTGTTCTAAATTATTAATGATTTCTTCCATTGTTGCTCCTTCAATTTCATGACGATGAATGAAGTGAACAACTTCTTTTCCTTTTAATAACGCCATAGATGGTGAAGACGGTGGAATATCTCCGAAGTATTCACGCATTGTAGCTGTTGCGTCTTTATCTTGCCCTGCAAATACAGTTACAAGGTGGTCTGGTTGTTTTTCAGAACGTACAACCGCTTGCCCAGCTGATGGACGAGCTAAACCAGCTGCACATCCACAAACAGAGTTTACGACAACTAATGTTGTACCTGTCGCATTTTCCATATATTCTTTTACAGTTTCTTCAGTAGTTAATTCTTCGAATCCCGCACGCACTAACTCTTGGCGCATCGGAATTACCATTTGACGCATGTATTCTTCGTATGCATTTGACATCTTGTAATCTCTCCTTCAACTTTCATTCCAAATTCATCATATCACGCTCTTATAATAGGTGCAAAAGAAAGATAGTAATGCTTTCATTTTTTTGAGGGAATTTCACAAGCCCCCACGCGGCAATGGCCAATTGGAACAAGCTTTCTATTATTGGCAATATAATCATACACTTTATTTCCAAATCCAAGTAAAATAGATAACTTAATAAATGGTACTGCAAACCAGTATGATGGCACAGCCTTGGCTAATACATATACACTACCAATACCGTCATACCATTTATTATTTTTTAAAATGTAAAGTCTTTGTCCCATCTTACTTTGTAATGCTAAAGAAAGCTGATACTGTTCCACTACATCTTTATCACGAAAAGAAACAAACTTCACTGCGCCTATTTTATCAAGCTTCTTCGTACGCTCTGCCACTGCCCTGCACATCGGACACCAACTATCGTAGAAAACGAGCATATGATTATTCTCCTTTGCGAGACTCCGTCATTTGTTTCCAAACCGATCCTTTCGCTTCTTCTCCGCCTTCAATACGTTCTAATGCTAAACGAGCTTGCATTGCTACTTCGAACTCTGGATCATCTTGCGCTATACGTAGCGCTGGAATTGCACTTTCATCACCAAGTTCAAATAAGAACATTGCCGCGCGCCAGCGCACCAATTTACTTGGATCTTTAAGTGCTTTAATCATAACAAACATCGCTGCTGGATCTCCTACATCTGATAAGCAATCGCCCGCAGTACGGCGTACACTTACAGAGCGATCTAGTAAAGCCTTATACAATAATGGCAAGACTTCATCACCTTTTACCATACCTAAGTACGCTGTTGCTAGGCGGCGGATAGATACTTTCTCATCTTCTAGTGCTTTCTTCAATACAGGAATATCTTCTTCTGTAGGATCCATTTGTTCAAGCGCTGCATAACGACTTTTCCAATCAAGATCCGCCATCATTTCCTCTGTTACTTTATATGGTTCACGCTTTGCAATCGTTACTTCTTTAGCACCTGCTTGATCTAATAATTCTTTTACAGTTTTTTCAACGCGCCCCTCTGGATAAGCAGCTATAATTTCTTCCACAACTTCCTTTCCGATTTCTTCAAAATTGCCATAACGTGTACTTTGTTCCACCCATTTACGCTCTTTGACAACATTAGGTGCAGACATTTGTACTTTCATAATCGCTTCTTTAAAACGATCTGGTAAACCCACTCGTTCTTCCGTTGTTCCATCTGTTAATTTCACTTGCATCGGAATTGTAAAGAACATTTGAATGAATACTTTCACTTCGCCAAAATGCGAAAGTTGCTCCCTCTCATCTTCTTCAGTTACTTCTTCTCCAAACATAGCACGAACTTGTTGTAAAAGTACTTTCCAGTCATACTTCGCATTTCTCTCTACTGCTAAAAAGTCAGCAACATGGTATACACCTTTAATACCTTCAATTTTTAAAATTTGCTGTACTTGCTCTGGTGCTTGTTCTACATTCTCATTTGTGTAATTATTACGTGCTCCTGATGGTAACACTTCATTTAAAATGACTTTCATCGTATTCGGACTTGGCGTCGGTTCTATTGCTTTAATCTTCACGTAAATAAACTCTCCTTTATTGCTTGTTCTTAGCTGTATTGTAACATGTTCTATCGCTATACTCCTACTGAGACGCTTGCTTTTATAAATCTCAATTGTATTCTATGTCCCCCTTAAAAGATGTAAATTACTATTCATTGCTGATATGCTTAATATAGAATTTTCTTAAATTATATTTTTTCTGCTTTTTAAAAACTCCTTTTTAAACCTTACACTATTATGTTTTTTATCCAGCTATTCGCATGCAGTAAAAGCCTGGTTGGTGAGGGCTTTCCATCAGTGGGGATGAAGAATCATTGATGGAATTTTCACTTTATTGTTTCTCCAATATTTCAAGTTCATCATCTTCACCATATTAACTCTATTAAAACACTTTCTTTACAGTTCCTATTCTCTCACTATCACATAAGAAACCTTATTTATTTTACTCTTTCAAAATGACATCTTAAAATTAGACAAGCATAAAAAACGACGTTTTTCCTTTTTTATAGTGTTAATAAGAATTCCTCTTGTTTTAGGTATAAACGAGGAACTCTTGTAGATATTGAACATAAAACCTCATCAATTGCTGTACCTAAACATTCTGCCAATGATCTAGCTGTAAGTTGATCCCTTCCCATAACGGTAACTTTTTGTCCTATACCAACATTTTCGACTTTGGTAACATCAATCATAATTTGATCCATACATAAATTCCCACGTATTTTACAACACTGGTCATCTACATGAAAAGAATAACGATTAGCTATTCTTCGATTCATTCCATCTGCATATCCAATTGGAACAGTTGCAATATGCATAGGTTTATCTGCTGTATATTTCCGATTGTATCCAATACTTTCACCCTCCTCAATCCATTTTAGATATGCAATCCTGGTATTCAGGGTCATTACTGGCCTAAGTGGGCAATCTCGTTCTAAATAATCCGGCAATGGGTCATATCCATACAACCCTAGCCCTATCCTAACCATATCAAAATGCGTATCTATAGATCTGATTGTCGCTGCTGTAGCTGCAGCATGAACTAATGGGATATCGTAATGATCTGTAATATTGTGTATCATTTTTAGAAACCGCTCATTTTCTTCTTTTAAATATAAAGCATTGGGATGATCTGCTGATGCAAAATGAGTGAATACTCCCTCTATCTCTATACCCGGTAATTCATTCGCCATTTTTAACAATTCTAAAAGTTCATTTCGATTACGAGATCCACTACGTGCAAGACCTGTATCTACTTTTATATGGACTTTAATATTTACGTTAAATAGTTTTGTCCACTTAGCTAAATCAAGCAATTGTTTTTTATGTGTTATACTAGGTGTTAAATTCCACCTTACAATTTCTTTGGCTTGCTCCGAAAAAAAAGGTGACAAAATAATAATAGGCAAATCAATTCCCTTTCTTCTTAATTCAATTCCTTCATATGGGAAAACAACAGTAAAACCATCAACTCCCTCTTTCATTAAGCAATTTGCAATAGGAACTAGACCATGTCCATATGCATTTGCTTTTACCACCGCAAAAATTTTTGTGTTAGGCGAAATATTTTTACGAAACCATTGATAATTATGCGCCAGTGAATCTAAATGTATTTCTGCCCATGTTGCATATGTAGTATCACTCAATTTAGCTCCTCCTTAAATAAATCACGTTATTACCGAGATATAATCCTCGCATACCATAAAAAAACAGCTTTTTTAACAGAATAAGCTGTCTTAACTTAAGTGAATTTTAACCATTAATCATTTGAAATGATCACATATACGTTAGATTACTTCAAAAATCCGTATCCTCCAATCTTATCCTATACTCTTGCTAGAATAAGATTTTTAGTTTATTTTTAGAAGCTCTTTCCAATCAAATTCAAATACTTCAGGGCTTCGTATAATATTGATTGGAATCTTCAAATCCCTTAACTTTCCACATGCAATAACAAATCTTACTACATTTTGTAGAAATAAATCTTTATTACTAATAATCTTTAATATTTCTTGTATTGAAAATATCGGAAACTCAAATGTAATACTAGAAAAAGTTGGGTTATATTCTTCTTTTTTTAACCTTTTAAAGCTAGAATTATTTGTATACATTGTTATGATCGAATTTAACATATTAGTAACATATTCTATTGGGTTATTACACGTATTACTGCTATATAAATAATACATTTTATCATCCATACACATATTAGTTACATACCTGTTTCCGTCTAAGATTTTTTCTGAACAGTAAATATGAGAATTATCGAAAATTCTCTTTAGTAAATCCCCACTCTTAGAAATTTGATGGCTCCAAGAACTAACCTGCAGGCTATTTTCATCCACTATTTGAGTTGGAATATTCATTCCTTAAAGCTAAAGTACGATGTGTACCATCCAATATAAGATATTGATTTGAACTGATTTTCAGTGCAGCTGGTAAATCTATAAGAATTTTCTCATCTGCAATACTATTTTCAATCATAGTTACTCTTTCTTTATCATATTGTTCATAAAAAATCACTTGATTAAAGGGAATCAATTGGACATTCTCTATCATATCTGTATTCCTTCTCTTTTAACTTCACAAATAACTTTTTATAATTTATCCATTTCCCTTCAAGAAGTATAGTTAATGATAAGTGTAAATACCAGTCAAATACATTACAGTATGCAAATCAATTATTAAAATCTTTTCTACTATTTCATTAAATAAAAAAGGATATTTTTAAATATTTTAATAAGAATGTCCTTTTTTAAACAAAGAAACTGTAAATTATACAGTTTCTTTGTTTAAATCAATTATTCATTAATATAAACTTAATACCGTTCCAGCTCCATTCTCTCGGGCTTTCTCATATATTTCATGTGCACATGAGATATCCTCTATTGCCATTCCCATAGGATTTAATATTATAATTTCTTCATCTGTTGTTCTTCCTGCACACTTACCAGTAATAATATCTCCCAGTTCTGCATGTAGCATATCTTTTGAAAATTTCCCTTCTAATACGAGTTGATTTATTATTTTCTTTTCTCTGTTTGCTTGATCCCAATCATCAACAATCACTTTATCTGCTTTTAAAAATGCATCTTTTTCTATATCCATAATTGAGATGTTACTTACAAAAGTTCCCTTTTGAATCCATTCTGACTTAATATAAGGTTTATCTGCTACCGTGCATGTTACAAGTACTTCAGCTACTTCCACTGCTCTTTGAGCTGAACTATGAATTTGAAACTCTACATTATTAAAACGTTTCTTCATATCCTGAGCCAATACTTGTGCTTTTTCATTATCTAAATCAAACAAATTAATTTGTTTGATACTATTAAACTGTTCTAATAAAGAATTTATATGCATTCTAGAAATCAATCCACAACCCATGATAGAAACTCTTTCAAATCCATTCTTAGCTAGATATTCAGTTGCTACTACTGTCACCGCCGCAGTTCTCATTGAACTAATAACACTACCTTCTAAAATAGCAATTGGAAAATTAGTTTCAGGATCGTTTAAAATAATTAATGCACTTGCTCTTTCCATATTCTTTTTTATAGGATTATCAAACTTACTGCCTATCCATTTAATCCCAGAAATATTAGGTTCACCCAAGTATGCTGGCATAGCAATAATTCTATCAGCAATATGCTCTCCTTCTTTATTTGTCTTTAAATATGGTTTTAAAGGTTGACTAAAATTCTTTTTAGAATGTATAGTCAAAGCTTGTTTTATAGCTTTCACATAGATTTCTGATTCATAACCACCTAGGTTAATAATATCCTGTTTGCTAAGGTAAATTAATTCTGGTTTAGTTTCTAATAACATAAATAGCACTCCTTTTAATTGAAAGTTAATTTTTAATTAAATTAAAACAGATTCATTATTACCCTCAGGCAACTGAATTTCATTCTGATTCAGCCAATCGTCCGAAAAAATTGTACTATAATATCGATCGCCTCTATCTGGTAATACAGCTAATACTTTTTTGTCTTTTGGTAATTTTTCTAATAATCTTAAAGCTGCACAAACTGTTGCCCCAGAAGAGCCTCCTACTAAGAGCCCTTCTTTTAAAGCAAGCTGTCTCGTTATAAAAAATCCATCTGCATCATTTACATAGCTCAAATCATCATATAAACTAGTATTTAAATTTCCTGGAACAATTGCATTTCCGATTCCAAGTAGTCTGCGAGTCCCTGGTGTTCCTCCAAATATAACGGAACCTACAGCATCAACAGCCATAATTTTCACAGCTGGATTTAATATTTTCATTTCTTTTGCGACTCCTGTTATCAGACCTGCTGTTCCGACTGGGCATACAATCCAATCTAAGGCATCACCAAAATCCTCATAAATTTCACGAACTAAAGACCGGATGTAAGCCTCAGGATTTTCAGGATTATTATACTGATTCGGCCAGTAGGCACCTTTAATAGATTTTGCTAAGTTTTGTGCTGTAGCTAACCTTGTTTTTAAATAATTTCCATATTCATCAGCATCATCTACCATATGAATCTGTGCACCAAATGCTTTAATAATGTTTAAATTTACCTTACTTATTTTAGGATCTACTACACAGATCATCTTGTATCCCTTCATTTGCGCTACAATTGAAAGACCTATAGCAAGATTTCCAGAAGATGATTCTACAATTGTTCCCCCTGGTTTTAATTTCCCATGTTTTTCAGCATATTCTATCACTCGTTTTGCTACTCTATCTTTTGAACTTCCACCAGGATTGAAACCTTCTAATTTCACATATAGTTCAGCATCATCATTTTGTACTAAATTATTAATTTTAACTACTGGGGTATTACCTATTAGTGAAAGAACGCTATCATGTATCATAGTCTTTCTCCTTTTCAATTAGAGTTAATATACTAGTACTAGCAATTTAATTGTGAAACCGTAATATAAGAAAGGTGCACATTACTCATTAGTAAGTTCATTTTTTAATAAGTAGCTATTGTCTCCTCAAACACTATATTTCGCATAATAGGACTGGATCAGTATATAGTCTAATTGAAGATTCCCATAATTCTAATAATTCTTCCCAATCTTCTTGCACAAAATCCTCTCTAATTAGAAAACTCAATGGAATATTTAAATTTAATATGCGGCCACAATTCAAGGTGAATTTCGTCACACCCGCTGGAAGTAATAAATTTGAATCTACTATTTGTTTTATTTGATATAAATCTAGAGTTGTATAGTTAAACACTAATCCAGCATCTTGTATTGTTTGATTGCTCATAATTCTATTAAATTCATATTTGTTTGTATAGGAATTAACAACTTCCTTCCAAACATTAACTTTGTTTTCTAAAGTTAGTTGATGCTCCGGTACAATATATAAATATTGCTCCTTTCCCTCATAATATAATGTTGCCATTGGTATATCATTTTGTCGCTCATCACTCAAGCATATCTTCTGGTTAACTTTCAATTCTTCTATTAGTTTTTTTCCATTTAGAATGTGATGTGCCCAAGCATTAATTGATAAATACTCTGCCGTAACCACCTGAACCACCATTCTTTTACAGTTCAATTTTTGTAAAGATAAAGTACGATGAGCACCATCCAGAATTAAATATTTATTGTTATCAAGTTGCAAAGCAATAGGAGGGTTTTTTAATTTTTGTTCACTCTTAATTTTATGACTTAGCTTGTATAACCTTTCTATTTCATATTCTTCGTGTAAAAATACTTGATCTGTTGGCACCACTCTTAATTCAGATAACATGCGTCTTCCTCCCTAAAATTTGAATAACATAAGTTTTATATTTTGCATAACATTATATTCTGAATGCAACACATATTAATACCTACATATTTTTAAAAATAAAATACACATTCAAGAGAATGATACTTATATTTGGAACTTTAAACGATCGTTCTAAATACATCTTCCATACTTTAAAAAATATTTATTTTTTATTCGAGCACATAAAGATAACTGAAATTAAGAAATGAAATATTTCCAAAATATATACGATAAATACCCTTATTTTTTATCTTTTTTTCATCGGATTACATAGAAAAAATAATTAGCAATAAAAAATCCCCGTTATGTTTCATAAGCCACCTAATGTTTTCTCCCACCTGTCGATCTAAATAAGGCACAAAAATCTGCCATCACTTTCATCTTGAATACAGGAAAGCATTTTTAGTAATAACACTAAACACTTTTGGGGATTTCTCAAATTCGAATTAATAAGAGTAAGCTTCTTTAACAAAAATATACTAATATATAAATAAATTTTAATATAACTATTATAATTTATTATAAAAATGAATAATTAATGTTCATCCTTTTTTTGATACCTCCAGCAACATTTATAGAGCGGATACTATTCTAAAATAAAAAAGAAATAAGTAATAAAATTTAATACTTTTATTTTTCAACTCCTCAAAAATATGAATTACCAAAAAAATCTTTTTTCTCCATTCACCTCCATGCCTAGATGCTAACGGATACTTCAATTTTTTACAATACTTTGAAATTAATATCACTTTAGAAATAGTTTTTTAAATTTTCGAAAAACTATGCGCCGATTACAGAACGAACGGTCGTTTTTTGTGATAAATTTAAATTTTAAAAATCTTCTTTACTTTATCGTTATAGCTTTGTTATTCTGTATATAATATATTACCTATAGAAAAGTGAATGAAAGGGAGTATTAAATCATGCCAATTCCTGAAAACTATACTAAACAAGAACGATTTTCTGCAAAAACAATTGTTCTTAATCAGTTGCAAGATTGGATTATTAAAGGTGTTTTGAAGCCTGATGAAAAAATTAATGATAATGATCTTGCCGATGCTTTAGGTGTTAGTAGAACTCCAGTAAGAGAAGCACTTCAAGTTCTTGAACTTTCTGGTCTTGTAGAAATGGTTAGGGGACAGAAAACAAAAATTTCTCCTGTGAAATTGGAAGATGTACCTGTAATTTATGAAACAATAGCCGGTATGCACGTCATTGTAGGTAAACAAGCAATTAACAATATTAAACAAAAAGACATAAAACGACTTAAACGAATAAATGAAAACTTTAAACACGCAATTACTATGAAAGATTCAGAAAAGGCAATGAGCTTAGATTTTGAATTTCACAATATGATAGTTTCGCTAGCTAATAATAAATATATAGAGCCTTTATTAGACAATTTACACCTCCATGCATTACGCCTTGAATACCTTTTCTTCCAAAACTTTGTTCCTGCTGAACATTCCATTAATGAGCATATAGACATTATTACGGCATTAGAAAGTGGTGATCCTATGTTACTAGAACACGCTATGTCAATAAATTGGTTAAGACCAATGAGGGATATCCAAAGAATTCTTTCTGTTATGTGATTTAAAGTTTATTAAACATTTTAATCTAAGTGTGATTTTTCAGAAATACACATTTGTAAAATCCTTTTCAACTATGATGCTACAAAAAAAATTTTATATCTAAAAATACTAGCATTATACATATTAATTAAAACTACTAAAATAACATCACCATAAATAATATGAGGTTATTTTAGTAGTTAATCTTAGTACCCTTTATATAAAAAATTCAAAATATTTCAATTCAACTTTTTTGTCATTCGTGATATATTGCATAATATATTCCAATGACAGTAATATTCTAAAAATAATGTGAGGTGCTTCGTTTGAACATTAATAAAAAGAATCGAATTAAAGGGATGATTATGGTTGTGATTGGTGCTAGTCTATGGGGGCTATCAGGAACTGTTGCACAACAACTTTTTCAAAAAGAAGGAATTTCAACTGAATGGTTGGTTACAATTCGTCTTCTGCTATCAGGAATAACCCTTATAACCATTTCAATATTTGGTCAAAATAAAAAAGAAATTCTAGGTATTTGGAAAAACAAAACTGAAGCAATAAAACTGGTGATTTTTGGAACAATAGGCATGTTAGGTGTACAATACACATACTTTGCATCTATAAATGAAGGGAATGCTGCTGTAGCAACCATTTTGCAGTATTTAGCACCTCTTTTTATTACTATCTATCTCATTATGAAGTATAAATCGTTGCCTACTAAAGGCGAGGTCTTAGCCATAACTTTAGCTATCCTTGGTACTTTTTTATTACTAACCAATGGATCAATTAATAACTTAACTGTATCTATCCCAGCTATTATATGGGGTGTATTATCTGGGCTATCTTTAGCATTCTATACCCTTTATTCAAAGGGGCTATTGGAAAATTGGTCCTCTGCAGTATTAGTCGGTTGGGGGATGATTATTGGGGGATTGGGAGTAACTATATTACAGTTTGCTACAAAAAGAGAGGTAGTTTTTTTAGCAAACATCCCAAATTTAGATGTTTATACATTGTTGTTAATCGCATTTGTAGTAATATTCGGAACATTAATCTCGTTCTATCTATTTTTAGATAGTATAAGATACATTTCTCCTAAGGAAACTACTTTACTGGGATGTACAGAACCTCTTGCCTCTATTCTTTCATCTGTAATAATTTTGCATATTCCTTTCTTATTTTTCCAAATAATTGGAGCAATATGTATTATTGTAGTCGTCATTGTACTCAGTAAAAAACCTGCAGAAACAGAAAGTGATCTTGCAATATCTAATGATGAAAATTATACTATTAATTCTAGATAAATAAGAAGAATAACTATTTCCTCATTTTAAAATTAATAAAAACAGTTTCCAAACTATATAAAATCTATTATTTTTCAAATTGATATATATATAAGAATTATTGATTATGCCTGTAATACTTAATTCTGTATAAGTCATGTCTGTGGCCATACTTCTTCAATTCAAAGCTCTAATTACAAGTTCTATTTTATTAATAAGCAAAAAAACTGGCTTTAAACAGCAAAATTTTAGTTATAAGAAACGAAAAACCATTTAGTGATATATCTCTTATCGTTCAGCCCTATGTTAATTTACTTTCAGAGACTATATAGTCTCTGAAACAGTCAGACATTCAAAACGGCAACTAAGACTTTCCTTATCTGAAGATGAGAACACTCTATTCTACTAAGATTCCTTGAAGATGGAGTGCTCTCGCCTATTTTTAATAAAATAAAAACTCTTATTAGTAACATTTTTTATTCCCACAAACTGAAATCTCTACAAATAACAGGATAAAATATTTTTTCTTTTTGGTACACAAAACCAGATTTACTGTAGGGCGCTCTTCCTCTTCAAAAACTTAATTCTTTCAATCACAACTTCTGTGTTATACACTCTCTTTCCCTGTTCATTCTCATAATTACTCGTATGAATACGACCTGTAATTCCAACAACTGAACACTCGAACAATACTGGGACACGTTTCAGTAGACTTTTTGAACCAATATCTTTTGACCTACAGTAAATGAACTGAAAAGTATTCAAAAACTACAAGAAAGTTTGCATTCTATTATCGAGCAAGCAAAGCAGACGGAGAAACTAAAAAGCAACTGGAATACAAGTACCATTACTTCCACAATTATGAGTGTCTATTTTTATACACTCATGTCTCAATCGTTATTACATCCGAAGGAAACTGATATTAAAGATATGCTTAACAAGAAATTGGATGTCGTATAGGAAGGAATTAATAAAAAATAATATATATCTGGTGATTTTACCCTGATATAAAATTTACATTTATGTTCTAAATGATCAGCATAAGTAAGTACTCATTATTTTAATAGCATTTTTATAATCACTATGTTTAGCGAACTCTAGAGCTTCCATTGAACTTTTTATAATACTATATCGTTTTGGATTATCTTTTGAAGCTAATTCAGCCAACAGTTTAGTATTTAACTTACTATTGTCTACCTCAAATTTCATTGCATTTGCGGTTGGATTATCTCTAGCTAAGGTTTGAATGAACATATCATTACCATATATCTCTTGGATTTCATTATATGCCTCTATACTATTCCCTACAAATAAGATAGGTCTATCATGGTCTACATTTCTAAATTTAGTTTGATCAATATCTGTTCTAATTTCATTTAATAAATCAATTATTTGATTAGAACTTCGTCTATTTTCAGTAATAGTATATTCACTTAGATTATCAATTTTGAATTCAAGATAATCTTCTATACTAGCACCTTGAAATGAATATATTGATTGTGCAGGATCTCCAATTACCCCTACAATAGTTTCTTCTTCTGCTAATAAGGATACTATCTTAGCTTGAATCGGATTAGTATCTTGAAATTCATCTATAAAAAAATAGGGAAATTTAGCACGTAAAACATTTAAAATAAATGGATATCTTGTAATCAATTCATAACTAAAATACAACACATCGTCATGATCAATTTTACCATCCTGCCAATATAATTTTTTATAACTAAATAAGTCTGTTTCTAAGATTTTAACTACCTTACGTAACTGTTTAGCCTTACTTTCCTCACCCCTTAAATATAATGTTAGTTCACTATTAAAACAATATTTAACACTAGATAACCAATTGAATAGCGCATCTTTGTTTTCTGGTAGTTTTAGCAATTGATTTATTGTATAAGGATGCCTTAACTTTTCAGTCATAGGATGATTTTCTAACCAAAATTGAACTTTATTATATTTAGGTTCGATGTTATCATGACCCTTTATTTTTTGAAATGCTATGTCAAATAATTCTGCTATATGAATAAGGTATGGTTTAACAACATGACTATATAAAAAACTATGAATAGTTGAAACTTCTACTTGATTGACGGATTGCGTTCCTAGCCTGTTCAAAATGGTTTCTACAGCTACATTGGTATATGTTATACATGCTATTTTCCGTGTCTTCTCTAGTCTCCCTGAATTTTTCAATGTGTTTTTAATATGATTTATTAGCCAGTGAGTTTTACCGGCGCCTGGCCCCGCAGTAACTTTAAAATGTTGCTCAATATCTATTGTATCTTCAGAAGAAATAAGAATCATTCTTCACACATCCATTCTATTGCTTCTTTAATATAATCTGGTACGATAAACTCTTTAAATTCAGTGCTTTCTTTTTCTTCAGCAATTTTCTTTTTCAATAAGTTTTCCTCTAGTACATAAGCTAACTCTAATGCGTTAACCCCTTTTCCTACTGAATTTAAATATCTTGCAGCGATTAATGCTATTTTCTTATCTTCGTCTGCCCATTTTAACCGTTCGTCTATTAATGCTTGTCCAATTCGTTCATTTTCTTTTGAAGTATTTAAATTTTTAAGCATTAAATCCAATGATTCACCATTACTATATTGATCCATTAGTTTAAAAATCTCGTCTTTATTGGCTGTAGACTCTGTAACCAACCCCTTAAAGTTTGGATTAAAACGAATTAAATCGTACTCTAAAGTTTTTCCATATTTTTTATCTTGCAGAAGGAATCTAATATTATCAGGATAACTATTTATCTCTTCATTTCTTTTATACTCATACCCAGTTTCCTCTATATACATTTCAAATGGATAACATTTTTTAAATGATTTTTTTGCAGTCTTATCGCTAGAAGTTAACTGTTTTCGCTCAGGATCTCTATCTGTAATACATACTACTTTTCTTTTAATAGAGTATGGATTAGAAGCATTAAATAGGTTTAAAAAATGATTGAAATATTTACCTCCTACGTTAATCACAGCAATATGACAATCTTCTAAAGAAGTATCCAGATATTCAGCGAATATCGACATTAATAACTGTTCTGCTAACCCTTCTACTAAGATGATTTTTTCAGCAAATAGCATATTTGATTTAGTAGCATCTAAAAATCTTTGAACATATTTTTTACTCTCTTCATTTTCACCGAAAGACTTTCCTGGATAACCAATTAAAGTTTCGCTGCCATTTTTATAGATACAAATTATTTCATCCAAATTCACAGCACCTGTTATATGAGTAGAATGTGTAGTAACGAAAATTTGTCTCACTTTTTTGTTCTTTAAATTTTTTTTAAGAAAATTTAGTAATTGCCTTTGCATTGTAGGATGTAAATGTGCTTCAGGCTCTTCAATTATTAACATCGGATATACTTTAGCATTACTACCTAAATATTCTTCATTTGCATCAACCTGCATTTTTGAAAGTAAGAGCGACATAAATATTAAATTATTGTAGCCAAGTCCATTATTAATAATAGGCATCTTAATACCTGTTTCATATTCAACAATTAATTTTAAAGCAGAATAAAGTTCGATATCTGTTATACTACCGTCAAAGTTAGGAGTAGACTTGTCAAATGAAGCACCTATATCATTTGCATATGATAAAATGTGTTTTTTACCTTCTGTCATTCGCTCATTCAATAGTGTAATTAAATTCCCCGCAAAATCTCCGAATTCTTTCTTTTTCTCTTTAATAGCAGCTTCTTTTTGTTCCTTTTCTAAAGAATTATCAGATTTTATGTTATAGTCCATGAAGAAATCTAACACATTTTTTAATAGCGTGTTTTTTCCGCTAAACATATCTCTTTCGACATCTCTTATTGCATCTAAAAATTGAAAATCAAATTTATTTAATGATTCACTATCAGCAGTTATTTGATTAGTAGATTCTCCACCCCAAATTTTATATGTATACAGTCTCAGAAATTCATCTTGAATAACTTGCCATACTTCAAATATATTTTTCGCTTCATTTATTACGCTCTGATACTTTTCATGAAACTTAGTTGGGAGATAAAATTCATATTGCAGTTTAGCTTCATAAGGTTCTTCTAACCTAGTTAGCCAGTTACTTACAGTCACTAAGTCATCACTCATTAATTCTTCACAGTCGTCTTGTTTTAATGTAACAGTTATTTTAATACTAGGTGGATATTCTTTTAATTCTTCTATTGGTATGTTTTTATTAAAATCATCAATTGATAAATGCTTTTTACTATTAGAATTAAAAATTAATGCTAATGCTCGTAATAAATTTGATTTACCAGCATTATTATGTCCTAAAATAACGTTTATACCATTATTAAAATCTATAGAGTTGGTACGGAAGTTTTTATAATTAATTATATTGATATTTGAAATATACATTGAAATTAAGCTCCCTTTAATGATGATTTATAACTATTGTTTGTCCTTAACTTTTTCGATAATCATTTTGATAAATGGCTCTTTCTGCTTTGTACAGAGGAGTCTATTATTTATATTATACAAAGAAAAAATAAAAAGTGGTATAAAACCCCAATTTCACACCACTTTTTTAACAACTATTTTGTTTTATATAGGACTTTATTACGTATTAAACAACTTTATTATTCGCAGACAATAGACCATATTACATATTACTTGTTTCTATCATTGCAATTATTAATTTGGATCCTTCACCTAAAATGAATCGTATTCTAATTATGTGTGCATTAGTTTAAGCTTTGTTGTATGAGCAATCAGTTCAACATATCATCAATTAAAAAGCTAAACATCTTCTTACATAAAACGTGGGTCTTATCAAAAGTAGCATAAGAAAAACATCTTTATATTGCGCTTTTTCCTTTGAATACATGTCTTCGAAGGAAAATATTTTCTATTTTACTTTTTACCTTTTTTACATATTTAAAATAGTTTTAGGGAATTCTTCTTACAAAAGGTTCCTTAAAAACCTTATTTTTCAACCTTGATTTTGTATACAAATGTATGCAATAAACGGAGTGGTATAGATGGCAGAAACATTTAGAAGAGGCAAAATAATCGAACATACTAAACGCCTTATTTCCCGTAAAGAGATAATCTCAAGTCAAATGACACAAAATGAATTCTCTTGTATAAGAGAGAGTCTCTTAGGCCAAGCTCAATGTTTAGACTTTATAATAAACGAACTTATTATTGAATTTGACCTTAAAAATGAATTATAAACATCATTCAACTTGCATATACCTCAAATTATCAAGATCTTTTATATGTATACATTTGTATACCGAATTTACTTGATGATTACTCCATGAAAAATCCCTTCTTAACACCATTAAAAGAAGGGATTACACTACCCGTATATTTTTCAATTCTTGACGTTATCCATTAAAACTTAAATCTGAAAAATCTATTTTTATCTTCTTTGGTTCTATCTAGTTTTGCTACGATACATTCATTCTCTTAATGAAAAAATACGCTCAAAACAAGCTCTTTTCTTTAGTTGATTTATCAATATTAATAGTATTATTTCAAAGCTACACTAAGACATAAAAAAATACTAATTTCCTGTAAGTGTTTTAAAAGATAGAAAACAACTGTTTACAGTATAAAAATAGTGCTATTACTAAGAGGAATTTTTTATTTTTCCTTAGGATGGCACTACACTACATTAAAAAATAGTTGTAGACTAAAAAGGTGCTTTCCATACTTGAAAACACCTTTTTATGTGTTAAGAAACTTTACAACGGAACCTCTTTCCGATCATCATCTTCCTGACCCCTTGCAAAGAGAATTCCTATTTTTTTATTAAGACTACGGCTCATATTTTAAGAAACTATATCCAAGCAATTTATTACAACAATGATTTTGCTGGAATATTTCTTGTATTGCAATGAATACCACCACCATATAAATTCAAAGCGAGTGCATTAATTGCTACTACTTTTCTGTCAGGAAATACACTTTTTAAGATATTTAATGCTTCTTCATCCTTCTTTTTAACTTCTAGTGGTAGCCCTTCTGAATAATACTTTTGTGCAATTACTATATTATTTGTAATTAAAAAATTGCAATAACTTAGCGCTGGTAGTACTACCATTTCTTCTTCAGGAAAAGGACTACCATCAAATAACTCCCCTTTTAAATCATCTTTACTCTCTTGCCACATATCATAAACAAAATCGCCTGCACGTATTGTTAAATAAATTAACTCTGGAACAGGCATTTTAACAATACGAAATGGTTTACCATCTATATTTACTTCGTTTTTTCAACGTACAATGAATTACAGTAATTACTCACAATTGCATAAAATTCAGCTGTACCCAAACTTTCTATTTGTTAAAAAACTTTGCAGTAGAACCGAATTGCTACTCTACGTTTCTAACTAACATTTTTGCGACAGAACCTTTAATAAAAACATGTATATGATGATGATCATATTGGAAAAATACAACAAATGATTAAAATCCAAAATGCAACAATTGATGCGATATGAAATCTAACTTAGAGTGAGTTATTTTTCAATTTTGTTTTTTACTGAATGGAGAAAATATGAAAAAAATTATACTATTTTGTATTTCATTAGTATTTATGACAGGGTGCTTACAAAAGTATGTTATTGATGATGTTCACTTAATTCAAGGAATTGTATTCGATACAACAAAGGATAAAATAAAAACAACAATTGTCTGTCCTATTCAAAAAAAAGGGCATCAAGTCTTAGTATTTGAAAACATTGCAGGCACAGTAACACAAGGAAGAGAAAAAGCCTCTTTCAAATCTGCACAACTGTTTGCCACTGGACAATTACGTGTTGCTCTTTTTACAGAAAATGTGACTTTACCCATAAAATTGCCGCTAAAGGAAGCATAACTTTGCCGGAAATCACATGTTTTTGAGGAGATTTAGTTGATTGTTTGAGGGAAAAGGAAGCATAATTTTGCCGTGAATTATTTATTAACCCATAAACTTGCCGTGGATTTTACAACAAGACAAATAAAAATACCTATTATCAGCATGAGACATTTAGGACTGATATTACAGTTAAAAATATAAATACAATCCCGATTATTATGATGATAATACTAAAAATTGCTACGGATTTGTGATTAATATCTTGGTACATTTTTGTTACTCCTTTCTTTGTTTTTGAGCTCTACTCTCTAAAATATAGATTTATATTTTACAAATAAGCTAATGACAACATATAATTGTAAACAAATTTTCCGATTTTTAAAGTGGCAAGGAAAACGAAAACAATCTTATTTTTCAGAAAAGGAGGAGGTAGCTATGCATTGGTTATTCAACAATAAAGTTCTTTTAGCAATTATCTTATCAACATTTTTAATTTCTATCTTAGCTTATCCGTTTAGTTATAACGAAATTCCGGTACACCTTAATGAATGGAATGAGCCTAATTTAATCGTAAAAAAATATATCGGACTTTTTATTTTTCCAGTATTTATGCTTATTGCCTATTACTTGAGTAAAATTTCAATTCAAGCTTTCTATGCAATATATTTATTTGCGATTCTTCACGCTGCAATAATTTATATGGCTATATATTAAAATTAAAGGTTTCTCTAAGAGTAACCTTTAATTTATTATTTGACCTTACCCTTAGGGGAACCTTTAAAATATTACTTGGTCTTACCTTCAGAAGAAACCTTAAAATAGAATTATAAATACATTTAATATTTTAGAGGGAGATGATTATAGTGAACATCAAAGAAGTTTCTGAAAAAACAGGTTTAACAAAGAAAGCCGTTAGATATTATGAGGAAATTGGGCTTATAGAAGTACATAAAGATCCAAAGAATCAATACAGAATTTATGATGTTAATGATGTTGAGAAATTGCACACCATAGCTTTTTTAAGGGAATTAGACTTTTCAATCAATCAAATCAAAAATATCTTGAATTGTGATGTAGACTTTATAGAGGAATTAAAAACTCAAGAAGAAAAAATAAATAATGATATCATGATTATTGAACGAAAAAGAAAGCAGATTAAAGTTGTAAAGGAGAATTGGAATTTAGGAAAATCATTTAAAGATATTTCTAAACTAATCGATTCTTCTCATCAATATATCGATCAATTACATGTAATTCTCCGAAAAATTTTTCCTGGTCCCTTTGGAGAATTCATAGGAATTTCCATGCATCCATTTTTAGATATAAAAATTAAAACTGTTGAAGAGATAAATAACATTAAGAAATTAATTAATCTATTAGATAATGTCCCTTCAATTCCCAATGATCACCCTTTAATTCAGCAAGTCCTAAATAATAATTTAAACGATATAGAAGTATTTAAAGAAAGTACTCAATTATTTTATGATGGAATCATCCAAAAAGACATGCGTATCGTTAATGATTATAAAGAAAAAATAAAAACTCAAATAAATACTATTAAAAACGATGAGAATTTGAGAGAGATGATTTCAAAACAAAATCAAATGTCTAAAGGCTTACCGGATTTAACAATGGATTCTGAATTTAGTACAATTTTAAAAGGATTAAATCCTAACTATAAAAAAATGGTGGAAAATCTCAACAAGATTCAGAATGAACTTAATAAGGAATTGGGTTTTAATTATCAAGATTATTTATTAAGTCTTTAATATTTATAAACAAGGATCAACCTAGCGTTTTTTTAAAATACCATGCGTTGATTTAAAAGCGACATTAAAAACATCCTGAAAGCATAACTTTGCCGCAAATAAAAAGAACCATAAGCTTGCCGTTTGGCAAACTTATGGTTCATATCATACACAAATGTGACTTTACCCATAAAATTGCCGCTAAAGGAAGCATATCTTTGCCGGAAATCACATGTTTTTGAGGAGATATAGTTGATTGTTCGAGGAAAAAGGAAGCATATCTTTGCCGTGGATTAATTATTAACCCATAAGCTTGCCGTGAATGTTACAACAGGACAAATAAAAATACCTTTTATCAGTATCAGGCATTTAATCTTACTATTTTATTCATTAGAGCTTTTATACGACAAGTTCAATAACTTTAACAACGGAGTTTTAGTATATAGGCTTAATGATAAAAGTGTTTGTAATGATATCCTTTGCTTTCTAAGCATAATTGCTTTTAGGGGTACCGTCAGGAAAATGCGGATTTACAACGCTAAGTCCATTTTCCTGACGATTCCTTCGCTTTCAACAACGTTAAGAAAGTTTTATATGAAAGAAAGTTTTGTTCTTTTAACCAAAAACGGTCGTTTACACAGCTATTTATGTGATGCCCATTTTTTAGATGTAATCAAAGGTAGAACAGTTGCATCATGAATTTGCCAAATTCCTTGTATCTGTTGTCCCATATGGAAGAATCTCATATATTTTTGCAGCAAGTGCCTTGGGAGATTCCCTTGCCCCTCTTTTAATCCAATCGTTAACAATATTATAGATACCGCCTGCTAAAAACAGGATTTGCATTCTGCTCATGCCATGATTGCGCGTAATATCCGCTTGAAAGACCTTTTCCATTGTGTAATTCAAATAATCAAGCATCATACTAGATATATTTGCATCAATTAACTTTCCTGACGGTTTCTGTGCAGACACAAATCCCTCTATGATATATTCAATAATTAGCTGCATACTTTCATATGGATCCAAACTATCAACCTCTTTCAAGAAATGTTGAACAATTTCATCCACAGATGCTTGTACGACGTCGTAAACGTTGCGGTAGTATTTGTAGAATGTGACTCTGGCAACTCCAGCCTTTTTGCAAATAGCTGTTACGGTTATATCTTGCAGTTTATGTTCATGCAACAGTGCGCTCAATGCCTCCATAATATATCTCTGAGAGTGTATACTGTCTTCTCTTGACTTCCTCAAAGCTAACACATCCCTTCATTCTGTTCGTTTTAAGTGCAAATCATCACATAGTGCTTGAAAGATGAAAATTCACTGTTATACTTACACATGTAAGCACAATTGTTAACGTAGTGATAACGCCATTGTATAAGAGGACATCATTGCTGTCAATGTGTACCATTTTCTTTGTTTCCTATTGGCAATTTGCGGTCATTCTGCAAGCTATAAATAGGGAGGGATATTCAGATACAATTTATAATTCGAATTCTAAAATCTTTTTATATGAATAATATGTGGTTTAGTGCTTGTGCGTTTCTAGATTACAACGTAAGAACAAAACAAATTTTCGACAAGAATAGGGTGAGATTCAATTGGCAAAATATCTGTATAAGTTAGGACATTGGGCAGTAAATCATAGGAAAAAGGTTGTATTCAGTGCACTCGCAATTCTGATTGCATTAGTGCTTTTTGCAGTCAACATGGGTTCCTCTTTCAAGGAGGAGCTGAGCATTCCGAATACACCAGCAGATAAAGCAGGAAAAGTAATTGAAAAAGAGTTTAAAGCGATGCAACCAGCAGGTGCCCAAGTAAAAGTGGTGTTTCAAGCACCAAAAAACGAAACCTTGGAGTCAGCGGAAGTACAACAGAAAATTGCAGAAGTTCTAGATGAGATTAAAAAAGATTCAGCTGTTGATTCTGTGGCAGCACCGATGCAACTGCAGAACCTCAGTGAAGATAAGACAATCGGATATGCAGTCGTTACGTACAAAGTGAAAGCGGAAAAGGTCACAGAAGCTTCTAAGAATAAGATTTTAGATAGTATTAAAACAACAAGGGATGCCGGCATTCAAACGGAGTTATCAGGAGGCGATATCAAGTTTTCCGACTCAGAGACTTCAGGTATGACTGAAATTGTCGGAGTACTTGTAGCCTTCGTAGTCCTGGCATTTACCTTTGTGTCTTTTCTGGCAGCTGGACTGCCGATTCTCACTGCGATAATCGGATTAGCGATTGGAATGCTAGGAATCATGATTGGGACCAATTATGTGGAAATCCAAACAGTTTCCTTATCATTAGCTGCCATGCTGGGACTCGCAGTAGGCATTGACTATGCGCTCTTCATTATCAATCGTTTTAGACAGCAGCTTGCACAAGGAGATTCTGTTCCAGAATCTGTTGCCATCGCAACTGGTACAGCGGGAAGTGCCGTAATTTTTGCAGGATTAACTGTTATTATTGGTCTTTTGGGATTGTCTGTTACAAAGATTCCATTCCTGATAGCGATGGGCGTATCTGCTGCCTTTACTGTGCTCGCAGCAGTGTTGGTGTCCCTCGTCATATTACCAGCCATATTGGGGCTTGTCGGCCATAAGATTGCCCCATCTAAACAAAATCGATTCTTGCAAAAGATGACTGGGGCAGGTAAGAACCATGCTGGCTCAAATAAATGGGGGGAATTTGTCATAAGACGTCCTCTGATTGTTACGATTTTCGCAATCGGACTACTTGCAGTGATTTCGATTCCGTTTTTCCATATGAACCTCGGCCTGCCTTCTGATGGAACAACAAAGTCCACAGAAACGACAGAAAGAAGAGCATATGATTTATTGACGCAAGCGTATGGGGAAGGATTTCATGCTTCTTTAATGGTAGTAGCAAAATCAGAAGAAGCAACAGCTGAAACGCAAAATGCTATGAACACCATCGCAAAAGAATTGGGTAACCTACCTGACGTGAAAAGTGTGACACCAGCTATCCCGGGGCCTTCTGGAAAGATTTATATGATTTCTATCACACCAAAAACTGGACCTGACGATACAAAGACGAAGGATTTGGTAAAAGCAATCAGGGACAAATCGAACCAAACCGAGAAAAAAAATGAAATTGAACTAATGGTAACGGGCACAGCAGCGATGAATATTGATATTGTGCAAAAGCTGAGTGACGCCTTGCCAGTTTTCGCTGCCCTTATTGTGGGACTTGCGTATGTACTCTTAGTTCTAGTGTTTAGATCTCTGCTCATTCCATTAAAAGCAGTATTAGGGTTTCTACTTTCTCTTGGCGCTACGTTGGGAGCCGTGGTATTTTTCGTGCAGGATGGACATTTCCAAAATATATTTGGGTTCCCGGCTGTCGGTCCGATTTTAGCCTTCTTGCCTGTCATTCTGATTGGCATCTTGTTCGGACTCGCCATGGACTATGAGGTGTTCCTAGTGAGCAAAATGCGGGAAGTATATACGCATACAGGTGATCCGAAGAGAGCTATTTTAGAAGGAATGCGGGAGAGCGGGAGAGTCGTAGTCGCAGCGGGATTAATTATGATGTCTGTATTTATTGGATTCATGTTGGCGCCTGATACCATCATTAAATCCATAGGCATGGCTCTTACATTCGGTGTTTTCTTTGACGCATTCATCGTGAGAATGACAATCGTACCTGCAGTCATGATTCTCATGGGTAAGTCAGCCTGGTACTTGCCAAAATGGCTGGATAAAATTTTGCCTAACATTGATGTTGAAGGAGAAAGCATTATACATCGCGTAGAAAACAAAAGTGAAAAAATATATAAACAGAACCGTTAAATTTAATTCATAGTTGTATTCATAAAAAAACCGCTTCCCTATAAAAGAGAAGCGGTTTTTTAGAGAAAGTATAGATTTTCCTCCGCTAATTATGTAAATATATAAAAGGACATTATTGCTGTCAATGTGTGCCATTTCCTTTGTCTCCCATTGGAAATTTACCGCCATTTTTCAAGTTATAAATAGGGAGGGATATTCAGATACAATTTATATTAAACATTTTAAAATTGCTTTTTTGTTATGGAGGAATATAAAAAAATGAAAAAGAAACAACAAAAACAATCAACCTCTTGGCGTCCTAGAGGTTTTATTCAATGGTTTCTGACAGTTCTTACAGTACTAGCATTAGCTTTTATTGGTAGTTTGGCATATTATATTTGGAATCCATCAGATTTTAATGTCACATTAAGAATTTCTAATATAATGAGTCTTTTGGCAATGCTTGCATTGCAAATGCCAATGTTTTTAGTAATTCTAACATTATTTATAATTGTGCTATTACTATTAGCTGTATGGAAAAAAGCTTTAATCGCTCGAGCATTGTTGATTCCTCAATTATTACTAGTATTATTTTTAATAATAGAGCCAATTACTCAGACGTTAAACTATGCTAAAAACGAGAATGTTTCCGTTTCGCTTAGTTCTCATTTTTTTGGTAAGACAGAGATAACATCAAAAGTCACACAGGACGTTGTATACGGTACAACCTCTGATGGTGTGGAATTAAAGCTTGATGTGTGGCCAGCTCATGGAGACTCAAAAAAATCACTTCACCCCGCTGTTATCATGTTACATGGAGGCGGCTGGGTTGAGGGTGATAAAGGTGGTTCACCTCATTGGTATCAAAGACTTAGTGAATTAGGATATACTGTTTTTGATGTACAATATCGTATGCCACCTCATGCGGGATGGAAAGATGAAGTAGGTGATGTAAAATCAGCAATAGGATGGGTAGTAGAACATGCGGATACTTACAAAATTGATCCTAAAAAAATAAATGTAATGGGGCAATCAGCAGGGGGGAATCTAGCTATGCTAGCCGCCTATAGTATGGGGGATGAACAGTTACCACCTTCTACTAGCGTTTCACCGGTACCTATTAACTCTGTGATTAATATATACGGTCCGTCTGATATGACAGAGTTTTACAAGAATAAACGAAGTCCTGACTACGCGGAAGATGTATTGAAAAAGTATATAAAGGGTACACCTGCACAATTCCCTGATCGTTACAAAATACTCTCTCCAATCAGTTACATTAATGAAAATACACCTCCTACTATTTCATTTTATGGAACAAGTGACCGAGTTGTCCCAGATGAACAAGGTGAAATTTTAGACAGGAAGCTGAGAGAAAATAGCGTTTCACATGAATTCTATCTTCTTCCAGGAGCTGATCACGTTTTTGATGTAAAATCAGGTAGCTTGAATACGCAATTTGCTTTTGAAAAAGTAAAAGCCTTTCTTCAAAAACACAATTAACAAATATAGGTAAAAATAATTTAAGAAGGTTTGTTTGCATCATTGTAAAATATAAAAATAAATGAAACACGCATTTTGAAAAAACTTAATCAAAATGCGTGTTTTTAGTATAAATCTAGTAATTTTATCAATGGTACAAATTGTACTTTTAAATTGTGGAAATTCAATGAATATCATATACACGTAAGGTGGTCATCTCCCTGTCAAGTAGACAATAATAAAGATACGGTTTAAAATCTTTTATTTTTGGAAGCATAAGTTTGCCGCAAACAAAAAGAACCATAAGCTTGCCGTTCCGGCAAACTTATGGTTCATATCACAGAAAAATTAGCGAAAAAAGATGTATCAATAGCATATGATCAGATTCTACGAGATAGTAGCATAGGACATACAGTATATGTAGGAATACTAGAAGGTGATGGAAATGAGCTATTCTCTGGAAAATACAAAAATAACTATAATGTTGCAATTTATATAAAAAAATTGTTGGAACACAACATGGAAACGGGTTCATTACCACATGATAATTTACATCTTAACTCTTATCGCTACTACGAAGTAGGAAGAGATACTTTTATGCCGATATTAAAAAAACAAAAAGACAAAATTGAAATTACAAGCATGGCTCTTTTCAAGCAAGACAAATATGTAGGGAAATTGGAACAAAAAGATTTTTTTATTTTTAGCGGATTACTTGAAAAACATAGATTAAATTCCAAAGAATTCAAAACCCATGGTGGTTATGTATTAATTAACAATATCCGTTCCATTCCTTCCTATCATGTTCAAATTAAAAATGGAAAACCATCTTTTTATATTCAAGTTAAAATGGATGCTCGTCTGCAAGATGTATCAAAAATGATAAATGTAGGAAGTAAAAACAATCTCGAGACAGTAACAAAGAGCATAGAAAAACAATTGAATGCAGAAAGTAAAAAACTAATAAAAAAAATACAAAATCTAAATGCAGATCCACTTGGTTTAGGCTCCAAATTCAAACAACAATATAAATTATTTAAGTTAAAAGAATGGGAAAAAATATATAAAACAGTACCAATAAAAGTGAAATACATTGTGAATATTGAACATTCAGGAGTTATTGAGTAAAACATTTGATACTTTGCTACAAGCGGGCACCCTATCAGTTACCATACCCCCACTTATCAGCAGTAAAAAAGCTAGCTTTTTATGATAATTGATATCAAATAAAGAAATTAGAAATAATTTCTCATTAATACTTTCATCCATACAGGGACTCAAGTATCTTTTCTTGAACTTTGGTATATAAAGGTTTAATATCTAATACTGGTGTCTTATTAATAGCATCTAATCCTTTTACAGTAATTACGTTATTATTAATTGATAATATCTCAACTGTGGAAATCCCAATAGGATTAGGACGATACTCTGTTCTTCATACAAAGCAAACCTTCTCAACTAAAGCTTCAATTCCTCTTGGTTTTCTAATCCAATATTGATTTTTTCTTCTTTAAATTGATCCATAAAAAAAGAGTACCGTGACATGCGAATATTCTTCTAATCCAATTAGACCTTCTTTATATTCTGGATTAATTATAGTAGTTGAAACAATTTCTTTCCTTTTTTCATATGCTCTTTCATCAACAATTGATGTGGTTCTATTACAAAGTTTCTTAACATCAAATGAGATGAGGAATTTGTCACTAACTATTATGCAACTATAAATAATTTTTGTAACGATTTTTGCTAATAAGAGCAACGTTTATTTAGAAGTTTCTCTTTTAATTGCTACATCAACGTGCTTCTTTTGATATAACACTTACAGCTATAAAAAAGACCCACTTATCCCATGAAATAAGTGGGTCTTTTCTAGAGAAACCGGAACTAATTTATATCCTTAACCTAGGATTGTCATATTAAAAGCTTCTGCAACTTTTACAAGGTGTTGAAGCTCTTCTGGAGAAGGCGTTTTTACTTCAGGAAGGTCTGCATCTTTAAACACAGGAGTACCTAATTCTTTTACAAATGCATCAAATTTTGCTGGGGTTGACGTAACAAGAAATTCTGCTTGCTCTGGACCTGATACTAACCTATGAGGAATACCTTTAGGTGCAAATACATAGTCTCCAGTTGATGCTTCAATAATCTCATCTCCTATATAGAAGGTGACCTGCCCTTTTAGGATATAAAATGATTCATCATCTTCATGGTGAATATGAAGTGGTGGTCCTAATTTTGGTGCTTCAGTAACATGTGCCAAGGAATATTCTCCGTTTGTTTGTTCTCCTGATACTATCACTGTTATTTTTTCAGCCAAAAAATGATAGGTTTTTTGTTCACTTTGGGTACAATGAAAAGCCTTTTTATTCTCATTTTCAATTATTGTCATTTTTCTATCTCCCTTTAAGGAAATTCAATACAAGCACAATTTCTACATAAATGGCTGAATTCCCTTTCATACCCTAAAAGGATTTTATTTTCTCTATTTCTACAAATTCAACGTGATAATTTTTAAATCAATTAATTCTATTTCTAATATCATGATCTTTTAAGGAAATACAAAAATTAATACATAGACATAGCTTCTAAATATCTATTTTCTGCTTCTTCCCAATTAATAAAGTTCCAAAAATCATTAATATATTTCAAGTTTTGTTTTTGTTTTACAAATAAGGAACTGACCCGCCACAATTTCAAACAAAGAACTGGATAAGTATCTTTCGAAATTGGACAATCATGTCCATATGTTTTTATTATTTTTAGGCTCCCCTTCTGTACAAGTAACCAACACCAAGCATCAGAAGCATTTAAATCTAATGCTATATTTGTAAATTCTTTTTTAAAAACCCCAAAATCATGATAAGTATCTCTAATAGCATTTTTTAATGTACCTATAGGTCCTCTACTATTAGGGGTTAATATTTTCCAAAACAAAGAATAATTAAAATGCATCCCACCATACTTCTTCACATCATGCCTTAAGTCTTGTGGCAAATATTTTAGCTTCATCATAAGTTCTGTCACACTATATTGTTGATAATTGATATATTTACTCAATGCCTTATTCAAATTCTCTACATACCATTTATGAATTTCAAAATAATTCAGTTGAAATTCTTTTAGAGATATAAAGGCGGCTAACTCATGGAAATCATATGAAAGTTCAGGAAGCCTGTGAATCATTTTTCTCCCTCTCCTTAACTGTTACACCTTTAATTTATTTTATCTGAACAATAATTCACTTACTAGATTATCTATTCTTATCCCCCTATCTAAACACACTCGTACTATGCAAAGGCTGTACACGTGATGACGGATCAATAAATGATTTTGCATTATTAACCGCAATAGGTGCTTCGCCGAGTCCAACCGCAATCAGTTTCACTTTACCTTCATAAGTACAAATATCACCTGCTGCATAAATTCCCTTTATATTTGTTTCCATTTTTGTATTTACAATTATAGAATTTTTGTCCATATTTAAATTCCAATTTTTAATTGGTCCCAGCGAAGATACATTTCCATAATTCACAATAACATGATTTACCTCAATCTCTTCTTCCATACCATTTTTATCTAAAATTATTACTTTATGAATGCTTTCTCTATCCCCTATCAGCTCTTTAATTGCGTAAGGTGTTTTTATCTTTACATTTGAGTTGAAAAGTGCATCAACACTACTTTCATGTGCTCTAAAATCTGAACGTCTGTGACAAAGTGTAACTTCTGTAGCAATATCCTTTAACATTAAAGACCAATCAACTGCTGAATCGCCCCCGCCACATACAAGAACTTTGGAATCTTTAAAATGATTTATATCTTTCACCTGATAGTATAAATTTTTACCTTCATACTCTTTTGCGTTATTAGTATTTAATTTTCTAGGTTCAAAAGCACCAATACCGGACGTTATAAGGATAGTTTTAGAGTAGTGAACCCCTTTATTTGTAATTAATACAAAATATCCCTCATCTTGTTTAATTTCTAAAACGGTCTCCTCTAAACATATTTCTGGAGAAGCATACTCTGCTTGACTAACTAAATTCTTAACTAAATCTTTAGCTAATACTTTAGGAAAACCGCCTACATCATAAATATATTTATCTGGATATAACTCACTCAGTTGTCCACCTAATTGATTTAAACTATCAATGATTTTCACTTTCATATTCCGCATGCCTGCATAAAATGTAGCAAATAAACCAGTGGGGCCACCACCAATAATTGTAATATCAAATACTTGTTTTTCCATAGATGTTACACCTCTTTTATAACTTATTTATCTATTTATCTTGCATTAACGGGCAGTAATACCCCCACCTTAATATTCAGCAGAAACAAAGAAGTTAGGCGGAAAATAAATTGCCCGTAAAATCCCGATTGGTGAGGGCTAATAGTCAGTGAGGGATGAAGAACTTCCCACTGATTAAAATTTCACTTTATTTAATCGCCTCATTATACTTTTCTGAAACAACATTCCAATTAATTACATTAAAGAAGTTTGATATACATTCAAGACGTCTATTATCGTTTCTTCATCAATAAATGATGTTAATCCATTAAATCCATACGGTAAAATAGGCAATACGTGTTTATTCATTGTTAATTCCTCTATTCAAGCATTAAATACCTGCTATAGCAGGTATTTAGGTAAGTGTATAGCTGAGATAGTAGGTATTACTTACCAATACTCATTTATTGAGCAACAGCCACAATAGATGCTGTAGCATCTATTATTGAAGTTACATGCTATTTTTAAAAATTTTATAAAGAATTTCATTCAAAAAAATCATCTCTTCCTCTGATAACCCTTGCGTAACCTTTTTTTCAGATTCTATACTGACTGAATATACTTCAGATTTAATGTCTATTCCTTTCTCTGTTACATAAACACGCAAAAATCGACGATCTTTTTTATCTTGCAAGCGCTGAATAAAACCTTTTTTCTCTAGATTGTATATCATGCGGCCAACGGTTGTTTCATCTCTATATGCCTTTTCCGCTATTTCTTTTTGTGTTATTCCATCTTTCTCCCAAAGAATCATCATAATTGTCCACTGATCTGGAGTAATATCAAAAGGAGCTAATATCTCCTTATAATAATTTTTCAATCCTAAATCTGTACGATGTATAGAAAATCCACAAAAGTCTTCTAAATAGTATCTCAATAATCACACCTCAACTATTTTTTATACTTAATATACCTATTGTACCATTCGTTTATACTACTTTAATATTTTGGAATGATTGATAATGATCCACGGAAACTGGTTCTTTTTATACATGGAGAGTAAAAGTGAGAATAAGATCACAACAATCATTCCTTGACTATATAATAATACTCACTTTCAACTTTTTCAACTTTTAAGTTTAAAAAGTTGAAAAATGATTCAATAAACAAATTGAAACCGTAGGACGTATCAATTCCTGCGGTATTTAGTACATACTTTTTAACTAAACACCTTATTTTGGATTCCGATACCCTTGAACAACCAATGTTTTAATTGACTCTAATAAGGCTACGATGGTTAAAATTTATATTCCAACAAATCTTCCCAGCCTTAATTTACGTATTTAAAACTTAATTTATAAAAGGCAAAGATGATAATGGAAATAAAGTAATTATAAAGTTCGTAACCCAATAATAGACTGGAGAAGAAACTCAGTTCAATGAAAGTGTACAGTGTCTTCTATAAAATAATTAGTTGAATTTGTATGATAAAAGGAATATACTTTGATCGAATCAAAGCATTTGCTTTTTTTTGACCACTTTTTATACTTAACAGTTTAAAAAGTAAAATGGACTTACTGTTGTATTTGATATAAAAAAGGTAGTTCGTGATCTAAAACAGTTGGTCAATGAAGATGCCATTCTGGAGTTCGAATCTTTATCCAACCATACTTTTACTAGGACTGATGAAGCTGAGGTGTAAACAACGAATGCTGGTTTCATCATCAATGCCAGCAGTGCGACATCCACAGATTATTTAGAATTAATTCGTCACATTTAGGAAACTATAAAGCTAAAGTATGAAGTTGAAATGGAGACAAAGGTTGAATTTATTGAACAAACTAGTGAATAGCTTTGCAAGGTAATGATGTATTAAAAAAAGATATCATATGGGAGGTAATAGAACATGGAATTAAAGATTAGTAAACAAGTTGTACATTGGTTTAAGGATGAGATTGGTGTAAAGGAAGGCGATGAGATAAGATTCTACGCTCAATTCTACGGATCTAGTCCTGTTCAGAATATGTATTCTCTTGCCTTTTCCAAAGATAACCCAATTGATAAAGTGGTTAGTACCGAAGTGGATGGAATTGAATTCTTTGTGGAAGAAAGCGATCTTTGGTTTTTCGACGGACATGATTTACATGTTGAGTATGATGAGCAGGAAGATTTCCTAGATTATAAGTACATTAAATCTAATTCCGGTGCAAAAAATACTCGATAAAAACATAGATTTTGAATTTCCTTTAAATTGTTAGCTTATGAAGCTAACAATTTATAAATGAATTCTTTTTGATTTTGGACAGACTTCTCCCTTGGGAGAGTCTGTCCTTTTTTGATCATATGCATAGCCTCTCCCCCGCAATAATTTATTTAGCAGTCCGTAAGACCTTAATCCAATAATTGGGCAAATTCGTTTTTTAATAACTGCTCCACGATATTGATTTGACCAAAAAAGAAGAGCATATCTCTTAAGAAAAGAGAATGCTCTTTTTACTTTTCCTCTTCTTGGAAACTTACTACTGCTTCAACTATCGACTTTAATACTGGATTTCTCTTTTCTCATTCTTGTTGAAACCATTCTTTTTGTTCTTCTTTTTCCATTAATGCAAGTAGTGAGTGAATAATAGCTTTTGTATTATCAAACTGAACCTCTTTCATCATATCCCCCTTGCTGTTCCCAGAATTAAAAATCACTTTCTCAAATCGGTGTTTGAGAAAGTGACTTATTTACGGAAAAAAGAGCGGAGAAAAAAAGATGAATTTGTAGTTGAGTTATACACTCGAATATAAACTAGAAAATCTTTAATAGCCACATTTCAATATTCATACTTTTTCATTTACCTCATAACAAAAAACAATGGTTATTTCATTTATAGCAGGTGGTGTTCATGTACCAGTATTAAAATTCAACTAAAAATTTACAAAAGGCATTCCCTTCAGTTTTGCAACAAATTCTATCTACCTTGTTTGTTTCTAGTACATTTTTAAACATTTGTGTTTCGCAGCTGCAAGCTGTTTTGAATTCATTCGCCACCGCTAGAATTGGACAGTTATACTCAACTAATTCATATGTGTTTTCGTCTATTTGAGATAGATTTGCCATATAACCTTTTTCGTTTTGAATTTTAACAAGTTCATTCATCTTTTCATGTGTAGATTTGTGAGCAGTTCTTAATGAATACTCCTTTGTTAGCCTTTGCTCTCGTTTCTTAAATAAATAATGGATCGATTCCTCTCCATGCAAATCTTTGATATCGTGAAGGAATTCAACACTGATTCCCTCATAATTTTTAGGGAATAATCTTTCACCTTTTTCTGTTAAAGAATAGACTTGTAAGGGTCTTCCCATGGACTGCTTGATTTCATCACTTTTAATCAAACCATCTTTTTCTAATATAGTAAGATGTTTCCTCACAGCCATATGTGTAATATCTAACCGGTCAGTTAAGTCATTGACTTTTAATGAAACTTCTTTTTTCAAAAAATCAAGTATCCTATCTTTAGTAGATTTTCTTGTAACATCCATAACACTAGCACCTCACTTTCAATTAAGTGCAAAACTGTATCAAGAATAAAAAGCAGAGCTTATACGTTATACACTATCAGTATTTCATATTTAATTAACTAATTATACTATATAGTATAAAATTCTAAAACTTTTTTGGCATTGAAGAATTTTGTATTAATTATATTAGAAAGAAATTACCAAAAAGAATCAAACAGATTAGAAATAAATTGCAGTTAGATAAATTTTGTTATATTCTTTAAAAGAACTATTTATACTTTTAGGTATAAAAAATATAAATAGTTCTTTGTATTTTAATGTGTCGAGAAAGGAAGGCAACCCATTTGAAAGAACGAATTGCAAAAACAAAAGCCGTTTTCAATATTCTAAGCAGTGATTCTACTGATGGAGATGGTGGATATGGTATTGGTACGATAGATTTAAATAACGTTACACCAATTATTATTGATCCAGAGGAAAACAAAATTTTTGTAGATATGGAAGCTTTACATGGCCGAAGTGTTGTGGAAAAAAAGGTAAGGTTTCGACCAGATAAGACTCATGCTGGAGATAAACCAAAACTATATTGGATTGTTTGGGTAAGTCTCAATTCTACAAAAGCTGGCCCATATTACTCAGGTTGTGCTGCATGTAAGGTATTAGTATCCAGAGAAGAACGACGTATTAAACTTGGATATAAGTCTATGCCAGAGCATGTTAATAACTTGGATAAAGCGTTAAAAGGTAAGTTTGTTTTATCACATATAGATGAAAAATCGAAAAATCTGCTAAGACATTTTTTAATAAATCATGATGAAGGTTTTTGGAATCGATCTATTACAGAATTGAAAAGCCAACTTACCGTTTGAATTCCCCTAATTTTGTAAACTAGTTTAGTCATTTTATGAAGTTAATTTTGTTTTTAATGAATAATTTAGATAAATGGAGTGAATCAAAATGGCATTTGTTATTACATCACCTTGTATTTCGGAAAAAGCAGCAGATTGTATTGATGTTTGTCCAGCAGATTGTATTGAATTAGGCAGTGATCAATACTTTATTAATCCGGCTTTATGTATTGATTGTGGAGCCTGTGAAACAGCTTGTCCAGTTGAGGCAATTTATCATGAGGATGAATTGCTGGACGAAGATCTAAATTTCCTTGAAAAGGCAAAAAAGTACTTTAGTGTTTAATCTCATTCCATTTGGTCCCTCTAGTATATGAAAACCGATTATGAATTTTGATATAGAGATGGTCCAACTCTGTTAGTGAAATGATGCTGACAGTAAGCAACTGATTATATGGAAACAGAAGTTAATATTGTTGGTGAAGATTAGCTATTTTTATATTTTTAGAAAGGTGTGTTTTAATATGGAAAACAGCACGAATGTCTCTCTTTTCAAAAAAGTCATGGGAAATTACCCCACTGGTGTAACAGTCGTAACAACAGTCGATGAACATCAAGTTCCTCTAGGACTTACAGTTAACTCATTTGCATCAGTATCAATAGATCCTATAATTATCTTATGGTCTATTGATAAAAGGGTTTCCTCTTATAAGTCTTTTATTAAAACTGATAAATTTGCAGTACATGTATTATCTAGTGATCAGGGTGATATCTGTAATTTATTTGCAAGTAAAGGAACTGACCGATTTAAAAATTGTGAATGGACTCTATCAGAACAAAATCTGCCAATTATTTCAGGAACTGCGGGAGTTTTGCAATGTAAAACCGCAAAGACAATTGAAGCAGGTGACCATACGATTTTAATTGGTGAAGTGATGGATATTCAATATGAAAATAAAGAACCTTTGTTATATCATCAAAGGAATATCGGGAAAATCCCTGAAGTTTTTTACAATAATAAGTAGCTTGTAAACTGTTCTACTGTCAATTTATCACATTGATTGGAATAAAAATAAGCAAGATTTATATTTATAGAGGAGGTTCAAAAAATAGGTATTGTATAGGAAGGATTTTAGGATTCTATAAATGACTGAAAATAACATTATGATGTTGAATTTTTAATTAAACAAAAAAAATTTAAAACATTTTATACTTATTGGTTGAAAAAGTATAAAAAGTGTTTTAAACTTATCATAGATTTTAAAAAATATAATTAGGTGGGATTTTAAATGTCTAAATATGAACTACCAGCTTTGTCATATACTTTCGATGCTCTTGAACCACATTTTGACGAACAGACAATGATGATTCATCATGATCGTCACCATGCTACATATGTGAATAATCTAAATGCTGCATTAGAAGGTCATGATGATCTTTCTACCAAAAGTGTTGAAGAATTAATTGCAAAACTAGATTCTGTTCCTGAAAATATCCGTACGGCTGTGCGTAATAATGGAGGTGGTCATGCTAATCATAGCTTATTCTGGGCAATCCTTTCTCCAAACGGTGGTGGTACTCCTACTGGTCTAGTAGCTGAGGCAATAAATAAAGCTTTTGGAAGCTATGATCAGTTTAAAGATCAGTTTACAAAAGCCGCAACTGGCCGCTTCGGTTCAGGTTGGGCTTGGCTAGTTGTTGACAATGGTCAACTTGCTATTACTAGCACTCCTAACCAAGATAGCCCTCTTATGGAAGGTAAAAAACCAATTCTTGGTCTTGATGTTTGGGAACATGCTTATTACCTAAAATACCAAAACAAACGTCCTGATTATATTTCTGCTTTCTTTAATCTCATTAACTGGGATGAAGTAAACAAATTATATAAAGCTACACAGGCTTAATTAAATTATTCTTTCAAGCTAGATAAGGAAAAAAGAGTTAAGCTTTCTTTCTTGCTAAAAAGATACCCTATAAAGTAGACATTTTTAAATAGTCTCTTATAGGGTATCTTTTTTCAAAACAAATCCTTTTCAATTGATTTAATTGAATGGCACAATTTTTTTCTTGTTCTGTTCGTTTAAAGCCTTGCGTAGCTTGCTGTTTTTTTCTTCAAGTTTCTGAACATCCTTTTGCCGTGATTCCATTTGAAGGATAAGTCGTTTATTTTCAGACTCTAACATTTCAAGACGTAACTTCAATTCAAAAGAATCCACTATTTGTTGTCGTAAACCGTCTAGGTGTGTTTCAAGTTCACGCTTTTCACCTTTAAGCCTTTCGTGTTTTTTTATGTTGAAGATATCTTTCTTTTCAATTTCTATAATTCGGTTTTCTATGTAAAGCTTTAAAGTGTTGGTATTTAAATTTATCTGACTCCTCGGAACCTTTGCTCCTGCTGAAACTGACGATATAGACAGCTTGCTAAATTGTTTTAATTGTTCGCTCAATCGTTTTTGATTCATACAGAAATCTTGTAGAAATTCTTCTATCTTAACTAACTGTTTTTGAACTGTTAAACTACCAATTCCCTCCAATTCGCCAATCCCAAACTTAATAGTGTTTTCATTTACACATTCTTCAATGTTAATGCAGATGTCCATTTTGAAATCTCCTTACCAATTTCATCTATATTGGAAATAATGCCTTCTAATTGTGGAAAAGAAGAGAGGAGAGATTCTTTCCCTTCATCTTTCAACTTAACAAGGACTAACTCATATTCAGGTAAAAGACGGTTCTGATAAAATTTATTTAAAGCAACATATTCATTTTCATAATCTCTTTGGTATTTTGAATCTTCTTGAACTAACTGTTTATTATGTTGAACTATTTTAGCTTTGTCTAAGAATCGTTTATAGGTAAAATCAAAGGATTCAATATTAGGAATAGTCGGGCTAAGGTAATACCATTTTTCAAAAGTCGCAAGACGGTATTGACGCTCACATAATATCCCCAGATGTTTTGTACAAACACCAACAATATTTTCTCGCAATGGATTATATTTTAAGGTGTTTATAATTTGATCGATATCCTTGAAAATGTTGAATTTTTTCTTTTTAAGAAATTTATTTATTTCCTCATATGCTTTTATTAGTTCTAGTTCCGATAGTTCATTTTTTATAAAATTCTTTTGACTATCAGAATCCAACTCTAACGAGTTTCCATCAGATGATGCCCGCCTATATAATGTTTCTTTTACAATTTCATCATCTCGAAAATAGTGTTTAGTCATTTCCTCATCAAGGTGATTCATGTGTTCCCGTATCCATTGTAAACTCACTTTGTCCTTTAAAATATTGGCAATCGCGACCCGAAATTGATGAGAATTCAAAGTAAAAAATTTTTCACCTATGCTGTTTGGAAATCTTCTTCTTTCTATGTAGCTCCTTAAATATAAGCCTACTTTCTGACAATGAACTTGGGTTCGTTCAAAATCCGTGAGACCATTGAATAATTCTTGATGTCTATAAAAAAAGAAATCAAACATATTTCCAAAGGCTGTATCACTATATTTTTTACCCTTCTTAGTAAGAAGTAAGTAATTGGTTTTTCCTTTTATTCTTCTTTCTTCCGATAATTCTTCAAGAGTTTGATAAGCTTTTATTGTATTAGGAAAAGCAATCGTTTTAGTCCAACGACCTTTTTTCTTACCAGTTGTTTTGTAAGTGAAAAATTCAAGAATATAGGCTTTTTCCTTTTTATTCAATATCCTAATATCTTGTAATTTGTTTACTTCTAATAACTGAAGTTCTCCTTTTCTCATTCCTGTATGGGATAAAATCACAATCAAGCAAGCCATCATTCTGTCCTCAATTGTAAGGCGATCATCATCCATATCCTTTAAGGCGGTCTGCACAACTTTCTTAAAAATTCTCATAGGAATATTTGGTGTTTTATTTGCAACTATTTCAGCCTTTATTTCTTCCCAGGGAATGCTACGAATAATATTTTGATATTGCGATAACTCTATATCATACCCTGCCATTTCGACCTCTTTAAGAAACTCTCCTATCGGAGACAGTTTATTTACCAAAGTGAACTTCGTTCTACCTTTTTTCTTAAAGCCTTCAATATACTCCTTAATAATTTCAGGTGTTAAATATCTTAAATCATACATATATTTTTCTTCCTCTAGAAACCGAATAAAGCTATTTATTTGTAAGCATTTCCGACTGACTGTAATGCCCCTATTACCTACAAAGAACATTTGTCTAAGGGCTACTTTTTTTGATAACACTCGGAAAATTTTTGACTTAATAGGTGAGAAATTTATTACCACATTTCTATGTTCCTCATCGGAAAAATCCCATTTGTTATCAGAAAATCTTATGTCTGTTGTAATAAAAAGAGGAGGCTCATCAATATAATCACCTTTTAGATAGTATTCTTCTCCTACTAACAAACTCGCATTATTGATGTTCCAATCAATCTCTTTTTTTACAGTAGGTGTGGTTATAGTCATACTTCTTCCTCCATAATGGCATACATTTCAGCAAGGTAGCTACCATATAGCTCAATTAATCCAGTATAAAAATTTCTTTCAGCAGCAGATGAAGAATTCTCTTTCTTGTTCGTGTATATCTTCATTCGTTGCTCAAAAATAGAATTTCGTTCTACTGTTGTTACGAACTTTTTACAGGTCAAGCATTTATAAAAGCTGTCCTCGTCTGTATCAATCTTTACACATGATTCACTTGCACAGTTACCAGCACCACTTTGAACAGGAGGGAGGTTTTCAACAGTTTCGCTAGCAACGATAAATCCTGGTAATTCATCATCCAAAATAGAAACCCCATAAAGTGCTTCTACATATCGTTTAGTGTTTTCCCTATTTCGATAATGCTTTGCAGCAACAGCTGCTGAGTTTCCTGTAATAACTCCAACCTCTAAAGTTGATACAAGACCATCCTCAACCATTTGCCAAGCCTTTTCAATATAAGTGTGTCTCAAATTATAAGGTGTATATTTGAATTTAATTTTCCCTTGTTCAAAAAGATTCCTGGATATTGTTGTGAATGCTTTATTAAATGAATGTATTGCTGCTATTATTTGTTGTTTATAACGATAGTGACTACAAAGAAAAATATATTTCTTTAAAGAGCTTTCTGCCATTTCATTTAATGATTGAGTTATTTTTATAGCTTTTTGTAATAATCTAATATGTTCCATCACAAGTACTTCTTTTATCTTTTTTCTGCCTGATGTCTTTGCGTAGTATTCAATAGTTCCAAATTTCCTACTATCATCAATTGAAAGAATACAATCTCTTTCTAGTGCGAAAATTTCACCCGGACGAAGTTTTGTTTCTATGGCCAACTGTAAAATAATTAACATTATTTCATTTTCATTATTAAATTTCCTCTCAAATTCCTTTTGTATTCCTTTGAAATCTTCAAGAGGAATTGGAGTTCCACCTTTATCATCCACATCAATTGTTACAAATTGTTCTATAGTAATATCAGGAATATTATATTGCTGTTGAATACGCTTCATAAAGCTTCTAATAGCCTTGATATTATGATTAATGGTAAAGCCTGTATATTTCTTATTCGACACGAGACCTGCATGGTAGAAAATTAGAAATCTACTTGAAAATGGCTTCAAATCAGTTGACAATGCATTATTTAATTGTAGAACTTGTAGCTCCTGTTGATAGTAAGTGTCAGCTTCGTTCAGAAAATCTACCATTATACAAAAATTACCAAACATATTGATATAAGACAAATCCGATTTCCAAATATAATCTTTTAAAACATTTCTAAACTCAATATTATGAACTAATTCAAAATTCATTAGAGAATTTTTGGAGTTTGCAACATGAGTACCATGCTTATTGGCATCTGCAACAACAAACCATTTATCCGATTTTGGGTAGGTTCCCAATGAATTAAGATTAACAATTTTATAATCCTTCTCTATACTGGTAAAGTAATGCTTATGAATAATAAGATCTCTATTGAATGAGAATGAATCGAATAACCTTAATCCATTTTCTCCCAAATGAATATCGTCAATATATCTGTAAAATTTGACTAAAAATTGACGGGAATATACATGCACAGGAACATGATTGGATTCCACGAACGAATTAAAATAAAGTAATTGTTGTTTAAACGTTTGTTCATTAAAGTCTTCGAATCTATTAACTTTTTGACCACCTAAACTTTTCTCAAACAAAGTAACCATCATTCTATTATCGACTTTATTTAGTTTCCTTTTTGATAAAAGATCAAGGAATGTTTTCATGGTATTTAGTAAAAATTGACTACGAGTTGGTAAATAAAAATTTGCAAGGTGTACACTACCATCATTATGAACATATTCCACTTGAATAATTTGTTCTGCACTAGAATCAATTGGAAAATTAGTACGAATACAGTTATTTATATAAGGAGTATAATTTTGTTTGTCCCCAACTCTTTTAAACTCTTCAGTTAAAAGAAGGTTACTATTCCTTGAAATAAAAGATTTAACTTGTGAATTAGTGATTGTATCAGAAGCAAGTGCATGTAGATAAAAACTTCTTGTCATTTGCCTAAAAGGTGAATGAAATCCTTTTCTTTTCCCAAGTGGTATTTCATGCATAATCCTACAGTAATTTCCCCAAGTAAGGTCCTCTTGTTTAAGAATGAACTTCCCCAAAATTTCTATAAAACGCTTTATAATCGCAACTTTTATATTTTCTTTTTTGTTTGATGGATGCATTATAAAAGGTCTTTCTAACAGGATGTTCTGCATTCCACTTGTTTGTAGCCATTCCCACAAAAGAATTTTTAGTATATTTTCAAATTGATATTTCTCTATATACACTGTAATAATCTTAATTTCTTTTTCATCATAAAAGTTGTTTGTGCTAATCATTATAATAGGACCTTTCTTTGTTTTTCATTAATAGTTCCACCTTATCATCGTCATCTGGATTATAGTATGCTTTACAGCTTTCTGGACTTTTATGACGAAGTGCTTTTTGAAGTTCGTATTCATGTGCACCCTGTTTTGCAAGTTTCATGGCAAAAGCGTGGCGAAATCTATGGCTTAAATTATTTTCTTTTTTGTTTTTATCCATTGAAATCCCAGCTTCATCGAAAATTTTCCGAAGAATATAATTCCATCCCGCTTGAGATAATGGGGTATAGTGTTGATGGTTTAAAAAAATATATTGATTCTCCTCATTCACAAGGAGGGTGGTTCCAACCCTATCCGCAATTGCCTTCCTATTTAAGTTTTCCCTTTTTTTAGAACTTCGACTTAATACGATGTCATCTCTCGATTCATCAATATAGTCTTGGATAAGTTCCGCCATATCTTCATAAATAAAAACTACTTGGTATCCAAGACCATTACCTTCGGTATTATAGCTGCGACTTTTATAATCATCTACGGTTTTAGGAACCAGTACTCCCTTAGCCCTCTGTGTAGGCTCGTCAGAGACTCTATTACGAATAATAAGCCTATAATAACTTCCACTATTGGTTGGCTCAACATCTTCAAAAGTAACCCCTAAAACCTCTCCTAAACGCAGTCCATAATCATACATCAAGTTGATAATAACCTTTTCACGCAAATCGTAATTTTCCTCAACGATTTCCATAATTTTTTTGTACTCGTTAGGTTTTATATATCTGGGGACAGATTTTGCTGGGGCACCTACATTTTTATTTGCCGTGTACCGTTCAGTTGTCTCTTTCTTTGCGTGTGCAAAAAAACCTTTACCAATTGATGCTCCTGTTTTTATAGTGTCAAATAACGTTGTGTTTGAGAAACCATACATATTAGATAAAAAATCCCTGTACACATTTAAATAGTGGTTAAATGTTTGATTATCTCGTCTAACTTGAAAGTCCAAACCCCATGTTTGACCTTCTTTTTTTCCCCCTTCCAAAAACAATCGAAGGTCTCTGATATCATCGTTTGTTAAATCTGTAGGATTATTAATATGTACCAGTTGCAAAAAAGAAAAGAAAACTTTTAAAGCAGAGAAAGCTTTTTCCCTTTTTTTATACTTTGCATCACCAATCTCTTTGTTTAAATATTTATTGGCATCCTCTATTAAATTCCCATTAATGTCAGTAACAATAAAATATATCAGTTTTCTTTCTGTTGATTTCTTTATAAAACCAATTGCTCCAAACCTCTGAATCAGATCATTATTGCTATCATAACGTTCATACACAGTTCCTAATGATGTTTGTTTTTCCCTAATAACACCCATATAGATTCCTCCTAAATTAAAGGTCCTCGAACTTTTTTTCTGCAGATACCGTTACGGGACTACATCCTCCTCTAAAAGCATTAATATTATTAACCCTATATATTTTAAATGCCCAGTACTCACCTTTAACCATTGTCTGGTTTAACACCCTACTATTATTATGTAGTTTAAACATGCTGAACAATTCTTCCACTTATCATAAGTATAAACTATATAAAAAAATTAACAATAATTCCCTTAATCTATGTACAAATCACTAGCTTTTCATAACCAATTAATACAACTCGATTCATCATATTGATACCACCTCACATTTTTTTCTTTATTGTAGAAAAAAATAGAAGTTAGGTAAAAAATGTAAAATGATATATTTCTAAAAGGAAAAACCCACTTTGAATCTAATAAAATAAAAAAAAGAAATTCTGCATGTTTCAATCATGCAAAATTTCTTAAAATGTTTAACACTTAATTTTTTCACTTATACCTCGCTACAAGATATGTAATTTCCTCCTTGAGCCATCCGTATGTCACTTGATACAGTATTTTTTCCAGATAAAAAATATTCGGTTTAACTTTACTTTCACATTTAAGTTTTTTCTTAGATGCAGCAGATAGATAAGTCAAAGCGTCATCTCATTCAATAAAAAAGCTCTTTCCTAGTAGTTTATTAATAGTCCTTTCTTTCATCATAATCTCTTCCCTCTGCTATAAATTAATAATTCTTATCACTCTCACCATCCATATTACACCATATAAAATAAATTATTCTTGATTTTAAAATATCAATTTTGAGTTTAAGAAACACAAAAAGAAACCCTGCATGTTTGAAACATACAGGGTTTCTTTCAATTAGTCATTTTTCGCAAAGTAAGAAACGAAACGAAGAATTTCTAAGTATAACCATACTAATGTCATCATTAGTCCCATCGCACTGTACCACTCCATATATTTTGGAGCTCCACTACGTGCGCCATTTTCGATTAAATCGAAGTCTAGTAATAAATTTAATGCAGCTACTATAATCACAACTGCACTGATGATGATACCAATTGTTCCACCTTGGTGAATATATGGAACAGTAACACCAAACATATTTAATAGAAAAACAATTAAATACATAATCAAAATCCCAAACGTTGCAGCCATCACACCTGTACGGAATTTATCTGTAACCTTCACTGCACGAGTTGCATATAAAACTAACATTGCAAATAAAATTGAAATTGTTAGTAATACAGCATTTAAGATAATAGAATTGTCAAAACGAATCGCATATACCGCTGAAATACTCCCTAGGACAATCCCTTCAACAGCTGCATAAATAGGTGCCGTAATAGGCGCCATTTTGGGGAAGAAGATAGCAGCAAATGCGATAATTGCAGCCACAATTAATGCTCCAATTAAAACAGGCATTTGCATTTTCCCAGTATACATCTGTATGTATGAATAGACAGACGTTGCAAGAAGCAAAACAAGCATAATAAATGTTTTGCCTACAGCTCCACCAATTGTCATCGCAGACGCACTTGCTCCTTGTTTACGAAAGGCTTCTTTTTTCAACATTGGATTAGATGTTCTCATTTTTTCCCTCCTAAAATAAGTTCTACTCATAGTGTAAAGTTTTTCTCTTTACATTTCAATATATGCAGCTTGTTTTTATTTTAAACCTTCAACGATGTCAGATAGTTCGCTCCAACGTTCCATCGCTTTTTCTAGCTCTTCTTCTGTTTGCTGCTGCGCTTCAGAAAGCTCTTGTGCCTTTGTGAAATCAGAACCCACATTTGCAAGTTCTTCTCCAATCGTTTCAAGCTTCTCTTCAAGCCCCGCAATCGTATCTTCAATCGTTTCCCATTCACGTTGTTCGTGATATGAAAGTTTACGCTTACGTTGTTGCTTTGGAGCCTCTTCCACTTTCTTTTCTTTCTGTACTTCTACTTTTTCTAATAGTTCTTGCGCCTTTTGTATATCCAGGTAATCACTATAGGTTCCTAGGAATTCACGAACTTCTCCACCACCAGTAAAGATAAATAATTCATCTACTACTTTATCTAAGAAATAGCGATCATGCGATACAGTAAGAACGACACCTGGGAAATCTTCTAAATAGTCTTCTAGTACTGTTAACGTTTGTGTATCTAGATCGTTGGTCGGCTCATCTAATAGAAGTACATTTGGCTCTCCCATTAAAAGACGTAATAAATATAGACGTCTTCTTTCACCACCTGATAGTTTACCAAGTGGTGTTCCATGTGAATGCGGTGGGAATAAGAAACGCTCAAGCATTTGGGATACTCCAATGACTTTACCATCCGTTGTATGAATGACTTCTGCAATTTCTTTAATATATTCAATCATCCGTTGATTTAAATTCATCTCTTCATTTTCTTGCGTATAATAAGCAACTTTCACAGTTTGTCCAACTTCAATTTCACCACTGTCAGGTGATAATTTGCCTGCAAGCATATTTAATAAAGATGATTTCCCGCTACCATTAGCCCCAATAATACCAATTCGATCGCCTGGTTTCACAATATGATTAAAGTTATGAAGGACCGTTTTATCACCAAACTTTTTCGTCACATCTTTTAATTCGAGCACTTTCTTTCCTAATCGGCTCCCGCTGAGTGAAATATCCACAGATTGCTTCGCTGCTGGACCTTCTTGTTCTTTCAACTCTTCGAAGCGCTGAATACGTGCTTTTTGTTTTGTAGAACGAGCTTTCGCACCACGACGAATCCAAGCAAGTTCGCGGCGATATAAGTTTTGACGCTTTGATTCTTGCGCTAATTCTTGCTCTTCACGAAGTGCCTTTGCTTCTAAAAATGTACTGTAGTTTCCCTCATAGCTATACAGCTTGCCGCCATCTAGTTCAAAAATACGATTGGTAACACGATCTAAGAAATAACGATCATGTGTTACAAGTAAAACTGCTCCTGTATAACGTGCTAAGTACTCTTCTAGCCATTCTACCGTTTCATGATCAAGATGGTTGGTTGGCTCATCTAATATTAACAAATCCGGTGTTTCAATAAAGCACTGCGCCATTGCAATACGTTTCTTTTGTCCACCAGATAAGTTCCCCACAGTTGCTGTGAAATCTGTAATGCCTAGCTTCGTTAAAAGTGATTTTGCATTCGCATTTGCTTCCCATGCATTCATCGCATCCATACGTTGCTGCACTGCAAATAATTGTTCTTGCACTTTTTCATTACTTGGGTCTTTTTCTATATTTAATAAGGCTTGTTCGTATTCACGAAGAAGGCGAATTAACGGTGTATCACCGTGGAACACTTGTTCAAGCACTGTTAAATTCTCATTAAAATCCGGTTGCTGTGATAAATAACTAATTGTATAACCACGTGTATGCGTCATATCACCTGTATCAGGAATCTCTATCCCTGCAATAATTTTTAATAATGTAGATTTCCCTGTACCGTTTACACCAATAATCCCTGCACGTTGCCCCTCTGCAATACTAAATGATAATCCATCAAATAATGGTTTATCCCCATATGATTTTGATACGTTTTCTACTGTTAGCATTTTCATATTTGTGCATTCCACTCTTTCATAAATTGTTCGATAAACTCTTCCATATAGCGATGACGAACTTCAGCCTCTTTTTTTGCAGCTTCTGTATTCATTAAATCTTTCAACTTCAAAAGCTTTTCATAGAAATGATTTAACGATGGATCATTATTTTTTCGATACTCTTCTTTCGTCATTCCTTCACGGGGTGGAATATTTGGGTCATACATTAAACGACCTTTCGCACCGCCATAAGCAAACGTACGGGCAATACCAATTGCACCAAGTGCATCTAGTCGGTCCGCATCTTGAACAACCTTTCCTTCCAATGTTTCTACATTACCGCCATGTCCGCCTTTATATGACATATTCGCAATAATATGAATGATCTGCTTCTTTTCTTCTTCAGTAACATCCAATCCTTCTAGCCAATCAGAAACTTTTTTCATACCAGCTTCTTCACTTTCATTTAACTTCTCATCTGCTACATCGTGAAGTAAAGCTGCCATCTCAATTACAAAACGATTTCCACCTTCTTTTTCAGACAAAGAAATCGCTAATTTATGTACACGCTCAATGTGATACCAATCATGCCCACTGGTATCTGTTTCTAAAATATTCTTTACAAAAGCAACTGTTTTTTGTATTTGTTCTTGTTTTTTCATTTATCTTCACCCAATTTCTTATTGTAACACGCTCTCATTTTTTCATCACATATTTTCTTGTCCGCCCATAGACTGTTTTGTACGTACGATCATGAAGGAGGAAATAAAAATGTTCTATAATAATCAACAACCTTATCCAGGGCAACCATACTATCCTCAAGATCAAGAACAACAATCTCAAGAGCAGCAGTTTGAAACCCGGGAGCAAGAAGTACAAGAACAAGAATTTCAATATCAACAGAATTCATACTTAACTCAACAACCTTATGAAACTCAGTACCAGCAAAATTCATACGTAACTCAACAACCTCATGAAACCCAGTACCAGCAAAATCCATACGTAACTCAGCAACCTCATGAAACTCAATACCAGCAGAATCCATATGTAGCTCAACAACCTCTATATCAGCAACCACAAATATATCAATCATACCAGGATCCACGTGTTTCACCACCAACACCATCATTAGACCCAGCACAAATACAAATCTTACCACCGGGGCCGCCTACACCTTCAATTCCAGCTGAACCTACACAACAACAAATTCAACAAGTTGTTGGTACACAATTTTTATCATTAAAGAAACCTGTGTTGGACTTCGTAAAACCATGGGTAGAGTACGGAATGAATGAGGCAAAACACACATCCGCAGAACATGCTATGACAGAAGTTGCTGCGATTATGTTCTTGGTTGGAAAAGGATTCAATCCGACAATTGCTCATTATATCGTTGAATCTTGGGAGAAAAATGAACAGTTTTAAGATTGTTCATTTTGTATAATATAAAAAATACAAAAGAGCCGTGAATGCCTATTAAACAAGCATTTATAGCTCTTTTTATTTGTTATATTATATTTTAATATTAAAATGAATTTCATATTTTTTCACGCGTTTTTATATCATTTGTGAGCAAAATGTGAGCAAAAAATTGAAGTAGACGAGTATTTCGGAAATGATATCCCAGATGATTATATTGCCTTACTTCACCTTTCTTTTGATGTAAAACTACAAAAGAAATGATTAGCATGTAGAAGAATTAATGATCTTCCAGGAAACCCCATAACATCAAGAATGTAATAATATAGCAAAAGCAAACCTTGAAAGATCTGGAGATAAAATGATTTTCAAGTCCAATTGGTCTGCTCCTACCCTAAATTAACGAAAAAGCCCGTCTCACTCGAGAGGGACTTTCACTTTATCAGCTAAATTCTCTTTTATATTTCCTTTTACATACTTATACATTTCTACCTCTTGATTTGTTGCCTTTCTTCTGTATAAACCAATGTCATCAACCTCAATCCATACCCAACCCTTTAAATCCCAAAAAAATCCCTCTTGAGTTGCTCCGATGTAATTGCACCTATTTTAGTAACTATCTCTTCATTCATCAAACTATACTGCCTCTCATCTTCTAATAAAAATACCGGCTCACCCAAAATTGAATCCTTGCGGAATAAAAATGTGTATTCTTTTGGTTCTGCTGGTACTTTGATGATACATGAAACAGATTCGTTAACATCGAAAATTTGCATTTCCATCGCTTACATCTCCTATTAACTATAAGGTATAGATCCATCAACAGGCGATAAACTTTCATGGTTGGATCGAGTGTCAGCTGGTGGAATGATGGTTCTGTGTGTTACACCCGTTGGGAAGCTTGCTAAAATGGTGAAAGGTGTGAAAATGACTGCAGATGCAGTCCAAGCTGCTAAAGCCACTGAAAATTATAAGGATCATCTTGAGAGACAAGGTAAATTATTAACTAATAATGGTGCATATCGGAAAGCAAGACGAACCGCTGGAATTCCTAACTCTACTCCGCGTAAAAACCCTGTTCAAGTATTTGATGGGACTACTGAACATAGATGGGTAGAGGAGTACACTAATTTTAAAGGTGAAAAAGTGTATATTATTGAGCACAGAGAAGATAAAATGGGCAGAAGATCTCATTTCCACACTGCTGATGATGAAAAAGGAAGCCCATTTGAAAAGGAACATATAGACAGCATCCTGGACATTATCCTGAAGATATTGAGGGTTACAAGAAAAAAGGTAAAAAATAAAAACTAAAGGTGTGAAAAGTTTTGAGTAATGTGGATAAAAATCGAATGGAAATTCTTAAAAGAAAAGTTAAAAGAAACGCTAATAGAAAAGAACTTATAAACGAACTTTCTAATATTGTTACAATTTCTATGGAATCATTTATGGATGCAGAATCTAATGATTTATTTTGTAAAGAATTATATAGTAAGCTAGAAAAAAATTCAGACATAAAAATTTTAGGCGACACAGATTATAAAAAAAATAGACAGTTATCATTAGAGTTATTGAAAGAAACATATAAAAACGTCAATTTTCCAACTAATCAAGGAAGACTATTCTTCTCTAGAGACAGTGAAGAAGAAGCGGTTAAGCTGAATATCAATGAGATATTTGATAATTTGGTAGATTTATCAATCAAAACACAATTTCTAACTGGACATACAGATTTTATATTAGTTGGTGACGATTTAGAATTCGGGGTTGTTATTGAACGTACAGAATATCATTACGAATTCAGCATATGGGGAGTAACAACAGTTTGAAATACGAAAGTAAATAAGACCGCCTCTATTATTTAAGGGCGGTCTTATTTGTTACTTCATATATACCAATGCATTATTAGCTGTAATATAGAAAGTTTTCCCTCGACTATTGTGTACTTTGTATTGTGGTGAACCACTGACAGTAACCTTTGCATCGATTGTAAATCCTAATCCTACATCTACAGAACCAGCAACATCTTTATCCTGCCATGATGGAGAATCATAGAAACGTAGGTTGTCCACTTTTGAAACAACACGTTTTCCGGCAATCGGATTAACTGACGCTTTCTTCTCAAATTTGATGTAAGAAGGATTGTTAAACACCCACTGATCTCCACCTAAGTTTAACCAACCATCTTTTTCACCAAATACTTTATAAGCTTCCGGTTTATTTAACTGACGAATAACAGAATAACTTACATCTGGTCCTTTGCGAAGATTTACATTGTATCCATTGATGTATGCAACTCCATCTGTTACTGCTGTTGGTACTTCTTCTGGTTTTGATGGTTTTTCTGGTACAGATACTTCAATATTAGAATCATTGTATGCACGTTTCACATCAGCACGGAATTGTGCCTCTGATACACAATAATCAAGCGGATCTTCATGGTCTGTGCCGCCAAGATACTTCGTTACATCATAGTGAGTCCATAATCCTTTTTCGACTGAAAGTTTATTATCTTTCAAAATTTTAGCAAGTAACTTCACGTATTTATCATAGCTGCGTTTAAATTTCTCATAGTCTTTTGTTTCGCATAGTTCTACATGTACAAAACGTTTATTTGTACCTGGACCTGCACCATAAGCAATGTATTTTGTATAAGCATTTACTTGTTCACGTATACTCTTCCACTCACCGCTGTCATAGAACTTACGCTTCTGTTGTTTTGTTTTGTTTCATTGGTATCCACCGCTTTGTTTCCTTTTAAGAAATCATCAATCAGTTTATTAATTAAACTAACTGTAGTTTCTTTCTTCACTTTCGGTGTTTTGTTCTCATATAATCCATCAAGCACTTTAATTAATGGTAGTAACTTTTCTAACTCCACATATTCTTCAAGTTCTTCCTCATCAATAGCATGAAGAATTGTAGCAATAACAATTGCCTTCTCAACTTTAGTTAGTTCCATTTCTTTTTTGTTCAACACTCGTTCCACATCACAGGAACAAATGTCCGTGCTCTTCTTATAATAGTTATTAAGCATGAATTGCAACCGATCTATTTGTTCTTCTGTTAACAACTTACCGTTACATTCCATCTATCCTCACCCTCAATCCTCTTCTCACGATATTGGATATCAAGAAAATAGCAGAGACATCCATACCGAATTGTTTATTGTTAGCATTAAAAGCAGTAGTCTCACTATCTAACATTTGATACTTATGCTCACACATTACTCTCACTCCCTTATTAATCTAATTCCTTTACTTCCTTTGCTTTAATGAATTGAATCATAATCACTAAGCAAAGTATGAACCCAGCAATAAACCATCCACATTGCTCCATTCCATCACTTCCTTCGCAAAATAAAATAAGACGCTAAACCTATAAAGGTAGCGCCTAGGATAATTGCTATAAACTTAATCAAACTCATTTATCCTCACATTATTTATTTCTCTGTTTCCATACCCCATTCTCTTTACGATAAGTGTTCTTACCATTCATAAAGTCAGCTGTATTGCCAGGAATGCTATATTTCTTATTCTTTTTCTTAGTCTTCTTCTTCAACCGCTTCTCTTCTTGAACAGCTTGTAAATCCGCCTTCCATCGCTTTAACAAAACCTTTTCTTTTCGCATCGAATTTATACCCCTTAGTTTAAATTACCCACTAAAGGTAAAAATTCTATTTTTTAACATAAATATCCTTTTATTTGAATATAAAATGTTTTTGCACTCCTATTCAAATGTCAATTTTGTTCAATAAAAAGAGCATCCGCGTTAGCAGATGCTAAAATTTGTGAAAGGAGTCAATAGGATAGGATAAGCGATTGAGCTTGTCCTACACTATAATATATGCTTGTTCTTCTCAAAATGTGAAAGAGAGCACTTCCCTTCCTTAAGTAAGTGCCCTCCACAGACATGGGGTAACATGTCAGAAACCTTTCTATACATTGTATAGTTATATACTTGTTCACATTCCTCATTATTATATAATTTCTATATAACAAAGAAGAAAGCACCCGTTTTGGATGCTGTCAATTATTATCATTATAGTTACGTTCCAATATAATGTTTAATTCTCTTTCTGGTTCCTCATTTTTTGGATGTCGATAATACTCTAATTTATATTCCTTTACATCATAATTAAAGAGGCCAATCTTAATACTTTTAGTTTCTTTCAAAACAGCCATTAAACTAGCTACATCCTCATTCTTCGCATCAAGAATCATTTCTCCAGATTTATTCCTAAAAAATACCCTCATACGATCATCCCCTTTCCCCCTATCTATTCGACAGAAAAGAAGAATATCCTACATAATAAAAAGCACTCCATAAGGAATGCTTTTTATTATAAGTTTTCATATTTAGTTAGTTCTGTTTCAAACTGATTAATTGTATTTTGATATTGTTTTTTTATCGAATCCGTGAATGTCAATACTGAAAGAAGATTCTCCATGATTTGTGTAAATTCAACTTCTCGAAGTAACTTATCGTAACTAATATAAGAGCAACCATGCACCAGTTGCCCTTTCGTCAAAATCTTATGTTATTACTATAAATACGGTAAATGAAGTTTTACTTTTAAAAAGTAGAAATCTGCCATTCACTAGAATAACAGTTTCCCAAAATAAACAAGTCGTATTTGTATATCTATCGCATATTTCATTTAGTTTGGTTAAGATGTTTTCACGCCTCTTTCATCTAACAACCGCGACAGACACTCTTGGCCGACTTATCAGACCGTCCTCACTCCATCTACCTAGAATGTTGTTAGCTGAAAGAGAGCAAAAGCTCTTCTTCATTTTCAACGTATGTCATGCAAACTATTGTGAATATCATGAACCGGCAATCCATTCAATCCACCAACCATCACCATTTGTCATGACGATCTATTATAAAGGTAGGCGTGATTCGTGTTTTCCGCCACGCCCACAATACAAATATATCACCTTATTTCCAAAATGAGCGGCACATTTCCGGCCAAAAATCGGTCACGACTCTGCCACTTTATTTTAATTCGCTAATAACCTTTATTTCCCTAGACAAGCCCACTGCAACAGCCATAAAGAATAAATTAGATTTCTATTAAGGCATTACGCTTGATCTGATTGTTGAACATGTAATGGAGGCGGTATAATCCAACCTTTTTTCTTATTCAGACGAAGCAATATAGCTCCAGCTTGTGCTTTTTTCATATGGAATTGACCAAACATCATTCCTACATCTTCTCGAAGTGATTGTCCCATAGCTTGGCTACATGCTACCAAACCTGCTGCAAGACCTGCAGAAACCGTTGCCGCAATTTCTGCGTCATTTATACGAGCGCCAGGTGGAATAGTTTCAATAGATGCAACCGGTCTTTCTGGAGGTGCTGGCGGTAATGCAACACCATTTAATTTTAATAATTTTTTTAATTCTTCAACTTCTGATTGGATATCATTCTCTACGAGATTTTCTAAAAATTTCTTTAAATCCTCGTCTCCTGTGTGGTTAATAAGAACTTGATATCCAGCAATTGCACCTTGTGCCGCTGCAAGATAACTCCAAATCCCAAAGACTTCACCGTAGTGCATTGGTTCATTTTGTGGATTTCCACCTAAAACACCCATTAAAATATTCCTCCTTAAAGAAATTAATCTTTTAACAACAATGCTTACTATAGAAAAAATTTTCCCAACCATGTTCCAGATTAAAAAAATAAGTTCTTATAACTCGTAAGGAACACCTTACCCAAATATAGTAATTACACCCTATAGAATGTACTGTTTCAAAAAATTCATTCTGATAAATAGCACATATATTTTTATTAACATAATCCATTATTATCAGTACTTTTAATAATTAGAAATTAAAGATGGTCATCATAATTTCAACTCAAATGGACTTATATATTCTTAAACGAATATTACCTAAAGGAACTGGAGATATTACTAAACACGAAAGGAGGGAAAACTATGAAGAAAAAATTGTCATCTATTTTAAGTGCTCTATTACTAACTATTATGTTTTTTGGTACAAGTGTCCACGCTGAATACGATGGGAATAATATGAATAGAGTTAACAATAATGATATTACAACTCGAGTTAATGACAATAACATGAATAGAGTTAATTATGATACTAGAACTCGAAATGTGAATACAACAAATGATTTAAATAATGATCGTGATGATAATAATAATTGGGCGTGGCTTGGTTTATTAGGACTATTAGGTTTATTCGGTCTTAGAAAAAAAGAAAAAGAACCTGAAAGACGTTAATATAGAACATCGCATTTAACTTTAAAAGATACTTATTTATCAAAAGAATGCAAAACGAATAAACTATGAATCGCCTTTTATAAGGCGATTTTTTATTTTTTCAAAATCTATAATAATTATATAAAGACGGATACCATTAATCGGAAACAATGAATTTCTTAACTTGATGGTAATAATGGAGCGGTACGTCCATTTGACGAACTACGCTTCTTTTTTATGCCGTTGCTTCACTTACCCATATCTTATATTTTGTGTAACTAAGCCAACCGCTGAACCACTTGCTATCAGTAACTTTATAAGACTTTCTATTTTGAGTTACACAACACAATAAAAATGGTTAACTATAAGTAAAAAAAGAAAAAGACCGACTTCTATCGGTCTTTTCAAATATTCTTATATTGTTGGTCTCTTCTAAGACCTAGATTTTCTAGGACCTACAATTAGTTTGATTGCTGTTCTTTCTTGATTATCGATTGAAACCTCTTGAAACGCTGGAATAAGAACCAAGTCAATACCACTAGGAGCTACGAATCCTCTTGCAATAGCAATGGCTTTAATCGCTTGATTTATAGCGCCAGCTCCAATCGCTTGAATTTCTGCATTACCGCTTTCTCTTAATACGCCTGCAATTGCGCCTGCAACTGAATTGGGATTTGATTTTGATGATACTTTTAATATATTTTCCATGTAAGTTGCTCCTCTGTTATTTAATCGCCTTTTTGGTTACTAACTGGAATGTAATTAACGTATCTTTAACTAATATTCATATCAAAAGCAAACAATACTATTGAATGTATTTATTCGATACTTTTTATGTTGTACCTGCCCATCTACATAAAAAAAAAAGCGAATTACTAAATCTTAAACTTAGTCATCGCTCTATCCATTGCATCTTGGTTTACACCTATATATCTTAACGTGACCCTTTCCGATGAATGATTGAATATCTCCATTAGCAACGCTATATTCTTTGTCTGCATGTACATATGGTATCCAAATGTCTTCCGTAATGTATGTGTACCAATCTCATCTAAGCCAAACTCTGCCGCTGTACTTCTAAGTATTTTGTATGCCATGCTACGACCAATAGGCCTGTTACTACCTTGTCTGCTCTTAATTAAATACTCATGGTCCTCTCTTTCTTTAATGAACCATTTCAATTCTCTTCTTAACGCTGCAGTAATTTGAATACGCTTCTGCTTACCTGTTTTCATTTCACGCATTGAGATGTGACTCCCTTTCAAGTCACCAACCTTTAACTTCAAAATATCACTAATACGTAGGCCTGTATTGATTCCCATTACAAACAATATATAATTCCTGTCACTCTTTTCTTTTAGGTGCTCCTTTATTTGTTGTATTTGCTCTGGATCACGTATTGGCTGAACAAAATTCATTATTCATTACCTCCAGTTTCTTCAGTTTCATAAACTTCTAATCTAAGAGCAAAAGCAAGTTTATAAAATACTCTAGCCTTAACACGTCGATAAGTACGCTCGCTCATGCCGATTTCGTTATATACCATATAATCACATACATCTTCATCTTCTAAATAACGCTTAATGATGATGTTTCTTTGATCCTTTCCTGCACGCCCATTACCCAAACGACTAAGAAACTGGTCAATACGAAATGATGTTTGCTTAATCCACTCTTCTCGTTTACTTTGTTGTATATTAGCCATCGCTACATCTTCTAATGGCTTCCCTACATCATTTGTAGGTCCGTGATATCTAATTTCATAAGAAGGAGTGACTTTCATTTCTTCACGCATCATTCCAAACTGTCTATATAAACGTACACTTTCCAGAACACCTTCTAATTTTTTCTGCGTTGCTGCTCTATCGATTTTCGGTAAGAAAGATAATTGTTTAGTCATGTAAGACCACTCCTTTTTATTTTTAAATTACTTTTGTCTTAAAGCTCCGCGTCTACGTTCATAACAAGGTCTATGCATCCCCATTAAATCCTCAATTTCACGAGTACTTAATTTCTCTTTTTGTTTTTTCTTATTTTTCTTCTTTCCTTGCTTGGATTGCTTTTTCCATTCACGTAACTGATCCTTTAACGCCTTCATTTCCCCATCTCCTTTTTCAAAATAAAAAGGACACCTATTCATAAAACAGCTTTAATTGCTGCCTTAATGAATTGGTGTCCTCTAGTTTTCTAGCCGGACTGTATTCTGTTCGCTTTCACTTTAAAATACCAGCTTGTACAAATATATTTCTCCAAGCGTTATCGACTTGATGTTTCTCTACTGCCTTTGCGCGGCGAGCAATTGCTTTTCTTAACTTTCTTTTCTTCAAGCCTTTCATTCTCCCAACCTCTCTTTAATAAAGATTATTTTAATAAATATCAGTTGAAACAATTACAGATGGCTCTACATTGATTTTCATTAGTTTTCTATAATACACTTCATCATTGATAACAATAGATGTTTTTCTTGCCCCTTTATAAATCGGATTCCATTTTTTAAAGTCAGCCTCAGATATTAGTTTCCAAACTTTCACATTACCCATTGAATTTCTTAGATCGTCAGTATCATAACGTCCCCATGTCCAAAACATTTTTTCTAACCAATCATCCAACTCATTGTGTTGTACGAAAACATATGATGTATCACCACAGTCGCATTCTTCGAACACAAAGTAATACTTAGTTAAATAATCTTTTTGTTTATTCTCCACAAACTCTTTAAATGCTCTCCAGTTACTTTTTAGTCCCGTATCGAATGTTTTCAATTCAATCTCCTCTTTTCTATTAAAAGGATTATTTTGTTTAGTTTTGTAACAACTCCGGATTTTCATGGATATTACCTAAGACTTTTACATTGTCATACCATCTAAATTCGTATCCGGTGTATCCTCCATTCCCTGCATTTGCTTTATACAGATTGATAGGACATTTCTTATATGTAGCCTGTTTCGTATCGTAAACAACAACCCCTGTCATTCTTTCTCCTGTTTCAATCATCGGGTTGTACCAGGTAACTACATCACCTTCATATATTTTTGTTCCTTCTGAATCCTTTTGATTGATATACTGCATAAGAGTATCGCCTTCTTTAATCGGATAGAAATCAATCGCGCTTTCCGAATCATAATGATCAGCCAAATCCCCACTATAAATCATTTTTGAACTTGGTCCTCTTCCCATCCAACCGTTTGTCCATGCTCTGAATTTAATTTCTCTCATTTCCCTCTACCTCCCTGTATAAAACTCAACATTCCGTCAATACTATAGATACAATCTTTCTCCAGTTCCCCATTGGAGCCGAGCAGTTAGCTTTTGCTAGCTGCTCTTATTCTTGTTTATCGAATGGACCTATATCCTCACCAATAGCACCTAAATAATTCTTATGATCCATTTCCCAACAATTCCGGCACATCTTTTTGCCAAGAACAAAGTCTAGTAAATGAGGTCCTCTTAATTCTTTTCTGATTTCACCACACCAATTACATTCCCCGCCATTTTCATACTCTGCCATGATTTTATTCACTTGATGTTCTGAAAGCTCTACACTTCCAATTGATTCCGTACAAGCTAACTCTCCAATATCGTATTTACTAGGCATCCCATCATATCCGTAAGATTCCATGTAATCATCTGTCGCTTTGTTTAAATCAATAACCAATTTATTATCAATAATTTTAAGTTCATATTTACTCATTTCCATCTTCCTCCCTGAATAAAACTCAATACTCCGCATATAATTTTTATAGGCGATAGCCATAACTCATTTAAATTAACCTCTAGCAATCTGAGTTCCCATCCCGAGAGAGCAGTTAGCTTTAGCTAGTTGTTCTTTTGGTTGTTTGAATAAAATTCAAAACCTCGGTCATAATATACTTACATCCAGATTCTCATCTGCGATATTAGGCTTTTCCCCTTTCCCCAAAGGCGAGCAGTTAGCTTTTACTTTGTAAATACATCCCATCTATGATTACATCTTTTTCAATCAATTCCTCATCTTCTATTTGCCCATCTCTTACCTTTGCTATTGCTTCATCATGATTATTAGCTTCCACAAATGCTTCATAAGATTTTGTTTCCGTGAATTCCACACGATATCTTTTCATATCCATCACCCCTTGAATAAATCCAATATCTTGGCATATAATATCTATGCATCGAATCATCATTTTTGGAGAGAGCAGTTAGCTTTTGCTAGCTGCTTTTTTACTTCGTTCCTACTCCTGTTTTTTAAAGAATTCTTTAATTACGTTTTCCCAATAAGCACACATTCTTTATTCCTCCTTGAATAAAATCAATAACTCGGCATATAATATCTATGCATCTAGATCATTATCTTTGTATGGAGCAGTTAGACTGGGCTAACTGCTCTTTTATTTGTGATAAAGTGAAATTTTTATTAATTTCTCTAACATTCATGAATACTTGTTCAAATATCGTGCAAATTATAGATAGGCCACCAGCCATAATTCTATTCCCGTGAAATTGCGTTAAACTCTAACTCCTTAAGAGACATTTGTGACAACCGAGCAGTTGGTTTATTGAGCCAGCTGCTTTGTTGCATAGATTTTCAATGTAAGTACATACTACCTTTGTAGGGCTTGATTAATTGTCATCTGAAAGGCTCTCTTGTTTCTCCCACTTCTGTTTAGGAGAATAGCTTTAAAAGCTGTTCTCCTCTATTTAGTGGGACAAAGTTCTGTTCTCAAGTTAAGTTTTATTAGGTTCTTTCAATTCCGTATAATATTTCAAATTCCGTTTAAACTATAGCTGTAACTTTAGGTTACAATTTATTGCTGTAAGCGTGGCGTTTCTTTTGCACAACAAGTAGTTAGCTAATTGAGCTAGCTGCTTTGTTGTGCAAAATGAAGTTTTTGTCCAAGTTTTTCACCATTTGATAAAATAAATATAATAATAGTTAATGAACAGCCATTTATAATTAATCTCCTAAGGAGCACTTTAATTAGATGCTCCTTTCTACATATACAATTTAGATATCAAATAGCGTTTTTATTAAAAACTTTTCACATTTAAACTGGACAAGCATATATTATTGTATGGGGACTCGCCACTCCTAAAAGACCACCTTTCCAATCTAAGAGCACGCTTATATGTGTGCTCTTAGATTGTTTAAAATAACGATTTTGTTTTAAAACTACACAAAACGAAAGGAGTACGCATACAATGTCGTGTATTCTTTTTCAATGTAAGTTTGGGTAGAAGAGCGCCTTGGAAAGCACTCTTTAATTTCTTTTTTATACGCAATTCATATACTTTAAATCACCTGTTATGTCTTCAACTAATATTTTAGTAACATTCCACTTTTTTTGAGACAACAAGCCCTCCGTTTGTTGTCTTTTTTCTCTATTCAAATAAGGATTTTGTTATAATCTCACATCAATTTCAATTTTGATATATAATAAAAATATCTATATATTAGGAGTGTTTAAAATGTTAGAAACCATAATAATCTGCCTATATATTATCTTTGGTATAAGTGCAGTATTTGGCTTAATGAAGGAATTTCAAAAGCCAAAGAAAAACCAATTTTCGATTTTATTTGAATCTCTAATTTTGATAGGAGCTATATTTTTAATAGCTAATATCTTCATCTAAATTACATAACGAGAACTCTTCAGGGAGCGAAGCAGCTAGCAAAAGCTAGCTGCTTTTTTAATTAAAATAACTATTTTATTAAAAATCTTTAATGAGCTAATCCTTACAGTTTTGTAATACTAATGTCACTAAAATCAATTTTTTCACTATAAACTCTTTACTATAATTTTCCTTATACACAAACAAGAATTGTTAAGAATTAATTAAGAAACCGTTAAGCCTCAGTTTAAAAATTTTTCACATAATAAAGTTATAGACACACAATAAGGAGCGATTTAAAAATGTCTTTTTCTCAATTAAATATTGATACTTTTCGGGCTATCAATGATTTAGGGAAGCAATATTTATCCCTAAACTCAACTATGGTATTTTTAGCGGAATATATGGTGTATTTTTTAGGTTTAATCATTATGGCTTATTGGTTTACTCAATCTAGAAAAAACAAAATGATGATTATTCAAGCGATGGTTGCTTTCGTAACTGCTGAAATAATTGGAAAGTTAGCAGGGAAATTTCATTTGAACTATCAACCATTTGCAGTATTACCTGATGTTAATAAACTTGTCGATCATGCAGTAGATAACTCATTTCCTAGTGACCATACGATTCTATTTTTTTCAATATGTTTTTCATTTTGGCTTGTTCGTAAAAAGACTGGATCGTTATTACTTACGCTTGCATTCTGTGTAGCTATCTCTCGTATCTGGGTAGGAGTTCATTACCCTTTCGATGTCGTAACAGGAGCTCTAATAGGAATTATTTCAGCATTATTTTCGTATTGGTTAACACCGAAAATTACATTTATCAAACAATTACTTAATCTTTACGAAAAAATAGAGCAAAATGTAATACCATCCAAAAACAAGTCGAAAAACTTTTGATTAATCTCACAAAGCTAAAAAGATTACATATATTACCGAGTATTTTTCAATATTGTCTTGATCGAAGAGCGCTCCCTTAGGCGCTCTTTAATTTTAAAATAACGCTTTTGTTAAACTTTAAGATTTAACTACATCGGCTCCATTTAGAAACTCTTTTAAAGATTCTCTACAATTTGCACACATATCGACTTTCCCAGTCGCAGTTATATCATCGTATTCACTTTGCCCGTTCATTCTACGTTGAAACGATAGTAAATAACTTTTTACCCTTTCTCGAAATTTAAACTCAAATGTAACTGTGCATGTTTCTTTAGGGTTAATAACGTTTTTACAACGATCACAACAATTTGCCACTGTTAATCTCTCCATTTCTTAACAAAATTCAAATTTTATTAAAGCAAATGTGTTTTTCGTTCATCCATACGAGTTACTTTTCCACCTTTATATACAAAGGACTGTTCCCCATGACCACTTGTTGGTGGCTCTATTGGATGAACTTGTCCATCTTTCACAACATAAATCATATTTTCCGCTAATGAAATTTCAGCCTTCATTTCTACAATGTTCTCCTTGATAATTGCCACCGGAACCACTCCTATTTGTGTTATAATTACTTTGTCGAATAATTATGTCGGGAGTGATCCTGGCTTTTTTATTTGCCTATAAATATTGCACAACAATTTTGTGTACCTACTTTTATGTTACGAAAGCTTCCTCCCCTACAGTTAAAAGCATATATAATCTCAGAAAAATTCAATGTTACGTTGATAAATTTGAAAATGTATAGACAAAAGGCCCTTATCACGGTGACCCTAAAAAGAATTTTGAATTCGAATGGGATGTACAACTCTCCAAAAAAGGAATGAAGGAATGGGGGAAATATACAAAGAATGAGAAAAAATATATTAACGTTGCTCCAGATGACACAATTTCACACTAACATATTTTATGAGGATTATTATGTTCCAACTGAGTTTATTTGTAGAATGTCAGAATAAGGACAAAGCATTGACAGTATTGCATGAGTTATTAAAAAAAATAGACACCATGATTACTTCACATGATGTAAGCTCAACTGAACCTTATTGGAAGTTTGACGGTTGGTTTAAGGTTGTATGTAATATAGAAACTTCAAGAAGTACTCTTGACGTTGAGGAAGCAGAAAAAATACTTGAAAAGATATCAAATAAATGGTTGTGGGATAAGGGGAAAATTTCTGCTAGTTCTACTAGCAATAATGATGGCACAGTGTTTTTTAATGACAAAGTACGATTTTTCACTTGTTGGTTTGAAGACTTTGAATAATTTTTTGATAACTTTGATGGGCTAGATGCCTCTCAAGCTTTTATAATTTATTAGTACCTATACCTATAAACATTTAGGGGGATAGAAAACGGATTTAAAATACGAAAGTAAAGGAGATAAATTATGGCAATTCATATTACAATGAATAAAGAATTTGAAGACGAGGAAATGGTTGTATATCAATTTTACCCCTTAGAATATCCAGATAAAGTTGGAAAAATGTATTTTCATAAAAAAGAGCAAATGTTTCATGAAATAGATCCAGTTCCGGTAAAATCAACTGCAACAAGTGAACATTACTTTTATTGTGCATGTAGCAGAATAATGCAATGTATCAAGAGTGGTGGAGAATTCTTGGAAGAAATGGAATATGGAGTATAATGAAATAAAAAATGTATAAGTTTCATTTGCTGTTACATAGTATGTCTTACCTTTCCTGTTGTGTACTTTGTATTGTGATGAAGCATTTACAATAGCCTTCGCATCGATTGTAAATCCTAATCCTGTATCTAAAGTACCAGCACCATCTTTATCATGCCAAGATGGTGAGTCATAGAAACGTAGGTTGTCCACTTTAGACACAACACGTTTTCCTGCAATCAGATTAACTGGCTCTTTCTTTTCGAATTTGATGTAAGAAGGATTGTTATATACCCACTGATTCCCACCAAGATTTAACCATCCATCTTTTTCGCCCCACACTTTATATGACTCTGGTTTCTTTAACTGACGAATAACAGGGTAACTTCCATTTGGTCCTTTGCGAAGATTAACATTGTAACTTTCAATAACCTCACATATTTATCATAACTGTGTTTGAATTTCTCGATTACGAACATAATCCCACTACTTATTTAATTATATGCTGGTTTTCCCCTCTCGCATTATGTAATTTTCATATTGATCATACTGCTAAAATTTGGTGATTATTGCTTTGATAGGAAAATAAATCCATGCCATAAATATACTTAACTTGATTAATATCTTATTATAAGGTAAATTTAATGCAATATCGTTTTATGGTAATACTCATCACTCCTTGTTTATAATCGGTTTTTACAAAGGGAACAAATTGTGTCTGCATGCACAATTTTTCTACAATAATTTTAAACATCTATTTGTTTTATAATTTATGTTAAAGGTGGTATGTATGAAGAATAAAGCTCCAGAAATTACGATTTTAAGAAGTATAGCGTGTCTAAGTGTGTTACTTATACATTCTATAACAAAAAACCCTGCAAATTTTGAGTCGGAAAGTATACTAGAACTATTCCTAGCTTATTTTCAATTATTACTTATGTATGGTACACCAATGTTTGTTTTTATATCTGAATTTGTAATAGCTTATAATTATCAAAATAAGCTACCAAATAACTTCATGTTAAAAAGAGTAAAGTTTATATTACTACCTTTTATATTTATGGGGATTTTTTATGCTATAACGTCAAATTACGAAGATGGGCTACATTCAATTTTAGTTCAAGCTACTAGAAATGTTGTATTAGGAGATTACCATGGTTATTTTATTTTAATCATATTTCAATTTTATTTTCTACATATGATCTTTAAAAAAGTAGAAAATCACTTTTCTCCTAAAACCGTTATTCTTTCCTCTTTATTTATAAACTTTATATATCTCGGTTTCTTTAATTTTATTGAACCATTTGATATACCAAGTGCCGACTATATTTGGTATCGATATTCTTGGATTCCATTTCCAGGCTGGATTGCATACTTTTTTATAGGGTATTATGCAGGTACTCACTACGAATCTTTTAAATCTTGGTTAATGCAGTATTCCAAACAGATAGTTTATTCATGGGTTTTAACTGGCATGATGATAATCCTTTTTCAAAAATTCAACATTATAACTGATATTAGTTCTAAAAGAATTGATATTTTCTTATTCACAATATCTACAATACTACTATTTTTCTATATCGCTTCAAAAATAAAGCATGTACCTAGATTCCTTATATTTGTAAGTCGATATTCTTTTGGAATTTATTTACTACATCCTTTTTTACTTGACACGATAAGTAGTACTATACAAACAAAAATCCCTCAGCTAAGTACAATTCTTGGTGCATTGTTTACGGATTTTTTCGTTGCTCTACTCATTCCAATTCCTATAATATATCTTTTAAATAAATTTAAACTCGGCCCATATATTGTAGGTAAGGTAGCTCCTAGCTTTAAATCAAACTTGAAAGTGTCTAACGAAAAGGTTTACACCCCAAGTCAGAAAAGCTTCTGATTTAAAATATAAAAAAACGTCTAACGAAAATGAGACAGATTATTTTATTAGGCAACTTCTTGGGCATGTGGCCCGGTATTATACCGGCACATGCCTTTTCGTTTTTCCTTAGTCCCTATAGGAGTTGCATCATTCTCAATACGTATTTTCATGTGAAATACATAATAATTAACATTACCTCTTAATTAAAGCTGAATATCCCGCTATTTATTTTGTAAAACATAAAAAGCCAATGCCCCTATCATATGGGAGCATTGGCTTTTTTAATTTATAACGAAAGAAATGCTGAATCTCTTTCCATGAGCTTAAGATTGTAATTTTCACGAAAGTCACTTTTGTTTACATAATAAAATTACCGTTTTCCAGTAGATAGACTACAATATTACTCGCATCTTGAAACTCCTAATGCTAAAAATAAAGCTGCTAAGTTTACTGTAATTGATATTTTAAACGTGATAACATCACCTACTTTTGCTACTAAAAACAAAGCTCCGTTTTCTTATAAAATACAAGTCACCGACAATTGCAAGCCCATTAGCCCCCTCCTTTCAGACAGGTAACTATCAATCTATGATTTCGATAAAATTTACATCTTCTTTTCTTTATATACGGTAAAGAGTTTGGAATTTACTAAAGAAAGACAATTTTATTATTTTATATCGAAAGCATGTAATTTCTAATATATTCCTATATAATCAACAGAGTAAATCTTACAAATGGAGGTATTAAAATGGCTTTTTGGAGTAATATTAGTGCGATTTTATCTTTAGTGACTCTTATTCTACTAATCTTATGTATCATTTCACTTTTTAAGAAAAATGGGAAAGCAATGAAATATGGTAGACCGGCAGTTATTTGTTTGATTATTTCACTTTTAGTATCAGCAACAATCACCACACAAACGAATCACCCAGTTGTTGGCTTTTTCGCTAATTTATGTTTAATCCTATTTTTCTTTTTCCTCGTTCTAGCAATTTTATCTATTATTAAAAAAACTGGCATGGCAAAAAAACAATTTTTAATTACAGGTGGGTTGCTTATGGCTTTTGTTGTATTAGCTACTATCGCAACCCCTTCTACTGAAAAAGTCTCAGTAAAAGATAAAAAACTTGCAACTGAACAAGCAGATAAAAAAGATGTAGACAAGAAAAAAGAACTAGCAAAGAAAGAAGCAGACGAAAAAACTCAAAAACTAGAAGAAGAGCAAAAGCGTCAAGCTGAAGAACAAGCTCAAAAACAACAAGAAGAGCAAAAGCGTCAAGCTGAAGAACAAGCTCAAAAACAACAAGAAGAGCAAAAGCGTCAAGCTGAAGAACAAGCTCAAAAACAACAAGAAGAGCAAAAACGTCAGGCTGAAGAACAGGCTCGCAAACAAGAAGAAGAGCAAAAGCGTCAGGTTGAAGAACAGGCTCGCAAACAGAAGGAAGAACAACAACGTCAAGCTGCTGAGCAAGCTTCACAAAAGAAAAGTACTGTAGCGTCCGCACCTACTAGCAATCAAGGGGGGGCTAATGGACAACCTTTCCAGAATAATCCTAGTGATGATAAAGAAACAAACACTTCTTGTAAAGGACAAATTAAAGGAAATGCTAATTCTAAAAAGTATCATGTTCCCGGCGGTCAATATTACGATTCTACAAAAGATAATATAGTTTGGTTCTGTTCAGAAACTGATGCCAAGGCAGCTGGTTATGTAAAATCGAAAAAATAGACCTTGGATTATTGAATTTTAAATCTTGAAATTCCTATTTCAAAAATTTGAGACGTATATTTTCGAATCTGCCCTAACTGCTTTCAAGCTAAACAACAATTCGTTGCATGGTTGCAATGAGTTTTCTCCATATAAAAAACGTTGGATGACAGCATCATTCCTATCTGCCATCCAACGTTCTTCTTTTATTTCAAATATTCCTTTCTAGAGAGATAGAAAACAAAACATACTACTTATTTACTAATTTGAACCTAAATTCTACTTTATTATAGGTACATTTTTTTCTACAACATGAAATCCTTCGTTTTGCATTCTACTTTCGAACAAAATCTTCCATGCTCTTCCTAGAAAATATTAGTTTACAATATTTTTTCAATCTCCTTCCCCAACTCTTCCTGCTTCGTCTGCGGCGCAAAACGATCTATCACTTTTCCGTCGCGTCCTATTAAAAACTTCGTAAAGTTCCACTTAACCGCCTTCATGCCAAGTATGCCTGGTGCCTGCTCCGTCATATATGCATATAATGGATGCGCGCTATCACACCTTACATCAATTTTCGCAAACATCAGAAAGGACACACCGTAATTTCATTCACAGAAGTTCCCAATGGTGACCTGTATAGGGGAGCTAAATGGTATGGAAGCGCAACTGGTCCTACTATATTGGCTGTTGCACAACTATTCGTAGGAACAAAAGAAAAAATAGTTTATGATGAATTTGAAAAAAGAGTTTAATAAACAAGCCTTATTAGAAAAGAATGGAGAATTTTCTAAAAGCAAATTAAAAGATTTTTTGATATCAGAAATTGAGGAAGATACGTTAGAAGATACTATTACATTTTTAAAATGTGAAATTGGGAAAGAAAATGAAAAACTAAAAGAGGATTTGTATCATGGTGACAAATATAATGGAGTCATACTTGATGGAAATCAATATTTAATAAAAAAAGAAGGAAAGCAAGCAATAATTATTGATGCAATATCAGAGGAACACTCAAAAGAGACAAAATTCACAAGGTTTGAATTACCAATTGATACCCTACTATACGTTATCATCAATAAGGACAAAATTTTGGAAGAATTATAATGCCCTATAAATTTAAAATAAATACTACAATTCCTGAGGAAATGACTTCGGCTTTTCCATGACCATACGGATGATCCTCATCAACAGGTTGGTTTAAAATTTTCATTATGTCATCTGTTACGAGTTCCATCTTATGTGCTCTATTTTTGAAATCAATAAACACCATCGAATATCTCATATCATTTTCCTTTTCTACTAAACAGTATTTTTGTTCAATTTATCTCTCTAAATACTTTCTCGCATTCTTCTGTAACTAACCTTTTAGAAGAAAATTAAATCCGTAAAGTTTTTTGCATTTTGTCCAAACACAATTTCTACTTCTCAAATAGTATAATATAGACCATTAAAAATAAGGAGAGTGACATACCGATGGCGGATTCTTTTTATTCCCATGATAAGAAGTATTATAAAAATCAGCACCACTCGTATTCAAATCGAAAAAAAAGTAAATGTTTTGTTGAAACTCATACAATTGCCGGTGTGGGAGAAAATCTATCTGGAAATATCCCCTTAACCATTACTGTATTACCCGGAGCTCCTCAAACTATTTTCGAAGATTTTACTGATAATCATAATAAAACCTTACTTCAGTTAACAGTTCCTTTAAAAGAGCTTCCTATAACTGTAACTATTCAATCAAGAAGAACTAACAGACCAATTACTGCAACCATTCCTACTGGAGTTACAAGGATTTTTCAAGTAGAAGATTTCGAAAGCCTAACTGCCTCAACAGCTAGCCCTAATCCTGGGTTTTTTAGTGTTTTTATCAAAAAAACTTTCTGCATTTGCTGTAATGATCGAAATGATTCTTGTGATGAATATTATCATGAGTATGACCACAATTGTTAGAGTAAATCACCAAAAAGATTCCTTGAAATATAGGATTCTTTTTTTCTTCATAGGATCATCGAAGCCTCTTCCAAGCCAATCAAAACGCGCTTGGAAGTACTCCTTAATACAAGGAATTTTAAAATCCTGCTGCTTCTCTAGCCCTAAACAAGTTTCATAAAAATTAATTAAAAAATCCTCGTCTTTAACACTCTGTATTTCTTTCAACATACAAGCAGTAAATTAGACAGAGACGGCGATGGTGTTGCATGTAAACGTTAATATATATAAAAAGAAGCTCATATTCGAGCTTCTTTTTTACAACACCCTTTCAATCTCCTTCCCCAACTCTTCCGGCTTCGTCTGCGGTGCAAAACGATCTATCACTTTTCCGTCTCGTCCTATTAAAAACTTCGTAAAGTTCCACTTTACCACCTTCATGCCAAGTATGCCCGGTGCCTGCTCCGTCATATATGTATATAATGGATGCGCGCTATCACCTTTTACATCAACTTTAGCGAACATTGGAAAGGACACACCGTAATTTAATTCACAGAAACTTGTAATCTCTTCTTCTGTGCCTGGTTCTTGTCCTCCAAATTGATTGCATGGGAAACCTAAGATTTCAAACCCTTGCTCTTTATACTTTTCATAAATCGCTTGTAATCCTTTATATTGCGGTGTAAATCCACATTTACTTGCAACATTTACAATGAGAAGAACTTTACCTTCATACTCTCGCAACGATTTTTCTTCCCCTGTAATTGTTTTTGCAGAAAAATCATAAACTGTCATATATATTTGCCCCTCTCTATCATTTCATACTTATTATCATATATGTATTTAACTTTCTCGTCTAATGAGAGCGCTTTATTTCTGTTCAAAAATTCGACACAAACTACTAGACAAATAGCTTGGAAAGTTTTACAATTGAATTGTGAACAAAATGTGACAGTTTACCTTCTAAATTGTGACATTTTCAATTCCATTATAATAAATCAAGGATGGTGTTGATAATGAAAACTGCACAACGTGAAATGATTTCAAATCGCGAGTTTTACTTCGTATTATACATGATGTTACTATTTGTTACCGGTTGGCTTATGGACGTAAATGGGCTATTTCTAAGTAAATACTTTACACTTGCAGGAATGATTTCTCTTCCACTAGTTGGCGGACTTGTCGGATTCTTTATTATGTCAATTACTAAAGATCAAACTAAATAATAGCATTACATAAAGGCAGAAAACGATTTTTCGTTTTCTGCTTTTTCTTTTATAATAAAAAGAATACTACATTACAAGGAGTGATATATGTGAAAAAAGTAGAGCAACTCTCTTCACAACTATACTTGATTGACGATCATGATTTACAACATGACGAGCGTACAGGTACATACGTTTTAGTTGGTGATGATATTACTTTAATTGAAACGTGTGCTGCCCCTTCTCTTCCTTATCTTTTAAATGGTTTACAACAATTACAAATTAACTTAGCTGATGTTAAAAATATCATTGTTACGCATGTTCATCTTGATCATGCTGGTGCAGCCGGATTAATGATGGAAAAATGTCCAAATGCGACTTTATTTGTCCATTCGCGTGGTGCTCGTCATATGATTGACCCTACAAAATTAATTCAAGGTGCTAAAGCTGTATATGGCGATGCTTTTGATAAGCTCTTCAATCCGATTCTTCCAATTCCAGAAAAGCGAGTCCATATTGTGAAAGATGGTGAGACACTACAAATATCAGAAAATCGGATACTAACTTTTTACGATACACCAGGGCACGCCAAACATCACATAAGCATCCATGATTCCTTAACAAATGGCATTTTTACAGGTGACACAATTGGGATTTATTATCGAGAACTAGCTGAACTTGACGTGGAACTATATTTACCGACCACATCTCCTTCACAATTTCAACCGGATGCGATGATAGCAGCAAAAGATCGTATTCGAAATATGAAAGTTGACTCGATCTACTTTGGGCATTACGGTGCATCTTCCCATGTTTCTGAAGTATATAAACAGCTTGAATACTGGCTCCCTATCTTTGTTGAAGCTGGAAAGCAAGTATTTGAACAAAATCAGGATTTTGAAGCGGCAAGTCATGAACTGTATGTTTTGCTACTTGAAAAGGTATCCTCTCACCTTTCCCAGAAAGGCGTACCATCCACTCACTCTATTTATGATGTGATAAAGCTAGATATGGAAATTAGCGCAATGGGGATTATTGACTATTTAACAAAACAAGAAAAGATTGAAACAACTATTAACTAAAAGAAAAAAAGAGGATATGATGCTCTTTTTCAAGCATATATCCTCTTTTTTGGAATATGCTTTTTACTTTCCCTCTTCTCTATCACTCTATTCCACACGTAAGAATTATAATTTTCCTGTATAATACAGTTATCCAATGATTTATGGAGGAATGCTGGAATGTTTTTTCAATTTTTTCTACTAGCAGTCATTATGGCCTTTATTAGCGGGCGTTTAATTGGTACAAAGTTAAATCTTCTCAAGCAAGCAAGTGCAGCGATTATGGGGGTGACAGTTACATCAGCTATGTATTGGTTCATGTATTTGCGTTACCACGATGAATCTATTGTTGGTGTAGATAGATATTTTTGGCTTGGAAGCTCATTAATTGTTTCCATGTTGTTTTATCTTATGTTTGAACTATTTGATCCAATTAGACGCGAAGAAAAAGAAGAAACCCTAAATGGAAGTCGCAATCCGATCTCCAATTTTTTTGCTCGAATAGGGAGACAAAAAAGGTATATGCGCGTTACTTCCATCGCTTTAAAACATGGAATGGGTAAATATTTAGCTCTTAAAAGAACACCTGAAGCGGACTACAAACTTGCCATTGCACTCCGAAATACACTAGAGGAATGCGGAGGTGTGTTTATCAAATTTGGACAGGTATTATCAACCCGTTCTGATTTACTCCCTTCCTCCTTTATTCATGAATTATCAAACCTTCAAGAGAATGTCACACGTCTATCTCATGATCAAGTGGAAGGGATACTAAAGAATGAGTTATCTGTGCCAAAAGATGAGCTATTTAGCTTTTTTGATATGGAGCCATTAGCAGCGGCTTCCATCGGACAAGTTCACAAAGCAAAACTTAAAGCTACTAATCAGGACATTGTTGTGAAGCTTTTACGCCCAGACATTTCTTCTACAATACAGCGTGATCTAGATATTCTTATGCACTTTGCATTATGGATTTCTAACAAATCTAATTGGGCCAAAAATATCGGATTTCTTGATTTAGCACAAGGTTTCTCTATTGCAATGAAAGAGGAAATTGATTTCAAAATTGAAGCTCGTAATTTCAAACAAGTTTCAGCTTCTATGGAAAATAGCCAAACGAAAGTGAAAATCCCGAAAGTATATCAAGAATACAGTAACTCCAAAATCCTAGTTCTTGAATTTCTAGATGGTGTTAGTGTGAAAAATGGTACAGCACTATTAAACGAATTACATATTGATACGAAGGAAGTACAACGGCAGTTATTTGACTGTATATTAGAACAGATTTTCTTTAAAGGTATTTTCCATGCTGATCCTCATCCAGGCAATGTTTATATTCTTCAGGATGGAACTCCTGCATTACTTGATTTCGGTTCTGTTGGAAGACTCGGTACGTTGCAACAAGATGCCTTTAAACGATTACTTATCGGGTTTGAACGTAAAAATTCGTATATTTTACTCGATGGCCTACTTCAATTAGTTGAAACAAAACCATCAATTGATAAAGACAGCCTAGAACAAGCAATTAGTCAGCTATTAATTCAAAGTACATACTCATCTTCTAGTAGTTCAGAAGAATTTATTCAAGGGCTATTTCAAATCATCGCAGACTTCGAATTAGCTTTTTATCCGATGGTAGCTGGTGCTTTCCGTTCGCTTATTACTTTAGAAGGTACAATGCTACAATTAAACCCTCAGTTTAATTTAATGGATGAAGCAAAGCGCTTTGCTAAAGATCATGCAGTGAATTTTATGCCTGTTAGCAATTATACCGATTTAAAAGAAGCTGCAACAAATGAATTAATGTCTATATTACCTGCTGTGCGAAGAATTCCAAGGAAACTTGACGATTTAAGTTCAAAGCTAGAGAACGGCGAACTATCCCTGAAAGTCGGATTTTTCTCAGATCCAACAAATGCTTCTTTTGTTACTACATTTATCTCGCAACTCCTTATCACTCTTATAGGAACAGCATTTGGCGGTATTTCAATTGGTGTCTTATATTTAGCAAACGACGCAAAAGAGCCAAATGATCAATTTTTGAGTGTGGTTGGCTACGTCGGTTTATTTATTAGCGCAATTCTCCTCGTGAGAGTAGCGATACATGCAGTAAGGAAATTTAAGTAATAATTTTCATAATTACAGAAAGAAGAGCCTCTTATAAAACAAAGGCCCTTCTTTTCATAAACTTAATTTATTTGTTGGACTTTTTCATTTACATACTGCATAAACTGATCCGCTTGTAAAAATTCTGCTTTATAAGCTTCAGGAACTTCATTTATTGTTACACCTTCACTGGATTTGATTTTTGCTTGTATTTTTTCATATGTCATTAAAGCATCTATATACTGTTTATATTCTTCAGAAGTTAATACTTCTTTACTAGACTTCTCCCCATTCAATTTATCAAAATACGGCTGGAGTTCCATTGATACCTTTTTCATTTCTTCTTTTTTCGCCGGCGATAATTGATCATAATCAATATTACCGTTTGAATCACCATATTCAAGTTTTGCATTTGCAAGTTTTTTTAAATACTTTGTAAAATCTTCGTATTCCTTTTCTCCAATTTCATCTTTTGCCTGAGACAATTTCGCATTTAAGCGCATATAACCTTCTAAGGTTGCACTTCCTGCATGTTTTTTCAAGTTTTCAAATGATCCGTATATGCCATCCGCTTTAATCGATTGATATGCAAATCCTGTCGTTGGAATTAACAGTGCCGCTGCAAGCACTCCTGTGATAATACGCTTTTTCATCGTTTTCCCTCCGCGCTTCATTTTTACTTGAACCATTATTTTTTCTTTTAACTCCGGCGATGGTTCAATTCCCGTCGCTTCTTCTTGTATAGATTCCCTTACCCGATTATCTAAACTCATTTCACGTCCCCTACCTCTCCTAAAAAGATCGCCTCCACTTGCTCTTTTTGACGTAATTTCTTTAATGCCGCATGAATTCTTGATTTAACTGTCCCTACTGGAATATGTAAAATATTTGCTACTTCTTCTTGTGAATAATCATGTAAATAACGTAGTATAATGACTTGCTTCAATTTGTAAGGTAATTTATGAATAAGTGCAATGAGCTTTTGATTCGACATCTTGTTCACAACATCATTAGAAAAATCAAATTCAATCGGTTTTCTCTGTTCTTCAGCTTTCTTGACAATGCGTAAACGCATCCACCTTGTTCTCCGATATGAGTGAATTTGTCTGATTGCAAGCCCTATTAACCACGGTCGAAAGGGCTTTTCTCGATTATATTTACTAAGTGATTGATATAACTGTATGTATATTTCCTGGACTACATCATCTACATCTGTTTTTTCCTCTATCAAAAAATGTGCTGTCTTATAAACATCTTGAATCGTTATATCATATAGCTCACTGTATGCTTCTTGATTTCCTGATAGAGTTAATTGAATAAGACGCTGATAGTCTGTTTCTCCTTCCATTTACCTTCCCTCCTTTGTCTTACACTATATATTGGCAAGTAAAAAACATTTCGTTCGATTTTTTTAAAAATTTTTTCAATATAAATCAATATTAGGATTTAATATTTACTACTTTATAACGTTTGCTTATGGCCTCTTATAACAATTATATAATTTTCCAGTTTATGATAGGTGTTTAAAATGATATATATAATATATTTTGAGGAGGACGTCTAAATGAAAGCTATTGTTGTAACTGCATTCGGTGGACCTGAAACGATGAAGTATACAGAAGTAGATATGCCGATTTTTAATGAAAAGCAAGTGTTAATTCGCGTTATCGCAACAAGTGTCAATTTTGCTGATATTAAATCCCGCCATGGGAAAAAAGGAAATGGAAAACTACCATTTATTCCTGGTATAGATGCAGCAGGAATTGTAGAACAAGTAGGTTCGGATGTAAAAAACATCCGCGTAGGACAGCGTGTAATCACCTTTCCTCTTACTGGTTCGTATGCTGAATATGTTGTCGCCAATGAAAACCTTACGTTTGTGTTGCCCGATGAAGTTGACTTCACCACTGCCGCTGCTTGTCCTGTTGTATCTTTTACGAGCTACAACTTACTTGCAAATGTCGCAAGATTACAGCAAGGTGAATCGGTCCTCATTCATGCAGCTGCCGGCGGAATTGGAACAACAGCCATTCAATTAGCAAAAATATTAGGAGCTGGAAAAATCATTGGAACAGTCGGAAGTGAAGCAAAAAAGAAAATCGCTTTAGAAGCTGGGGCTGATCATGTTATTTGTTATCAAAATGAAGATTTTGTAAAGAAGGTAAATGAACTGACTAATGGAGAAGGTGCAAATGTTATATTAGATTCCATTTCTGGTACAATATCAGAAAAAAGTTTAGAATGTCTCGCTTACTACGGCCGCCTCGTCCATTTTGGAAATGCGAGCGGTGAAATTGGCACATTCCGTACAAAAGATTTACATGCAAGCTGTCGTTCTATTCTTGGCTTTAGCTTTGGAACAACTCGAAAGAAACGTCCTCAATTACTCCGTCATACCGCTGATCAAGTTTTTCATTATTTACGTGATGGAAGCCTGCAAATTGAAATTGGTAAACGGTTTACACTTCAAGATGCAGGGAAAGCACATGAATGGATCGAAAGTAGAAAAAGTACTGGGAAAATTATTTTGAAGGTCAAATAGAGGTGTCATTTATGGGATCACGCATTATGCATTTAATTATTGCAAACGGTATTGCAGAGAGATTATCCATTCAAGATAAAACTTCCTTCTTACTAGGCGGAATCGCTCCTGATGCAGTTCATTCAAAAGTAGAAAAAGAAGTCTCTCATTTCTACGCTGGTACTACAAAGAACTATACGAGAAGAATCGATTTTGATTCATTTTTTTATAAATATGAATCATTCATCGACTCCCCTTTTATTTTAGGATATTACACACACCTTATTGCCGATGATAATTGGCTAAACGGTTTTTTTCTTCCTTGGCTCCAAAATAGAATCGAGCATGATCAAGCAAATTTATCCCTGTATCATCATGATTTTAAATTGTTGAACGCAAAACTATTACATCATTACGATAAAGAGCAGCAATTCCTTTCTATTCTAAATCAAAAAGCAAGCATACCAAAGATTAAGGAAGTAACAGAAGAAAACGTTCTAGCTTTTAAAAAGCTTATTTTTGATGATATGGTATTTCCACAGCAAGATCTGTATGCCGAATTACAAGTATTTACGTTTGACCAAATTGTCGGTTATGTAGAAACTGCTATTGAGAAAGGTGTTTTCTTTCTTAGAAAGGCTCTAACATAATTATTTAACCTTTTAAACACAAAAAAGACGTGACTACTTTATACATGTAGACACGCCTTCTTACTTTCATCATTCTCCCATTAAGAGAAGTCTCTTATTATCTAGGCTTCTTCTTCCCAGTAAATGCAGGTTTCTTTTTCTTTGGTGCTTTCGGTTTTGACTCTACAAAAGTACCTTTAAACATTTCTTGCTTTTTAAATTGAATGCCTAACTTTTTCGCAAATTGGAGTAGTTTACGCTCTTCTTGCGGAGTAACAAGAGAAACAACTGTCCCCTCTTTTCCCATACGTCCTGTACGACCTGAACGGTGAATGTATTGATCTAATGTATCTGGTAATTCTAAGTGAATTACGTGTGTTAAATCATCAATATCTAATCCGCGCGCTGCAATATCAGTTGCAAGTAGAATTTCTAATTTCCCTTGACGGAATGCGCGCATCGTCGCTTCACGTTCTTGTTTGCTTGCTTCTGCATGAAGAGCGGCTGCTTTCATTTTGCGATACTTTAATTTTTCAGCAATTTCATCTAAACGATATGGATCGTTTAGAAAAGCAACTGCTTTTACATTACCCGTATGCATAATTCTTCTTACATAATCATTTTTCTCACGACGCTCACAAACGACATACGTATGTTCCACTAAACTTTTTGTTTCCGTGCGTTTAATGCGAACTAATTGTGGTTCTACTGCAAAATCACGTGCTGCTTCTTCTGCATCTTTTGTCATTGTTGCAGAGAAGAATACTAATTGACGATCACGCATTGTTGATTTAATGACATCTAATACCGATTCCATCATCTTTTGTTTTACAATTTGATCAAACTCATCAAATACAATTGTCTTTACTTCATGCATTTTTAATTTTTTCATGCGAATTAATTCTAAAATACGTCCTGGTGAACCAACAATTACTTTTGGGTGTTTCTTTAACTTCTCTACTTGGCGCTTAATGTCCGCACCACCAATTAAAGATGCACCTGAAATATCAGTTCCTGCTGTAAACTTTTGAACTTCTTCATGAATTTGCATAACAAGTTCACGTGTTGGTGCTAAAACGACAACTTGTGGTTGTTTCACTTCAGGATTAATTTTATGTAAAAGTGGTAGTAAGTACGCTAATGTTTTTCCGGTTCCAGTTGGAGACTCAGCTATAACGTCTTGTCCTTCTAAAATGGTTGGAATTGCTTGCTTTTGAATTTCAGTAAACTCTTTAAAACCAGCCTTCTCCCAAGCTTGTTGCAAAAATGGTTGCATATCTTTTATCATTTGTTTTTCTCCTTTATCTCTATTTTTGAAGAAAATGTTGTATTGCTCGCACTGTTTCTATCATGTGAGAAATAACAGCTATTAAATCATCAACATGGTCTTCTGTAATCGCTTTTTGAAATAGAACTTCTACTTTATTATGATATGAAATCGCTTGCTTATTATATTCGTATGAAATTTGTTGCGTAATCATTCGCTCTTTTCCCCAGATAGATTGTAACAAACTTTCGATTTTTTGGCAGTCTGTTTCTGGGTGCTGCATAGGGAACGTAAAGCGTAGTTTCATTTCACATCCTGGTATAAACTGTGGCACCTCTAATATCTCACCTGATAGGTTCTTCGCATCTACAGACAGTGAAAACGTCGCTTCTACTAGCGGTTCAAACTGTTCAGTTAATTGAAATGAAATATTATATATGCGGCTTAGCGATGCAAGGTCCATCATATCTTTTCGATCAGTTACAAGAATATCACCATGTAAATCAAAATCATAGACAGCTCCTTCAACGATTACTTTTAAGTTGTCAAAAGCAGTTGGATCAAACATAATTTCCTCCAAAAAACAGGCGCCTTTCGATGGAAAGGCGCCACTTGATGTATATATAGTTTACAGATAAACGAGATGAATTACAACCTTTTAGAATAAACCTACTGCTTTTCCATCTTCATTTACGTCCATTTGAAGTGCAGCTGGTTGTTTTGGAAGACCTGGCATTGTTAACATTGTACCAGTTAACGCTACAATAAAGCCTGCACCGATAGATGGTTTCAATTCACGAATTGTAACGATAAAGTCAGATGGTCGTCCTAACTTTGTTGCATCGTCAGAAAGAGAATATTGTGTTTTCGCCATACATACTGGCAAGTTACTCCAACCTTCTCCTGTAAATTGAGCCAATTGCTTACGTGCTTTTGGAGCAAATTCAATATCTTTTGCACCGTATACTTTTTGAGCAATTGTACGAATTTTTTCTTCTAATGGCAATTCTAAATCATAAAGTGGTGCGTATTTATTGTCACCTTTTTCAATTACCTTTAATACTTTCTGAGCAAGGTCCACACCGCCTTGACCACCTTTTTCCCAAACTTCTGTTAAGGAGACTTCGTAGCCACGCTCGTTACACCATTCTTGTAAGTATGTAACTTCTGCATCTGTATCTGTAATGAATTTGTTAATTGCGATTACGAATGGAACACCAAACGCTTGAATTGTTTCAACGTGTTTTTGTAAGTTTTCCATTCCTTTTGCTAGCGCATCTACATTTTCTTCTTTTAACTGATCTTTCGCCACACCGCCGTGCATTTTAAGCGCACGGATTGTTGCAACAATAACGACTGCTTCTGGTTTAATGCCTGCTGCACGCGCTTTAATATCTAAGAATTTCTCAGCACCTAAGTCCGCACCGAAACCAGCTTCTGTAATCACATAATCACCTAATTTTGCTGCCATTGTTGTAGCGATAACACTGTTACAACCGTGAGCGATGTTCGCAAATGGCCCGCCGTGAATAATTGCTGGTGTATTTTCTAATGTTTGTACTAAGTTTGGTTTTAATGCATCTTTTAATAGAAGTGTTAACGCTCCTTCTACGCCTAAATCTTTAACTGTTACAGGCTCATTATCCATATTATAAGCAACTACAATACGAGATAAGCGTGCTTTTAAATCTTGAATATCTGTCGCAAGGCAGAACACTGCCATAATTTCAGATGCTACTGTAATATCAAAACCGTCTTCACGCGGTACACCTTGAACTGGTCCACCAAGACCAATTACTACATTACGCAGTGCACGGTCATTTAAATCTACACAACGCTTCCATACAATTTTTCGTGTATCAATCTTAAGTACATTTCCTTGTTGAATATGGTTATCGATAAACGCAGCTAATGCGTTATTTGCAGTTGTAATGGCATGAATATCACCAGTAAAGTGAAGGTTGATATCTTCCATTGGTACAACTTGTGAATAACCTCCACCTGCTGCACCACCCTTTAGTCCCATTGTCGGTCCTAGTGATGGCTCACGAAGTGCAATTACTGCTTTTTTACCAATTTTATTAAATGCTTGACCTAAACCAACTGTTACTGTTGATTTACCTTCTCCTGCTGGAGTCGGGTTAATCGCTGTTACTAAAACAACTTTTCCGTCCTTCTCAGTTTGTAAGCGCTTAAAAATATCAAGAGATAATTTCCCTTTATAATGACCATAAGGCTCTAGTTCTTCTTCTAAAATATTTAACTCAGCTGCAACCTCTTGAATTTTCTTCATACTTGCTTCTTGTGCTATTTCAATATCGGATTTAACTGTTGTAGTAGTTGGCATATTCCCTAGTCCCCCTTTAATTGGTTCTGCCCATATTGTATCAGTTTTTTGTATTTTCTGCACTTATTTACCTCCTAATTTTTTCTCATTTCTTCAAGCATTATTTTTTCAACATAAATACCCACAAAAATGTTAGAGCTTGCTGCAGTTCTACTGATAATTGTCCAAGCGTTTTTTCGTTTACCCCTCGTTTATATACACCTATACCATCTACTATTTGAAATCCTTGCTCCTCAGCAAGCTTTTCAAATTCCCAAGGCATCATTGTATTACAAACAACATCTTTTCCATATAAACGAGGATAGCTATTTTCACGTGGTTTTGCTGTTGGTCCTAAAATTGCAATACACGCATATCCATCAGGTCTCAAAACACGTTTTATCTCATCTAACGCCTGTAAGGGCTGCTCTGTCCATTCTAACGAGTTCACCGCTAATATCGCTGGAAATTGTTCAGTCTCAAAGGGCAATGAAGAAAGATCTCCTTTCACAAATGACAAATTCGGCCCTTCTCCGCGTTCCTTTCCTTTTTGAATCATTTGCTCAGATAAATCTATACCGCACGCTTTATATCCTGCTAGACTTAATTTATATGTACCATACCCATCACCGCAGCCAACATCTAGAACTGCCACACCATTTTCTACATACTTTTCAAAAAATGGGATGATCGTACTTCGACTTCCATAATCCCACATCTCTTGACTATTTTGATTCCAAGATTCCGCATTATCGTCCCACTTTTTTTCTGCGGATTTATGCCAATTAAACTTTGTCATGTTTCCCCCTACTTTCACTTGTTTTCACTCATTCCATTCTACATCATTTTCCAATATTCCTGTTTATTCTTGCGGAGAGATGGATAAGATAGCAACAGACTTATGCATTCTCCAAATTTTGTATTACTTGGATATAACTCATACTCATGTTCTCGTCTATTTGAAAAATAATAAAGATACACCCAATTGAAAGAGAGGGATGTACATGCAAAAAAAACGAACACATCATTTTAAAAGTGGTGAAAAAAACGAAGAATATGCAGCTGAAATCTCACCAGGGCATCTTCCAATTCGACATAGACGCAAAGAAATTGCACATGAAATAGAAGGTACAAATACTGGTACAGTTATCGGTTATGTAGCACTATTTCTTTCTTTATTCTCAATTGCTTTTTATCCAGTTACCCTTGGTTCTCTTTCCATTTTAATTGGCCTATTAGCCGTTAATTTTGGAGCAAAAACACTTGGATATACAGCCATTGGATTTGGTAGTTTTTCTGTTTTATTTACGTTATTGTATCCACTTGCTTTATCAGCATTATAAAACACACCAAGTATTACTTGGTGTGTTCACTCGTGATACAACATAATATGTCCACATGCGCAGCAATGCTTTGCTGTAATTTCTTGAAACACTGGATAGTTTTCTTCATCCCTATGTTCAATGAATACCTTTTCAAAACGATACATGTTTTGGGCGTATGCCCAGTCTTGTTTCGTACGTGCATATAATGTAGATGAAAAGAACTCTTCTCCACCACAAACTACACATATTTTTTTCATTCTCATCCCCCCTACACTTGTCTTACTTCATTTATATGAACATACGCATAAAAAAAAGACCTTCTATCATTAGAAAGTCTCTTCCGTAACAAAAAGAAATGTATTAAACATACCTATTCCGCTATACTCTTTCTTTTTACCAGCTTCTGTTTCAAAAGTTTGTTTCACTGTTATAAAAAATACACCGTTTCGTGTATCTGTGCTTACAAACTTCATTTTTTGTTCCTTCTTGCCTACATTTTGGGTGCATTCAAAGCTACCTTGATTACAAATCAATGCATACTTATCCTCTAAATAAGACCTGAAATCAGATTCTTTCGGACAAGTTAAAAGTAGTACTGCAACAAGAATAATGCTGACAATACCTACCGCTGTATAATATTTCTTCATTGTTTCTCCTTTCAAAAAACAAGAAAACTTGACCTAAATTGCCAAGTTCTCTTAGTCCACAACCCATTGCCACTCTTGTTCTTTCTTATCAAAAATAAGCCAGCCAGTTTCGGTTGCATCTTCTTTTAATTCCTCTATGTTATCTAGTACTTCATCCGTACTTTCATACGAACCAACTACATACACAGGAATCTCTAAGCCTCTTCTTGACTCAATTTTCCCCGCTAAATCAATGTACAGTCCGTCTTCCATTAAGGGAACAAGCCCAAGAATAACTTCTTTTGAAATTGCTGGGAATATTTTCGATTTTTGAAAGAAAGAAAATCGTTTTTTTCCAAATGAACCGAGTTTGTACGGAATTACTTTGCTAAGCATTCCTACAAAATCAGCAATTCTACGGTAATACACTTTGTTGTACCAACCATCATCATGTGAAAAGTAGACAAATCTATTTTTCAAAAGTGGGAAAAACGCTCTCCCAAGTGGTTCTTTTTTGTGAGCCAAATATAACAATTCTGCAATTTCCTTTGGCTCCAATTCATCTAAATCACTTGCATCATCAAAGTCCACCCAACAGAACTCATCAAATTCATCAATCTCTGCTTTCATTAATTTATGTATGTTCTCTTCTTCGACATATTCGAATAAAGTATGATAGTGAAAATCAGTCCACTCAAAATTATGTTTTAAAAGCAACACTTGATGAAGCGGTGAAGGGATATTACTTGCAAACTCTTCAAATGTAATTCCAGATGTAATAAAACAATGACCCCGACGATTACCATTAATATATATCATATTCTTTACTTGGTCAGATCCTCCAGACAAAGCACCTAGCCACCTTCGTTTTAAATGTTTCAATTCTATAGCATATTTTAACATGAAAAATTTTAGAAACATAGAAAAAACTTCAAAAACTATTTACAATTTCATTAGTTTTATTACATACTGATTACAAGAAAAAAAGCCTATTGAAAAATAGGCTTTTTTACGCGATTTCGTCCGGATTTTGCGGATGATGATTTTCAGTATGCTTTTCATTCTTTTGAAATATGGATTGAATCTTATCAATCGTTTGTGGCGCTAACTCAATCATTTTTTCAGCTAGATGTGTAGCATTTTGTAAGTGAAGAATATTCACGCCATCTTTATTCACTACAAGAAAAGCTACCGGGGTAATGGAAACACCACCCGCACTTCCACCGCCGAATGCTGGATTACCTTGTGCTCTTTGACCATCATTTGTTTGAAAATCCGATCCCCCTGCTCCAAATCCAAACGCTACTTTGGAAACAGTTAACACTACACCGCCGTCAGCCGTCTGAACAGGCTCTCCAACAATCGTATTAACATCGACCATTTCCTTTAAATTTTCCATTGCTGCTTTCATTAATCCTTGAATTGGATGATCCACCGTTCATAACCTCCTTTGTCATATCTTTCCTAGCTTTTCCTAAACTTTGTGAACTAAACATAAAATTTTATATTGATTTCAAAAACAATAGGTTTAAATATTCAGAAAAAATAGAACAAAAAAGAGATTATGATGATACGAAAATTAACAAAGCGTGATCATGAACAAGTGCTTACCTTTTTAGCATATCACGCAAGGAGGAAATTTCTAAATCCTTTTCACCTAATATCTTTTTCGGTTGATCATTTTCCGCCTCTAGTTGTTTGACCTCAGCCGGTGAAACCGCTTCATGACGCCCAGCTACTTGTCAATCATGATCTTGAAAAGCTTTTACCCATTTGTGTACTAAGTTTGGACTGAAATCATGCCTTCTAGCTACTAATGCTTTATTTCCAGTTTCTATTACTTCTTGTACCACTTCTTGTACCACTTCTTGTTTAAATTCAATAGAATGTTTTCTTCTTTGCATAATAAATACCCCCTTAATTGGCTACCTCGAGTATAAAACAACCACTCTTAGTAAGATTCCAAGTTCATTAGGGGGCTAAAGAGATACTTGCTATACTTCCTTTTCATTTGCCTTTTAAATCACCTCTTCACCCTCCTATTATCTTCTCATCCTATTTCTACAATTGGCATTCGGATATTATTTTCTAGATTCTCAGACTCAATTACAATCGCCATAAGTCCCGTTTCTGAACTCGTTTCATGGAATTCCCCTTTATTCCAGAAGACAGCTTGACCGGGTTGCACTTTCTTTTTCATTTTATCTGCGCCACAGACAAGTCCTTCCCCTTGCACAATAAGAAGCAGCTGGGGAACAACTGCTTCATGATATCCAATTATTCCTTTTGGTTGTAAATGCATACAACCAATATGTACCTCTCCCTCATGTTTTACTATGTTTGACATAATAAAATTAGAATGAAACACTGCTATGTGATTCCCTACCTTTTCACTGAAATCGAATATCTTCATCTTATCTCCTCCTAAATCATCCCCTACACATGTAACACCATTCTTACCGTTTGCATCATGTGTCCCTCAAAGTCTTCTTCAAATTGCTCTAAAGCTGCAAAGCCCTTTGCTTCATAAAACCGTTTCCCTTTTTCATTCGCTGCTTCTACATGAATATAAATCTTTCTAGCCCCTTCTAAATAGGTAATACCTCTTTGTAATAAAGCTGTCCCAATTCCTTTTCCTTGATGCTCCGGCAATAAATAAATAGCCCCTAATTCTGCTTCATTTTGATATTTTATAGGTGAAAAGTTAGCAAATCCAACAACTTGATCATCCACTTCTACTACGAATAAGTGTGAATGTTCCAAACGTCGTTTCATCATTTCAAATGAATATGCTTGTCCTAAGAATTTATCTTGAATCTCCTGTGGAATAAGTCCTCTATATGTAGCATGCCAAGCCACTTTCGCCACTTCTTGTACAGCAATAATATCTCGTGCATTCATATCTCTAATTACATACGTCATATTAATGTCCCCATTTTTTTTAAGTTGCAGTGTGCTAGCACACTATAAGAAATTGGATTGTTATTTTCATAGTTCACTTTAATTAACTTTAAACCTTCTACAATTGCCTTTTGTGTACTAAAATTCTTATATACAAAATCCATTACACAAACGAATTGCTCTCGCTCTAAACGATTTGCAATCGTACAATGTGGCACCCACTTCTCTGGTACATAATACGACTGCGGGTAATCATGAAAGTCCATAAAATGATTATGAAACAATTGATGTAACTCTAGTAACCTTCTCGTTATCGTTGGTGCCAAAAAGATGGTTCCATTTGTAGGGAAAGTACCCACAGAAGAAAATTCAACTGGAAAGCACCCTATATCCTCTGTAAACTCTTCTAATTTCTCTCCATACGCTTTCAAATCCAAAGTATGATAATCAGCCAATGTAATATGAGGCTCTAGGTCTTTATTATGTACAATGTCCGTTAGCCCTTCTCTAATCACTTTCATATCCTTCAAAAACTCCTCATCAAATGTAGCAATAACGGCGTACATCTTTCTTCACTCCTTTGTTTCTCTTAACTCTTCCCACTCTTCTCGAATCATTCCCATTCGAATAGAATCATAATATATTCCATTATAGTAACGACATTTTCGCATTCTACCTTCTAATTTCATACCGATTTTTTCTGCGACTTTCATCATTCTTTCATTTCCAGACCAGGTTGTTAGTCCCACCCTACCAATCTCCATGTTTTCAAATAGCAAATCCCTATATAATCGCAAGGCTTCTGTTCCATAACCACCATTCCAATACGCTGGGTCATAAATCGTAATCCCTATTTCTAACCAGCGTGATGCCTTATATTCCCAATAGAAGCCAACTATCCCAATTATTTTGTTATCCGTTTCAATAATAAATTGCGACAGAGGCTCCTCTTTTAGCTTAGACTGTAAACTTTCCATATACACCGGATATTTCTGAATAGAAAACGGAAAGTATGGTGCATCCCACTTTTTCCACTCAGGGTTTTCTTCCTTATATATTTGTGAATATAAAGAATGTATATCTTTCTCTTCTATTTTTCTTACGATCACTTTTTTACCTTGTAAATATATATGTTCCATACTTTCCTCCCATACTATTAAATAGAATATTAGAATTTAACATACTACTAATATTATATTTATTTTTTAGAAAAATCAAACAATAACGATAACTTTATTGTATAATATTGTAAAAAGATGTCGGAGGGATTTAATGTTACATAAAATATCTCAATTCACAATAAAACTTTCATCGATTGTTTTATCACTCTTACTATTGTTAAATTTACCTTATTTATTTGTTACTCAAGGCGGATTCACCTTTCAGCCGCTTCAATTTTTCAAACAGATTTTTACTATGTTACAAGAAGTTTTATCACCGGAATCCCTTATCGTTCTATCATCAGAAGCGAAGTTCGGCAATCTAAAAAAAACTCCGTTGTTTCCAACCGTATTAGAACCTTATATATATTCATTTACTGTTTTGTTCACAGCTTTTGTTCTTGCACTCTTTCTTTCATCTAGCATGGCATTTTTTTATTTTTTAGCAAAAGATTCTATCAAAAGGTGGATAAATCGACTTGTTTTTATATTAGAGGCTGTCCCTGACATGATGATGATGATTTGCTTACAAATGTTTTTCATTTGGTTTCTTAGGAAGTTCGGGGAATCTCCAGTCACAATTATTTCTTTTAATGAAAATCGAGCTTATTTACTTCCGATTTTATCTTTAGCGGTTTTACCTACATTACAAATGTTTCGGATGATGATTTTATATATAAAAGAAGAACATGGAAAACAATATGTAGAGGTTGCATATGGAAAAGGTCTTTCATCAAGTTATATACTATGTATCCACTTATTTAAAAATATATCTATTCACTTCTTCCACCATTTAAAAACAATTTTTGTTTTCTTACTTTCTAACTTGTTCATTTTAGAATTTATTTTTAATATGAAGGGCATTATTCAATTTTTATTTAGCAAGGCGTTTGTTTCACCTTCTGCTACATTTATCATACTTATCATGATTATTTTACCGTTTTATATTATCTTTCAAATAATCTCTTTAATGATGAATAGGTGGCAAAAACAAATAAAAGGAGAAACTCTATGAAATCTATTTGGAAATCAAAACGTTTTTTAGTCGGATTCATTTATCTTTTTGCATTAGTTACAGCTAGCTGTATTTATAGTTTGTTCTTTAAAGATAGTATACCAGAGGCACCTCTGTTGCTTTATAATGACAAGAATGAGTTACTTGGAAAGGCACCCTTTTCACCATCTTTAATGCCACCTTTTGGCTCTGACCGTTTTGGAGAATCGATCTTCTTACAAATTTTAGACGGAGCTAAATTTACAATTTTATTTGCTGTTGCAATTAGTTTATTACGTATTTTATTTGGGACATGTTTAGGTATCCTATTAAGCTTATACGCTGCAAAATGTAAAAGATTTTTCCAGGCATGTTCAGAGGTATTTTATTATATCCCAACTGTATTTATCGCATTTATGCTCATTACACCGGTTAATATTGAAATCACATCAAATGCAGATCGACTAAGTCCAAATATCCCATTTGCACTTTATCAAGCTATCATACTCATTTTTATTGCTCTCCCTACAATTTCTTTTTATATTTCATCAGAAGTTGATGAGTTTATGAAACAAGATTATATATTGAGCTCACAATTAATGGGGGCAAGCCGTTTTCATATTATTAAAAAACACTTGCGTGTCTTATTATTAGACCGAGCATTCGTTCTATTTATGGAGCATATTGTCCAAACACTCATACTTATGATCCATCTAGCATTACTTAACATTATAATCGGTGGGATACAACTGAAAGAAATGGACCAAGGTGAGTTCAAACCTGTTTCACTCTCGAATGATTGGGCAGGCCTTATTGGATTAAATCGTTATGAAATGAGTCTTTCATTATGGATTATCTTTTATACACTCATCACATTCTTTATTACTATACTTTTCATTAAACTTATGACTATTGGAATTCAAGATGCCCTAAAAACAAGGAGTTCGCAAGTAATAATAGTACAACCTGTTCAAGATCAAAAAATATATGTGAAAAATAAAGATTCTTTTTCATTTGCTTCTTTAGAGAAAAGAAAACGGTCTTCATTACATTTGTAAAAAATGATTGAACTTATACAAAAGAAAAACTATTTGTTAATCTATACTTTTTATATTAATGCAAATTCGCTCTCAAAGCCTACAACATAGAAAATAGGGGGATAAGTTCCCCCTATTTTCTCTCATTAGCTAACTGTCTTAATCTTTTTCTCACTTAACCTAAGTAAAATCCCTTTCTCTATCCAGCCTTCCACACCATCTTTTTTTATTAAATCATATCCCGTACAGCTATCATCAATAAGTGAAACAATATCACCTTTCCTTACACTTATTTGCGCACAAGAAATATCGGTTTTAACAGTATAATTACCTGCTTCATCTTGCTTTATATATTCATTTTTAACATATAATCGTTTATTTGTTTCTATTTGTTTGCATACTGTAAAATCATCATTTCCTTCAACTGGTACAATATGATAATACGGATACATGACTCCACCTTGCATCATTGGTTCCGCATTAAAATCCGCTAAAATTTCATATTGTGAAAAATGATCTACATATGTAGATGAAAACACATCTCTAGAAATTGATCTATGAATGATAAATGCATTTAATTGTCCCGCTTCTTTAATAGTATTCCCGCCATCAATCGCAATTATTTTTTTATTTTCATCGATAACTGGATTATTAGATGGTGCCTCTTCAGAATAATTAACAACAGGCCAATGTCCAACTATTGCATACTTATTTGCACGATGTGACTTAGTAAAAAACTCCGGCATTGCAAACGCATTTTTCCGTTCGGTCTTCTTCCAATCTTCTATATCCTCAAGTCCTGCATGCACAAAAATATAGTCCTCTGTTTCAATAGCAGTTGGTAATTCCGTGAGCCAATTAATCTCTTTTGAAAAACAGCTCATTAATATATCTTTTACCTCACCAATATCCGTCTCTTCATTAATATGAAAATCTAATTGGGAAAGCCATTCATTAAAGATAGAATACTTTCTCGTACATAAATAGTTTATTAACCCAGGATTTTTATTTAAAAGAGCCTCAACTAAAGCTTCACAATTCCCCTCAACAACATGGACCTTTTGATTCTGTGCTGAAAGTTCCATGACATAGTTTACAACACCATTACTATTTCTTCCTTTTTCACAAAGATCACCATTAATTATTAAATAATCTTCTGCACTAAAATTAACTTTGCTTAATAGTTTTTTAAAAAGCTCTAGCTCTCCATGAATATCAGAAATAACAATAACTCTTCCGTCGTTTGGAATTGATAATTTTTTTATTTTATCCAATATAGACGCCCCTTTTTTCATTTACAGCTTTCTACATATTTAAATGTTTTTTCATCATTTCATAAAAACAATTCGACAAAATACCCTATTACACCTTTTTTTCACTTATTTCTGTTATAACAAAAAAATAGCAGATTCTATATCCTATCACATTTAGAATCTACTATTTTTCTTCACTATTGTAGCTCTTTACAAAAAGCATAACTTACCTTATCATATCCTTCTCTTTCATAAAATCTATGTGCATTAATTCTTGGAAACGCTGACGTCAAAACAACCGAACTACATTCCTTTTCTGCTCCCCACTCCTCTATATATGATAATAATGCTTTACCATATCCTTTGGAGCGATGAGCCTCTGCCGTTACAAGATCATATACAAAAACATGTTTCTTATTATAAAAATTCGTACATATCGCTACCCCAGCAAGGCTCACCACCTCATTTTCTTCATTATACAAAGAAAATAATTGATAACGTTCCTCTTTCATCTGATGAAATAAAGATTGCACTTCCTCTTTTGTAAGTGCAGTTCGTAATTGTTGTAAAACGGGTAATACTCCTTCTAATTGCTCCTTTGTTTTTATTTCCTTAACATTCATCAGTAATCTCCCCTAACTATTTATAAAATTTTCTAAATGTTATATCATTACTATAAATAGAAACTGCCCTTTCCTTAAGTGGCAGTTTAATTCTTTTTTATAAGGACAGTTTTAAGGGAGGGCGTATACAATGGATTTAATTATTCCTCTACAATTAGAAAGTCAAACACCTATCTATATACAAATTTACAACTACATAAAACAAGAAATCTTAAAGGGAACACTACCTGCTGGAACACGTCTCCCTTCTCATCGAAATTTAGCATTACAACTTGGTGTCAGTCGTATTACAGTCGAATCAGCTTATCAGCAGTTATCCGCGGAAGGTTATGTGGAAAGCAAACCAAAGCGTGGTATATTTGTAACGGAAGTAGATGTGGATGTTATACCGAATAAACACCAAGCTCCATCTACCCCTTACGAATCTCAAAAAACAAAAACAGAACCGCTCTATTTTGATTGTAGCCAAGGAAATATCGATCAAACAGCCTTTCCACTCTCAAATTGGAAAAGAGCACTACATGAAAGCTTACTCCAATATGAAAATGACTTATTTACAAAAGAAGACCCACAAGGAGAACTTATACTTCGCACTCACATTGCAAAGTATTTGTATCATGCTCGCGGGGTTCATTGCACACCTAATCAAATTATTATTGGTGCCGGTACACAGCCCCTTCTTTGGTTACTCTTACAATTGCTTGGAATGCAAAAATCATACGCCATAGAAAACCCTGGGTTTCATCGCATAAAAACCATTATCCAAAGCTGCGGACTTCCTATTCATCCTGTTCCATTAGATGAAAAAGGAATGAACATTTCATCTCTCAGTAATTGTGATGCAAATGTTGCTTATGTTACGCCTTCTCATCAATTTCCATATGGCATGATTATGCCATTATCAAGGCGACTTGAATTATTAAAATGGGCCAATGATCGATCTGGTTATATTATTGAAGACGATTATGATGGGGAATTTCGCTACGTTGGAAAACCGATTCCCTCCTTGCAAGGACTTGATACAAATGAACGTGTTATTTACATAGGGACTTTTTCAAAATCATTTTTACCTTCCTTAAGAATGGGCTATATCGTTCTTCCTAATCACCTTTTGGAAGTCTATACAAACTTAGGTGGCATTTTCAAACAAACTGTATCTAAAATACAACAGCTTGCTTTTGCTAACTTCATTCAAAAAGGAGATTGGGATCGACACTTAAATCGCGTTCGTAAATTATATAAGAAAAAACATCATACATTAGTCAAATCAATTTCGATCCAAATGGGTACTAATGTTGATATCCTTGGGGATCAATCTGGACTTCACATTGTACTACATGTTCATAACGGCATGAATGAACAAGAACTTATTCAATCAGCTGCTGAAAAACATGTAAAACTTTACCCTCTATCCATCTACGATTCAGTAAATAATTTACAAAAAGAAGCTTATGTATTACTAGGTTTTGGTGGGATACCGATTAATACAATCGAAACCGTTGTAACATTACTAAAAGAAGCTTGGTTTGCTAAAAAAAGCGGTCCCTTGCAAAAATAATTGCAAGGAGCTGTTTTTCTCACATCTGATCATTTGATGCTCGCACTGAACACGATGACATTCCTGGACGTTTCACACCAGTTGTTTCTTTTGAATAAGAAGCTTCAATGATGCACTTGAATCTACAGAGAGGACGAGATCTTCCATCTTTGGATAAATAAAACGTTTTGTAGTACAGTAGATGCTTCTCTGGTGTTCTCCTAAAAAAACACCTTCTCCATGTAGATACGTAACAAAAAGTTCTAACTCCTTCGTAACAATATAGAGAATTGCGGGTAAAAACATCGCTTGCTCAATTGAAAATAAAAAAGGACTGAACCTTAGCGATTCAGCCCTTTTCTCAATTATTTTTTTCTTAATATATTCACAACAGCAGTCATTTCATCATTTTCTTTATATACGCGCGGGATTCTTCGATCTAGCATACAAGTCACTTCATAGTTAATTGTCCCAAGCATATCTGCGATTTCTTCTACTGGAATTTCTTCCTCACCTTGTTTACCATAGAAAACTACTTCATCCCCTACTTGTACAGGCATTGCTTTTGTAACATCTAACATTAACTGGTCCATACAAACTCGCCCAAGAACTGGTACACGAATTCCGTTAATTAACGCATGCCCTTTATTTGATAGCTGACGATTATATCCATCTGCATAACCAATCGGAACAGTCGCAATCCATTCTTCACCAGTTGCTACATACGTATTCCCATAACTTACACCACGATTTTTTTGTGCGTGCTTAATATGTGCTACTTTCGATTTTAATGACAATACCGGCTGCAATGAAACAACGGTATGATCTACTTCTTGTGAAGGATACATGCCGTAAATCCCAATCCCAACACGAACCAAGTTTTGAAATGTGTTGCTTAGCTCCATTGATCCAGCACTGTTTGAACTGTGAATATACGGAAGGTGAATCCCTATTTCCTTCGCTGTATTGACAGCTTTCTCAAATAAATTCGTTTGCATATTTGTATATGTTTTATCAATTTCATCAGCTGTAGAGTAATGTGTAAACATACCTTCTACTTCTACATGCTTCATTTTTTTTAGTTCTTCCAAAAATGGCGAAACTTCTTCTTCTTGCAAACCAATACGGCTCATTCCTGTATCAATTTTCACTTGAACACGTGCTTTCTTTTCTAACTGCTGCGCTACTTTATCAATACCTTTTAAGTCTTCTATTCTATATACTGTCATCATGATATCATATTCAATAGCATCTATTGCCGCTTCTACTGGTGTATAACCCAAAATTAATATCGGCTCAGAAATTCCCGCCTCGCGCAGTTCAATTCCTTCATCTACAAATGCAACAGCAAGTTGATTCACTCCTGCCTCAATTGCTGCTTTTGCGACTTCAACCGCCCCGTGTCCATATGCATTCGCTTTTACAGCTGCCATCATTGCAATATTTTTATCGTTTACACGTTTTTTAAATTCTCTCACATTATGTTTTACAGCATCTAAGTTCACTTCAACAATTGTATCTCTTCCATATCTCAAACTCATCGGTCTAAACTCCTAACTCAATAATTGCTTTCCATTCTATTTCTCGTTTAATATGACCTTTTACAATATAATACTTTTCAATTTTCTAGTCAAACTACTAGAATTTTCGGAATTTTGAGTATTGTATAATACTCCTAAGACAATATTATATACGGATATGGGGAGAATTACAATATTTGTTCAAGCAGCGTTGCATCATCTATTCACCTTCTCTGTATCCCAATAATATTTACTAAATGCTTCCGTTAAGACATTGATTGTATTATATAACTCTTCCAAAGTATTAATTACAAATGTATATGAGAAAATAAAAAATAACACTTTCTTTCCGTGTATATGAGCAGCATATTTTTTAATGTATCGCCATCTTTATATACGAATATACACAAGCCTTATGTAATATAACTCTTACTTCGTTTAGCGTAGGAAGTCTTCTCAGTTAGAATGATAAAAAAAGAGAAATGGTAGCCCATTTCTCCTTTTCGTTTCTATTGTTCTTTCGGTGTATCAGAAGAAGGCAATTTCTTCTCTTGTTTTTCTTTGAAAATTTCACCAATTGCACCGAGTGTACCAAGTGTTTCAATCGCATTAGACGGAATGAAGACTTTGTTAGCTGGTCCTTTTGCAACCTCAGCCAATGACTCAAATGATTTATAAGCAAGAACGCGTTCATCTAAGTCCGCTGCACGTAGTAGTTCAATTCTGTTTTGTTCCGCTTTTGCAATCGTTTCAATCGCTCTCGCTTCCCCTTGCGCTTCTAATTCTTTTGCTTCCCTTATACCTTCTGCTTCACGAATACGCGCTTCTTTATCCCCTTCAGCCATCAAGATTTTACTTTGTTTTTCCCCTTCTGCACGAAGGACTTTATCTTGTTTCGCCGCTTCTGCTTCTAGAATAATAGCACGCTTATTACGCTCTGCTTTCATTTGTTTTTCCATTGCCGCTTGCACATCTTTTGGCGGATTAATGTCTACTACTTCTACACGTTCAATCCGAACGCCCCATTTTTCGGTTGCTTCATCAAGCGCTAGACGAATTTCTGTCGAAATTTTTTCACGCCCTGATAATGTTTCATCCAGTTCCATTTTACCAATAATTTGACGCATTGTTGCGGATGTAATATTACGAACACCATATTCATAGTTAGAAATACCATATGTCGCCAGTTCAGGCTCAACAATTTGATAGAAAATAATCGTATCAATTTCTACTTGTACATTATCTTTCGTAATAACTTTTTGTGGTGGTACATTTGTTTGTTGAATACGTAAATCATGATATACACGTATACGATCTACAATTGGGATTATTAGATTTAACCCCGGCTGCATGATGCGTTGGAATTTACCAAACCTTTCAACCACACCTACCTTTTGTTGGGGCATGATTTTAATTGTTAACGCGATGAATACAATGACAATTAATGCAAAAATAATCGTTAATGTTAATGCTACCATTTTTATTCACTCTCCCTTTTCACATGTAAAACAGTGCTGCTCCTCTTTATAACAATGACTCTTTCCCCAGTAGAAATGGGAACATCTGAAATCGCAGTCCAAGTATCGCCATCCACCTTCACAATCCCATTTTCTTCACTTGTAATCGCTTGCAGGATAATTCCTTTTTTACCAGCCAGTTTATCGACAGTATCCGTAAATCCTTTTGCCTCTCGAAAATTTTTAGAGATTCGTTTCGTAAAGAAAGTCAATGTTAAACTCACTATTGCTCCTACAACAACTTGTAGAAATAATGCATCTGGAGCAAATAATGCAATAAGACCTCCGACAACTGCTCCAATGCCAAGCCATAGCATGTAAAAGGTAATTGATAACATTTCTGCAATAAATAAAATACCGGCTATAATAAACCAAACCACCCATCCAGCCATATGCAACCCTCACTTTCTTTTTTATTTTCTATATGTATATGAAAAAAAGAATTGTTTATCACGTCCTCCTAATTAATAGGAGACGTTTCAACGGAAGCATTATACATATTCACTGTTACGATGAATATCACTAAAATAGTATATTAATATATTCTTTATTATACATGAAAATTCCTGTCTAAAAGTTACAAAAAATAAAATTCTTTCAAAAAACTTTTCCGCAGATTAATATGAATATAAAGAAAAAATAATTACTTATAAAAAGGTGGTATTCCTATTGTCTCAACGACCATTATCCTTTTATTGGATTTCTAAAATATGCATCACTCTTGTTGAAGTTGTGTACATAATGATTCTTACTACTCATATTTATATAACAACTAAATCAGCTACTATCACAGCTTTTTTTCCATTATTACGAGTTATTACAAGTTTTATTGCGAGTACATCCGCACCACTTCTAATGAATCGTTTTCCATCTTATTCATTACTCATTACATTACAGGGGATTAAGACTTCCCTTTTGATTCTATTAACCGTACTATTTCCCTTACTATCTTCTAACATCGTTGCCCTTCTTGCTTTTATTATTCTCATTTCATTATGCGAAGGTTGGAGTTCCCCTTTATTATATGCTGTTATTCCACGCCTAACACCACAAGAAAAATTAGTAAAAGTAAATAGTGTCTTTTCCTTTTCAACACAAATTGTTCAAGCAACTGCTTATTCATTTACAAGTGTAGTGGTCTTATTAATTGGTGCTACTCCTACACTTATGATAAACAACGTATTAATGATTTTTGGATGTACTACATTATATGTTTCATTGCACACTATACAATCTGAACAAACAATAGAGAAATCATCTTCCAAATCAGCTACATTAATAGAAGGATGGAAACTTTTATTTCAGCACCCCTCCCTCCGTATCGTTACATATATGGACTTAATTGAAACTTTTGCTGGCACGATATGGATTGGCGGTATTACAATGGCTTACGTAACGACCGCTCTTCATAAAGGAGAAGAGTGGTGGGGGTATATTAACACAAGCTATTATATCGGAACATTAATTGGTGGACTATTAGCATGGCGAATAAGTACATATATTCAAAATAACTTAATACGCTCAATGGCTTTAGGATCTCTTCTATTCAGCGTGCTCACTTTCCTATATGGCATAACAAGCAACGGATTTCTTGCACTGTTTCTTTGTGTTCTAATGGGGCCTTCCTATCAAATTCGAGATATTTCCCAAACAACCGCTTTACAATCAAGCGTACCACCGCCTCTATTATCAAAAGTGTATACCGCTCATGGCACACTTACTTCGGCTGTTTCAGGAATTTCTATGCTAAGCGTTGGTATTATTACCGATATGTTCGGTGTCCGTACTATCTATATCATTGCTGCTTTTCTAATTTTATGTTCTGCTTGTTTATCTTTTATTTTACTAAAACATACGAAGCGGCAAGAAAAGGACCTTTCTCTTTAAGTTCACAGAATGCAAAAAGGATAGGTCACCCTACCCTTTTTGCGCTGTATTTATGATAGATTTGGAATTCGTCTATATTTTGTAGCTTGTTCAAATGCATATGCAAGCCTAATTAACGTACCTTCGCTAAATGCAGTACTTGCTAAAGTGATTCCAAAAGGCCTGCCGCTGTTCCTATATCCGGCCGGTATCGCTATGGAAGGATAGCCAGCTTTAGCGCATATTGTTGATCCTATATATGAAGGAAAAAGAATTGCATCAAGACCATATTTCTTCAAGGCAAAATCAATTCCTTGCTCCTGGGAAAAATATAAATCTTCTAACTTTGCATTTAAGTATTGAGGATTTCTTAGAGTATTAGGAAAATCTTTTCCCATTTTTAACCTTTTTTGTCCATATTTTAATGCTTTTTCTTCTATGCCTTTATTAAATGCAATTAATTCAGAGATAGAATGAACTGGAATATTTGAAGGTAACTTAGAAAGATAATTATCTAGACTATGTTTTAATTCATACGACGAGACTCCCCAACTCCACTCCCTATGAAAAGATGGGATTTCGATATCTTCTAATACTGTCGCTCCTTCATTACGCAGTACTTGTACAGCATTCTGAAATAGTTCCTCATCATACTCTCCAGATTCGTAATAGCCTTCAGATGCTTTGTTAAATACTCCAATTTTAGCGCTCCTTAAACCATTAGAATCTAAATAAACCGTATAATCTTGTTGAGCTCTCCCTTCGCTTTTATAGGTTGCAGGATCAAGTTGGTCTATTCCTGTTAAACTCCCTAATAAAATTGCCGCGTCAGTTACTGTTCTAGCAAAAGGTCCCGCTGTATCTTGCGAATATGTGAAAGGGATAATCCCTCTGCGACTAATCAAACCAACAGTCGGTTTAATACCAACTACAGAATTTTGAACTGCCGGACTTAAAATAGAGGCATCCGTTTCTGTTCCAACAGATAAAACAGTAAAGTTTGCAGTAACTGCTATAGCTGATCCTGTACTCGAACCACCAACAAAAAAATCATCATCACCTGAACGATATGGATTAATGACTTGTCCTCCTCTTGAACTATATCCAGCCCACATCTCAAAAGACATCCCATTCGCTAATTCCGTCATATTCGTCTTACCTAATATGACAACACCTGCTTCACGAAGCTTTTTCACAAGAAATGCATCACTACTACTTATATAGTTTTCAAGAGCGATTGTCCCTGCACTTGTATGCATTGAATCATTTGTTTCAATATTATCTTTTAAGAGAACAGGAATACCGTGTAAAGGACCTCTGACACCCTTTATTTTTCTTTCATGATCTAATCCTTCTGCGATAAAAATCGCATCTGGATTTATTTCTAAAATAGAATTTATATTCGGACCGTCCTGGTCATACTTCGCTATCCTATGAAGATAATACATAACTAACTCTTTCGAAGTAAATTCCCCATTCTCCATCACTGTTTGTATATCTTGAATTGTTAATTCTTTTCTTAGTAGTTTATTGAATTGAATCTCCACCTAAAATCTCTCCTTATTCGTTCTTTCCTCATTTCAAATCTTATTACTTATCAATTTTAATCATTGTGATTTCTCCCCATTTCAACAAATAAATCCTCTACCAAGAATTTCAACTTCCACTTTCAAAAACCTTCCATTTCAAAGAGAATAAAAAAACGTTTTAGACGAACAAAAGCTGTCTAAAACGTTTTTTAGTATATGAACAAACTTTCTACTTCACATACATCTCTTCTAATAAATGAATAAATTCGCCTTGATTTCCTGCTAATACAGGACACTTTGCGATATCGATCCATTCGTAACAAAATACTAAACCTCGATCTTCATCCCCGGCACTTACTGTATGTTCCCACGTATCCTTTACATCTGTTAACAACGAAATATGGAAAAAATGGCATTTTTGATATTCTTGTTTTTCTTTTACATGGATGATATAATCATCAATGTAACGTTCTATACATAAATGACGTAAACCCGACTCTTCTAACACTTCACGTATTGCTGCTTCTTCTAATTTTTCTCCTTCTTCAACCGTGCCGCCTGGGACCTGTACACCTGCATCTGGTATATCACGATGAGTAAAAACCAGTAACTGTATAACTCCTGCTTTCTCCCTTGTAATGTATGCATATACTTTTTTCTTATATAACATTGTCACCTGGACCCTCTCCCCTTAAATTGATTACTGCATTGCTTCCTCTAAGGTGAATTGATTTTCATATAAATATGTCGCTTGCGGATTCCCTACATAACGTACGTGCCACGGCTCGTATCGATAACCTGTAATAGCCTCTTTCTCTTCTGTGTACCGAATGACAAAACCAAATTTATGTGCATTTTGAGCAAGCCATCTTCCTTCCTTGGTATCTCCAAAAACAGACTCTAATTGGAATTTAGCTGATTGTGACGTAATATCCATTGCAAGTCCCGTTTGATGTTCACTCGTTCCTGGTACTGCACTCGACATCGCTGTTTTCGCTTCCCCATCTTGAATCTTATACATTGTATTTAACGCTTTTTGCCGATCAAAAGATCTGAAACCTGAGACTGCAAAGAGAAAAATTCTCTCTTGATCACCTTGCTCAAACATTTTTTCAAGTGCTTGCGCCGCTTCTTTCCTCATCTTTTTTTTCTCTTGATCACCTTCACTGGAATAACGTACTTTGGGAATAACTAAATCTTGCGGCTTATAACGATCTGGTAGCCGTCTACTTTTATTTACAAGTACGAGTACAGAATCTGGATTATTCACAACCGCGAGATCCCCTTCCATTTTAGCAATCGTGTCTTGCGCTTTTGGAAATACAGCGCTACCATTCACTTCTTGTGCCCGTTTATCTTTATACATTTTATAATTAATGCCTGCCACTCCAATAATAATCGCAACTACTACGAGAACCAGTAGTCTCCATCTTTTTTTCATAAAACGACCTCTTATTTTAATAATTTGGCCATATAATACTCATCAATATTTCTCCCATCAACGATAAGAGAAGATTTTTTTATACCTTCTTGTTCAAATCCTGCTTTTTTATATAGTGTTTGTGCTCGTGTATTATGGGCCATTACTGTTAACTCTAAACGCCATACATCATGTAATCTTGCCCATCTTTCTACCTCTTTAAACAAAGCCGCCCCAATTCCTTTTCCGCTATATTCTTGTAAAATTCCAATTACAATTGCTACTGCATGCTTGTTTCTTTGTGCATTACCACCATTAGCTAAAATAAATCCGACTAATTGTTCCTTTTCTACTGCTACAAATATTGTAGAATTATAAGTTTCTATAAAGCGTTTGATCATATTTTTTTGTTGCTCCACTGTTGTATTCCGCTCACCTGGTTCCAATAACATATAGGAAGTTTCTTCATCCAATTGTTTTCCTAATTGCAAAAATGCTGCTGCGTCCTCTATTTGAATTTCTCGTATCATCTCTATCACCCTGTCAACTTTATAATGTGAAAAACTTTATCCGTAAAGAGGATTTCGCCATTTTTTTATGAAATACCTCTCTATTTTTCATAGGATAAATAGACAAATTTCGATATTAGTATAATGAAGATGAAACTTTATTTAGAAAAGCATTAGTTCTTATCTTTTTCTTCTTATTGAATACAAAAAAACGTAAGCAATTCGCTTACGTTCACCCATTCACCTTTTCTGCTTGCCAAAAATATTCACTAAATGCTTTTGTCAATACATCAATGGAGCGATTTAGTTCTTCAGATGTATTATCTACACCTCCTACCTCAATTAAAATCGCTTGTCCTGACAAATCCTGATTATAAACACCATTCCCTGTTTGAAACCCCTTTTGTATAACTCCTCGACTTACCCCTGGATATTTTTTATTAATCGCTTCATGCAGGGCAGTTGCTAATTGTAAGTTTTTTGTGTAATTTTTATTTCCTTTTCCAATGACAAAGGCAAGCTTCGCATACGATTTATCTCCAATTGCTTTTGTCGTGACATTTTTGCGGGCACTATCTCGGTGTAAGTCAAAAAAATATTGTAGCTCTTTATTTCCTCCCATTGCCTCCTGTACAATTTCTCGAGACATTTTATAAGAACTATTACTATTTAACCCCTTACTTATCAACTTTTTCCCAACATCTGTTTTGTCATTAACTGCTCCTATTCCTTCATTTGCTAATTGGTCACGGAACCGTTCTCCAAGTATAGAAATATTCGTCACAGAACTTGTTGCCTTATTCGGATCTGGATCATTTGTTAAATTTAATAAAGGTAAATATGATTCCCAACTGTGAGAATGATAAATAAATGCAATTTGTCTTTTCCCTGTTGTTTGCGCAGGCTCTTTTTTCTCTTTGTTCGGATCCGTTTTCGGAACTTGTCCTGTTTCTCCTGTACGCTCTTTCACCACTTCTTCAAGTGGAACGCTCGACTCAATAGGTAAGTTAGAATAATTTGTTCCTTCACCAGCAATGACAATTTCTGTATCATATCTTCCGAATCCAGGAAGTTCTTTCCCAACGAAACTGCGTACATCATCAAATCGAATATTTGTTGCTGTTGAAAAAAGAAAAGATGAAATCGAAAAATCTTGATTTAAATTCCGATATTCTTGTGTAAAATAATGATTTTCCTTTCCAATCACATACATATAACCATTCATTGATAACTCATTCAACCAATTATATAAATATGCTGACTTTGTTTCTTTCAATGAAGTCACCATCATACTAATAAGGAAAAAGGTTACTAACACCATAATGACGACAAATAAAATAAGCTTTCGTACACTTGTTAATTTCACATAAAAAAAGCCTCGATTCATAACATCACCCTCTCTGTTCCAACTTATGTACAAGCTATCGAGAATAGACCGCCTAAATTTGGGCAATATTGTCTTAGAGGTGAAATGAATTGAAGCTAATTATAGGTATCATGCCTATTGTTTTATCATGTGTTTTTTTATTATTTGCAGTACACCCTAAAATCCATGCTTTCTTAGATATTTGCGCGTACCTTTCATTATATATACTGGGTATACTAATTGCTTTTAACATATATGATGTTGTACTGCACGGCTTAGTATTTATGACAACGATTCACGGTATTTTATTGAACCCATTATTTCTCATTACCGGAGCTTATGTAGGAGTATATTCTTTATATCTCCTTATTTATAAACTAATAACAAATTTAAGAAAGTCATAATCTTATTTTTAAATGGAGTGTATGAATGAAAATAACTTTTATATGTCATAAATGTCAGAAAAAAATTGTCAGAAAGCAAGATCTTATTACTACAATGCTTTACGTACGCATCTACTTATTTCACAATGCTTGTTTTAATCAACAATTTTTCTTTTCTAACTTTATTCCTATTAATACGCTATTTGGAATATATTTCATTTGGTATACTCTCGCTATAGGCACTATTTTAACAATAACAGAACCATCAGTCATTTGGATTATTTTTTTAGTGCCCGTTCTATATCGTTTTATTTCTTATTATTATATTGAACGTCACTTTTGAAGATAACGATTAGACTGCCCTTTGGGAATACTTAAACATTCCCACTCTTTTCCCTTCAGCAATTTTCCAACATAAATAATTTGTCCGATATGTGATGCATAATGAGTGATTTGCCTTTCAATTGCTTGCATAACACTTTGTGCTTCTCCCCGTATATGAACGCTTTTTAAAAGATCTTGCGGAGTTAATGATTGCAGCGCTTGAAAAACATAACCCCAACCATCCCTCCACGCTACTAACATCTCTTCTTTTGAAGCATAACCGCCTTCAAATTCACCATCACGGTTCCGATCTAATTTTTCACCATCTGTCGTTAAAAAATCTGTCCATCTCGATCGCATATTCCCCTGCAAATGTTTGACTATAATAGCAATACTGTTTGCTTCTTCATGAGGTATCCAACTGATTTGTTCGTATGATAACTGTGAAAATGTCCGTTCCCCTTGTTTTTGAATCGCCTTAAAGTTTGAAACAGCACATTCTAAATAAGCTTTTCCAACTTCCATCCCTGTCCCCTCCTATTTAACTAATAGATGTTCCATTTGGGACTTCTATATCAGGCTGCAATAAGATTACATCCCCTTGTTCTGGAACTCCACCTAGCACAAGTACTTCTGATTTATAGCCTGCAACACGCTTGGGCGGAAAGTTCACGACAGCTACAACCTGTTTACCAATTAGCTCTTCTGGTATATACCTCTTTGTTATTTGAGCACTGGATTGTTTCATACCAAGTTCACCAAAGTCGATTTCAAGCTTAATTGCAGGTACGCGCGCTTCTTTAAACTCTTCTGCCTTTTGTATCGTGCCAATACGTAAATCTAACTGTAAAAAGTCTTCAAAATTAGCCATTGTATTCTCCCTCCAAAATTACCATTTAGACAAAACATACAAATTCCCTCTAAAAAAAGAAAGATACCTAAGCACCTTTCTTTTGCAACTCACCTGATTCTTTTGGTCTATATAGAAAATAACCGATAACTCCGCCAACACATGATGGCAGTAACCAACCAATTCCTTCCTTATATAAAGGAAGCATTTGCAGGACATTTGTTATTACATCAAACTTAATATTTGCACTTTCTAAACCGTTAAATAAACTAATAACTAGTGCACCTAAAATCGCACCGATATATATTGTATTTCGCTGTCCGATCCATTTATGGAAATAAGACAATACAATTAATACGATTGCAACAGGATAAATAATCATCAATACTGGTAATGTTACAGCAATAAGCTGTGTTAACCCTAGGTTGGATACAACTAAACTAAACACACATACCAATGTTACAACCATTTTATGTGATACTTTTGGGAATAAGTTTGTAAAAAATCCCGCACATGCTGATGCGAGCCCAACTGACGTTGTTAAACAAGCAAGTGTAATAACAAGGCCTAATAATATTTTGCCACTCGTGCCATATAGCTCGTTTACAACTTTCGTTAAAATAAGACCTCCATTATCAGAAACGCCAAGTGATGTACTTGTTGAGCCGAGATACGCGAGTGATAAATAAATTAACGTTAAACCTAGTACAGCAATAATTCCTGATACAATTGTCGTTTTTGCAATTTGTCTGCTCTCTTTTATTCCTTTTGAACGAATAACTTGTACCACAACGATTCCAAATACAAGTGCACTAATAGCATCCATTGTTAAATATCCTTGAATAAACCCGCCAAAAAACGCATTATCTTTATATGCATCTAACGGTGCAGCAGGTGCCCCAATTGGATCGATAATCGCTTTCCCAACAATTATAGCAACAATTAATACTAATAACGGAGTAAGAAACTTTCCAAACCAGTCAATTAATTTTGATGGGTTTAGTGATAAATACCAAGTTACCCCAAAGAAAACTACCGTGTAAAGAAACAGCATATACCACTCTGACACAAACGCTTCTGGTAGAAATGGCTTCATTCCCATTTCAAAAGAAACCGCTCCTGTTCGCGGGATTGCAAAGAATGGTCCAATCGCTAAATAACTAACCAGTGGGAAAATAAACGCAAATATAGGGTGTACTCTAGAGGATAACGCTTTCAAGTCCCCTTCTACAAAAGCGACAGCAGTTACAGCTAATAGGGGGAGTCCGACTCCTGTTACAAGGAATCCAATGGTGGCAATCCAAACATTTTCTCCAGCTTGTTGTCCTAATACTGGTGGGAAAATTAAATTTCCAGCTCCTAAAAATAATGCAAACAACATTAAACCAATCGCTATCGTGTCTCCTGGCCTTAATCGTCCCTTCATCTCTCTTTTGCATAGCATGTCTCTATTGTTTTTGTCTCTTTCACAATATGCTATGCATCCTCCTTTCTATTCCTGTTGATTATGTATGCCCCTAAAAAAGCAATGTCTTTCTCCATAATTTCTCCACTTCCCCTTCTTCTTTACTCTGATTTATATTTTTGATTTTTTTGAATATTTAAATCATCAGAGTATTACACCGTGAAGTAAAACTTGTCAGACCTCTTTACTTTTATCACAAATATAGTAACACATTTAGTTGAAAAATAAAAACATATTTTTTATATAGAATTTTCCGAAAGTTAAATAGTATGCACACCTTTTTCATCTATTATTCTTTTAGAAAAATATTTTAAAAATAAATACGTACGCATTCATTTTTTTATTTTAAAATAACATTTCTTTTCTTATGTATAACGAAAAGCCATCCAAATTATACAGATGGCTTTTCATTTCTATTCTATTGTCTCCACTTCACGTGGATTATTCATTTCTTCTACATATACAACACGAAATCCGTGATCCTCTAAATCCTTTAATAAAGTCTCTAACTCTTCTACTTTAAACTCTTCACCCAATGTAAACATAATTCTGCGTATTAACAATGCATCATTATCAAATGTCATTAGACTTTGGATACCACTATACTTTTTCAAAACCGTAGATAGTTTTTGAATCGCTCCATTATAATCTTGGGTTCCCACCATAACAGAATACTTACTAGAATGAACACCCCATGCATCCTCTAATAGCTCAAATACCTTTTTATGAGTTAAGATTCCAAGAAATGTTCCTTTCTCATCGACAACCGACAAATATGGTAGTTTCTTAATTGTAAAGAACACTTTAAAGAAAGAAGAGTCTTCTCTCACATAGCCCTCTTTATCATTTAATAATTCTGATAGATTATCCTCTAATGAACCTTTATATTCTAAAATATCTACTTTATATACATTTCCTAAAAATTTCTCTTTCTTTTCATCTAAAACAGGCACACAGCGATAACCCGTTTTATTTAAATGATCCAATGCTTCACCTATTGTTAATGATATGGAGCAATATAAAACTTCTCTTTTTGGTACATAATTCCCTTTAATCCTCATAAAAAGCCTCCTTATGTTAAAATACTTTCTGTGCCCTAACTATATTATATTTTTAGAAAAAAATAAATATTTTATTTTACTTTTCTGAAAACTATTCATACTACTGTCATTATTTGTTCATGAATGATTCATTTTTTGAGAAATTTAGTAGATTATTATTCTGTACAAAAGCAATATTCACAAATTATTACACCGAACCTATATGGAAAGAAAAAGATATTGTAACTTATTCAAAAAAACGCTAGAATAAGAATAAGAATTTTCTGAATTTTCAAAGAGTAGGTGAGCAATTATGTCTTCATTATTTCGTTCTTATACGTATCGTTTTTTAGCTGGACTTCTAATCATTCTTATCATAAGCCCGATTCCTGCTATATTATTAGCACATGAGCCTTCTTATTTAAAAGGTTTACTTGGGATTTTTTATAATTTCACTCATTTTCCGCACATTTCAATCCCCATGATTGATTGGATGCATGAATCTATTCTTTTCTCATCTCAACCTATTATAAACTCAACTAGAGTGTTACATGTTTCTGGACAATCTACACTTCTATTCCCTTATATATGGGAAGTATACTTTTTATCGATCGTTCGCTTTACATTCACACTCGTAATTGGTTTTTCCATTAGCCTAGCAATTGGACATTTATTCTTAAAAGTACCAAAACAATTAAAAAAGTATACTGTTATATTGCGCTGGATTCCATACTCATTCAGTACCGTTTTATTACAATGTTCTATTGTATTAATTTCTTTACACATCGCAAAGTACATAACAATTCCATTCCTTTCTTCCCTCATCATCATATGTAGTACATCAATGATTATCATTATACAGGCAATTAAAAAATGGATCCCGTTTTTAAATAAAACGGAAGAACATGTTATACGCGATTCATCTTTTCTCATTAATACATTATTTATAGCAATCGTTTCAAATCATAAATCTATTTTAAGTTCCATTATTTTATCATTCTGTTATATGGAATGTATTTTTCATACGAAAGGATTACTACAATTTATTATTCAATTTGGAGGAAGTTCACCAACTGTTGTTACAATTGGACTGTTACTCCTTTATATTCCGTATATCATTCTTTCCTTCCTTCAATCCGTATGGACAACAAACCAGTCTAAACATCAAACTTACGCTATTGCAAAAACAATGATTAAATAATTAAGATATAAGCCATCCCCCTCCTTAAAATGGAGGGTTATTCCTCTTTCATTCAGGGTAAAATACCAACAAATTCATGAGTGATTAGAAAAACATCCCAATATTTACTCATTTCCTTTGACTATTATTTTCGTTTCGATTTATTATAAAAGTATAACATACTTGCAGGAGGTGACATCTTTATTCCAACTTCGGAGTAGAGAACACACTTGGACATATTAAATATTTTTCTCATTTTTGTACTTATCCTCATTTCTGGCTTTTTCGTTGCATCTGAATTTGCAGTTGTAAAAGTACGAAAAAGCCGAATTGATCAGCTTGCAAATGAAGGAAATAAGCAAGCACTAGCTGCCAGAAGCGTTGTTTCTAACTTAGATGTATACTTATCAGCTTGTCAGCTTGGTATTACCATCACGTCTTTAGGGCTTGGTTGGCTTGGTGAGCCAACTGTTGAACACTTACTACGACCACTATTTGAAAAAATAAATATTACTGGAGCGATGGCTAATACGCTATCTTTCATCATCGCTTTTAGTGTTATTACTTTTTTTCATGTTGTATTAGGTGAACTTGTTCCAAAATCTTTTGCGATTCAAAAAGCTGAAGCAATTACATTAAAATTTGCCAAACCACTCATCTGGTTTGATAAAATCATGTATCCTTTCATTTGGTTACTAAATAGTACAGCCGTATCCTTTACAAAACTATTCGGCCTCGAACCAGCAAAAGAAAATGAACTTGCGCACTCAGAAGAAGAATTACGACTTATTTTAGGTGAAAGCTTTAAGAGTGGTGAAATTAACCAAACCGAATATAAATATGTAAACAATATTTTTGAGTTTGATGACCGTGTTGCCAAAGAAATTATGGTACCTCGTACAGAAATGATTTGTTTATCTACAGAAAATACATTATCCGAAAATATGGAAATTATCGCATCTGAAAAATATACACGCTATCCGATAATAGAAAAAGATAAAGATGATATTATTGGTATGCTAAATACAAAAGAAATTTTTCACGATCAAACGAAGGGAATTCACAAACCTTTAGAAGCATACATACATCCCGTCTTAACTGTCTTTGAAACAGTTCCAATTCGTCAAACATTAATCCACCTCCAAAAAAACCGTGTTCAAATGGCGATTGTAGTGGATGAATATGGTGGGACAGCTGGACTATTAACAATGGAAGATATTATTGAAGAAATTATTGGCGAAATTCAAGATGAGTTTGATGCAGATGAACCACCAATGATTGAAAAACGCACACCAAAACTTACTGTATTTGATGGAAAAGTGCTCATTTCAGAAGTAAATGATATGTTTGGTTTACATATTGATGAAAGTGATTTAGATACAATTGGCGGCTGGCTTCTATCCCAAGCTATTGATTTAAATATTGAAGCTGGATATTCAATTGAATATGCTGGTTTCCAATTCAAAGCATTAGAGATTGATGGGCATCAAATTAAGAAAGTTGCTGTACATAAACTAGATAGTAAAAAGGAGATATAAAGTGACTATTTTTCTTACACTTTGTATAATTGCTTGTTTCATCGTATCATTTATTGCTTTTATTTATCCAATTATCCCTGGCATACTCGCACTATGGGCTGGATACCTCATTTATCATTTTGGTATAAATAGCGGGGAGCTATCAACAAGCTTTTGGATCCTTCAAATCATTTTTACCATCTTTATTTTTGTTGCTGATTTTATCGCAAATGGATATTTCTTAAAGAAATATGGAAGTACCAAATGGGGCGAACGTGTGGGAATGCTCTCTATTATTGTCGGTTCCTTTTTCTTCCCGCCATTTGGTCTCATTATCATTCCATTTCTGTCTGTTTTCATGACAGAAATATTGCATAAAAAGACACCGAAAGAAGCTTTTATGGTGGGAATTGCTACAGTCGTCGGCTTTTTAAGCAGTACAGTGGCAAAAGCGATTTTACAAATTATTATGATTATCATTTTTGTATGTTACATTCTTTTTTAACCATCCCTTTTCAGGGATGGTTTTTTAATACGCAATACCTACACGAGTGTTTTCATATACTTTTTTATTTATTAAAGACCACGTAAAACGAGCCGTATCTCCTACCGTAATTTTTGATCCGTCCAGTGGTAACATTTCCCCCTCCGTGCGGTACATACCCGTTTCTTCTCCATCAATTAAATGTGTAGGACAAACAATTGTCCAGCATAACTCGCTATTTTTTAAAGCTACATAAGCAGATAGATGATCTTCTGCAGCTGTTGTAGTTTTTCTCTTTGATTCTTCCGATTGAAATCGATATATCTTCTGATTTGTTCGAGCTTGTAAAATACCTGCTGTTCCTATCGTGATAATCCTGTTTATTCCCTCTTTATCCATATGTTTTATAATAGTAGGTATGCTATGCGATAATGTTCTATTTCCATCAGTCCCAAGAGCACTTAACACGATATCCGCCCCCTTTAACGCCTTTTTCACATCATTTTCCTGTAATACATTTCCTTCTACTATATATAGATTGTTATGTTTTTCCACAACCTTATTTTGGTCACGAACTAATACTGTGACATCATGTAAATCTTGTAATGCTAGTTTCATTAACTGTGAGCCAACTCTTCCAGTTGCCCCAAATATACATATTTTCATCCTCGTACTCCTTACTTATTATTTCTCTCTATTTTTTCTCAAAAGTGGAAAATATACAACTAAAAAAGCTTCCTCAACACATGAGGAAGCCCTATCATTCAAAATATTATTTTTTTTCCTTTGAATCTGAAGAAGTACTATCCTTGCTCGTTTCTTGATCCTTCTTTTTATCTTGCTGTGTTGTTGTATCTTCTTCTTTTTTCTTATCCTCACTATTATTACAGCCTACCAGAAATAAAGAGCTCGCAAGTGCCATTACAGTTAAAGATTTAACCCATTTATTCATTTGCTTTTCCCCCTTTTGATAGAATATGTACAATCTCATATTACTTCTCTTTTTTGAAGGAAATATGAGAAGAAAGTAAAGATACGGTAAATTTCTGTAAATTTTCTGACAAGGGAGGCGTTTATTTTTTATTTTGAATCATTTTCGCTTATAATAAAAATAATATAACAGAGAAAGGTTGATATATATGGAACTTGGATTAGCTGGAAAAACTGCTCTAGTTGTCGCATCTAGTCAAGGTTTAGGAAAAGCGATTGCTACAGAACTTATAAAAGAAGGTACAAATGTTATGCTACTGAGTCGTAATGAGGAAAAGCTAGCACCTTTACAAAAAGAATTGATCGCCCTTAATAAAGGTACTGCCATGTATACAGTTTGTGATGTTACAAATAAAGAAAGCATTAAACAAGCGGTAGAATATACTGTACAAAACTTTGGCACAATTGATATTTTAGTAAACAATGCCGGCGGTCCTAAGCCTGGTACATTTGAACAATTAACAGATGAAGATTGGTACAATTCATTTGAACTCAATTTATTAAGTTACGTACGTATGATTCGTGAAGTACTCCCATATATGAAGGAACAAGGCGGAAAAATTATTAACATCGCTTCGTCTTCTATTAAAGAGCCAATTCCCGGATTGCTATTATCGAATACGTTCCGCGTCGGCATTACAGGCTTAGCAAAAACGTTAGCATCTGAGCTTGCCCCATATAACATTCTAATTAATACCATTGCCCCAGGACGTATCGCTACAGACCGCATCGCTTCTCTCGATGAAACAGATGCCGAAAAGCACGGAATTACAGTAGAAGACGTTCAAAAACAATATGAATCAATTATCCCTCTCGGAAGATACGGTCGCCCTAGCGAGTTCGCAGCGTTCGCTGCATTCCTTGCATCCGATGCAAATACATATATGACCGGGCAATCTTTCCTTGTTGATGGTGGAATGGTAAAAAGCTTATAATTCTTTTCAAAAAAACAAGACAGTTCATACACTGTCTTGTTTTTCATTCCATGCAAACCTTTCGGCTGCATATATATTTTCTATTGTATATTCTTTTTTCACAACATATTGCCATATGCTATAAGCATAACGATTCATTTTAACAAAACAGTTTTCCAAAAATGATCGAAATTCCGGATTTGCAACTTCTACAGCAACTTGAGCAAATCTGAGTGCTAATCTTTTTAAATTCGAGATATAGGAAATAGCAATTTCGGTATCACCCTTACTTGTATTAGTCATCAGTATACCATTTTGTATAAGGGGAGACCTCAGTTGTTCGCAAATCATATGCTGTACATTTTCACCTTCTTGAAAGTTCACTTGTTCATTGTAAGCTTGCAAAATATAGGGCAAATGCTGTTTTAATATATCTCCTAGCTCTTCATCTTCCACTTTGTTCATATACTCACCCATCATATGAATCATTTCATAACTACACTGTAGTAATTCTTCCATACATCTCATATTATAGCTCCCCCTTCCTTCTAATATATGCCTATAAATAGAAAGCCAGAACATTTGCTATCTTTGCTAAAAACCAGTCCCAGCTACTAATTTTGTCAAAATCTTTATCCGTCAAACGCTTAGAGTCATGAAAATCCTCTTGTAATCGTCCCCACACTTCAGCTACAACTGCTTTATCATATATAAAACAATCCGACTCCATGTTAATATAAAAGCTACGATTATCAAAATTAGCTGTTCCTACATCAGCGCTTGTACCATCAATTATTGTCACCTTTCCATGAAAAAAGCCATTGTGGTATTGATAGATTTCTGCACCAGCATCTAACATCTTTTTTAAATGGGGGTAAGCAGCTTGTTTTAGTAATAGGGCATCGCTTTTAAAGGGAACTAGAATCTTTACAGCCACTCCGCGCTGCAATGCTTCTTGTAAACCATCCATCATTTCCTTACTTGGTACAAAATACGGCGTTGCAATAATTAATGATTTTTTAGCCTCTTTTATGAATGCACCGTATTCCTGCCATAACCCTTTCCCATTCGAAAATACATATTGATACTTTGCTTTCCCTTGCTGAGGTGGCCCTTCGTACAAAGAAAGCTTTTCGTCAGTATCCTCGTACCAATCTTCTACAAATTTTTGTTCCATATCAACTGCTCCCTCTCCTTGAATACGCAGTTGATAATCACGCCATCTTCCGAATTTAGGATCCTTTCCAAGATACTCCTCTCCAATATTAAAACCGCCGACATAAGAAACTTTCCCATCAATCACTGCAATACGGCGATGATTACGTTGATGTAGTGAATAAAACAGATTTTTAAATTTAGGCTTTTTACTAAAAGTAAATTTAACACCCTTTTCTTTTAACTGCTGAATCACTTTTTTCTTAATTTTATAGCCACCAATGCGGTCTACTGATAATTTCACATCTACACCACTCGATGCTTTCTTCTCTAATAGCTGTAAGAAATCACGACTTACTTTATCTTTACCTACAATATAAAAATGAAGATAAACAAATTTTTCAGCACGATTTATATCTTCAAACAAGTTTCGATTCAAATCTTCCCCGTTCGTATACAATTGAAAATTCCCATATCGAAATTTTGATATTTCAAGTCCACTATTCATTTTCTTCCCCATTTCTAGATCGATAGTCATCCATATAGATATCCCTATGATGCATAACAAAATAGCTATACATTTTTTCATGGATAAAACCCTTTCTTCAAAAGCTGTTATTCCTATATGTTTCCTTTTTTTTACGTTAACATACAAGAAAAATCCACAGTTTCGTGATATATGTCCCTGTCAAACAAAAGTGAATTTGCATATTGTATGTTGTATCTTACAATAAAAGGAGGAAATAACAATGGGCTTCGCACATGGGAATGGATTCGCGTTACTTGTCGTCTTATTTATCCTCTTAATTATCGTCGGTGCTGCTTGCTTTTGCTAGTTAGCTACCCTTAAGAGCGATATGTAGATGAAAAAACTATAAAAGCGGACACCTAAATTTAGGTGTCCGCTTTTCATTCTATTTTACTTATAAAACTAATACCGTTGCAATTTTCTTACTTTCTTTTTTTTGAATATGACGTTGCTCTGCACGTAAAACAGCAATCCTGTCCAAACACAAACGATTCATAGCTAACATAAACGAACTGGATGTAAAAAAGAACCGATTATAATCAATCGGCTCCTCTAAATACATATTGTTCCTTCGGCTGTTCAACTTTATTCCACTTTTCCACTTCTAAAACAGGAATATTTGCGTGGAATGGTTGATAAAACTCAGTTGAAATTTCTCCTTCTACTTGAATCCAATCATCATTATTCCACTCTACCCCATCTGGCTTTTTCACTAACATTCCGTATACACCTGAATCGGCTACACAATGAATAATACCAAAGCGGAATAAGAAATATTGCTCTTTTTTTGCAGAATCATCGCGGAAGACAAATCCTTTAAAAGAAAGTTTCTTTCCTGTAAACTCACCAGGATAATTATAGATTGTCTCCATTCCTTTTAAGAAATCTTCATCCTTTAAAGCGATACTATCTTTTGTTACATATTCTTTTTTCCCTTTTTCCATTACACCGCGATATCCTTCTTTTCCATAATAAATACTCGTATCAGGTCTTAAAAACTGCCTTGTCATAAATGGATCTGTGCTTTCTGCCTGCGCAACAGGAAAATGAAAACCTTTTGTTTTAACTATATCCGAATCTAATGTCGCAATTGGAAAGAATAGTCCTGAAATAATAGGAAAACAAAATAATGTATACGCAAAAGTCCGTTTCCACCATGTATTTTCATCTTTTGAATGATCATGTCCACAATGACTATGATTACAACCACAATTGTGCTGATCTTTCTCCTTTTGGTGTTCCTTTTGGAAAACAACAATGATTTGAATAAGTGTTAAAAACCCTAAAATAATTGCTGCTGTTTTTGATAAATAGGCGTACTTCATATTTATATACTTTGTTATATTACCTGAAATATGAAGCTGCGTAATTAAGATTGTAAACCCGAGTAAAATATAAGCTCTAAACATAACCTACCACCCCATCGCATAAATGAGTAGTGAGCTTGCATAAACCACGAGTGTAACTGTAGCTATCACAACAATTACAAATTTCGTTTTAAATGTCGCAAGCATCATAAACATATTTTTAATATCTACCATCGGTCCATATACGAGGAACGCGACAAGTGATGCTGTTGAAAATGTACTTTGGAACGACGATGCAATAAAAGCATCCGCCTCTGAACATAGTGATAAAATATACGCAAGTCCCATCATAACAGCTGATGAAGAGAACGGTCCTTGTCCTATAGAAAGTAGCGTTGAAGTTTGTACAAACGTTTGAACAGCAGCGGCAATTAATGCCCCCATTACTAAGTATTTTCCCATTGAGAAAAACTCTTCAACCGCATGTGTACAAACATCCCACATTTTTTTACGCAGTGGACGCTTATGATCCACCTCTGGGAAATGCTCATCACGTAATTGATGATCTTTAAACATAAATGATAATATAATTCCAACAATAATCGCTACAACAATAGCTACAATCGAACGGTACCATACCATATGCATGCTACTTCCGAATGCAACATACGTTGCAAATAATACGACCGGATTAATAATCGGACCCGTTAACATAAATGCGATTCCAGCGTATGGCGGAACACCTTTACCAATTAGACGTCTTACAATTGGAACGATCCCACACTCACACCCTGGAAACATCATGCCAAGAAAAGTGGCTAATAACACAGACAGAAATCGATTTTTTGGCATCCATTTTGCCACCATATCTTCTGTCACAAACATTTGAATGAATCCTGAAATAAATACACCAATTAGCACAAATGGTAGTGCTTCAATTAAAATTGAGATAAAGATTGTATTCATTTGCAGGAATGCTTTCGGTAACTGAAACAATTCCATGATGTATTTCCTCCATTTTTTCATTAACAATATGTAATTTTAACCTCAATTTATTATTTGAACAAGCCCTTTTCAAATCTGCAAATCATGGCAAAAAAAGTTTTCCATCAATATATGTATCGTATATAAGAAACGTTATATTACGACAAGAAAGCTGCTATAGCGCAGTTTAATAACTATGCTATAGCAGCTTTCTTTATCTTTAAAAATAACGTTTCTTCCAAAAAATAAACGCTAAAGTGCAAGATAATGTTGCACATATAATCATTACAATTATAAAACCATGTGGGCTATGACCAAGTGGAATTTCTACATTCATTCCAAAAAAGCTCGAAACCATTGTTGGTAATGATAAAATAATTGTAATTGACGTCAACAGTTTCATTACACTGTTTAAGTTATTTGAAATAACTGAGCTAAACGTATTCATCATACCACTTAAAATATGACTATATATTTCGGCCATTTCAATGGCCTGTTTATTTTCAATTAATACATCTTCTAATAAATCTTGATCATCTTCATACATTTTAAGAAAGTTATTATTACGCATTAACTTCTGAATAACAATTTTGTTTGCTTTTAAAGATGTCGTAAAATACACTAAACTTTTTTCAAGACCTAATAATGTGAAGATTTCTTTATTTTTCATTGACTTATTTAATTCATGTTCTAAGTCAATTGTTTTTCTGTTAATTTGCTTTAAGTATCGTAAATAATAAGTAGAAATCGTATATAAGAGCTGCAGTGCAAAACGCGTCTTTTTAAATGTATAAAATTCTTTAATACGTTGATTAATAAATCGCTCGAAAATCGGATTTTCTTCCAAACAGATTGTAACGAAACATTCCGGCATTACAATCATACCAATCGGAATCGTGTCATATATTGAATTTCCTTCTTCATCATGCCTCACTGTAGGAATGTCAACGATAATTAATGCATTATCATCTTCTTTTTCAATACGAGATCGTTCTTCATCATCCAATGGGTCTTTAATAAAATCCAATTCTACATTCAATGTTTGCACTAAAAATTGAATTTCTTCTTCTGTTGGATGAAGTACATTAATCCAGCAACCTTTTTCAATGTCCTCTATTTCTTGTAGTTTTCCGTTTCGGTCTGTTAAATAAATATTTAACATACTATCACCCCGATTCTTTTTACATGTGGGAATCTACCTCACTTAAACAACAGTTTTTGAACCGCTATTTTCAGCATATGAAACAAACGTTCAAATTTCAATAGAAAATTAATTTGAAAACGCTTTTCTTCATAAATTCTTTTAAAATAGAAAAAGACAGAGATTGCTCTGTCTTTCCAAAAGCTTATGTTGCCTTTATAACATATTTAGAAAGCATCCACAAGTTAAATGAAACCGAAACAGTATAGCCTGCATATGTTGAGATAATAAAACTAGTGTAGTCAAAGTACGGTAATAATACAATATTTAATACGACTTTAATGATAATCCCTAGGGTTAAACCCAGAACTGTTTTTTGTTGCTGATTAATGCCTTGTAACATCGCAGCAGTAACTGTGAACAATGAAAATAATATACATGCCGGTGCATAGTACTGTAAAATAGCGCTTCCTAAACTCGGATCATTTCCTACTCCAAATAAAAAAGTATATATAGGTTTAGCTAATATCATCATTCCAATTGCTGCTGGAATTGTAATCGCTACAACAAGTAAATTCGTTTTCGTGAAATGCTTATATAATAATTGTACATTTCCAGCTATATAAGCTTTCGTCATCTCAGGAACGAGAGACATACTAAAGGCTGTTGCAACCGACACTGGAATTAGTACAACCATTTGAACAAGCCCAATTATCGCATTTATTTTTTCTGCTTCGATTTGCACATAACCTATCTCTATTAAAAGTTTATTGATTGTAAATGTATCAATTGTTTGATACAACGGAATCGCTAGTCCAACCGCAACAAATGGGATTGAATACGTAAATAGCTCTTTATATAAAGCAAAAAAAGACTTCGTTGTCTGCGGGATACTGGCTTTCTCTTTCCGTTTTAAGTATTTCCGCCTTTTCATATAAAATCCAATCAAAACAGTTAGTCCAGCTGCCGCGCCCATAAATGCACCAAAAGTTGAAACTCCAACCGCTAACGAAACAGATGCTTTCAAAATATGCAACACAACAAAGCTTCCTATTAAGATTGTTAATACACGAAAGAACTGTTCTACAACTACACTAGAAGCCGATGGTCCCATAGATTGAAATCCTTGAAAAAAACCGCGTAATAAACTCATTACTGGTACAATCAGTAGTGCAAAACTAACAATTTGAATATTATATGTAACAGCATTCATACTATTACCAGTTTGATCACTTCCATCGATCACTAGATTTGCAAGATATGGAGCTAACATATAAAGAACTAGAAATGAACCTAGCCCCATAAAAATCATAAAAAATATTCCACTTTTCAACACCCGTTTTACTGTATGATAGTCATTTAACTGATCATATTTCGAGACCATTTTTGAAACAGCAAGTGGTAATCCCATCGTTGCAATGCTTAACATAATTGTATATGGCCGATATGCATACGTATATAATACATATCCGCTAGTACCAACCATTGCTGTAAATGGAATAACATATATAAATCCGAGCATTTTAGATATCATCGTCGCCATCGTTAAAAATAATGTTCCACGTAAAAACGGTGATCCCTTCATTTCATTCCCCCGCTACGCTTTATTACTACACATTATGGACAACTTCTTTATTTTAGAACTGAAAGGTATGAAAAAAGCCAATGAAATCATTGGCTTTAACGAACTGTTTTTCTTTTTTTCAATATTTTTAAACCGAAATAAAGAGCAATAAAGAACACTGCCCCAATAATTATGTAATGCGTATAGTCAGCTGCATATTCTTTAATATGACGCCAATTCCCACCTAGTTTTTCTCCTAAATAAATAAACAAAATTGACCATGGGATAATCGCGATTACTGTGTATAGTGTAAAATTTTTCAAAGGCATTTTCGCTAATCCTGCTGGAATCGAAATTGCATGACGCACAACTGGTATAAAGCGTGCTGAGAAAATTACTCCCGCCCCATATCGATTAAACCAGCCTTCCGCCACATCTAAATGATGCTTGTTAATTAATAAATATTTTCCATATTTTTCAACGACAGGACGTCCTCCATAATACCCTAACCAATACAAGAAGATTTGTGCTAAAGTACCACCGATTGTACCAGCAATCACCGCTCCAATAAAACTGATTTTACCGTCTGCTACTAAAAATCCAGCATAAGAGAGAACAATCTCACTGGGAATGATTTCAATCATTAACCCTAAGGCTACTCCAAAGTATCCTAAACTTGCAAAAAATTGCAATAACTGCTCTATTAAATTCGATAACATTTTCTTTTCTGTCTCCTTTTCTGCTTACATGCCTTCCTATTATCTCACAAAGATTTATGCATGCCAATAAGTTCCTAGTTCTTTACCCAAAATATGTACCATTCATTGTAAATATACCAGGCACAAATAGAAAGAAAAGAGAGGGTTATACATGTAAAAATTCTTATTTTTTATCTTTACACATTTTTTCTTAATCAAGTAAGGATTGCTTATTACTGTCTTTCATACATGCAAACATCTCTCTAATTTGCCCCTCTGTATTTCTAGCAATCGATAACTCCGGAATTTCCTTTTCACCAAAAAAGTTCACTGCTTCTGTTTCAATACTTGTTTGTTTTTCTCCCCCAACGATTTCACAACCAATAAATATTTTATATACATGTGTTGCGGATGGTGATGAATGATGTTTTTCTTTATCGAATACTGCTAATAATCGAAAATGGTCAACTTTATAACCCGTTTCTTCCCATACTTCTTTTGCTGCCACTTCTGTTGGCGTATAGCCAACATCTGCCCAGCCACCTGGTAAAGCCCATTTCCCATCGCTTTTTTCTTTTACAAATAATAATTTATCATCCTGATACACGACAGCCCTAATATCTACTTTTGGTGTTTGATAACCTGTTTCATTGGCAAATAATTTCTCTACCACTTCCCAATCTGTCTTCGTATAATGAGACATCATAGTAACTGTGAGGTCACGTAACTGCTCGAAACGTTCAATATCATACACATCTTTTGAATACGTTAAACCAGCCTGAGCAATAGCTTGTATTTGTTTTACCCAATCGATCCATTTCGCTTCCATATTTCCTCCACCTTAAAAATATACTATACTGTTTCAACTTTATTTACAGCACCTAAACAAATCGTAGCTTATTCACATAAAATTTAAAAGGAATCAATTATTTTCATAAAGACTTAAGCATTCATACTTTTTATCTAAAATGAAAGATTATATTTATCATAAATGAAAAAGAGATTGACTATGTATCAATCTCTTTTTCATTTATGATAGTTCATGTAAATACTCATGTATATATTGACGCCTATTGTTTATATATTGAAAGATAATATCGGGTTCTTGGTCAAAAATGTCTATTTTATCTTTCATATAGGGATCTTGAACCAGGTACGGACGGATCGCTTCACACATTCCCTCTACTTTCGGTTTTATAAAAGAAACCGTGAATTTTTCTTCCAAAATTTCTTCAAGAATACTGCGGTACTGTTTTCGAAATACCGGTATATCAAGAATTCTGGCACTCAATGTATTATACCCTTGAATTCGAATGTATTCATGGTTAAGTGGCCTTCCCTCTACATCACGCCCCCATGTTGCATCATAATCCCATGGTATTACTTCAAACAAATGCGTTTCATCATTATGATACAATGCATAATTATGAACAAAGCCATCAAAGTTTTGCGTTAAAATAACACCTGCTAACCATCGCAAGTATTTTTCAACATCAAGATAATTCACAATTTCTTTTTCATATTTTTCTCGCGATAATGCATTCGCTTGATAAACAAATTCGCTAAGTTGCTCTTCACTATGTTCATTTGCACATTTAAACTCATACCCTGCAGATAAATTTGTCTTAACATCCTGATCTCGCTCGCTCATTAAAGAAAAATTTGCATCATCGTCAATTGCATAATAAATTGAACCGCTCGGTAATTTTCTGCTTTTCAAAAAATTTTCATCAACAGATTCTAATTGTAGATATACACCTTGAATTTGACCGTTAATTTTAATAAAAACATGCTGAGATTTTGGTGAAAGTACACCAATATCGCTAAAAAAATCAAGTGATAATTTATTTCGGATCAGTGACGGATCTTTAAACTCAGAATTTAGATGAAACTCTTTCACACCTTGAAATCGTTTTGGTTTGTAAAACATAACATGATATGATTTTTTTTCAAGCTCCCGAATATGAGCCCCTCGGTAAACAATATCAATATCATATTTTCTTTTCTCATATGTTAATTTTGCTGGAACAGGACTATCAGACCAAATATCTTTCTTTAATTCAACAACATACATTGGATGAATAAAAAAATCATAAGAAGGCAACATTGTTCTCCACCCCTTCTTTTTTTCTCCCTTTAATGTATGCTCATTACTTTGTCCATGTGTCCATATATCCGTCATATGCCAATTTCCATTGAAAATTAAACTCCTGTCTCATGCAGAAGAGATTCTCTCTTCATATCATGATTAATGTAAAAGGTTACCTTTTCATTTTAATTAGCGATAAGGAGGGTTTCTATGAAACGCGATATTCAAAAAGCTGTTGAAGAAATCAAAAGTGCAGGGATGGAGGAATTTTTACATCAAGACCCAAGTACTTTTGAGTGCGACGATGATAAATTTTCGCATCATAAGCGTACAACACACTGTAAACATACAACGGGTGGTAAATGTCCTCGAACAAAATGTACACGTGTGAAAAAATGTACGTTCGTTACAAAATGTACGCGTGTGAAGAAATGTACTTGTGTTACAAAATGTACACGTGTGAAAAAATGTACGTTCATTACGAAGCGTACTCGTGTACGTGTGCAAAAGTGGACTTTTGTTACGAAAGTTACACGCGTGAAAAAATGTACGTTCGTTACAAAACGGACACGTGTGAAAAAGTGCACTCATGTTACAAAATGTACGCGTGTAAGAAAATGTACGTTCGTTACAAAATGCGTTCGTTTTGAAAAGAAATGTTTCTGGACAAAACGATGTTTCTGTAAAAAATGTGAATTCATCCGTGAGCATGATAAAAAATCTTGCGATCACTCATGGGATGATGACAGTCATTCAAGCTGCCATGATTGCGATCACCATAAACGTTCATCCTGCAAAAAGAGAAAAAAAAATGATCACTTCTGGTTTAGAAAACGCGATTGTTAATCCTTTATCCCCGATTGTTAATAGCAAGTGTAAAAAGACCGCTCTATTGCGGTCTTTTTACACTTGCTGAAAATGACTTATATCGGCAAACTGTGTAACACTAGCTTTTTTTTCTTCAAATTCAATGATACTTAAGCTAGCACTATGCATAAATGGATCATCCCATACTTTTTCAACCGAAAGACCAGCAAAGTGCCCCACTAGTAATTTTGCTGCCGCTGCGTGTGATACAATTAAAATACTTTCTCCTTTATGTTTTTCTAAAAGAATGTTGACCCCTTCTATCACCCGTTTATATACATCATTAAAATTTTCTCCTGATGTCGAACAAAAACGATGCGGCTCATTCCAAAACGTATGTACGTCCTCTGGATACTGCGCTTCCAAATCCGCAAGCATTTGCCCTTCCCAGATTCCCATATTAATCTCATAAAAGTGTTCGTCAGCTATAATTGGAATATTCCGCTCTCCTTTTATCAGCTCTGCCGTATGCATTGTTCTCCCACTTGGACTACTATATATTGCATGAAGTGGTATATCCTTTATTCGTTCCCCTAATTGTTTTGCTTGTAGCATTCCTTTTTCGGTTAAATTCGAATTCTTTCTTCCTTGCATACGCTTTGCTATATTCCATTCTGTTTCTCCGTGACGTGTTACATATAAAGTCGTCTTCATTCGTTTCCTTCCCCCTCAATGAATTGGTCGTAATTCCCATGGCTCTAATGTTCCTATAATACAATCACTTTGTTTACTCTGAATTCCTGCTATAACCCCTTCTGCAATTTCTTCATGACTCAACCACCTTGAATGTTCACCTTGTAAAATAAACCCTAATAAAATTCTATGATAATCACATGAAGAACTTCCTATTTTTTGCCGTTCCAATTGAGAAGCACTACTCCCTAATATATGAAACAAACCATAGGATTTAGAATGTAACTCAATTTCTTCACAAATTACTTGAAGCGCCTTTTTAGCAGTTGTATGTATCCAAGCTATTACTAATGTGATAGGGCCATTTTGTTTAATAGCACCTTTAATAGATTGTTTTAAGATGTCGCTATCGTGGTAATCAAGAGAAATACATGTAACATTTCCGGGAGCATTACATGCATGTTTCACACCTTCTAACCTATCCCTATCTCGTCCAATAACAGAAACATAAAAGCCTTGATTACAAAGCCAAACGGACACTTTCTTTAGCATTCCTGTCCCTCCAATAACGAGCGCATGCATGCTCTTCCCTGCCCCCTTTATTTCAACAATAAAATTTCATATGTGGTTTTGCTTCCTTATAATAATGTAAGCGATCCTGCAATGTACCTGAATGAAACTCAAACTTATGTCCATCTGGATCAATAAAATAAATAGACTGACAATCTCTTACATCACGTTCTCTTCCTTGTAAAATATGAACTTTATTCTCCTCTAATCGCTTTAATAGCTGATCAAATTCCTCTTGTTGAACAGAAAATGCAATATGTGTATATGACTGATGAATTTCATTTCTTGCAATATCTGCTTCTTCATTGAGTGCGACCCACATTCCACATACATCAAAATATGCGAGTTTTTTTCCTTTTACTAATAACCTTCCCTCTAATACTGTTTCATAAAATTGAATCGATCTTTCTAAATTTGAAACTGAAAAACAAAGATGATTAAATCCGTTTATCAACATAGAACCTCCTTACAAAATAAGAGATGCGCAAAAATTCGCACATCTCTTATTATACTATTTTTTTGTAACATATGCCCATTTATAACTAAAATCGCCACCGAATGTATGATTTGCAATTCCTTTTACATATGTTTTTTCTAAATATGCTGTACTTTGCTGATAAGCAGGTGAAATTGCGGTATCTTCTCCAATTAAGATTTTTTCCGCTTCTGCAAGTGCTTTCCAACGTGCTGCATCGTCTTTTAACAATTCACCTTTTGACTTAGCAACTAAATCATCATACTTTGGATTTGAATAAGCCATTTCATTAAATGAACTTCCTGTAATAAACATATCAATGTATGTCATTGGATCTGGATAATCAGGGCTCCATGCTGATAGCGAAAACTCATATTGTAATTTCTTCTCTAAATCTAATTTTTGTTTATATGGTTGTTGTTTCAAATTCACTTTAATTCCAGGTAAATTTTTCTCAAGTTCTTCTTTAATAAAGTCACCAACTTTTTTGCGGCTACCATTATCATCGTTTAGTAATTCTACCGTAATTGTATCTTGACCCAATTCTTTTTTCGCTTCTTCCCATAACTTTTTCGCTTTTGCCGCATTATCGTTACTATCTCGGAAATTTTTATTTACAGTACGAAAATCTTTTCCATCCGGACCCGTTGTAAATTTTTCCGGTACTAAGAAATATGCTGGTAATGATCCATCATTTAAAATGACATTTGCAATACCTTTTTTATCATAAGCTAAATCAATTGCTTCTCGCACTTTTTGATTTTTAAATGTTGAGTTTTGTTGATTAAAACGTAAGAAATACATGCGCGGATCTAGTTTCGTTTTGAATTCATCTGGCTTATTCTTTTTATATTTATCAACAAACTCTGAGGTTAAAATGACGCGATCTACTTCATCACTATCATACAAGTTCACACCTGTGCTCGTTTCTTTTACGATACCCACATTAATTTCTTCTAGTTTTACAGTACCTTTATCCCAGTAATTTGGATTTTTCTTTAATTTATAGCTTTGCTCATGTTTCCATTCACTTAACGTAAATGGTCCATTGTATAAAACTTTATCAGCTTCTAGTGCATATTTATCTCCTTGTTTTTTTACAAACTTCTCATTTAAAGGGAAGAATGTTGGAAATGATGTAAGATCAAGAAAATATGGAGCTGGTTGTTCAAGTTCTACCACTAGTGTTTTATCATCTTTTGCTTTTACACCAAGCTGATCAAGAGGCAACTCTCCCTTATTAACTTTTTGAGCATTTTTTACATCAAATAAAATAAATGCATATTCAGATGCTGTTTCTTTATCAAGCGCACGTTGCCAACCATATACAAAATCTTGCGCACGAACCGGCTCACCATTCGACCACTTTGCATCTCGTAATTCAAAAGTATATGTTTTCTTATCTTCACTAATTTTCACATCTTTTGCCATACCTGGAGTTCGTTTATTATCTTTATCTAATCGATATAAACCTTCCATTGCATTTACGAATACTCGGAACGATACGGAATCTGTTGATTTTGACGTATCCATCGAAGGAATTTCTGCTGTTTCTAGTAAGTTTAACACTTGTTTATCGGCCATCCCCTTACCTGTTTCTTTCTTCGTTGTCGATGCTTTCTCCCCATTCCCGCAACCTGCAACAAACATACTTGTTGATAGTGCAAGTGCAGCAAGCGTTGAAACTTTTTTCTTCATTCTTTCTTCCCCCAATCTTTATGTATACAATAAGGCCTATATGATAATATTATACAAAACATTCAGATTATTTCAAATATTTTTCTTTACTGAAATAAAAAGAAATGAATGTAAAAGCTACTTTATCCGCTTTTACATCCATTTCTTATAACATCTCTTTTATTTCATCTTTTTGTAATCCATCATCAAACTCAAAAAGATCTTGCGTACGAAACACATCTTCCATCATTATCAAGAATTCTTTTTCATCTTGTGGCTCATCGTTAATCGTAAGAGAATAGGGCTCAATTTCATTCAACCTGTAATCGACAACAAATTGAATGACAATTTTTTGTCTTGCCATACCATTATTATATCCATGAAATTCTACTAATTCTAATCCATCTCCCCCGCGGTAATAAACCCAGGTTGGTTGCTTAAAATAGTGTTCAAACGATTCTCCAATAGAAAAGAAGGGATACTCATAAAGAGAACTTGCTCGTACTTTTTGAATGACATCTTGATCTGTGGGAAAGAAAAAGTGACTCATAAATATACTAGTCGCTGTCAAAATTGTAACAATAGCCGCTCCAATTTTACTTGTTCCACCATTATCACGAATAAGATAACTTTCAACAGCTTCGTCCTTTACCCCCCTTGCCTTTATTCGATATATTTTTCGCTCAGCAAATCGATAATATAGCCCATTAGCAAATATCCCAATTCCTATCATCATTAAAATGAGTAATAAAAAAGTAAGCGGCACCATATTTATGATTGGAAGTGCAACATTGAAACCCCTATAATAGGAGAATGCATTACAAGCTACTAATAAGATTACAAATAAACAAGCAGGTAAGTAATACTTTCGATAGCCAAACCATCCAACATTGAAAATAGCCGCCCATCCATTCCAACTCCACCCTGCTATTCGTTTTTTTTCTTTCTCCCATTTCCCTTTATAATATGGATAATGCGCTCCCACATATTGTTCCATATCTTTTTCTATTGGTGAGGTTTCCTCTTTTGTTCTATTATGTAAAACTTGCTGACAATCTTTACAATTGAACTGACTGTCAGGACAAGGATTCCCACAATTTATACAATGCAAAATAATCCCTCTTTCCGTGATTTGGCCGCTACTGATACTTCTATTGTCCAACATACTAAAAACTTAATGATTTGAAGAAAGAGGCTTTTACAGGATCGTACACCCACAAATAATAGGCGAAACCATTCAGATTAGATCGTAATATAGAATTCGTTTTCCTTTAATCAATGAAAACTACTATTTCCATCCGAACATTTTTTCGTCTTATTTTAAAATCCCCTCATGTTGTAATAACCATTCTTTTCGCCATAGTCCACCTGCATAGCCAACTAACTTTCCACTTTTTCCAATTACACGATGACATGGAACAATAATAGAAATCGGGTTGCGACTATTTGCTCCGCCAATCGCACGTACTGCCTTTGTGTTACCAACCTTTTCTGCAATATCTAGATAGGAAGCACTCACTCCATACGGAATCGTATAAAGTGCATCCCAAACATTCTTTTGAAACGGTGTTCCGACTGCTGATAGTGGTACTGTAAATTCAGTTCGCTTTTGATGAAAATATTCATCTAATTCAGTGAGACACTGTTCTACAATTTGACTTGTATTCTCTTCTTTCCGTTTCTCTACAAAAATAACAGACGTAATTCCTTCATCATTTGCAGTAATTTCAAGCAAACCTATTTCGCTTTCATAATACGCTCGGTACATGCTCCTACCCTCCAATTTGATTCATTTCAATAATTGTAACACAAATGTGCAATCTTTCGAGAATAAGCGTTTTATTATGGAAACAAAAATGATGATGATACAATTAAGAAAACTGTAATAAGGGGGGATAACTATGGGCTATCATCTTTTTTCACCTTATACGATGAAAGATATCACATTAAAAAATCGTATTGTTATGTCACCGATGTGTATGTACTCTTCAGAACACGAGGATGGAAAGGTTACAAATTTCCATCCTATCCATTATGCATCTCGAGCAGCTGGTCAAGTAGGTCTTGTAATGCTTGAAGCTACAGCTGTTGTACCTGAAGGACGTATTTCTAATAAAGATTTAGGTATATGGAATAATGATCATATTCCAGGTTTACAACAAACGGTTTCACTCATCCATGAAAATGGTGCCAAAGCAGCCATTCAATTAGCACACGCTGGACGAAAAGCTGAATTACATACAGATGCTGTAGCACCCTCGGCTGTTGCATTTAATGATGCTATGAAAATTCCGTTAGAAATGAATAAACAGCTAATCCAAGAAACAATTTCCGCTTTTCAAGATGCTGCATACCGCTCCAAACAAGTAGGATTTGATATTATTGAATTACATGCGGCTCATGGCTATCTCATTAATGAATTTCTTTCTCCATTATCAAACAAACGGACTGATGAGTATGGTGGATCACCTGAAAATCGTTACCGTTTCTTAAGAGAAATCATTAATGCTGTAAATGCTGTTTGGAATGGTCCTTTATTTGTGCGTATTTCTGCTAATGACTATCACCCTGAAGGATTGACAGAACATGACTATGTTCAATTTGCAAAATGGATGAAAGAACAAGGGGTAGATGTAATTGATTGTAGTTCTGGTGCAGTTGTACCTGCACAAATTGATGTTTACCCTGGCTATCAAGTAAAATATGCAAATCATATAAAAAAACAAGCGCGCATCGCGACAGGCGCAGTAGGACTAATTACAAGTGGTATACAAGCAGAAGAAATTTTAGCAAATAATGAAGCAGACTTGATCTTTATTGGTCGCGAGCTACTTCGCAATCCATATTTTCCAAGAACAGCAGCCAACGAACTTGGATTTGAATTACAAGAGCCACACCAATATCAACGTGCTCGTGGTAAAACAACCCCGACTCGCCGCTAAAATGAGATAAAACAAAAAGGAGAAGGACGTCCCTTCTCCTCTTTCATTATTTCATCATTGTAATCTCTGTAGAATTATAAATATGAACACCAGATTCTTCACGTAGCGCTGCTAGATACATCCCTTTTGCAACCTGCTCAGCTGTAATTGGCTTATACTTTTTTAAAGTACCATTAAATACAAATGGTACGATACCAAATATCTTCTCAGCCATTCTTTCTCCAAAACGAAATTCTTCTCGATCCCCAAGTAGTAATGATGGTCTAAATATATGAACCCCACCAATCACCAACTTTTGAAGTTCTTCCTCCATCTTCCCTTTTACTTGTGAATAAAAGAATAGAGATTTCGGATTGGCACCCATAGAAGAAATAACAAGAAAATTTTGCACACCTTGTTTTTCTGCTAAACAAGCTGCTCGTAATGTATATTCATAGTCTACTTTTTTAAAATTCGCTTTCGTTTTTGCTTTCTTAATTGTTGTCCCAAGACAGCTAAAGACATCATCAACAGCAAATAACTCTTTATACTCTTCTAATATAGAAAAGTCCACTTGTTTCTGTTGTAACTTTTCATGCTCCCATTGTAATGGTTTTCTTACAAAAACCATTACCGAATCATAGTAATCTGAATCAAGTAATAGCTGCGTCACTTCTTGTCCAACTAAACCACTTGCACCGAGTACTAGCGCTGTTCGTTTATTCATCTATCCCTATACCTCTTTATCTAATTTTATACCGTCCAATTAGGCAGTACCAATCCTATTTCTAGGAGTTTCCTTTTTACTTATTCTATCATAAGTAAAGCACTATGCGTGACGCAAGCGCTTTACTCACTCTTCTCTCTTGTTTTCTCTATTGGTAACTTTGTTATGATTGTAGAGTCACCCAGATTACTTATTAATGTTTTAAGGAAAATCAAAACACATGTTAATGGTAAAACAACTACTAATATCAATAAAATTGCCTCCATCAAGTAATCCACTCGCTCATCCCCTTTTCATCCCCTCTACCTCAATATATGAAAGCAATGTTGCCACTTATGCGACATTCATAAAAATTAATACTGCTCTTTTTGACAACTTTATAACAAAATCAAATCGAAATGATTATTATTTGCTCCGCATTAACGTGCAGAAATATCCCCGCCTCAAAATCCAGCACAATAAAGATGTTTTATGGGGATCAACTGCCCGTAAAAGCCTGATTGGTGAAGGCTAATAATTGGTACGGGACTTTATCCCACAACAATTAATGTTTCACTTTATTGCAACTTTCGTAAAGATGTATTATACTAAGTTCGCAACTTAAAACGTAATTATTACGTTTTGCGATAAAAATGTTTTTTCTCTTATTTTGGGAGAAAATAAAATTGGAAAAGAAAGAAAAGAGGAGAATTATATGAAGAAAAGATTAATGGTATTTTCTTTTATACTTATTTTCACATTAATTTTCGCTGGATGTTCCAGCAAAAAAGATGGATTAGCAAAAAAAGATGGCAAACTTTCTGTGTATACAACCATTTTTCCACTTGCTGATTTCGCTAAAAAAATCGGTGGTGACTATGTAACTGTTGAAACAATTTATCCACCTGGTGCTGACTCTCATACATATGAGCCAAGTCAAAAACAAACGGTGCAAGTTGCAAAGGCAGATCTATTCGTATACAACGGCGCAGAATTAGAACCGTTTGCAGAAAAAATGGAAAAAACATTAAAAAAAGAAAATGTAAAAATTGTTAATGCATCTAAAGGCTTCGATCTTATCGCTTCATCAGAAGAAGAACATCATGAACACGAAGAAGGTCATAAAGAAGAAGAACATCACCATCACGACAAAGATCCACACGTATGGCTGGATCCTACACTCGCAATGAAACAGGCTGAAAAAATTAAAGATGCACTTGTAGCATTGCAACCAGATCATAAAAAAGAATTCGAGAAAAACTTCGCTGCTCTGCAAACAAAGTTTACTGACTTAGATGATCATTTTAAATCTGTTGTTTCAGATGCAAAAACGAAAGATATTCTAGTTTCTCACGCTGCATATGGGTACTGGGAAAAACGCTATGGATTAAAACAAATACCAGTTGCTGGAATCTCCGCTTCCGATGAACCGTCACAAAAAGAACTGGCTAACATTACAAAAACAGTAAAAGATCATGGCTTGAAATATATTCTTTTTGAAACATTCTCTACTCCAAAAGTAGCAGAAGTTATTCAAAAAGAAACAGGAACGAAAATTTTACGTATAAATCACCTCGCTACTATTTCTGAAGATGATGCAAAGAAAAACAAAGATTACTTCACATTAATGGAAGAAAACGTGAATGCTTTAAAAGAAGCTACAAGCTAAATGTATCTTTCCTCTAAGACAGCTGGACATATTCAGCTGTCTTTTTTCAATACATCAACTTGACTTAAACGAAAGAGCAAGTAAAATTATCCATATTAGCTTTATAACACTTCAGAAAGCGAGTTGGAACTATGAATCTTCACATTCGTGAAGTAACAGCAAACAATTGGCGTTCAGTCGCTGCTTTACAAGTAACAAAGGGGCAGCAACAATTTATTGAGAGTAATGCATTTTCTTTAGCAGAGTCTTTATTTGAAGGAAACGGAACGTCAGTAGGCTTATATGATGGAGAGACACTTGTTGGATATGCGATGTATGGTTGGTATTCAGCAAAAGATGATAGCGTATGGTTAGATCGTTTTATGATTGATTATCATTTCCAAGGAAACGGGTATGCAAAACGGTTTCTGCAGCTGCTAATCCAGTATTTACAACAAAAATTTCAATGTAGAAAAATTTATTTAAGTCTTCATCCAGACAACACACTAGCAATGAAACTATATGAGTCTTTCGGCTTTCACTTAACTGGTGATATTGATGATGAAGGACCCGTTGTTGGTGTTATAATGGAATTACAAATAAATGAAAGTATAAGCCTGTGAAAACAGGCTTATTTTACGCACTCTTTAAAATGTTCTTGGAACCATTCTTTATTAATATCTTTCCCAATGAAAACCACTTCACTTACGCGTTCTTCCCCTTCTTTCCAATCTCTATCATAAGAAGCAGCAAACAAAGTATGAACACCTTGAAAAACAACACGGCGATCCACTCCATCAATCGAAAGGATGCCCTTATATCGATATAAATACTCTCCTAATTCTTGAACGACAGCTGACATCCATTCATTCAACTTTTGTAAATCTAATGGCCGCTCTTCACGTAATACAAACGATTTCACACCTTCTAAATGATGGTGCTCTTTATGCGGATAAATTTCTAATGTATCACGTGTTTTAAACGTTTGAATTTCTAATAAAGCAGGAATATCTACTTCACAATTTGTCGTTGGTATTAATTTTGCCATCGGATTAATCCCTTGTAACTCAGTAAGAAGTTTTTCCTTATCCACTTCTTCAATTAAATCTACTTTATTTACTAAAATCATATCAGCAAAGGCAGTCTGCTCTTTTGCTTCTAATCCTTTTTCAAAATGTTTATGTATATGATAACTATCTACCACTGTCACAACACCATTAATTTTGTATGCTGATTGAATAACTGGATCCAAAAAGAACGTTTGGATAATCGGTCCTGGGTTTGCAAGACCTGTTGTTTCAATCACCAGACCATCAAAATCCATTTTCCCTTCTGCTTTTACGTCAAGTAATTGTTTTAAAGCAACAAGTAAGTCTTCACGCACTGTACAGCATAAACAGCCATTTGTCATTTCCATAATTTCTTCTTCAACATTCATAATTAATTGATTATCAATGCCAATTTGACCTATTTCATTTACAATAACCGCTAGTTTTTTACCATGTTCTTCCGATAAAATACGATTTAATAATGTAGTTTTCCCAGATCCAAGAAAACCAGTTAAAATTGTTACTGGAATCATTTTTACAGCTCCTTATGCCTATATCTATATACATTATATCATACAGAAAAGACATATTTATTGTAAGCATCTCTTGCTAGCTATATAATATTACCAAACAAAAAAGCCTTTTCAAAAATATCATTATTCATCAGGGAGGTCTACTCAAAATGAAACGAATTCAGATGGCTAATAACCTTGAATTTTCTCGTATCATTCAAGGATTTTGGCGTTTAGCAGAATGGAATATGTCAAAACAAGAATTACTTTCTTTCATCGAAAATTGTATGGATATGGGAATTACAACTTTTGATCACGCTGATATTTACGGGGGATATACGTGCGAATCTTTATTTGGGGAATCATTACAATTAAAGACTTCTTTACGTGAAAGTATGCAAATTGTCACAAAATGTGGAATCGCTCCCCTATCACCAAAATTCCCAGAACGATATGTTGCTCACTATAATACTAGTGCTGAACATATCGTGAAAAGTGTAGAACAGTCGCTACAAAACTTACATACTGATTATATTGATTTGCTACTCATTCATCGACCTGACCCATTTATGGATCCAAGTGAAGTCGCAGTAGCTTTCACACGTTTACAGCAAGATGGAAAAGTACGTCATTTTGGCGTATCTAACTTTTTACCGTCTCAGTTTAATATGCTTAGCTCATATTTAGATTTCCCGCTCATTACAAACCAAATTGAAGTATCTGCGATGCAGCTTGAACATTTTGAAAAAGGTACAATTGACTTATGCCAAGAGAAAAGAATTAATCCCATGATTTGGTCTCCTCTTGCTGGTGGAGAAATCTTTACAGGACAAAATGAACGTGCTATACGCTTACGAGAAACTTTACAAAAGATTGCAAATGAATTAAATGTTGATAGCATTGATATTATCATGTATGCATGGCTACTTGCTCACCCAGCAAACATGATGCCAATCGTTGGTTCTGGTAAATTAGAGCGCGTGAAGACGGCAATCGAAGCTACAAAACTTACATTAGATCGTCAGCAATGGTTTACAATCTTTGAAAGTTCGAATGGACATCCCGTACCTTAATGTGCTAACACATTATAGTAGGTATTGAATATCCAACTCCTTTTTATGTTATAATTACCATAAAAAGGAGTTGGATTTATGAATAACTCGAATAAAGGTTACTCCTGGAAATTACTCAAAATTTGGTTATCTATTCCAAGAAGTGCAAGACTTGCATTCTTATGGGCTATTATTTTAGGAGTTTCCTATTTAGGCTGGGTAAAAATCATTAAACAATTCTTATAATGACTGAAACTTAAATAATAATGCAATTCAAAAAGCAAAGCTACTACATTATTGCTCTGCTTTCTCATACCTATTTCTTGTCATCGCAAACACACATGTATCCCTTAATCCATTACCATCTACTGCTACACTACTGCTTTCTAAAACCCCTTCTAAGTTGAAACCCAACCTCTCTGGTATCGCTCTACTTTTTACATTTCGTGAATCACAGCGAATCTCTATCCGATTTGCCTTTAACTCAGTAAAAGCATAATTCATAATACCTTGCGCCGCTTCTGTCATATAGCCTTTTCCACCGAAGCGAGAATCTATCCAATATCCAATTTCAAATCTTGGTATTTCCCAATCGATACGATGCAATCCAGCAGATGCTACAAATTCGCCTGTTTCTTTTAAAAATACTAGTAATCTCAAATCTTCACGCTGTAAAAATTGAATATGCGACCTTCTTATACTCGCTTCGATTTCTTCTTCTGTTTGCTCCTTTTGAGCGAAAACCATCCACGGCTTTAGTTCTTCTACCGATGCATTGATAGCTTCATATACTGCTTTTCCATCCCCTGGTTTCGGCATTCGAATAAAAAGCCTGTCTGTGTAAAATTCAGAAGGAAAATCAAGTAATAATGGATTCATTCCAAACACTCCCCATCTTTCTTTTGTATATAATAATATTAAATTTAAACTATATAGTAAATACTTTTCTGAATTTTACTTATTTTAAAACTTAAACAACACGCTCACTCAATTTATATGCACACTTTCTCTACTATTAAACTCATACAATCAACTGATTCACCTCTACCGCTGTACGTATTCCAGACTCAATCGCTCCTTGTATCCATCCATGATAAAGCGTTGTATGATCTCCTGCAAAATAAATTTTCCCTTCAGGTTTTACAATTGCTGGTTGCAATTCTACTTCTTGACCAGCTTGAAAAATAGCAAACCCTCCTAATGCATACGGATCTAACGTCCAACTTTTGGATATTCCTGACATAAATTCATCATACACTTGACCACCTAATATAGTCGCTAAATTTTGTAATGTATAATAAATGCGATCACCTTTCGATAATCCATCCCATAATAATGCATCAAAAGACCATGTATAACTTCCAAGCATAATAGCGGGTCCTTTTGAACCAATCCCATGACTCGGATAATATGCATAACGGATTGGTAAATCCGTTATAATCCTTCCCCCTAATTGACCCTGTTCTTCCCAAAAGCGACTTTTAAACTGAATTCCTATTTTCGTAGCAGCCATATAATGTAATTCACGAATCGCTCTCCACTTTTCATGTGATACAGAATCGAAAGGGTCAATTTCCACAAAGCGCATTGTAGAAAACGGAATTGTAATAATAACTAAATCACCGGTTATGCTACTATATTCAAACGTTTCTTCATGTCTACAATAAGCTGTTATTCCTTTTTGATGTTGATGAAGTTTCATCAATTTTTGATTGTATATAATATCATCTTGTAACTGCGGTAAAAAAGATTTTGGAAGCTGATCATTGCCCCCTTTAATTTCACAAAAACCACTTTCTTGCTGCAAAATATATATAAATCGTAACGTTTCAACAAATGATTTTTCTAAAAAACCTTCTAAGTCCAAAAGTACACCAATCATCTCAATCGTTACTGGTGAAAAATACGTTTTATATTGATACGGATGATATTTTAAAAACTGTGCTGTTGAATACTTTCCGAAGTCTTGTTCAACAATCTTCCAGTTTTTATCTGGGTCTCTTTTAATAAAATCAATAATTGGCTGTACTGCTAATAATAATAACTCCTCAGAGGTCTTTCCCACCTCATTCACTGCAACTGGATACTTTAAAATACTAGGATTATTTTCATATTGCTGCAACGTCGTTTTTTTACCATTCACATAAATAATATCTGTCTCATTTCGATTAATAAAAGGAGTTACTTGCAGCCCGAACTTTCTTATATACGCCATCGTTAGTGTATGTATATATGGTATACGCATCGCTCCAACATCTAAATATAATCCAGTGTCCTCCATTCTAACAGTCTCAATTCGGCCTCCTATACGGTTATTCGCTTCTAAAATTTTCACAGAATGCCCTGCGTTTTTAAGTAACGATGCTGATACTAAACCAGCCATTCCAGCACCAACTATAATGATTTGTTTTGGCTCTACTGTTTTCGGTAATCCTTTATCAATAATTTTCAACATTTCATCAGTTGTAACATGGGATTGTGTATGCACTTGCATCATTCCACCCCTTGCTTTAAAAAATACAAAACAGTGATTCTTTGAATTGTATTCATAAGTATAGTAGAACAACACAATATATTTCAGAATATTCATTAATAATTCACAGAGATTTACTCTCATTCGCCATTCCTTATCATATAATAAAGATGCAGATAGGAAATGTAAGGAAAGGATTGATAAAAATGAAACGCACTTACGACTATCTTGAAACAAAAAAACATTTAGAATTAAAAAAACAACTATTATGCAAAAAATTATTAAATGCAAATTTAACTGAAGAAGATCGAAATCAAATTAAGATGGAGATCGATAACTACGAATATATTTTAACTTTGGTGGAGATGAATCATTATGAACGTGGCATTTCTCATAACAAGCGGATGTAAAAACATTCGCTTGTTTATTTGAGGATAAATTAAAGTCATATCGGTTGCTAGCAGAAGTATAAAAAAGAGATGCATCACATAGAGTGATGCATCTCTTTTTTATGCTTCTGTTTTCGTAATATATTCAACAGCTTCTTTCAATACGTCTTCAAATTGTTCAGGGTAATCATGGTTTACGTTAGATATAACTTTATACTTATATTGTATGTTTTTCGTTTCCAATAGCTTCACAAACCTCTGTGTACATTCAAAGCAATCTTCATCCTGATCCCCACAAATAATATATCCCTTAATACCTTTATCTTTCAATTTATTCAACAAGTCTTCCCATTCTTCAATCTCAGGAACCCACGGTGCTACAAAAACAAAACCTTGTACCGCTATATCTTCGTTTAATATTGCATGTAGCGCCACCCTTGCACCAGCAGAAAAGCCTCCAATAATTGTATGATTTAGCTCACCACGATTGTTCGCTATAATACTTTCATAATGCTCCTTTAACTCACGGGATCCCTTTTCGACATGATCCCAAACATAACCTTCTGAAAATTGAATTTGAGAGGACTGCGGTAATGCTAACAAATAACCTTGATTCACAACCGGTTTCCAATACGGTTCTGCTATTTTTATATTTTCTTGATTACCATGCAATGCAATTAATAAATTGTTATGAATACCGCTCTTCCCTTGTAGCGTTTTCAAATGAACTTGTTCAGATTTCTTTGCTGCTTCTTCTCTTTCTTTACATAACTGAATCATCTGATTAAATTCTTCATATTTATGAAGCGGTTTTAAATCTTCGTCCGTAATCAAATATTCATATCCATACCAAAACTCATTTTCGACAATCGCTTCTTTCATTATATGTAAAGCTTCTTTCTCAAGCCCAGATGCACTTGCCAATGCATATCTAAAATTAAATATTTGCGCCTTATTACCACCAGTTACCTTGTCTGCATTTTTAGTAATATAATAATATGCTTCTAAACTACCATCTTTCGCGTAACATTCTAACGTCTCATTTAGTAAACCAATGTAAGTAACCTTATTCATCTACACTTACCTCCCGTAACCTTTTAGGAATATATATTTCTTTAACATGCTTTCAGTCACCCTAAGGTTCCGGTAATACATACTGTCAAATTTTAAATATTAGATTAACAGTAACTACTCCCACTCTTAGGATAACGTTTACAAAATAACTTACAATTTTTCATAATACATCACTCCTTTCTATCTCTTATATAATTAAATACAAAATTGACAGAAAAGTCAATTTATAAAACAAAATATACTATAGTTTCACATTTCTTTTAACAAAAAAACAACAATATATCATTGTTGTTTTTTTGTTAAACAATATTTTTTTTACTTTTATCTGGTTTACTTGAGACTAAATAATGTTTCTCTGAAATATATAATTTTCGCTTTAATATACGATCTAAATACGGTGCTAGTTTCATTCCACATATAAGGCGATCCTCATCGTTTTCTACAATAGGAAACATTTCTTTTTCGGTAACATATTGGTCTACCGCTTTTTGTACAATATCAATTTCTTTTACAAGTTCTAAATTTTCTTCTGTATGTTCAAATACCTCAAGTGTTTCCTTCGTTATAATGAACGTATTTGTAGGAAATGCTGGTAGATATGGTTTTAATAAGTCATAATTCACTGTATAATCTTCATTAACTAATACTGTATAAACAATATTGGCATTTTTTTCTAGAAATTTAGCCATTGCTTGTTCTAATTCATCTTTCGTAATTTGCCTCTCCTCTTTTCCACTTTTGAAAAAGCGAAACATTGTATCGCCTCCTTTTTACTATATTATACCATAAAAAGAAAGCTTAAAAATCATAAAAAAACCCATCGAAAGAATTTTCAATAGGTTTTCAATATCTTATTTTAAGAATGCACTTAACATCCAAACATGTTGTTCTAATGTTGTATGAATCGCTAATAGCATATCTGCTGATGTTTCGTCTCCAGCCTCGTCCGCTACTTCCATACCCTCTTTTAATTCTTGAATGATTGCTGAGAAATCCTTTACTAATATTTGTACCATTTCTTCAGCCGATTCTTTACTCGTTCCTTCATGTACAGTAGATGTTTCTAAATACTCTTTCATTGTTGCTAATGGTTTTCCTTCTAACGCTAAAATACGCTCTGCTAATTCATCAATATACGTTGCTGCTTCTGTATAAAACTCTTCAAATTTTTCATGTAATGTAAAGAAGTGTGGGCCTGTTACATACCAGTGATAGTTATGAAGTTTTACATATAACACACTCCAGTTTGCTACCTGTTTGTTTAATACTTCAACAACATTTGTTTTTGTACTCATTCAATCCACTCCTCTTATTATCTTATAATTATTCTCTTTTAAGAACACATTCTTATTGTACCATAAATTCCCTACTCATCCAAATCATCCACCTATATGTCACAAAGTTGCAACAACTTTAATCATTTACTAATGTTGAAAAATCTATGTACCCTTTCTTTCACTTCATATGTCTAATTGTCCAAGCTCACACATATGCATAATAATAGGTCACGTTCATCATAGTAGAAAGAGGGATTACATGGATAATCAGCAGTGGAAAGTAGCTAAAAAAGTTGCTGCTACTTATATTGGGACTGTCGTTGGAGCTGGATTTGCAACCGGACGAGAAATTGTTGAATTTTTTACGATTAACGGATTATACGGAACAATTGGAATATGCATAAGTGGAATTCTTTTCATTTGGCTGGGTACAAAAATGATGTTACTTTCTTCACAAATCGGTGCATTTTCCGCTCAGGAATTTAACAGATATTTGTTTGGTGATGTATTTGGAAATGTGATAAACACTTTGTTATTACTCGTACTTTTTGGTGTAACAAGTGTCATGCTATCAGGTGCTGGTGCTGTATTCGAGGAACAACTACGTCTACCACGACAACTCGGTATTCTCATTACAGTTATCGCGTGTATTATCATTGGAAGCCGCGGCTTACAAGGTGTATTTGAAGTAAATACACTTGTCGTACCAATTATGATGATTTTTATTATCGGACTTGCTATTACAACTTTTATTCATGGTGCGATCCCTATCCTTAACACAGTTCCGACAGAGAGTTGGAATATGAAATGGGTAACAAGTCCCCTTACATATGTCGCCTTAAATCTTTCTCTCGCCCAAAGTGTTCTGGTACCGCTAGCAAGCGAAGTAAAAGATCAAAAAGCGATTCTATGGGGCGGAATTTTAGGAGGAGCTGGGCTGTGTTTTATTCTATTATGTAGTCATCTAGCCATTTTATCTATTGATCAATTTTACCAATATAATATTCCTATGGCTGAAGTAGTAAGAAGATTTAATGCTACTTTCCATTTTTTCTTTGTCCTTATTATTTTTGGGGAAGTATTTACAACATTAGTTGGAAACGTATTTGGGATGACAAAACAAATGCAGTCTATTACTGGCTGGAAGAGCAACCATATTATTTATTTTATTTTACTTATTAGTTATTGTTTTAGCTATATTGGTTACAGTGAACTTCTTCATATCTTATATCCTATCATCGGATGGGTTAGCATCATTCTTCTGCCAATTATCGCATATAAACAGTTAGAAAAAACATAGTAAAAAAGCATCCGCTATGTACGGATGCTTTTTTACTCACAATCTTCACAGACTTCCCAATATAGACCCATTTCTACTGCGAGAAATGGTTTTAATTGTAACCGAATCATTCTGCTTGGCATACGCTCTAAAACAAATTGAACCGCTTCTTCATCCTCTTCTAACTCGGTTTTTAAGATTGCTATTCGTTGTATAGTTGTAATCTGCCGACCCTCTTTATATAAAGTAATTCGCAACTCGTCATATTCATTAAAAAACAATTCTACACTCATATGTTCCGTTGATACACTATTAACAATTGAATATTGACCATCTTCTTCTTGGATTATATATTTCCAGCCATTTTTCTTATCTTCCATTGGAGCAACTTGAAATAATGACATCAAATCCCCGTATAGCATAAGATAACCCCTCTCCTACTAAAAAACAATGAGTATTTTATATACCCTTTTTCTCTATCACTATCAATTTTATTGTACCATATATCAATTGACTTGCTGTATTCATCTGCCTGTTCTACTTCATCACTTTTATATAAATTATGAAAAAAAACAGGAATGACTTTTATCATTCCTGTTTTTCATCAAAATACTTTTCCTGTAGCAGCTAAAGCTAATACTGCTATAAAACTTGCGAATAGTAACGAGACAATAAAACTAAAAATCGGTAATGTTTTCTTTTCATTCTTTTTAAACAATAGTCTTAAACTAATAAAGATATTTAGTGGTACAAATATGAAATAAAAATATTTAATAATTTGTACGACACCACTCGAACTATTTAAAAGTGTTTTAAATACAAACACCTCAATTAAAAAGATAAGAAAAAATGAAATACTTAACCAAAATGAGGCATAGCTAAGCCAAGAATGTCTTTTAGTTCCCCAGTACACTCCCATACTCTTCTCCTTTATAAATAGTCTATTTTACAATAATTATACACGTATATAACAAAATCCTTTATTTTCCGACTATAATTTTCTGTTTTTATAGAATAAATGACAAAAAACCAAAAGCACTCTATTTGCTTTTGGTTTTTTAATTTATTCTACTTTTTCCGATTCTGCTTTGTTATTTTTCTCCACTTCCCTCGTTCAGCACGAGCGAGCACTGGATCTTGTTTTCTCATCGCGTATGCAATCTCTCTTTGCAATTTTTTATAATTTCGCAAACGGTTTTCTGCTAAAACACCTTCATCAATAGCCTTGCGAACGGCACACCCAGGTTCATTTTCATGCTCACAATCACGGAAACGACATCCTTCCGCAAGTTTCTCAATATCAGAAAACGCTGCATGAATTGCCTCGCTTCCCTCCCATAGTTGAAGCTCTCGCATTCCTGGTGTGTCAATCACTAGGCCACCGCTTGGTAATTGGAACAACTCACGATGAGTCGTAGTATGTCTTCCCTTACTATCCTCTTCTCGAATACCACCTGTTTTTGCAACTTCACTTCCCATTAATGCATTTAACAAAGTAGATTTACCCGCACCAGATGAACCGACAAGGGCAATCGTTTTGCCAGAAGCAACAAATTGTTTCAATGATTCAATTCCTGTTTGCTGCAAACTATCAACCGCAAAGATCGGAACACCCATGGCTACCGCTTCTGTTTCCAATATCTTTTGCTCCATTTCTTCACATAGGTCACTTTTCGTCAAAACAATAATAGGCATTGATCCACTTTCATAAGCTAATAATAAATAACGTTCGATTCTTCTTACGTTAAAATCATGATTAAGCGCATTGACTAAGAAAAGATAATCAACATTTGCTGCCACAATCTGTTCAGCCGTTCTCTCGCCAGCTGCTTGCCTAGAAAAGGAGCTTCTTCTTGGGAAAACATAATGAATAATAGCCTTGCCTTCCTCTTCTATTTTCTTTATATGCACCCAATCACCAACTGCTGGATAATCCCCTTTATCTAATGCTTCATGACGAAATTTCCCGGATAACTCAGCTATATACTCACCATCATCACAAATAATACGATACATGTGCTTATGCTCAAGTAAAATACGACCTACTTCATATTTTTCTATAGATTGATCCTCAAAAAAAGAATCCCATCCAAATGATTCTAAACGATTTTGATTCAAATTTTTATCCTCCCTATTTTGAACTCAGTGGAAGGAATACGCGATTCTTACAAAGTACCGCTCTTTCCGTCCACCTTTGTATTCGCTTTAACATTCATATCAATAATCATCGCCATAACACATCACTCCGTTCTTACTTTAGTTAATTTCATTATATGTGATAGAATTTTGAAAAGCTACTTTATTTAACTGATTTTTCAGATACATTTCTTTTATTGTTCTTATTTGCCCACGATGGCTGATTTCATTTTCTAGTACATGAAATCACAAATAGTACTGATTATATACGACGGCGTTTTCCCATCGTCCTTCTGACATTAACCAATCATCATCTTTTTTTAATCTTTTATTTCTTGCAATGTGACCGCTCTTACATGCTCAAGCATATTAACAAATTGTCCAATATTTTTCATATAGCCCTCTACATCCTTTTTTCGATAATCTAACAGATTTTTCCGAAAGAGTACCCCTACTTTAAACGAAGTTAAGTGGGGGAGTATTCATATTCATTTTCTTGCCCCCTTTTCTAAACTCGTAATAATGAAAAGTGATATCATATAATAGACTGAAATATATCTAAATTTTCTGTTATAATAAAAATGAACAAGCACGTAGCCAGACCAAATTTTCTCAATATGCTGATATAAAATTTAAAAAGGAATACAAATACAAAAAACGAATCTTATTCACTAAAAGGAGTGGATTTGATGGAGATGTATCAATGGCTAACTGCTGTTCTCATTGGTGGCGTTACTGGTTTCGTTTCCCATCTTATCAATAACCAAGGCAAGTTATTGCTTCCACGCCGTTTAAAAACATTTTTTCACCTCGGGTTTTTCACTGATATTTTAACTGGTAGTCTTGCGGCACTTCTGGGACTCGTCTTATTTGATGTGAATACTTTAAAAGAAATTATTAAAGTGTCCATTGTCACTGCCATTTCAGGGCAAACATTTTTACTTCATCAAGCTCTCGGTGGTGAACAAGCAAAAAACACACAGATTGGTAAAGCTGATGAAAAAATCCAAGAAATTGACAAATTATTGCGACGTTAAGCTATACTTCATTTGAAATTTACTGTTATAATGGGGAATAAATATTTCTGAATTGCGTCGTCTGTCAGAAGAAAGGGTGTTTCGTATGACAAAACAAAAAATAGAAGATTTCTTAACAGACTCTGAAAAAGAGGAACTGATAGAAAACTATAAATGTTTACGAGCAGCCCGCACAAAGCGCGAAGCTAACTATTTTGGTGAAGCAGTCAATCACCTATTGGATAAAGCAAAAAAACGAATTATCGAAGAAGCAGGAATAGAAGATGAAAATGCTGCAACTATTCAATCTAAACGAAAAGCACTGTTTTAGTAATATTACTAAAACAGTGCTTTTTGTCATTTTGTTTACATAATTATTTTATCTTATACTAATAGAAAGTCAAAACTTGATTCATTCAAATCATCATCAATGGCGAATCTTCCACTGATGGAAGTATCATTTTATAGTTATTCAATTATGAAATAACGCTCTACTTTTCACTGTCTTCTTTTTCTATATGCCGATCACTTCTTCTAAACACAAGATTTCAATTCGAACAAAAAATTTAAACGCTAGATTCCAAGGATTACTTGATACACTCTTACATGGGACAGAACCATACTAAAAAACATCTCATATTCAAATGAGATGTTTTTTAGTAACAATTATTCTTTTAACAAATCTATTAATCCATTTCCTTCTGATGTTCGCTCATACCCTAATGGTACAGTACGTTTAATAAGCTGTGCGTAAATTTCTGGCTCTGATAACTTTCTTCCATATTCTCTTTCGCATTGCTTAATCAGAAGCGCTAATACTCCTGCAATATGCGGTGTTGCCATTGAAGTCCCACTTAATACCGCATACTTTCCTTCTGGATAAGTGGAGAGGATTTTCTCCCCTGGTGCAACTAAATCAATTTCTTGATTTGAATTACTAAAGCAAGCGAGTTTCCTTTCTAAATTAACAGCCCCTACCTCAATTACTTCTGAATATGCACCCGGAAAATCTAATTCTTCCGTTTTATCACTGCAATCTCCATTATTTCCTGCAGCACATACGACAAGTACGTCCTGTTTTACAGCATGTTGAATGACTTCATGTAGCTCTGGTACATCTTGTGGTCCACCAAGTGACATAGAAATAATCCGTACTCGTTCTTGATTCGGTCCTCTCCAACGTACAGCATAATCAATCGCTTCAATAATTTGTTGATAGCTTCCCGAGCCATCTCCTGATAATACTTTTAGCACTAATAACTTGGCAAGTGGCGCAACTCCTAGGACTCCAACACCATTTTCTGCTGCTGCAATTGTTCCTGCAACATGCGTACCGTGACCATTATTATCAAGATAAATTTTCGGATCACCTTCATAATCCTCAGTGAAATTTCTTCCACCAATAATACGATCTTTTAAATCAACATGATTTATATCACAACCTGTATCTAATACCGCAACTATAATATCTTTCCCTTTTGCACTCTTTTCCCAAACTTCAGGAGCATGAATCAGTTGTACACCTGGTGGAATTTCATTCACTTGCTCCACTACTTTATTTACCGTAAACGGAATTAATTGAATACCCTTTTGCCTACTTACTGTACTACTGTTCATCGTGATCCCTCCTAAAAATATATTATCTCCCTAAATTGAACGCGCTTACATTTAATGATAACATTCGTTTTCTCACTCTTATTTTCCTGCTTCAAGATTTTTCTCAATACAAAAACATCTCTTTCATCAGATATGCTGACGAAAAAGACGTTTGTAAAATCTTCTGTTAATAAAGCAACTAATAACTTTACAATATATGTATATTACTTTCTTGCAAACAAATCCAGCGTAAGACAAATATATGTGAAAAACAAGGTTATTCACATAAAAAAAATCTCTTACCACCATGTGTTAAGAGGTTTTTTTTAGCTACTATAAGTTAGCTCATTCGTAATCTTTCTTTCAATTGCTTTAAATAACGGGATCGTATCACAATGAAGTATACGATTTGAACCCCCACAAAGATACTTAATACAATGGCATTTTCTTTTAAAAGCGAATACTCAAACATTTGCCCTAACGCCGTTAACGCAACCGCACCATGGAATGTCGCGACTCCAATTGGAACAAAGAACAATAATGCCAATCGAATTGTCACTACTTTTGCTAACTCACCGCTTGTTAACCCCACTTTTCGAATGGAATCAAATAAACGATAATCGTCTTCTAAGTCAGAGAATAGGCGGAAGTATAGAAAACTACCTGCACAAACAAAGAATACAATGCCAATAAAAAATCCTACAAACAAAATAGGTCCAGCAAATTGTAAAGCCTGGTTTTGATCATATGCTGCAGCACTAAACCTTGAATGTTCTTGATAAGATTTTATTTGGTTTGTGAGTTCTTTTCCGACTTCAATTTCATTTTTTGTCTCCTTTGTTTTATACATGTAATCTTTTACTTCTTTAAACCCATCTTGTAGTAAATCATATTGAGATTCTGAAACTATATATATATTTCCAGTAAGCACTTTACCAAGAGAAGAGGTGTTAACTTTTTTCACCTGCAACGTTTTTTTATCATGCGGTAATTCAATTGTTGTTCTCTCTTTTCTCGGTGGACCCGGGATTTCTATCGATAGAAATAGTACTTCATTTTCATTCCATAACTCAACTGGCTCCCCCGTTAACTTTGCATACTTTTTATAATCAGATTCTCTCACAAAGGTCGCATCTCTTAATGCTTTATCTTCTGTCTTCTTTGATACAATCTCTATTTCTTCAGCGGATATATGATGCTTCTTCAATGTTTGTCCAATAAATTGTAAGTGCTGTGATTCATTTCCATTCCCTTGTTGAGAGTGGTAATGAAATGTAATTGGTTGTTCCATAATCCCCTTTGTCATAGAAGCAAAGCCCACTAATGTACCAATTGCTGAGAAAGCAACGGTCGAAATTATTGTTACAATAAAGAACATTCGTGCATTATCTCTCATCCGATACGCTAAATCTGAAAGTGTAATAATATTTGTTCTTGTCCAGTAGAACCGTTTACTCTTCTTGCATGCTCGAATAATAAATACACTGAGCTGCTTATATAGTAAGTATGTGCCCATAATGACAACAGTCGTTACTGGAATCAACATAATGAACACCATGGCACCATGCGAAGTTAACGCACCTATATATCCCACGCCAAGTAATAATACAGCTAGTATTGAAAAAATAATAGAAGCTTTTGGTTCTGGCTTTGCTTTCGCTGAACCTCTAAACAGTTTCATAATTTGGTTTTTCTGAATCATCCCTGCACTAAAGAATGAAATAATGATAAATAGAATGAAAAACATAGCACATGTTATACCAATTGCAGTTGTTGGAACATAATATGGCAACGATATATCCAATTTTAATAGAAGTGGAGCAATCCAAATTAATACACCTGAAAACAACATCCCACAAATAATTCCTGTAATGATTGCAGCAATACCAATCATTACATTTTCAAAAAAGATAAGACGTCTTAATTGAAAATTCGTCATCCCTAACATCATTAAAATTCCTAATTCACGCTTTCTTGTTTTTAAAAACATTCCCATTGAATATAGAATGAAAAAAAACGTAAAAAGATAAATAATAAATTGTGCAAAAGACATGCTTACAAATACATATTGACCTAACTGACCTGCACTTAATGAAGGATGAAAAGCAAAAAACGAATAAACAAAAAAAGCCATAATTGCAAATGCACTACTCAAAAAATAAGCTGAATATGTTCGTCGATTCCGTGTTACATTACGGAACGCTAATTCTCTAATGTTCATGTTGTATCCTCCGCCCTTTCAATAACTATATCGCTATCATAATAAAGCGCGGAAATATCTTCCATCGATTCAAATGACAAAAACCTTACACTTTTGAAAGGTTACAGAAAAATTGATTAAACGAATCCGTTTCATTATAATAACTACATTCATATCTGCAACCTATTGTATATTCGTTAATTTTGCGAAATAATATGAATGGAGATTTATGAATCAGTACATATATACTTATTGCTCGTTCTAAATGAATAGGAGGAAACCATAATGACATTACAAGAACAAATTATGAAAGCATTACATGTTCAACCTGTAATCGATCCAAAAACAGAAATCCGTAAACGAATTGATTTTTTAAAAGACTATTTAAAAACAACAGGTGCAAAAGGATTTGTGCTCGGAATTAGCGGCGGACAAGATTCTACACTTGCCGGTCGCTTAGCACAGCTTGCAGTTGAAGAAGTTCGTAATGAAGGAGGCAATGCAACATTTTTCGCTGTACGCCTTCCATATCACGTACAAAAAGATGAAGATGATGCACAGTTAGCACTACAATTTATTCGACCTGACCAATCTGTTGCTTTTGATATTGCCTCAACAGTTGATACATTTTCTAACCAATATAGTGACTTATTAGGTGATTCATTAACAGATTTTAATAAAGGAAACGTCAAAGCTCGCATTCGCATGGTCACACAATATGCAATTGGCGGCCAACAAGGTCTACTTGTTATCGGAACAGACCACGCTGCTGAAGCTGTAACAGGATTCTTCACAAAATTCGGAGATGGTGGTGCCGATCTTTTACCACTTACAGGCTTAACAAAGCGCCAAGGCCGTGCTTTATTACAAGAATTAGGTGCTGAAGAACGTCTTTACTTAAAAATGCCCACAGCAGATTTATTAGATGAAAAACCAGGTCAAGCAGATGAAACGGAATTAGGTATTACATATGATCAACTAGATGATTACTTAGAGGGAAAGACAGTTTCTGCAGATGTAGCAGAAAAAATTGAAAAACGTTATACAGTAAGTGAACATAAAAGACAAGTACCTGCATCGATGTTTGATGATTGGTGGAAATAGACATAAAAAGACAAAAGAAGCCAGTTTATATTGGCTTCTTTTTCTAGATTTTTTAAGCATTAATGTCTCATCAATAGAGCTACCCCTTTAAAAATCGCCACCCACGCTACAAAAGATAGATCTAACGTATTATGAACATTAACATTGTAGTTATTCTAACTATAACTGATACCTTTCTAACCGTCACGGAAAGGTATCACTCACAAATACAAAAAGAGCACCTGTTACAGATGCCCCTTTTCATTAATATTTGAATGTGATTGTCGCTAATGAATAACCTGCCATCGCACTATACGGTGCAACTTGGTATGAAACTCCTTTCGCCCCTGTTGGCCAAGAAAGTTCATTTAATACTTTTTTTATATCTTGCATTGTTCCATCCATCGACTGTTTATAACGCATTTCTACCTTTTTAGGCTTTGCAGTGAATTGCTTCTGCAATTTCGCTTTAAGTTCATTGTAATTTTCAGCCCCGTATTGTGCGGATAGATAAATTAAGTTCGTATCCTTTAGCATTTTTTGGTATACTACCGCTTTAGGACTACCTGTCTTTATCTTATTTGTTAATTCATTATAATAATTAGTTGATGCTTTTGGGTATTTATTACGATCCCATTCATGGTCTTTTCCTAACTGCTCATCAGACATATTATAATAAGAATATGTCACACGACCTGCTTTATCTGGAACTGGATCATCGAATGTAGTATCAAGATGATACCACTTATTCTCGATCTTCACTAGATTCCAAGCATGAGCTTGTCCATTCCCTTTTCCTGTTACAATATGGGATTGAATCCCTGCTTCTTTTAGTAATTGATATGTTAATAGTGTATATCCTTGACATACAGCAGAGCGGTTTGCCAATGCTTCATATGCTGTATAAGCCTTGTAAGAAGTATCATAAGAAACATGTTTCACAACATAATCATGAATTGCTTTCACTTTTTCATGCTCATCCATGCCCGCCTTCAAAATAGAACTTACAATTGATTTTGCTTGCGCCTTCACGTATTGTGTTTGTTCTTTTGATTCACGATATGAAATTTTTAATGTAAAAGTATAGTTCCCTGGTATACCACGAATTGAATATTGTGTACTTGCTACATTATATTTTAAATACTCATCTGCATCTACTATTTTAGTATACTCTTTATAAAGCGTATCCATTACTTCTCTAGCATTCTTAGCTTTTGTTTTATACGTAATTGTAATATTCTCTTCGCGATTATCAATATGTTTTTTTAATTCTTTTCGGAAATCCCCTAGTATTTTTGCGTCTGGTTGCGTAGCTACCACTTTTGTATTTGTAGCTGCATATGATACAGCAGGCACTTGTAAACCACCTATCATGATTGTTGAACAAAGCGCGACAGCTGTTACATACTTGTTTGTTTTTTTCATCTCGCCACATCCTTCTATTCTAAAAATATACGAAAAAACTCCATATATTTTTAAAGTATACAATATTTTTTCAAAAAGAAAATATGCGATTATACATATCTTATAATCTATATGTATCTATTATAGGATGTTTATACTATAATAGATACATATACTAAAATAGAAAAGCAGTAGGTTCTTAATAAGAATTAACTACTGCTTTTCTTTCTAACAAGATTGCAATACACAGCATGTATTTTCAAAACGACGTTGCTTTAAATCCTCATTTCCAATACAAAAATACAGCATACCTAAATCTCCCCACATCATATTACAATTTGTATAATCAGAGTCAATTTGGAATAACAATGTCATATCGTGATCATGAATACCAACAGATTCTCCAGCTTCTTCAAACACTTCTCTTTGAACTGAGAATGGTTGACCAAATACTTGATGATTATCATAATGATCTGGCATTAATTCCTCTAATAGTTGTAAAAAACGATCCGAATCAGCTTCATCCTCAATAAATAGCTCAGGAAGTTTATAGGTTAATTTAAATGTTAATGTGCATTGTGTATACTTTGATTGTTTATCATTTACCCTCTGTAATTGTTCTAACGGAACGTTATGATATAAAACACATCCATTACCAGCATGTTGATAATTACTATCATAGAAGAAATACAACATACCTGTTTCAGGTAAATCATGACCCACGCCCATATCTTGCAAATCAGCTAAATTAAATTGTGCAATAAAATCCAATGCCTTTCCTTCGTGAGTTGGATATTCAAATGTAGATGGGACATCAGGAAGCCCCCCCATTTTTGAACAGCCAATGGGAAGTGACTCTTCTTGTCTCGGAACAACTTTTATACATGGAAATATAGTAGCTAGTAGTTCTCTTTTTATATGTGTTAAATCATATTTATCAATTAGTAAATCAATCTGGTTTCTCATATATTCTCCTTACATAAATGTACTTATCCGTATCATAGCATAAACACGGCATATCCTTCATCCTGAAAAATCAAAATAATTTATTCAAAAAAAACGGGCTTATCCCTAGTACGCGAATAACTTTAATACAGCATAGTATACAGTGTTCCTACAAATACGATCCTTCATAATTCCTTATAGCAGATCCTCAAATTGTTCATTTTTCTTTATTTCAACTTTTATTATAAGGAGGCATTCCATATGGGTTTTGGTTATGGTGGCGGTTACGGCTATAGTTGTGGCGGTGGTTACGGCTACGGCTACAGTTGTGGCGGTGGTTGCGGTTACGGCGGTTTCGCTTTACTAATCGTTTTATTCATCCTTTTAATCATCATTGGAGCTAGCTGCTGGGGCGGTTTCATAGGTTGCTAAGTAGCTTTAAAAACTATTGTAAAAAAAGCACGTGAATCACGTGCTTTTTTACTATACGGCAAATCCAACCTTTGAAAGGAACTATTCCTATGAAAATTGATGGTGTTTTTGAAGGTGGCGGCGTGCGCGGAATTGCGCATGTTGGAGCAATTTGTGCATTAGCAAATCATGGCTATGAGTGGGAGCGTGTAGCGGGAACATCTGCTGGGGCTATTATTGCAGCTCTTCTAGCAGCTGGTTATTCTTGTACAGAATTAAAAATAATTATAAATAACGTTAACTATCATCAATTTATAAAAAAAAGTTCACTTGATAAAGTCCCTTTTATAGGAAAGGGATTAAGCGCATGGACTAAATTAGGCATTTATTCAAACAACTATTTAGAAAGCTGGTTAGAAGACCTCTTGCACAAAAAAGGGATCCATAGTTTTAGTGACTTACCTAATCCACAAAACTTAAAAATTATTGCCTCAGATATTAGTAATGGAAAGATGGTTATTTTCCCTGATGATTTACCTAACTATGGCTTTACAAATCAAGATTTCTCTATTGCAAAAGCAGTTAGAATGAGCAGCACCATTCCTTTCTATTTCGAACCAGTAAAGTGGAAAACACCAAAATGGAAACAACCTTGCTATATGGTTGATGGAGGTCTTCTTAGCAATTATCCAATTTGGATTTTTGACTCCCCTAATTTACCCCGTTGGCCAACTTTTGGTTTTCATTTTGTAAAAAATGAAATACAAGCTGAACCTGTTCCTTATAAAGATCCCCTCTCTATGTTTAAAGGCTTATTCAAAACGATGATGCAAGCACACGACTTACGCCATCTAGATAAAGAATCAAAAGCACGAACCATTACAATTCCAACTGGAACAATTACAAGTACGAAATTCCAATTAACTACCGATGAAAAAGAATGGCTCTATCAGTCTGGCTTTAATGCTGCCGAAAATTTTTTACAGTCTTGGAATTTCAAAACATATATTAATCGATTTAGAAACGGAAATTGAATTTTTTTAAAATTAGTTTCATTATCCATAGAATAATACCTCTTACTGTATTCATTTACTTTTCTCATCATTTTCACATGGATATTGTAAAAACACTACATCATAAAAAAGAAATAAGCCTAATAAACTAAATGTTTTATCCTACTACTTACGAACAATTATACCGCCAACTCAAAATTCGACGTAAGTATATGTGTTAGAGATAAGATTCACTATCCGTAAAATTAAAGTTTCATTTTATTAGGCTTATTCATAAAGTACTACTCCTCACTTTTACCACTACTATAAGACAGAAGTGGCTCATACATCATTATTGCATGATTTTCCGTTACATATTGATCCTCAACAAACTGTTTTTGTTGATTAAACACCCTTCGATGTATGACATTACGTCGGATATAGCCACCCCAATAAGCTGGCTTAATTGCATGTTCTTTTTCGTATACTTCATATTGGTAAAGCTGAGGATAGGCTGTTCTCCATTCCCCCACTAAGTGTTCGTCTGTCACGTAAAGATAAAGTTGATAAGCTTGATCTGTTTCATTTTTTATTTGTAAATCAAGATAGTTGTAGGAGCAAGTCGCACCACTTCCAAACGGCTGTGTACGCTTTGAATCCGGAAATACATCATAGCTATGACGATATCGTTCTGTTACGGTTAGTGTTGTATGTAGAGTCATCCAGTATATTAAATTTGAAAGTTGACAAAGCCCACCTCCAACTCCTGGTTTAAAAGTACCATAATGCAACACCATTCCTTCTACATACCCTTTTCTCCTTGTAGTCTTACCTATTAAACGCCAATAAGAAAATGTTTCTCCCGGCTTAATCACAACACCGTTTAACTGTTTAATGGCGATTTTTAAATTAATAATTTTATTCTCTTGATACCACATATCTACATCTTTAAGTTTACGAAGCAGTATCGTTCGATGCTGTATAACCGTACAAGATAACTTTTCTTGTTGGAAAGTTTTAGCATACTTTTTCCCATCCGTTAACCATTGAATATTTCTTTTTACAGAGTAATACCACGTTCCTAACATAATACGATACTTAGACCTTTTTTTAGGCCGTATGTTTACTTCATTCATTTTTTACTCTCCTCTATCACCAATGTACTTTCTATGGTTAAAATATTACTTATAAGCTCATACAGCATTCTTATAACCACTCTCAAATAAAATATCATAATATACAGAAATAATTATAATACTGTCTTAGCAACAAAGAAACGATATTTGAAGTGAATTTTATACAAATATGAAAAAAGAGCGAATCTTAGATTCACTCTTTTTCTCTATATTAGGAGCTTAACAATTAAGGATACTGTAATCCTTCCGCTTCTTCAGCAGTAACAACAACGTAGCGTCCTCCTGTTCTTAACCCTAATAATTCAGCTTTTTCAATTGCTTCTTGTCTTGTTTCTGCATAGGCAGCTAAATATTTTATTCCATCAATAACTTGACAAATAACATAGTGTTTCATATTTCTTCCCCTTTTTCAGTTACTAGCATCTATAATATCATTTTTTACTTCCAAAAAAATATAGTCATTATATTGAGAGATTCTTTATCAATCTCGCAACCGTTTTAACACCTTTTTCTATTTCATGCATTGAAGCATATGAATAAGAGAGACGTAAATATTGGCTTGCATTTCTATCATACACATTTCCAGGATTGAGTAGAATTTTTTCTTGTAATGCCTTTTCAAACAACTCTCGTATTGAAATGTTTGGTTCGATTTGTAGCCAAATATAAAATCCACCAGTTGGTATTTGCCAAGTTGCTATATCTCTACAATATTTCTCTAGCATTTTGAGCATAAAGTCTCTCCGTTTTTTCAACTCAACTCGTATTTGCTGTATATGTTTTTCATATAACCCACTTGCAAACCATTCTGCAGCAGCTCGTTGTGATAACGAACTCGAACCGTAATCCATTTGCATCTTTATATCTGCCAATCTTTTAATGACTGGTTCTGGTCCAACAATCCAGCCGATCCTTAAACCAGGACTAATGACTTTTGACATACTTCCAATATGTAATACAATCCCATTTGTATCATTTGCCTTCAATGGTTTTGGTGGAGATGAATCAAACCATAAATCTTGATAGACAGCATCTTCAATTATAGGTAATCCAATTTCATTACATACTTTCATAACTTCTTGCCTTCTTTGCTCATTCATAACAAGACTTGTTGGATTATGAAAAGACGGAATGGTGTATAAAATTGAACCATGGAATTGTCTTTTGTATTTTGAAATAAGTGATGGTTGAATCCCATGCTCATCCATTGGAATACCAAACAAACGCATTCCAGCAGACTGAAAAACATTGAGAGAATATAAATATGATGGTTTTTCAAGTAAAATGGACGAGCCTTTGCATAGAAGTCCCATCGAAATAAGCTGCAGTGCTTGAATTGCTCCCGAAACAATTAATATAGATGCTGGAGATGTAAGAATATCAAATTTTTTTAGGTACTTTGCTATTTGCTCTCTCAATTTGAAATCCCCTCTTGGCTCCGCGTATCCTAAAGGAATTTGCCCATGAGAAAGCTCTTTCATGATTTGTTTCGTTTTTTTCTCAGGCAAAAGCTCTGGTGAAAGTTCTCCAGTACCTAATCGAATGATATGTGGATAAAATTCAGCTTGATTAATTTCTTGAATGGTAGGGAGATTCGGATAATGAATACCTGTTTCTACATAGGAATTCCAGTTAGAGTGAGACTTCAAAGTTGATATACTCCATGCATCATTTTTCACAATTGTTCCCCTTCTACCTTTTCCTTCAATCAACCCTTGCGCTGCCAATTCATCTAAAGCCATTACAATTGTACTTCGATTCACTTCAAATGCATGGGAGAAAGCTCGTTGCGACGGTAATCTTGTACCAACCGTCCATTCTCCATTTATAATTTTCTCTTTTATATACTCCTCAATTTGTTTATATAAGGGAACTGGAGAAGATCCATTTGGCTTCCAGTCAAATCGTTCCATGCTGTCGCCTCGCTTTTTTGGTTGGTTTGTTATCCAACCATATGGATGGATACAATTTCAATTTTCTTTTATAAAATATACACTATCATATTTCAGCAATTTATATAGGAGGAAATAAAATGATTGAAGCGATCATGCACGGAATGATTCTGGCGTTTGGACTCATTATTCCATTAGGTGTACAGAACGTCTTTGTCTTTAACCAAGGTGCTAGTCAGCCAAGTATTTTGCGGGCTACACCAGTTATCCTAACCGCATCTATCTGCGATACAATTTTAATATTAATTGCGGTACAAGGTGTAGCACTTATGCTTCTTACCTTTTCGTGGCTAACAACCACACTTTATGTAATTGGATTTTTCTTTTTAGTTTATATGGGTTGGATGGTTTGGAAAAGTGAGTCTACAAAAGAGACGATTGAGGCAAAATCAATGACTATCAAAAAGCAAATTATCTTTGCCGCCTCTGTTTCTTTATTAAATCCACATGCAATCTTAGATACGATTGGCGTGATTGGCACAAACTCTATCCAATATGTAGGCAGCGAAAAATGGGCTTTTACTTTCACAACAATTACGGTTTCTTGGCTTTGGTTTATCGGCTTAGCATTTGCAGGGCGCATGATTGGAAAAATAGATTCATCAGGAAATACAATTACAATTCTAAATAAAGTTTCAGGGGTTATTATTTGGGGAGTTGCTCTTTATATGCTGAAACAACTTATTACTTAACAAGTAAATAATGAGAGTCACATATTATATGTTGTAAATATGTGACTCTCATCCATACTCGCAAACACAATAAATCTATAGCTAGCATGCATATTGAATAACAGGACAAATTAAGAAATTGGTTTCGGCTGCCGCTTCAGAATAGATTGGTCTTTCTCTGGTTTAATCCAAACAATTGTAACCACTGCTCCAATTATCGCAAAGATACTTGTTAAATAAAAAACTTCATGATCTGCTCCCTTCATAAAAAAAGAATAGAGTGGCGGTCCTGCAGCTACACCGATAAAACGCATCGAACTATAGAAAGAAGTAACCGTCCCTCTCTGTTCTTTTTCAATTCCTTGAGTAATAAGAGCATCTAAACACGGTAAAGCGATCCCAATGCCAATCCCCATAATAACGAGACAAATAATTAATAAGTAAATTCCTTTTAAAAATAATGGAAGCATAACAGACACTGCTGCTAGTATAAATCCGGTATATATAAATTTTTTCATAACACGTTGGTCATCACCAATTTTCTTTCCAGCCATGTATGAGCTTATAGATAATACTAGCAATGGAATTGCAAGTATACACCCTTTCCAAATTCCATGAATGTTGTACTTCTCTTCCAATGTCGTAGACAAATAAAAAAGAATTCCAAATAATATGAGCATAACGATAGCACCTAATACAAAAATCGCGACTAACCATCTTCCCTTTTCTCGAAAAGTTGAACCAATTGATTGAATAAATTCTTTAAAAGGCGGGGCCTCATTTGCTTGTTTCTTTGCTTTTACTAACAATAATAATAAAACGATAGAAACAGCACATAAAACTGGGATGGACCAAAATGGTAAAAACCATACGATTGCTGCAAGAGCTGATCCTAATATCGGACTAAGGACTTTGCCAAATGTGTTTGACGTTTCAATAATACCTAATCCGGTACTTACTTGTTTTTCATCTTTATATAAATCGCCAACACATGGGATTACAACTGGCATTGCTCCAGCAGCACCTATTCCTTGAATCGCTCTTCCAATTAAAATCCAAACATACGGATTTTCTACCTTCCATGATACCCACCCCGTTATACCGCCTCCAATAGCTGCAATTAATAAACTCGGGACCATGACCATTTTACGTCCCCACCGGTCTGATAAATAACCAGCTATAGGAATTAATAATATAGCTACAACGGAATATATAGTAATAATCATAGATACTTGAAAAGAAGAAATATGCAATTTCTTTTCGATTGTTGGAAGGATTGGAATGAGCATTGAATTTCCTAATGTCATAACAAGTGGAACAGATGCAAGTGCAATTAAACAACTGTTTTCTTTTTTTAACATGTTAATTTCGAAACCTTTCACATTTATTTCTTCCATGTAGTAGCCCTGATAAAATTCGATTATAAATTTCATCAGGGCTACTATATGTCATCTGCTTTTTAACTTATATAACAAAAGAAATTGGAGTATAACATAGCATTACTTCTATTTTTCCAATCCATTTAACAGCACATTCATGCTATTAAATGGAAAACTTCTTTTTACTTTTGAAAAATGATACAAAAAAAGAAAGGAAGAACTCTTCCCTTCTTTTATACAGCTTTACATTAACGAGTATATCCGCCACCAAGCTGTTGTTCTGCCATAGCTACAAGACGTTTCGTGATTTCACCACCAACAGAACCATTTGCACGAGAAGAAGTATCAGCACCAAGTTGCACACCAAACTCTTGCGCGATTTCATATTTCATTTGATCAAGAGCTGCTTGTGCTCCATTTGATACTAACTGATTAGAACTACGATTTCTAGCCATTTCCGTTCACCTCCTTTACATATTAAAATGGATAGATTTTCAAATGAAATACATGGTAAATTATGGTTTTCTTATGATTTTAAACTTTACATCCATAAAGAAAGAATCTCACAAAGCGGATCTCCCTGAAAAAGTCCATCTAATGAAAAAAAGAAGTTCACTAACTATTATGTATAGAATGTGAACTTCTTTTTATTTTCTATATATGGAGAAAATACATGTTTTTTTCGAAATAATCGCTTCTTCAACGCCCTTACAAAAAAGAGTTTCTTTTTTATTCAATCTAGTATTACATTTGTTGAAAAAACGAAAATTTACATTTTGTTATTATCACAGTCGTACATATTGTGTACTTTATGAAGTTAATACTGTCATTTGTTTTCTTCTTAAACGAATGATTTCCTCTCGCAAAACATCTTTCGCACCATGTCCAAACCATTCTAGTGAAGCAAAATGTTCCGTATCTTGAATTTCTCTAATAATTTCTTCATAGTTCACAACACCTTCAAATAACGGAACCATTCCTTTTCGACTACCAGCTGAAGCATATACATTATTAGGCTCAAAGACATCTAAATGAGCAGCTGCAGATATATTCTTCATATGGTAATGCTGTACCCAAGGCTTTAATTGGCGATAGCTTTCTACTGGATCGGCACCAGATTCCCACATATGGAGAAAATCAAGATTAATTTTTAAATATGGATGATTTACCTCTTCTAATAAATTTAGAGTTGAGTCTAAGCAATCTGTTAATGTATTCGGATGTGTTTCTAATAACACGTACATATTGTGTTGCGCAAATAAATCACAGATAGTGCGAATGCGCTTTACATATTTCTGACGTTCTTCTTTTGTAAAGCTGTCGCTTCGTTTTTGTCCAGCAAACGTACGAATCTTATTTGTATTACACCAATTTGCTAGCGATGCTAATTGCTCTGATTTGTTCATTGTTTTCTCAAAATCTGCTGACAATGAAATATCTAAATAATCACTTATCATCGTAATTTTCAGATTTTTATTTTTCAAAAAATCTAGTTGTTCTTCTGTCACTTTACGTTCTTGTTCATATAAATTTTGTGCATGAATCCCCCATAATTCAATTCCTTCAAACCCGTTCTCATATGCAAATTGAACTATATCAGTAAATGAAATTAGCTGATGGCGGAACGAAATAGTACATAACGAATACTTCATAAATTCAAACCCCTTTATTTCAAATTCAATAATGATTGTTTATACAATAACAGACTGATTTGTTCTTATGTTTTTCCATGCTACAAACTGCCTCTCTAGCTCCTGTTTAATCGTAAATTCAATTTCATTCATCTCATTTAATTTTTCAACAATTGATGATAACATCTCTTTATTGTTTGTCATTGCCATTTTTATTGCTTTATACTGTACATTTGTAAAACCTTGCACGATATCTTCTATGCGGTCACACCAATAATCAAATTCTGTTTCAGAGTATTGTAATGTGTCACGAAAATATGCAAATGCATGTTCATAACTATATTTACGGATGGCCAATACAGGGATTTGCTTCACTGCTGGTATTAGTTTAGAAAGTTCCGCTTCACCATTTACCATTCTTATGACCAAGTCTTTTACTTTCATCGTTAATTCATTGCAATCCCTTTTGAATGTCTCAACAAAATAACTTTCTACCGTTTCCTGAGAGGGTTCTTGAACTGTCTGTACATCAATGAAATATCCCCCACCAAACGGATTATTTTCAATAGAATGAATGACTTTATCCTTTGCCATATTACCTTCCCAACGAAAATCAGGATCAAACATAAACCATTCGTCTTCCAGATTTGTTTTCGCTATCATTAAGTAATGCGGAAATGGTTTTTGATGAAATTTATTTTCTCTCTCTGGCAATAATGACATATCTACCATTACAATGACATATCGATTTTCTGGTTTTTTCTCTACTAAATCTAAAAAAGTCTCTAAATTTGTTTGTTTCTCTTTTGAATGATCATACCATTCGTTTACTTTGATCCCATATAGTTTTTCGTACCAATATAAGTAACCTTTATGGCTAATGTTCTCAGAATGATAAGAAATGACTCCTTCCTCTGTTATATCAAAATCCCCATCCCATAACCCAAAGTAAAAAGGTCGAAAATCTATATCACTACGCCTTTTAATAATTTCACAAAAACAACTCACTAAACAATGAACTTTAATTGAAGTCATGTTTTCACCCGTTTTCTAAAATATTAGTTATTTATATCCACTTGTAACGGTTGTAACTCTTCCATAAAATCTAGTAATGAACCTATAGTAGAAAAAGCTTTTGGATCTACTTCATCCTCTGGTACACATAATTGTAAATCCATTTCGATATAAACAATAAGTTGCAGCATCATGACAGAATCAATATATAAATCTTGATTTAAACGCATTGTATCTTTTAAATCTGTAACATTTTTCAACTCCATTTTTTCTACCATAATTTTCAATACATCCATCCTTAACATTTCACGATTCATTCTGTTATTCCCCCATCTCTAACAGCTTACGACTCACTTTTCCAGTTGCATTTTTAGGAATGTCCGTTACATTTTCTATTTCATGCGGCACCTTATAAGAGGGCAAATGTTGTATACACCATTTTCTTATTTGAACAGGATCAATACTAGAAATCACTTTCGCTTTTACAATCTCACCCATTACAGGATGTTTTCCGCGATACACAATTGCCTCTCGAATTCCCTCTAGACGAAGCATCGTTTCCTCTACTTCTATTGGGAATACTTTCAAACCAGCCACGTTAATTACATCATCCATACGCCCAACAAAATGTATCCCACGTTCTGATCTATATCCCAAATCTTTTGTATAAATCACTTTCTCTCCAATTGTTACCACTATTTCTTCAGGCTGGTTTTGGTCATTACTAATACGCACAGACGTATGGGGAAGTGGTTCTCCTAAATCTAAATGTGTGTTCATATTGTGACAGATGCTAATGCAACCCGCTTCCGAACATCCGTACTGCTGCATCATATACTTTGTTACCCCTTTGAGTTTACAAAATAATGATTCTGGCAATGGTGAACCCGACGTCATCACTTTATGAAACTGAAAAGTACCTTGTGGAAAACTTCCCATAATATGTAGCATAAGCGGTACTGCATATACGATATGTTTTGGTGTATTACGAATAATATTTAATGCGAATTTCGGATTTTTATTTGTAATAACAATTGGCTTACTCCCTCGCATGATTGCAGAAAGTGTCCCACAAATTAAACCATATGAATGAGAAACAGGAGCCAATACAATGGGTACTTCGTCACCTTCGCACTGCAATGCTTCATTGTAAGCATCTATCTCTCTTTCAATTTCTTTCCAGGATCTTTGAATTAGTTTCGGTTCACCAGTTGTTCCTGAACTATATTGCAATAAGGACGGTTCATTTTTTATTTGATCTTCACTATTCAGTTTTATAAAATGCTTGGAATCTCCATATAAAAGTCCAAAGCATGCTGCACCTTTTGCTATTTCAACAGCTGTATCTCTCGGTGTCTCTCCATGAATAAGTAATACAGATGCTCCTTTTTTCTTTAAAAAGAAGACAAGCGTAATCATATCAAACGGATCTGTTATACAAAGGGCAAATCTATTTCCAGTCGCATCATGAAACTGTTCCATGTTTTCATACATTTGTAGTCTTAATTCAAAATCATTTTTACTATATTCTTGTTTGTTTACGATTAACATAATTCTCCTCCATAATAACAATCTTACTTTTTATAAGTTGCAGTGCGTTATATAATGGATTCGGTACTTCATGTACAAGTGATTCAATATCTTTATATAAACGGCGTTTTGTTAATTGTTCCGCTCGAAATGTAGGTGTATATAACTGTAACTCTTCAAAGCGTTCATATAAGTGCTGAGAACTTGTAAAGTGGCTCTCTAATTCTTCTACAACAAGTATCCAAAATCTCTCTTCATTAAATTCATATTCATCCGCAAATAGTAACGCTAGCTCGCCTAAATTGAATAAAAAGAGCGCATCTAATACCATTTCTTGTAGACATCTCATACTATCCATTTCAAAAAATTCATTGAGCTGTCCATTCGCATACATATTATGTACTTTTGTAAAATCAGGACATTTTTCTAGATCTTTTAAATATGGACGATAAAACTCAAGTCCTTCATGAAAATCCTTTAGCGCAACCCGAACTGGCACACCTTGTTTATGAATCAAAATCATATTTTGTCCATGTGATTCTAGCGCAATACCATGTTCTACTAATAAGTGCACAACTGGCAAAACTGCTTTTTGAATAAGCTCACGGAGCCAATTTTCAATTCCATTTTGCTTTAGCCACGGCTCAATGAAAGGTGTTCCATCTTGCTCTTTTGCATATAATGCATTAAACGGAATAGCCTCCTCCACTTCTTCTAAATGTGTGTGAATACTTTCACGCCAAATGCACCCTAATGAACCATATGTAGATTGACCTGGTGGATCATACGTTACACCTGCAAATTCTTGTAATAAAACAACACGTGCCTCATCTCGTAAATATGAGTCACCTCTTACCAAATCTGTTAACCATTTTGAAATAGTAGGGGCACTAACAACTGAATGTGGCTTTAATATCCGAACAGTTGATGTATTTAATAGGTTCATAGAAAGCTTCACATAAGGTTTCATACAATTGGTAGCATTTTGTAAAGTACGCATCGATTGTTGTGCAAAATATTCATCTTGGGATTGTTCTATAAAAATAATGTGCCTATTGTGTATATGTTCAGCATAATTCGGAATGATATAATTTTCCCATTGCCATGGATGAACAGGCATGAACGTATAATCATTTGGGTTGCATCCTATATTTTGAACAGTAGAACAAAATTCAATCAGTTTGCTCTCTCCTACTTCTTCTCTCACAATATGATTGACATCATCTTTAGACATAGTACCTACATGAGTATGTTTATCATGGACAGCAATCCAAATAAGTTTTATCGATTGTTTAAATTCGAAACCATATTGGTAATTATCAAGATACTGAAAGCCAATGCGTGCTTTATAGCTTGGGTGATAAGGATGTCCATCTATTAAATGATTTTCCAGCTCATCGTATGTACTCTCTACAAGTTTCTCTTTTGTTTCGTGTCTTTCATATTGAGCGATTGTATCTTTAAAGATTGTTTGTTCTAACTCCTGAATAAAGGAACGTAATTTCACTTCATCTATCTGAACCCTTTTAAAAACTTCATTTAAAAATTGTGCAATGGATGTTACTTCTTCTTCTCTATCATTTTGTATTCTTACAATTGATTTTTCAGTTAAGCGAATACGACCAAATGTCATTCGTTCTTGACCCCAGCATTTATATATGACACTGTTCCCACTTTCATCAAACCCTGAAATTATAAACATTATATCTTCTTCCCCTTGTATCTGAATGGGAGAAATAATTTCCTCGTAAATTAACGACTCTATTAATTGACGAAAAACTCTTCGCCTAACAGCAATATAACGCTCTGATTGAACCGCTTTCATTACTCTTGTATGATAAAGCTCTTCCTTCATAGTCTCCTCCATGATAGAAATTAATAAAAATACCATTTGTATATTTCTTTAAATTTCAAAATTATCTACACACGAACAACGCTTTCTCTTTCCGCATGCTTTCCTGTCTCTTCTTGAAAGAGAGGATTATCAACTTGGACATAGATAGCTTGCTCAAGAGGACTTGTTAATTCATCAACATCAAAAAATCTTGTTAATAAATTTGCTTTACACGGTAATTGTTTATCTTTCAATAACCTTTCTAAAAATGTAGATGGTTCACGATTATACGTAAGAAGCGATTCAAGTGTAATCCTTAATTCGGAAAGGAGAATTTCTTCGTCTATTAAACCCGCTGTACCAAATCCATTTATTAATCCAAACATATGATTAAAAATTAAATAGTAACGGAACCTTTCATCTGCAATACTATCATCATATAAATTACCACTCTTTTCACCAATACCAGCTAATTCGGCATCTAAAATATGTTTCATTGAGTTACAGAAATAAAACCCTTGATTATCACGGAAATAAAATTTTACTGGATAACCATCTTTCAGATGAATCACGCTGTTTTGTTGATGTGCCTCTAATGCAACTCCATATTTTAAATACATCCATACCATTGGTTTCAGAGAAATGTTCAGATACCTCCTGAACCAATCTAAACTTACCTCTTCACAACTTCTCCCTTCTTCTTCCGCAAGATGATAAATAATATTTGCTAATCTCGTTCTCTCACCTGGGAGTGCATCTTGAACAAGCGCAGCTAAGAGTGTTGCATTATTAGCATTTTCACCGTAAAAAGTATTTTCGCGAATGATTACTTCGAACCCTGATTCTTGCCCTTCAATTCCTAACGTGATATAGGCAGGATCACATATAAAATCAAATCCTGGAAACTTTTCTCGTACTTCTCCGATTTTTGTTTTTAGTATATTTTTCCCTTCTATCCCACTTTCAAGCTCTTTCAATTTATTAATACGCATTGAATTTGTGACCTTCACAGGAAAAGAAAATTTAAACATATAATTTGATTCTGGATGATACATTGTTCTGAGCGAAGATGTTGCCATATATGGTTTTCCAACTGATCCGAGATACTCAAGAACACCTTGATCTATCCAGCTTTTCACATAAGGCTGATGTAATAACCATTCCGCCTGAAGTGGATGAATTGGAATTAAAGAGTAGTCATCTTCTTCACAATAAAGTTCAATAAATTCCATACTCACAAACGAGTCTTTCCTTAACTCCTCTTTTATGATTTCTGTTGCTTGTTCCATAAGAGCTGATTTTTCTCTTACTAAATTTTTATGTGCTCGAAAATAGTGTAGCTGACATGCTCCTTGTAATTCAGGTGAATACATTGAGCTTTTCCAATTTAGTATTCCTTGTCTACTCTTTGGTGTAGGATGGTTTAAATGCCCAAAAAGTAAAGATTGCTCTGCCTCTATAAAGGTCGTATGTAAACCGTATAATTTTGCAGTGTCTTGTTCTCGCTTCCCAATAAACTCCTTAATATTTTGACAACTCCGAATAACTCGAAGTAAAAGTTCGTCTGGGTTTGTCCCATCTCCATAATTCATGGACATTTCCTTTATTAGTAATGTAATAACCGTTACATAATCTGCTTTCACAACATGACAACCTGTTCCAATTTGATAATAGAAGTGCTTTCCAAACAGATGACGGCCTGTTAGTGATTTATATATAACTTCTGTATATAAAGTAATGTTTTGTGCCGATAACCGACAGCATAAATATGTTGAATCAGGACTGGTATCCTTTGTACTACTAAAGATGTTACTAATATTTTCATCTTCTGTAACCCATTCTCCACATCCTGTCTCACGTAAATAACAATTTAAAAAGCTTTGCATTGTTGCATGTTCCGCGATTTGTTTCGCATGCTGCATATTTGTCCTCCTCTTAAAAATGTTGCTATCGAAATTTTTATTTTTTACAATAACAACCAGGAAATGATTATCATTATCAAATAAAATTCTAATTGATTATCATTATCAATTCAAGTGTATATTTCAGAATTTTTTTATCATAATTAAATTTTTGGTTTTTTAGTCATATTTTTTCTATAATTTTAAACTTAATTACAATCTCATTTCTCAATGGATTATAGATCCCGTACATAAAAAAGAGACATACATAGTATTTTGTACATCTCCTTTTGAAACCAATTTGTTGTTTACATAATTATATTATTTCTATACTTTCTTTCAATCTGATATTACTCTATGAAGGTAATTTATATCTCTCCAACAATACGCCGTTTCTTGAACATTTACTCTCTCTAAAAACTTTGTATCAACTCGCTCTGGAGAAAACTTTTCATAAAAACCTATTGAAGGGTTATTCGATATAACCCAGACTAATACAGAATCAATATCATTTTTTATAAATTCTGACATAAGTGTTTGAAATAATCGCTTCCCTACTTTATATCCTTGGTATTCTTCCAAAAGATAAATTGCATATAATTCTCCATCACAATCATATTGTCCTGTTCTTTCGGGCCCACCATCAATAAATCCTATAATTTTCTTATCTAACGTTTCTGCTACATACCTATATTGATTTCCTACCGCTTGTTTAAAAATACTTTTCCATTGTTTTTCCCGACTCTCATATGTTATATTATCTATAATTTTATCAGGTAATATTCCTTTATATGTTGTTTTCCAACTATCAACATGTACTTTCACGATTCCCTTTATATCCTTTTCTGTTGCCTTTCTGATTTTTATGTCCATTTCTTCTCCCCCTTTTGTTCCTCATTGTATCAAAAAGAAACAGGATATCTATATAGATAAACAAAATAAATTAAAACCCTCCTTAAATCTTCATCTTACTTCTACGATTACAATAGAAAAAAACAGACGACAAATCAGGCTTGATAAAGTGCAACTTGAATCAATAAAATCGTTTTTCATCTCCTGCTTATTATTCCTCATCTAAACTCTTTACTTTCACTAAATGTTTAAATAAAAATGATACTGTCCGCAAATAGCCGAATAACAAAAATGAATCTAAAATAAAAAGGATGAATCTCATCATCCTTTTTATCTCATATCACCTTTTCAACTTTTCTAACTACCTACTCTCCACCTCAACCGAAATAATATGATCAATTTCTTTTAGAGAGCTGTATAATTCAGTTGTATATAAATCTTCAGGTGCCAATATAACCATTTCTAATTGCTGAGATTCACTATCAATATCTTTAATTTTCACGCGTTTTACTTGCATGTTTAAGTTATTAATTTGTTTAAAAATACCATCTAGTTCCCGGTGCTCATTTACGATAATTTTAATAGCTACATCCTTTTGTCTTAAAGAATAAGGACCTGCTATTTTAACAAGATGAGGCAATACATTTATAGCTAATATAATTAAAATCATCGCAACTGTTGCTTGTATATAAAAACCCGCCCCAATTGCAATCCCTAAAGCAGATGCTGCCCAAACCATTGATGCCGTTGTTAGCCCTGAAATAACATCATTATTTCTTCTTAAAATAACTCCAGCTCCTAAAAAGCCGACGCCACTCACAATTTGAGCTGCTAAACGCATTGGATCCATATTTGTATGGCCTGGTGAAGAGTAAACATTCACAGATTCAATCGAAACTATCGTAATTAAACAACTTGCTACAGAAATGACCATACTTGTTTTCACACCAAGTGGCTTATTCTTTAACTGCCTGTCAATCCCTATAAATAAACCTAAAAAGAGCGCTAAACCTAATTTGAGTAAAAATTCATATGTCATTTTTCATTCTCCTTACTTATATGATGTTCATCATTTCGTTTCTTAAACATCATTTTCTCCCTTAAATATAAAACTATAACTCTTTTAGAATTTTATTTCCATTCTTTTCTGCTCTACAAGTTAAAAAAGCCGAAAAAAACATCATAATTTAAATGTTCTCTCGGCTTTTTTGTCTGTATGATTCAATTTAGATACTGTATGATTTTTCGACATATAAATCACTGCTACGAAGAAAAGGTTTATATCATTTTTAAATTTGAATTTATATATTTTATTATTGTTCCTTAATCTTGATTTTCGCTTCTTTATAGAATGCTAATTTTCCTTCGTTATACTCTTTTGTATATCCATTAAACTTCTCTTTTTCTTTTTGCATTTCTTCCGTTAATTTATTTAACTCGTTCACTTTCTCGCTGATTTCTTTTAACTTTGTTTCTTTTACTTTTAACTTTGCATACAGCTCTTTTTCAATCGCCATTGATTTCACATAGTTTTCATTCATTTTTTGAAAAGCATCGTAACGTTTTTTATAAGCTTCTTCTACTTTTTTGGCTTGTTTTTGTATTTGTTTATCTTTAATTTTCTCTACATTACTTTGAACTGCCTTCGTTTCTTTTTGTGCTTTCTCTAATGCATCTTTTTCACTTTTTAATATTTTTTCACGCTCTTCTACATTTGAAACTGCTTGATCTAGTTTTTGTGCAACAGCCTCATTATGCTCTTTTCCTTCATTTAAAACTTGAGTATATAATTCTTGTCCTTGTTTTTCTAGGGTCTCTAATTTTTTCGCATCTTCAAACAACGACTTCTCTTGTTTAGCTGCATTTTCAAATGCAACAAATAGATTTTCTTCTGGTTTTTCACCAAAACAACCTGATAATAATCCTACTGATAGTACTCCAACTAATGCTACTTTTCTATAACTCAACTTCTTTTCCTCCTATGTTACATACGTTTGTCATGCCAAAAGTTCAATGAGAAGTGATCAGCTTCATTATATGCTTCAAATTCATATCCTTTTTCTTTTAACCCTTTTATAATTGCTGGTACTGCTGCAACAGATTGTGGATGAATATCATGCAATAAAATAACTTCTTTGGGATTCTTTGCACTTGCAATTACATTTTCAGCAATTTTGGCCGAACCAACATCGACTGGCATTTTGTTATATCTCCAATCTAAAGAGTCAATCGTCCAATCCCAAACTTTAAGATCACCTTCTACTACTTTGTTACGGAGCGCTTCATTTAAACCAGGCATAGAACCATATGGAGGACGTGTTAATTTTGGAGATTCTCCAATAATATTAGCTATTAAACCTTGATCTTCTTTCATTTCATTCACATACTCGCCACTTGTATATAGCCTCTTGAAATTGTGTGTCATACTATGCATACCCACATAATGACCTTCTACTTTCTCACGCTTTACTAAATCTGAAAACTGTTTTACATTTGCACCAATCAAGAAGAATGTTGCTTTCGCATCATTTTGTTTTAATATATTTAGTAGTTCAGCTGTATATTTTCCTGGTCCATCATCGAATGTAAGATACGCAACTTTTCTTACTTGACCATTAAATTGAGCTGGTGCCGTTTTATTCATTTCCACTTTTGACTGCTCACTTGCAAGTTGTACTGAATTTACTTGATTTGCCACTGCCCTAGCCGGTGAAGTGATTGATTGAAACACAAAATACCCAACTGCGATCGCAATAATAGCCACTATTGTAACTATAATGCTTTTTACATTAAATACATTTCCCATTCTATGAAATCCCTTTCTTTCTATTAATTTATATAATTCTTCCATTCATATTAATATATATTCAATTTCTTTTTAACCTTCAAAAATGAACATTATCAAATTATATAAAGGAAGTATTACCCTAATTATTATACTCTTTAATCATTAAATAACTATATATACATTTTATTATATATGTAAACATTTTAAAATAACTCCAATGGTATTTTTCCCATTATATATATATATTTTAAATAAAAAAGATTGGCTAGGTGCCAACCTTTTTTATTTTTGTACTGCTTTTGGCGTAACACCCAGATGTTCATTCAATTTTTTAGAAATGTCTTGCACATTTTTTTCGTTTGGAATGTAGTAATAAATACCACCCATACGTTTATCAGTACCTTCTATTTGCATTTTCTCCATTTGCAAATCATTTCCTGTCATATTTCTTGCAATAGACAGCATATCATCAAATGTTAAGTTCGTTTTCATATTGCTATCAATAGCATCCAAAAGGGAACCTAATTTACTAATTGATTGGACAGACATTGCTTTTTTCGCAATCGCTTCAATAACGAGTTGTTGTCTTTGACCACGCATTGCATCACTATCAATTTTACGTGTTCTCGCCAATGCTAGAGCCTGCTCTCCATTTAAATGTTGATAACCTTTTTCTAAGTGAATCATACCTGCTTGATCTTTACTATCTTGTTCTGTAAATGCAACTGGAACATCCACATCAATACCGCCAAGTGAATCTACAATTTTTACGAAGGAATCAAAGTTAAATTTCACATAATAGTCAACTGGAACATTTAAAAATTTCTCTACTGTATCCCTTGTACTTTCAACTCCACCAAATACATGTGCATGCGTAATTTTATCCATTTTCTTTTTTGATGGAATATATACGCGGGAATCACGTGGAATACTTACTAATTTTACTGATTTATCATCTTTATTAATTGTTGCCAATAGTAGTGCATCCGTACGAACAGCTTCTCCGTATTGTCCTTTTCGAATATCACTTCCATCAACACCCATGATTAAAACAGAAATGTTATCTTTTAATGGCTCAACCTCTTTATCGCGCTTAGTCGATTTTTCAATTTGTGCATATGCATCACTGACAACCGCTTTTGCTTTATTATATAAAAACGAACCATATCCTACTCCACCAAAAATGAGTAGTAAAAATGGAATCAAAATGAACCATTTCACAGATTTTCTTTTAGAACGTTTCTTTTTACTTCTTGTATTTTGTTCTAATTCAGAACTCATGTCTATTCTCCTCTCTTTCTCTTATCCTAGTATACTTCATGTTTATTAATCTTCATATTGAATTTCATTTCATTCACCTTACATTTTTGTAAGGTTTCATTTTAAAGAAGTAAAATCAATATGTATTTCATTTCACATTATACTCTCGGATTTTATTTTAACAAGACGTCAAATAACATTTTCAAAAAATTTACAATTTCGTTTTTCAATACTCGTACAAAAGACCGCCAGTGAGTACTTTCATTTCATAACTAACAGAATCGTTCTAAATAATATTTTTACTTTTCGGTCATTTTTGGTTTGTAAATCATTTTCTTTCCTTCTTCAAAAATAACAGCTGATTTTGCTGGTACTTTTGTATCTTCTGTTTGCACAAGTTTATCTTTTGAAAGATATGCAAAATTCGTCATCTCTTCTGTCACTGCTTTCTTATGAAATGATTCCCATGTTTTCAAATGATGCGTAATTTTATCCCGCATTAACGGGTAGTAATACTCCGACCTCATCTTTTACCTTCATACTCCCCCATTCCCGATGATGTGTTGTAATTACAGAATCGTTGTACACGAATTTATATAAAGGGATTGAATACACAGGATTTAAATATACTTGCTTATATTCTTCTTTGACTGGCACTTGTTTTGCTTTCTCTTGTAATGTTTTAAATTCACCCTTCTCTACAATATTGTTCTGATACAATTTCGCAATATTCATCGCATCATTATCAGTCACGTACAGTTGAAAACCGTATAATTTATTTTTACTACTACACACTCAACAAATCCTTAACCTGAAAATGACTACAGCACTTTTGTACACGTGCTGTAGTCATTTTTTATCTATTAATATGATATCTATAACCACAAGCAATTTGCGCCATACACAATATAAGCCCCAAGAAATTCTAGACTTTCTGATACATGTTACAATTTTTCTATACAAATATCCGCTTCACTTTTGACAACTACTCCCTCATGATCAATATCCAGTTCACAAACCTTAAATACCGGAAATACTTTCCCTAACTGTTCAGCAATTTCCCGACGTTTTTCATATGGAGTTAAAATAAAAACAGAAGGTCCTGCGCCACTAAGTGCTGTTCCGTATGCTCCAAACTTTTTTGCATACTCACGAATCGAAGACAAGAGTGGAACAAGCTGCGAACGATATGGTTCATGAAATCGATCTCTTTCCATCATTTCACCAACAACATTCCACTTTTTTTGACATAATGCTCCTACTAACACGTTACTTATTGCACTTGCACGCACAGCATCATGAAATGGCAATGTTTTGGGTAATACAGATCGACTTTTATTTGTATCTAATTCCTCATTTGGAATAAGTGAGATGACTCCCAATTCTTTACTCTCTATCCTTACAACAGATACATAATTTCCATCCATTGCCCCGATGACTGTACCACCTAAAATAGAAGCTGCTACATTATCAGGATGCCCCTCAAAGCTTGTAGCAAGGTGTACTTTTTCATCCGTTGTTAAATGTAATTCTCCAAGTTGATTAGCAAGTTCTATTCCTGCTACAATCGCTGAGGCACTGCTCCCTAATCCTCTTGTAAGCGGGATATTACTAGTAACTTCTATTATATGGGGATCTAAAGACGGGCATACCTTGCGTGCCGTACTTATGATTAAATTTCTTTCATCATTTGGAATAGACGAATCAAAGGAATGAAGAACATGCCAATGTGTGGACCTTTCCCTAACAGTCATTTCTAAATACAATGATAATGCCATTCCTACAGAATCAAAACCAGGTCCCAAATTTGCTGTACTAGCTGGAACACAAATTTTAAATGGAATCACGAAACAATCACTCCTTTAATATGTTCTTTAATTTTTTCCATATCGTTTGAAACACTTGCAATCTCTAAGTGGTTAGAGGAAATTGCAATATCAGGATCTTTCAAACCATTTCCTGTTAATACAGCGACAACTGTCTCTCCCTTATGGATTTTTCCAGCTTGAACATGTTTGATTACACCTGCTAAGGAAGCATTTGACCCTGGCTCTGCAAAAACTCCCTCTGTTTTCGCTAACAACTGATACGCATTTAAAATTTCTTCATCTGATACCATATCAATTTCACCATTTGATTGTTCCGCCGCTTCTACAGCATAGGACCAACTTGCTGGATTCCCAATGCGAATCGCAGTTGCAACTGTTTCTGGTGAATCAATGACATGCCCTTTAACAATTGCAGCTGCTCCTTCTGCTTCAAAACCATGAATTCTTGGTTTTTTAAATCCCTTTTCTTTTTCATACTCACAGAAACCTTTCCAATATGCTGTAATATTCCCTGCATTTCCAACTGGAATAGCAAGAACATCTGGCGCTTTTTGCAACTGATCACAAATTTCAAACGCAGCTGTTTTTTGACCTTCAATTCGATATGGATTCACCGAGTTTACTAATGTAATCGGTTCTTCTGCTGCGATTTGGCGTACAGCTTGAAGCGCATCATCAAAGTTTCCTTCTATTGAAATAATCTCCGCTCCGTATGCGATTGCTTGTGCTAACTTTCCCTGAGCAATTTTCCCTTTAGGTATAACAATAATACACTTCATCCCAAGGCGAGCAGCATATGCTGCTGCCGATGCTGATGTATTACCTGTTGAAGCACAAATAATTGCCTGTGATCCTTCTTCTTTTGCTTTCGCAACCGCCATCACCATTCCCCTGTCTTTAAAAGATCCTGTTGGATTAGCACCTTCATATTTTCCATATAAATGAATCCCTAATTCTTTAGAAATATTCAGTAGTGGAATGAGTGGTGTATTTCCTTCCATCAAGCTTACATCTGGTGTATGATCATTCACCGGTAAATAAGAAGCATATTGCTTTAATAATCCTTTATACATATTGTTTCTCCTCCTCAATAGCGTAATAACTTTTTATTTCATTCGCTACACCATCTATTAATGCTAAAACTTTTTCAAACTGATATTTTGAAGTTTGATGCGTCACAATTACAATTTCCGCAAGCTCTTGATTAAATGGAAGTTGCATAATCTCTTCTAAACTAATCGATTCATTGACGAAACATTCTGTGATTTTCTGAAACATTCCTGGTTCATCTCGTAATAAAATACGTAAAAAGTATTTCGAAACAATTTCTTCATCCTGTTTTAATTTATAAGGCACTGACTCTTTTAGCATATCTTGACTTTTCATTACTTGATTCATATTTTTAACGATTGAAATAATATCACTCACTACAGCAGATCCTGTTGGTAATTTTCCAGCCCCTGGCCCATAAAACATAACTTCCCCAACCGCATGACCGTGTACATATACAGCGTTAAATTCGTTATTCACATTAGATAGTGGATGATGGCTCGGTAATAAAGTAGGCGCTACACTTAAGTTAATAGCTGAACCTTCCTTCTCTGCTTTCCCAACCAGTTTCATAGTAAAACCTAGTTTCCTAGCCATTTCTAAATCTTCTTTCTCTACATTTCGAATACCTCGAACATGTACATCATCTAAAGAAACATTCACTGAAAATCCTAAGTTTGCAAGAATAGCCACCTTTCGCGCAGCATCTAGTCCATCTACATCTGCTGACGGGTCTGATTCTGCAAAGCCTAATTTTTGTGCTTCTTGCAATGCCTGCTCATATGACCAACCATTTTGACTCATTTTTGTTAATATATAATTTGTTGTGCCATTTACAATTCCCATAATCTTTTCAATATGATCAGAAGCTAAGCCGTCTACCAATCCTCTTAAAATTGGAATTCCTCCAGCTACACTTGCTTCATAATATAACTGACAGCCATTTTCATTTGCTAATTTTAATAATTCATTGCCGTATACGGCCATTAAATCTTTATTTGCAGTTACAACATGTTTTTTATTACGTAACGCCCTTTCAATAGACTGTTTTGCTTCTTGAATCCCCCCCATTACCTCTACTACGATGTCAATGTTAGGGTCTTCTAAAATTTCATTTGCATCACTTGTTATTTAATTCCATCCATTGAAACATCACGTTCTTTTTCCACATCACGTACTGCCACCGCTTTTACCTTTACTTCATACCCTGTATCAAGACTGATTTTCTCCTTGTGATCTTCCAAAATATGAACGACACCGCTCCCTACAGTTCCAAGTCCTAACACTCCAACGTGTACTACATTTCTCATTTTTAAATCTCCTCCTATTTTTCAAAATACTTGATGATTAACTTCTCCCCATTTACGCAGTCAATGGTGATTCTCGTTCGGATCAATTTTTTCATTCAACTGCACCTCCTTTCAATTCAGCATTGAATTTTATAAAAAAACACACTCATCCCTAAAAAGGGACGAGTGTGTTTTCGTGGTTCCACCCTTGTTCCAATCCAAATATACATTCATTTTGAATTGCTCAAGTTCAGATAACGGCTGAGGCCGCCAATAATTACTAGATTTCTCGTTCACTACCAGAGTTCAAAGGTGGTAAGATTATTTTCCGTGTTAGGAAGCTCGCAGCCTATGGCCTCCCTCTCTGCAAACCGTAAAAATAATCTCGTGTCCTTATCATTACTTTTCGTTCGGTTCTATTTGTTAATTCATTATACGTACATATTGCAAAAAAGCAAGAAAAGTTTTTATTTTTTAAATTTTTGATATTTATATCATATAAAAAACACACTCATCCCTAAAAAAGGGACGAATGTGCTTTCGTGGTTCCACCCTTGTTCCAATCCAAATATACATTCATTTTGAATTGCTCAAGTTCAGATAACGGCTGAGACCGCCAATAATTACTAGATTTCTCGTTCACTATCAGAGTTCAAAGGTGGTAAGATTATTTTCCGTGTTAGGAAGCTCGCAGCCTATGGCCTCCCTCTCTGCAAACCGTAAAAATAATCTCGTGTCCTTATCGTTACTTTTCGTTCATGTCTATTTGTTAAATTATTATAGTTACGACAATTCAAAAAAGCAAGCTCATTTTTGAAAAAACATTCATTTTACTATTTATACATTCTTTACTATATAACATAATTATAGCTTTACTTTATATCTTAAAATAATAATTCCGGCAATGAATGAACCTATTAAAAGATTCCCCATAAAAAAGTGTATATTACATGATAATAACCTATAGAAATATATTCTGGCGCTCAAGCCATACTGAATATCCTTGAAAAAAATGCCTTTACATTAATTATATTTACATACTTTATCAAACGATATACTATGCGATTTTTCAATACAACCTTTTTGTATAACTTTCTTCTAATGAGCGTGCAACTTCTTCTTCATTTGCGTTCACTTTAGCATGATCAACCAGCATTTTTGCCGCTGATGGTAATACTTCTTTTTCTAACCAAGAATCTGGATTCCATAATTCAGAACGTATAAACGCTTTAGCACAATGGATGAAACACTCTTCTATTTCTACAACAATTCCAAGGAGTGGATTGCGTCCATTTACCTGCATCTTTTCTAAAATCTCTTCATCGTTTGTAATAGCTGCACGCCCATTTATTCGTAATGATTCTCCAAGCCCTGGAATGAAAAAAATAAGACCCACCTTTGGATTAGATAAAATATTAAGAATAGAATCCACTCGCCGATTCCCCGGCCTTTCTGGAATTACAATTTGATTTTCATTTAAAACATATACAAATCCAGGTGCATCTCCTCTTGGCGAAGCATCACAATGTCCAAACTTATCTGAAGTAGATATTACAAGAAATGGAGATTTAGATAGAAAATCACAACAATGATGATCAAGTGATGGAATCACTTTCTTTACCGCACGCTCACTTGGATACCCTAAAATATGACGTAATTCTTCTTCCGTTGAAATGAAAGAATTTATTTTTGTTTCCCCCAATCTCATTCAATATACACTCCTTATTTTTCTTTTTTTTCCAAAATTACATATAATTATTGTATACTAAACTATACAGAAAGGGGAATATAAATGACAGAATGGTTAACGATATTTGATCCAGCAGGAAACAAAATTGGAAAAAAACTACGTGATGACGTACACCGTGACGGTGATTGGCACGAAACATTCCATTGCTGGTTTGTGGAAAGAGAAAACGAAGACATTTCTTTATACTTCCAATTACGAGCTAAAAATAAGAAAGATTTCCCAGGAAAATGGGATATTACATCTGCTGGACATATTATGCATAATGAAGATGTACGAATAGGTGGTCTTCGTGAAATAGAAGAGGAATTAGGCTTATCCTTTCAAGCTACTGACTTAGAATACAAAGGCATTTTTAAAATCAATCATGAAATTCCGCACTTCATTGACCGTGAAATGTGTCATATGTATTTTCACGCTGTTACAAAATCACTTCCGTTCGCACCAGGTGATGAAGTAGAAGATGTAATGAAAATAACTGCGACTTCTTTTTTACAGCTTTTAAAAAGAGAAGTCACATCTGCAACAGGAACTTCCATTTCAAACAAAAATGCTAAACCTATTACAATAACATTTGCAGATATCTATCCATATGAACTTGAATATTATGAATTTGTCATAGAAAAAAGTCGAGACATATTAAATAACAATAATTTATGAATTCTGATTGACTCCTAGCTTATATAGCATGGGAGTCAGTATTTTTTAATAACAAGATATACGGAATATTCCCATTATTTCTCCAGCGCTTTTAATCTATTCTCCACCCGTATAAATAAGCAAATGATTAATACGATCATAAGACCTAAAATAGCAATCATTGTATGCGGATACCTAAATAGCATCCCTATTAAACTTCCTATTAATATCATTAAAAGTCCATTTTGTTTCATCACTTCCGCACTATATTGATTTCCAACATCCCATAAATCTTTATTTTTCATTGATCGCTTTGTTCGATATCCGTATACTGCGTTTATATCTGTTGGTGGATTTTTTTGCAATATGAGTGCAGCTAGTATAAATATAATACCGATTAATATGCTCATTCCTATATTTATAAGTACATATATCATCTTATCACCTCACATCCCCCTAAACTTTTTCCAGTTTATCCCTCTATAATACAACAAAAAGTAATTACAAATCTATATTTTCCATAACAAAAAATACACCACTCTTGCTTAAATGATGTATAAGCTGAATACAGTATTTTATATTCATAGCTCAAACTTATTGTTTTATATTTACTTTCTCTGTTTCGACGTTTGAAACATGCTAGGAAGCGTCACAAATCGTGATCCTTTCGCTTTCAGCTCAGGAATAATTCGATCTAATGAATCTACAGATCCCTGCAAGTTCGCTCCTGGCGTCGAATGTTGTAATACAACACTTCCTGGAAACGCATTACCTAATACAGTATTTGTAATCTTTTCTGCACTTACACCTTTCCAGTCAACTGTATCTACACTCCACTGCACAATCATAAAGTTTTGCTCTGTAGCCCATCCCAGCTGTTTTTCACGTATTTCACCATAAGGTGGCCGTATAAACTTTGGCGCATATCCCACCAATTTCTTCAATATCTCTTCTGTTTTTACAATTTGATTTCGGTATTCTTCATCACTCACTTTAGCTAAATTGGGGTGATTGTACGTATGATTCCCGATAATATGTCCCTCATCCGCAATTCGTTTTACTACATTAGGATACCTTTCTGCATTTTCACCTAGAAGAAAAAAAGTACCTTTCACACCATAACTTTTTAACTTATCTAATATTTGCGGGGTAAATACAGGGTCTGGCCCATCATCAAATGTAAGAGCAACTTCAGCTTTATTATATGGACCTGAAAATGCATAAGCATATTTTTCAACCCATGAAAACGGAGTCCAAGAACCCCTCTCTTCTTCAGCACCTTGAACCTCATTCTCCATACCGATATTTACCAATTCAAGATTCAAATGAGAAGGATTTTGATAATAAAGTACATTTGAATGCGGCACATAAGAATACACATTATAGAAAGGGCTATTACGTTCTGGAGTCCATTGAAAAGGAATAAGCATTTCTGATGGATAAAAATAATACATAATAAAAACCTCCCTTACATTTTATATGCCGTTCATTCAAATTTTGTTAGAAGGATACATATTTACAAACCAAAATAAGACCGCTCCATCATTGGAACGATCTCATTCCTTCCTATCTAAAAAACTTAATAAATAGTTTTGCTATCTTGCGGTAAAGACTTCACATGCTTTAAATAACTTGTCACTCTATCATCATCACCCTGTGGATATTCGTAACCACAATAGCTAGCAATTCCGATTGCAATTTCCCTAAATAAATCTCCCATTACAAAGACGGAATTCCAAATCTTTTCATAGTCTGCATTTGAGAATGTATCCATATATTGTTTCCATATGTTATTCTCAAGATATTGTTCAAAAAACTTCCCAAACTTTCCTGCGCTTACTGTAAAATTTGTTTTCATCCCAATATGCCATTCTAGCATTTGTATCAGCATATTTCTCACGGGACCTTCAAGCATCCCTTTCACATAGGATAACTCTTCTCTCCACAATCCCTTTGCGACATTCGTGCTACACCACCAAAACTCATTACAGCAATCCGCAAATTCATTTTCACTTGGTCTTTTTATAAGATAATCTGAATCACTTGCTGGTGGAAACGGCTCAATACATCCATCTTTATCTAGAAGAAGTACACTTAGGCTATCTCTATCAAGAAGCTCATTTACTAATTCTACTGGAACTAAAGTCAAATCGATTCGGTTCCCGTCTATAAACTGCATCAAATAAGGAAATCTTCCATCCTCCGCGGGTGGAACTAAAGTGCTTTCTTCTGGCATTTGTACAATCATTCTTTCTCCAAATCTATTTATCCAGCTATGATCAGATATGAATGACTGTATATCTTTCACAACGTATACAATATCATAATCTTGAAAAAAATCTTTCTTCACATTTGGATTCACACGAGATCCATTCATAATAACTGCACGAATACGTCCATCTTCTCTCGCTGTATTTAATATGAAATCCATCATTTCTTTTTCGTTTCTCATCTTTTTATAACCTCCAAATTTTATTAATCCACTGTACTCTATTCAATTTGGAGGGGCACGAGAAGAATTCTCTGTCTTACATACACGTTATAACATATCAAACATTTTCTTCATTTTTTCTCCTCCTAATCTATAGATCTATAGCCACTATTTCAATTTTATCACTCTGTTACAAGTGCCATTAAAAACCCATCATATCCCTTACTCCCTACTGTTTGAATCGCTGTAGCAGTGACACGCGGTTCATTAGCAATTAATTCATAGAAACGACGTATTCCCCGCACACGTAGGTCATCACTAGAAGCATCAATTACTTCTCCTTCGCGCACTACATTATCGCCAATAATTAAACTGCCTGGCTTTGAGAGTTTAAGAGCCCAATCAAAATACACTGGATTATTTTGTTTATCCGCATCAATGAAAATAAGATCAAATGGCCCATAACCTTCAGTAGCTATTTGCTGTAACGAGTCTATTGCCATTCCTATTCGCACATGAGCTACATCACTCAATTTAGCTCTTTCAATATTAGCACGAGCAATTGCAGCGTACTTTTCACTTGCTTCAAGCGTAATAAGACGACCACCTGTTGGTAATGCCCTTGCAAGCCATATTGTACTATATCCACCCAAAGTACCAATTTCTAAAATATTACGAGCTCCTTGAATTTGTACAAGTAATTGCAAGAACTTTCCTTGAGTTGGTGAAACATCGTGCGCCGGCAACTCAGCTTCAGCATTCATTTGAAGTACCTCTTCCAGAATCGGATCAGTTGGCACAAGCAGGTCCGTAATGTAATCATCAACAGCCTTCCATTTATCAAAATGATACATGTCAACACCATCCCTTTCAAATTTATTATAAGTGAAAATTCAGAATAAAAAACAAATAAAAAAAGATTTAGCCCTAAGCTAAATCTTTTTTTATTTATAGCATCTTACGGATTAGTAGACCAAAGACCAGCAGATTTAATAAATGTACGTTTATTTAATTTAAGCTGCGCCACGATAAACTCTGCAATATCTTCTGCTTGCATAACTTTATCTGGATTACCGTCTGTTAATCCTAAGTCTACTGCCATATCTGTTGCAACTGTACTTGGTGTTAAAGCTGTTACACGAATATTGTGTTTGCGCACTTCCATCGCTAATGATTCTGTTAAACCAAGAACACCAAATTTAGAAGCACTGTATGCACTCGTTACTGGCGCACCTTTTTGTCCTGCTGTAGATGAGATATTAATGATGTCACCCGACTGTTGTTCAATCATACTTGGCAACGCTGCACGAGTTGCATAGTATACACCCATTAAGTTGACTTGTATAATTTTTTCCCAATCAGCAACATCTAGTTCTAAAAATTTTCCGAACTTAGAAATACCCGCATTATTAATTAAAATATCAATAGAACCTAATCCACTTTTTAATGTTGCAATAGCAGTCGTAACTTCTTCATATGAAGATACATCAGCAGTAGCAATAACAGCTTTCACTCCTTCAGCTTCCACTTCTTTCGCAACCGCTTTTAAGTTCTCTTCAGAGCGCGCTAAAAGACCAACATTTACGCCTTCTTTCGCTAAAGCAATTGCTACTGCACGACCAATCCCTCTTCCCGCTCCTGTAATTAATGCATTTTTCCCTTGTAATAATTCTGCCAAATATAACACTCCTCAATCATTCTATGTTATTTTTTATACTATGAATTCTATCTGCATCTAATCCGAAATGCAATTATGCACTTTGATGTGCGTAGGTTACTTAAAGGTAACCTATAAATAGAAGAGTGAATGACATTTTTATTTGCCTTCCACTCCTCTATTATCCTATCATTCATTATAATGAATAAGCTGTGAAGTTAAAGAAACTATCCACTGCTTCAAAATCCAATACTACAATCGCTTTTTATAGTGCTCCCTCTTTAATTTTCAGTTGCTGTGTTGCAAATTCCCGGTACATATCATGAGAACGTAACAATTCATCATGCGAACCACTTCCCGTAAGTTTCCCTTTCTCAATAAAAATAATTTTGTCTGCATCTACAACTGTAGAAAGTCTGTGTGCAATCACTAAAGTTGTTCTGCCCTTCATTAAATTATTTAAAGCTTTTTGAACAACAGATTCCGATTTACTATCAAGACTAGAAGTCGCTTCATCTAACATTAAGATTTGCGGATTTCGGAGTAATGCACGAGCAATCGCAATTCGTTGTCTTTGTCCCCCAGATAATTTCACACCACGTTCGCCAACTTCTGTATCGAACCCTTTCGGTAAATCATGAATAAATGCATCAACATAAGCCATCGCCGATACTCGTTCTATTTCCTCATCACTTATCTTTTCTTCAACTCCGTAACAAATGTTATCTCGAATCGTTCCACCAATTAATGGGCTATCCTGTGAAACATATCCAATTTGACGTCGCCACGATTGTAATGAATATGTTGAAATAGGGTTTTCATCTAATTTTATTACACCACTAGTTGGTTCATAGAAGCGTTCTAATAAAGAAAACAATGTCGTTTTCCCACTACCACTTGGGCCTACAATCGCAGTCACTTGTCCTGATTCAATTGTAAACTGAATATTTTGTAGTACTTTCTCACCTTCGTTATACTCAAAATCTACATTTTCAATCAAAATTGATTGTTTTGCATTTGTCACATTAGTGCCCTCTGTATGATTTTCAACCTCATACTCTAAAATTGTATTAATACGTTCTGTTGCACCAATTGCCTTTTGAAATTGTGTAAAGAACATAGATAGCTGACTCATTGGCATAACAATTTGCACTAAATATAAAATAAATGCCACAAGCTCTCCTGTTGTTAGCATCCCGCTAGAAACTCGCATTCCACCATATCCTACAATAATAACAAGTAGCGCCATTAAAACAAATGACATAATTGGTGTAATGAATGCTTCAACTTTTCCTTCTTTCAAACCAAATTGTAGTAACTTTTGAATTCCTTTGTTACCATTTTCATATTCTCTTGATTCCGTATTTGAAGATTTCACCAAACGGATTTCTGATAATACTTGATTTAAAACGCTTGTAAAAGAGGCTGTCTCATCTTGCAATATTTTAGAGATTTTATACATTTTTCTTCCAAGTGGAACTAAAATCAAAACAGATAACGGAATAACAGTTAACAATAGAACTGTCATTTTCCAGTCTAAAACAAACAATACAATTAATGATCCAACAATTGAAATACCACCCGTTAACAAATTGGACAAGTGCTCTGAAATTAATGTTTTTACTACACCTGTATCATTCGTCATGCGACTAATCGTATCACCAGTCTTATTTTGATCATAATAAGAAACTGGTAAAACAAGGACTTTTTTCCATAGTCTTGCTCTAATTCCAGCTACAATTTTTTGTCCAATGTAATTGAGCAAATAAATTGATAATCCTGCTGCGATTGTTTGAACAACGAAGAACGCGACTAAACTAACAATCTGAATTGTATTTATTGAAGAAATTGAAAAATTATCAACTAACCCTTTTGTAAGCATTGGAATAAACAAACTCGCCCCTGTTGAAAACAAACTCATTACTAATGCAAAAATAAGAATACCTTTCGGAGGATTTGTATCTTGAATAAGGCGTAGAAACTGCCTCCAACTCCCCTTTTCCTTCTCTTTATTTTGTGTTTCCATCTCTATTCATCTCCTTATTTCAAACTCAACGCTTATTTCTAAAATTAGAATAAGATATGAATGTAAACAATTAATCTGATTTTTGGTAATAAAACACATCAAACCTTATCTTTACAACAGATGTAATCATCTGATATTATTACCTGGTACTTAATATAAAATGAACACTCTATAGTCTACAAAAAACTATAGAATGATTACTCATATATAACTATGGAAAATATATATATTTTCATAGCATACACATCTATCTAATCTTCATTCATCGAAAGGGGTATACCTATACCGTGCAAGCAAAAAAGAATTCTGAAAAGAAAACCATTATATTCATTCACGGATTAGTCGGAAATCGTCGTGCCTTCAAAAAAGAATATAAACGATTTTCTCCTTCTTACAATATTATAACGTATGATTTACTAGGTCATGGTGAAGACAAAGGACAAGCAATAGACTTTTCTTTAGACAGACTAGTACAGCAATTATCAGACCTTTATGAAAAAGAAGGTATTCAAGAGGCTCATATTTGCGCCCTAAGCTATGGTTGTTATATCGCTACTATATTTGCTCACACGTATCCAGAGAAGGTATTAAGCCTTTGTCATATTGGTGGTCATTACAATAATCCATCCCTTTTGTATAACGTCTTTCGAAAGTTTTGGGACAAACGTGAAAATGAATATTCCACTTGGCTTTATCAATATGCAAATACAATTTTCCCAAGTGGTGTATTAAAAGCTAATCCTTTTGCTGTCATTTCAAAAAACATTTATTATCGCTTTGGATTGCAATTGCACTCATCTATTATTGCCCAATCACTCAAACACCGTCTAGAATTCGATTTAAAATCTCGACTAAGAGAACTATCACAACCTATTCTTTGGGTAATGGGAGAACACGATCATCTATATAAATCCTGTTTATTTGATTTAAAATCCATTCTTCCAAACGTTTTATATAAAGAAATTCCGTTAGCAGGTCACGCTGCAAACTTATTTCGTCCTAACTATTTTCACGATTTGTATTCTAAATTTTTACTTGATTCGTAAATACAATCATTAAAGTAAACATATAAAATAGAAAAAAAGCTTTCTAGTTTCCTAGAAAGCTTTTCCTTATGATATTTAAGAATAAGATTCTCTTATTACGCTTTTGTGTAACCTGCTAGATGTTTGCTCCAGTAAGGGTTATTTACTGAGCTAATTCTTACACCAGTTTTTTCAGTTTCTGCACTGATGAACTGACCATTTCCTAAGTAAATACCCATATGAGTCATACCACCAGAACCAGTAGTATTGCTAAAGTATACTAAATCACCTGGTTGTGGATTGCTAGTATGTTGCTTGCTACTCCAGTAGCCAGAAACAGTTTGACGTGCACCAGAATGGCCTGCTTGTTTTAATACATAGTAAATGTAACCACTGCAGTCAAAACCAGCAGGTGTTGTGCCTCCCCATTTATATGGTGAACCATTTAATGATTGTGCAATAGACACAATTGATGAGCCATTAGCAGATGGTGTTGTTGGTTTTTCTGTTTGCGGCTTTTCTGTTTGTGTATTTCCTTGCTCACCGCCAGTTGTTGGACGAGAAGGCGTAGTTACATTTGCTGTACCACCTTTTACAAACTTAACATGATCTGCACTAACATAACCTGTTTTTCCTTGGTGGTTAATTTTATACCAACCGTTTTCTCCACCAATAACTTGTAATGTTTGGCCTTGTAATACGCCACCAATTACAGCATTATATGTAGCTGGACCTGTACGTACACGTAACGCCCCAGTATCAACAACATATGAACCATCTTTTCGAATTGTCATTTCATTGTTGCTTGGTTGTTGCGTTTCTGTACCTACATTTGTAGTTGTACCGCCTTTTGATACAAAGTTTTTACTTACATAGCCAGTTTCGCCATTGTAGTTAATTTTGAACCAGTCTTGTACTTCACCGACAACTTGTACAGTTTGTCCTTTGCTTACAGTACCTAGAACTGTATGAGAAGCGCTAGGGCCTGTACGTACATTAAGTGAAGAAACTTTCACTGTATAGTTACCTGTTCCTTGTTGAACAGCAGTTCCTTTTTTCTCACCAGTTGTTACAAAATCACCGCTTACATAGCCTGTTTGACCATTTACGTTTACTTTAAACCAGCCATTTTCTTGACCGATTACTTGTAACACTTGACCTTCTTGTACTTTAGCAATAATATCATGTCCTGTACTAGCACCTGTACGTACATTCAATACATCAGCTGTCACTGTGTATTTTAGCTCAGAATTCACTTTTGGTGTTTCAGCTACTGTTGTTTGAGTTTGAGTTTGAGTTTGTGTTTGTGTTTGTGTTTGTGTTTTTCCATTGATTTCTTTTAATGCATCTTCTGATACTTGTGCATGAGCCGAATCCATTCCAGGAACTGCCATACCAGCTACAGACGCTGCTGCTAAACCTGCTATTACTTTCTTCATAAGTTGTATTTACTTCCTTTCCCTACTATCCTCTTTAAAAAAATACAAACTTAATACTTTACAATATTATAAAAGCAAAATATTCATCAAGTTCCATTTTTTAACAAGAGTTTTATTTTTCACACGTTAATCATTTTAAATGATTGACGTGAATTTTGTGTGAACTTCATGTGAACTTCATCTTCAAATACAGCTTCGCAATAATAAACTTCCTATTTATTATAAATCCAACCGAAATTTCCAGTAGTATTCTTTCTTCACATGCAGCACTAATAAAAGCATAATACCTCTGTGACGAATTTATTTTTCTACCGCTCTTTCAAAATAGCATTAACTATTTCCATACAAAGAAGTTCTTTCCATGAGCCACCTTCTTATCATTACAAAAATTTAAACATTTATCAACCATATATTATTCTAAAAAATGAAATTTATATAAAAAAGAATTTATCTCGCTCTGGAGCAATCCAAGAATCCATATTTTGATCACAATCTTTCACCAAACGATTGACTAATATATCGTGCCATATATAATTCTCTAATAAATCTATATGTACGGGATCATCTGAATTTTATTTATCATCGTAACGGTACTTCTCATTGAAAAAAATATAGGGGATTATTTAGGGATTTTATAAACCTTAAAATCTAAAATGGAATATTTAACCTGAAAATGATAAAATGAAGCTTTAACCAACCCTCACCAATCCGGTTCTTACTGCCCATTAATGCGGGATAAATTGACTACTGCATATTTAAATATTAGGAGGTTCATTTTTATCTATGGAGCACATTATTGATAATAGTTCAAAACATTATACCGAATTTCATTATGCACTCGTATACTTACTATCCTTACTAACATTCAAAAAAGTAGAACCCATTGAAAGAAAAAAGAATACATTAAAAATGGCTATAAAACAACAAAGACATGAATTAGCAAAAGAAAATCCTTATAAATTATAAAGATATTCTATAACAGGCACAGAAAAAGGATTATCAAAATTGATAATCCTTTGCTACTTTATTTATAAATTTTCACTCGAGTTTCTAACGGCTGAAATTCTTTTTCCCCTGCTGGTGCAACTGGTTTACCAAATGGCATTTGTGCAATCAGCTTCCAAGTGTCTGGAATATCCCATTCTTTTCTCACTTCTTCATCAATTAATGGATTATAATGTTGTAGCGTTGCACCAAATCCTTCAATTTCTAATGCTGTCCAAATCGCAAATTGCAGCATTCCTGATGATTGCTGGGACCAAGTCGGGAAATTTTCTTTATATAACGTAAACTTTTCTTGAAGTTCTTCTATTACTTTACTATCTTCAAAGTACAAAACTGTTCCATAACCACTTCTAAATGCATGCATTTTTTCTTCGGTTGGTGCAAAATTATTTTCTGGTACAATTTTTCGTAAGGTTTCTTTCGTAATATCCCATAGTTTGTCATGTTGCTCACCTAATAAAACAACAACCCTTGCACTTTGAGAATTAAAAGATGAAGGTGTATACTTTACGGCATGATTTACTACTTCTTGAATTTTTTCATCAGAAACAACTTGCTCTTTACTAATTGCATAAATGGATCTTCTGTCTTCAATTGCTGAATAAAAATCTTTTGCCATACTAATTCCCTCCAATTTTATTTTGAGGCTTACTAATATGTATAATGTTATATACACCTCTAACTTATCAATAATAAGTTTATAACTTTATAATATCAGCAAACAAAAACAAATTCAAACTTTCTCACTCATACTTCTTCATTTTGTGTTGTTAACACTTTTTATATTCCCCATTAAATAAAAAACAGCTTATTTCCCACTCAATTCGAGTTTCAAACAAGCTGTTTTCCTTCAAATTAGATTCCTCACTTACTTAACAATCTGGAAGCCATAAGACATTAGTTTATGCGTTTCTGTAAAACGTTTCATTTTACTTTCCGTACCCATAACAACTGTTATAATTCGTTTATCACCTTGTTTCGCAGTCCCTGTAAAACAATAACCTGCACTATCAGTGAATCCTGTTTTCAGCCCATCCATTCCTTCTATATAAAGTTCTTGGTTAGATGGATTCAACATTTCATTTGTACTTGTAACAGTCGTACTTTTAAATGCTAACTGACTTTGACGTAAATGTGTGACCTCTACTATCTCTGGATAATCTTTCACAAGATGATACGCTAACTTCGCTACATCAGCTACAGTCATCTTTGTTTCACTGCCGTCTGCTTCCTGTAGCCCAGAAGCATTTGCAAATTTAGTCGCTTCTGATAACTCCAATTGTTCGGCTGTTTTATTCATAAGTTGTGCAAACTCTTGCTCTGTCTTCGCTATATGTTCTGCTAAAGCCACCGCAGAATTATTTGCAGACTCAAGCATTAGTGCATGGTATAAATCTCTAACTGTCACTACATCCCCCGCTTGTACTGGAATTCTGGCACCTTCTGTTTGTGCTGATTTCGCACTTATTTTCACTTGATCATCCCAATGAATCTTTCCTTTATGTATATTTTCTAAAAGAATATAAGCTGTCATCATCTTTGACATGCTCGCTGGAGCAAGCACATCCTCTTCATGCTTTTTATACATAATTTGTCCATCATTTGCATCAATGATTATTGCTGCTTTTGCTTCTACTTCCGGGACATACTTTTGTGGGATTTCTTTTTCAGTTAGTCCTGTCTTTGGAAGCTCTGCTACCTGCAAAAGCGAACCATCTATCGCCGTCTTTTCTTTTGCTTTTGAAACATTCGTACCGCTCTTTTCTAATATACTTCCATGGAAAAAGAACCAACATATACCTAAAAGAACAACACATAGTATCGTTACTCTTCTCCACCCTAACCTTTTCATCACGAAAACTCCTTTTACTCAACCTATTATAATTTCAAATTTAACCATAACAACAATGGCTTTAAATCGTCAAGGGCAAACAGTAGATTAATAATCTACTATACATATTCTTTTAAGATTATTGGCTAAAGATATGTTACACTATAAAATATCCAATAATAAGAATTTTCAAATCTTATTCCCGCAATTTTTTCAATTGGACATAAAATGGTTGATACAATGATTCTACTTAACACTTTACAAAAAGGAGATACAATCGATATCTCCCCCATTCTTCACCAGCAACGTATACATCTCCCAAATAGTTTAATCGGCTAAAAGGTATCGTTTTTTCTAAATAATAAGTAAACGCCTTATTGTTATACCTTCAATTTAAAAAAGCCCATTTATACATAACGGACTTTTTTCAATCTATATTTACTGCCCTAAATTTTGAATCTTATCTTTCAAATCTTTAAGTTGTTGAACTGTCTGCATAAGTTCCGAGTTTTTGAATTGTTCTACATCTAATTTTCCTTCTTCTATCTTTTTCATAGTTGTATCAATTAATTCATTTAACTTTTCATTATATCCAACAATTTGCTGATGAATGTCCTTTGCTACATCAGGAGGTGTCAATTCATTAAAAGCTGGAATATCCTTTTGAATTTCTCTGAGTTTAGTTTCTAATTCTTTGCGAGCAGTACTATCATTGATTGCTTTTTCTACTAATCCCGGCGCTTCATTTGCAAACGTACTTACTTCATTCACATAGTCTGTTGCCTTTTGAGCGTAATCAATTGAATTCTTACCTTCTTCAATGACAGAACATCCCATTAAACCAATTGTAAATAAAAACACAAGTAATATAGGCTTTTTTAATTTCATATTTTACCTCCTAAATGAATACTAACCTATTGTTTCTTCTATACATCTATCAGATTTTACCGAATGAGTACCCCTACTTTAAACGTAGTTAAGTGGAGGATTATTCATAAACACATATTCCTTTCGTTATACTATCGTCTAAAAATGTTAGCTATTTTGTTTTCATTTTCCTTACCTCAAATTATATATTCTAGCAAAACTTTGCATTTTCCTTTTCTTAATCAATTTTGGAAAACATACGTGCTTTTCATGGTTAAAAAGAGGAAAAAGCACGAATACGAATCTTCACGTCATATCGTATAGAGACCCTACAAAACGTTGATCCCAATCATTTTTTATTTTCCCCTCATATATCACCTACAAATAAGTTATATATGTAACTTCATTTGTATATATACATACAAATACATCTAAAAAAGACATACTTAAGACTCACTCAAGTATGTCAATTCCTTTATCATGCCGTTTCCTCTCTTACATATCCTATAGCTGTTATAACTTCAGGTGCTATATGTACACTGATGATTTCCTCAATAATACTTGTGTATCCTTCTCCTATAGCCGCTCCATACTGTAAAGAAATTTCTTTCCTCTTATAAATTGACTGAGGTATAGTCAAAATGAATTTCCTAAGATTTCTTTCATCTACAGGTTCCATAAGTAACACTATTCCATCTTCTTCAAACATATACTCATCCTTTCACATACATTCCTACTATGGCTCAGTATTGCCTTTATCCGCTTTGTTCTAAACCCACTTATAAAGCGGATAATACTCTCTCCTTTCTAAACAGAATATTCTTTCGTTCATTTGAGTTAGGACAGCACCACAACACATCCCTTCGCTGCCTTTGCAAGGCAAGTTTCATTCCATCACCTCCAATAATTTAATGATTTTTACTAGCGTTCAAACTTACGGGAACAACAAAAAAGCCCTTAGAACGGCTTAAAGATAGCTCTTTAAGCGACTATCTAAAGACTCGAATCTGTATGTCTTATATAATTACAAATAAGAAAATTCAAATCATCCTTACTATATACCGTTTGATGAAGTCTATAGCAATATTTTAAATTTGCTACTATCCAATTTTCGTAAAATAACCATACCTATTCACAACCTTTTTTCAACTAACCTGCCCAATTTTCTTTTAAAACGCTCCTCCACAATCTGGCCCGATTATGGAACAAAAAGTAAAAGGGATGATACATATTAGTCATGTGTAATATGTATCATCCCTTAATTTTTATGAATTTTCACAATTTAGATCTTGATAACGTACGATATCCGCGGTTTGTCGGCAGGACTCCTTATAAACTTTCATTGGTAGATAAGTCAAGGACTGTCCCGTAGCAGAAGGAGTTAAGTTTTTTTCTAATTCAAACCCTTCTACTGATTCGATACTAGAAAATTTTTGTAAGAATGCCTCTAATGCAATTTTCATTTCTAATCGTGCAAGAGGTGCACCTAAACAAAAATGCGGACCACTTCCGAAAGTCAGGTGCTTTTTATTGTTTGAACGATGAATATCTATAGAGAAAGGATCACTATACATGTTTTCATCCATATTAGATGCACTCATCCAAGCAACGACTACATCACCTTGTTTTAACTCAACCCCTAATAGATTATTATCCTGTTTGACCGTACGATCTCTCCTTGAAATATGAAAACGATATCGAAGCATTTCTTCAACAGCTTTTGGGACTAACCCTATATCATTTCTTAGTGTTCCATATAATGACTTGTCATCATAAAGCAATGAATAGAATGTATTTGCTATTGCGTGACTAGTTGTTTCAAGACCTGCCCCTAAAAGTAACATAGTTGTCTGTACAATTTCATTATCCGTCAATTTTTCCCCATCTACTTCAGCTTGAATCAAATCCAAGATAATATCATCACAAAGGTTCGAACGTTTTTGAACTACAATAGGGTAAAGGTATTCAAAATATTCTTTCGCTGCCTTTTGTTTTTGTTGTTCAAGGTCTTCTAACCTTTCTTTGTCGTATGGGTGGAACAAAATATCAACCCATTCTTTAAACTGACCTTGACCTTGTGCAGGTACGCCGAATAAATCGGCAATTACTAGAGCAGGTAAAGGGGACGCCAAAGCTTCCACAATATTAATTGTAGTGTTTTCTTGTATATTTTCTACAAGCTCTGTTGCAATTTGTTGAATACGAGGTTCCCACTCTTTTAAACTGCGGGGAGTGAAAGCTGCTGCTAATAAGGAACGCACTTTTCGATGATCAGGAGGATCAAGGAACGTAATCATTGTTATAGGTGAAGTGCTTTCTTGCTTTTTATTATCGCCGACAAAAAGACCGCTTCTAGGCCCCTGACTTGAAAAGACTTCATAATTGGTTAACACCTGTTTAACATCTTCATACTTAAACACATTCCATGTATTCGTTTCTTCGTGAAAATAAACAGAATGATTGTGAAGCATTTCTTTATACCACTTTAAAGGAAAAAACTCTTCAGTACGTGTCTGGAAATTAAGGATTTCTGTAATTGCAATGACTTCTTTACTCACTGATATTCCTCCTTAAAAATAAAAATTGTATAAGTCACTCTATAAATAATCATATTTGGAGTACATCACATTTCCAGTCTGCATAAAGATAGAAGCGATGTACTGCAAACATGTTGACTAACAAATGGTATAAATTGCTTCTTTTTTTATTCAGAAACTCAAATGGCTTTTAATTTGTACTTAATTTCTCTGTCGTTACCATCTCTACAGGATTGTTAGATTCTAATTCGGAAGCCCGTTTAACTTTCTTTATAAAGAAGGAAAGTAGTAATCCGATGATACCAATTCCAATGATGACAAGATAGGCGTCATTAATCCCCTGTATGGAGGCTTTTGTAACAAGCTCTCCTTGAGTTAAGCCTTTAGCAGTTGCGGTAGGAATCATATCCTGCAGATGTGATTTCGTACGGTCCGTCATCACTGTCACAAGAAGCGAAGTACCGACGGCACCAGCAACTTGACGAATCGTATTGCTTATTGCTGTTCCATGTGCATTTAACCGTTGTGGCAATTGATTTAGACCCGCAGTCTGTATAGGCATCATCATTAAGGCCATCCCTACGCGGCGCCCTGTTGACATGAGGATCAAATAGATGTAACTAGTGGAGTCCGTCAAGTTGATAAAACCACTTGTTGTAATAATGGTAATTGTCATTCCAATAATAGCTAACCATTTCGCACCGAAGCGATCGAATAGCTTACCGGTAACTGGCATAAGGAATCCCATTACCAGTGCACCTGGAAGTAGCAGAAGACCAGACTCAATAGCTGTGTAACCACGCATATCTTGGAGGTATAACGGAAGTAACATCATATCTGCATACATAACCATAGTAACTGCGATATTAATGATTGTTGTTAAAGAAAACATATTGTATTTAAATACACGTAAGTCAAGCAATGGATTTTGTAATCTTAATTCCCTCCATGAAAAGAGCACAAGGGCTAATATTCCTACAGCAATCGTACCTAGTACCTCTATATCTGACCATCCAAGACTTCCGGCCTGGCTGAAACCATAAATTAATGCACCGAAACCAATGGTAGAGAGAATGACGCTTAGGCTATTAAATTTTGTCTTGATTCGTTCAGATACATTTCGGAGATAAATGAATCCTAGTACAATAACAAGGACAGCAAATGGAATCATTCCGTAAAACATCGTTTCCCATTTGTAGTTTTCAAGAATGTATCCAGCAATTGTAGGACCAATTGCCGGCGCAAAAATGACGGCAAGTCCCACCATTCCCATAGCTGCTCCTCTCTTTTCGTGAGGGAAGATGGTCAAAATAACATGCGTAAGCAATGGCATAATGACTCCTGCACCGGCTGCCTGAATCATACGTCCGGTTAACAAGACAGGGAATCCTGTTGCTACAGCTGAAACTATGGTTCCGGCTAGAAATATAAACATGGAAGTTTGAAAGAGTTCCCTTGTGGTAAACCGTTGCATTAAATAGGCGGTAATAGGAATTAAAACGCCGTTTACTAACATGTAACCGGTTGTTAACCACTGGGCTGTTGTAGCCGAAATCTTAAATTCAACCATAAGTTCAGGAGTAGCGACACTCATGAGTGTTTGGTTTAATGTTGCAAGAAAAGCACCTAAAATCATAATGAACATAATAGGTCCTTTTTTTATCGAATTGGGGACTGTTTCAGTTTGATTATGCAATTCTCTCTTATCCTTTCTAATTTTAATGTAGACTTTTTTTACAAAGTGTTGAATAATTTACACTATATAAATTACATTATTAAAGGTTATTATGACAACAGACAATTTCCCAATAACTGTATATTAGTTATCACTTTTACGATTTCTGTTGATAAAATCGAAGATAATAGACAAAACTTAAAATATTGTAAATTTGCGATCAATGAGAAAGGTGATTAGACATGACAGAACATCCAAAGTCCCGTGTAGACCCTCGAATTATTCGTACACGCCAGTTAATAAAAGCGGCTTTAATAGATCTTCTACACGAGATGGATATTAACAAAATAACAGTTAATAGACTTGCAGAACGTGCGACTATTAATCGTGTTACGTTTTATCTCCACTATCGTGATATTCAAGACATGTTAGAGAAAATGGCACAGGAAATGGTTGAGGATATTGAGAAGACAATAACGAGTACAAAAACCCCCTCAGATTCTTCTGAGGATATAGAATGGTTAAAACTCGTAGACCTACTTGAATACATTACTGACAATGCTAAATTCTATAAAGTAGTTCTTGGTTCTAGACGAACACCGATTTTTACAGAACGTTTGTTAAATACACTTTCAGAGCATATAACAGAGAGAGCAGAAAGTGACTCCTTTCTCGCTACTAAAGATATTCCAAAAGATATTGCTATTTGGTACGGTTCCTCAGCTTTAATTGGAACGATTGTAAAGTGGTTACATAGGGACATGCCATATACACCGCAATTTCTCGCCAAGAGGTTGTATATGCTTTTTAAATTGAGTAATAAAGAAGTTTGAGTGGATGTGAATTTAAAATATAGTTACGATGTTTTTAAAAAAGATGTACCGTTTTGAATGAGCTGATACGAAAAGAATTCGTGTCGGCTTTTTCCATACCATTTACTAAAATCGCACTAGTTTTTCTTCTATTTCTTTTCTTCTTTCTTCTAAAAACAGAGGTGAATCTAACTTTGTCCCAAGCTCTTCAACTGTTAAATCTCCATAAATTATACATAAAAAAATTACTCTGCTGGTAATTCTTTTTTTCGCTATACTTAAGAACACGGGTCATAAACGTATATAATTTTTTGTTCTTCTTCATTTAATATATCATCAAAAAATGATGATTGAAATGCACGCAAAAAATCTCATAAAGTAAAACTTTATGAGATAGGTGCTTCTCCTCGATGATTGCTAACTCGCTGCTACTTTCTGCATTTCTCTTTGAATATTGAGGACAGGTTTCATGCACTATGCTCAACTTTCTTACCTTTCTCTATCCTCTTCTTCTTGGTTATATTTCTTATTTTTTTAATCGCTCCAATCAATCCTGTTGGAAAACCTAATAACACAATGATATATAATAACCCAAGGAAAATCGTCCATCGCTCAAAGATTGGATACTGCGCCGCCAGTTCTGATAAATAATACTTTAGAGATTCAATAATCCCTGCGCCTGCAATCGCCCCGATTAGTGTCCCAACTCCCCCTATCATTGCCATCAATAAAGCATTCAAAGTCATTTCAATTGAAAAAACAGATGTATTTATAAATCGTAATGTAATAACAAACAAACCACCGCTAATCGCTGCTACTACTCCCGCAACGATGCTCGCAATAATTTTATAGTGAAGAACCTTATATCCAAGTGCTTCTACTCGTTGCTCATTTTGCGAAATTGCCTTCAAAACTTTTCCGATAGAAGATTGAGTAAATAGACGAAGCAATAAAAAAATCACAAGTAGACATACGAGTGTAATGTAGTAAAATATGAACCGGTCACGAAACATATCAGGTACACCGAATGTAAAGCCATCTCCCCCATGCGTGACAGCTCGCCACTTTTCAGCAAGTACAAAGAATAATTGGGAAATAGCCAGTGTTAGCATTGCATAGAAGTGGCTTTTTAACCGTAAAGAGAGTAAGCCAACTATATAACTAATTATCGCTGATAGTACAATCGCGATCGCAATGCCAATAAAAAAGCTAAGCACCGAAACCTCATATCGATCAAATAAAAGCGCCACACAATAGGCTCCTATTCCAAAAAACATACAATGACCGAATGAAACAATTCCTGTATAACCAAGGAGAAGATCAAAACTCATCGCAAATATAGCAAAGATGAAAATTTGTGTAAACAAAATGAGTAAACTTCGCGAATCATTTACAAAAGGGAACACGCTTAAACAAACCAATACAGCTATCCCAAAATATACCCCAGCCCGATTAAATGTGCTTTTCACCATTTCACCCCTTTTCATCAACGAGTCCTGTCGGCTTGACTATTAAGAAAAACAACAACATTAACATATTGATTGCAAGTGATAAATCAGGTATATAATAAGCCGTAAACGCTCCAGCCAACCCTACAATTAAAGACGCGATCGCTGAACCTTGTACGCTGCCTAACCCTCCAATAATGACAACAATAAATGCTAAAATAGCATACTGCATACCCATTTCAGCAAAAATAACTCCTGAATATGGCGCAAGAAGAAAACCGCCTAATGCCGCCATTCCAGCCCCTAATAAAAAGACAAATGAAAATATAGCTTTTACATTTATACCAAGTGCTTGAACCATTTCTTTATCCATTACACCTGCACGAATCATAAGACCTATTTTTGTTTTACGTAATAACAACATCAAGCCGATGTAAATCATGACTCCAATAACAATCACAAATAAACGATACTTAATTAATATAACTCCATCAAATGTATAGCTTCCTTGTAACCATGTTGGTAATTTAGCACTAATTGGATTCGGTCCCCAAAATACTTTTATACATTCACTAAGTACGAGCATTCCACCAAGTGTAACGAGAAGCTGACGAACATGATTTCCATAAACAGGACGAATAAGAAATCTTTCTAAAACGAAACCGAGAAACATTCCCATCAAAATCGCCCCTATTAATGCAATTACATAACTATCTGTCATATTAAATAACCACACACCTGTAAAAGCTCCCCATGCAAACAATCCACCATGAGCAAAATTGAGTACACTCATTAAACCAAAAATAAGTGACAGTCCAGATGCTAATAAGAAAATAAGCATACCTGTTGAAATGCCGTTTACAAACAAGTTCACTAACACATCCACGTTCTATACCTCCTTCGTATCAATGTTAAGAAATCCCTAAATACTTATGACACGTTTCCTTATCTTCCTTCAATTCATGCATCGGACCGTTATGAACAATTCTCCCGTTATCCATAATGTAAAAATAATCACCGATCTGGCTTGCCATCATAAAATTTTGTTCCACAAGTAAAACAGTTGTTTTCTCTTTCATTTTCAAAATTGCCGACATTAACTTTTCAATCATAATCGGTGCTAATCCTTTACTTGGCTCATCAATTAATAGCAATCCATCACTATTAATGAATGCTCTTGAAATCGCCAGCATTTGCTTTTGTCCTCCGCTCAACAACCCACTTTTTTTATTCCAATATTGCTTTAAATCTGGAAATAAATCGAGCATCCATTCTACTTTCCCTGCGACCTCTAGCCCTTTCTTCGCTCCCGCAAGGGCAAATGTTTCTTCTACCGTTAAATCATGAAAGATCCCTTGATTTTCTGGCACATAACCCATTCCTTTTCGCGAAATCAGATGGGTAGATAAACCATTTACTTTCTCATCACAATAATAAATTTCTCCATTAGAAATCCGATGAAACCCCATAATTGAACGTAAAGTTGTTGTTTTTCCAGCGCCATTTCTTCCAAACAATACGGTAATTGTTCCTTTCTCAACCATAAAAGAAACACCTTGCAAAATATGAAACTGATCCAAATGCGTTTCTATATTATCCACTTTTAATAGTGTCACCATATAATCCCCCTAAGTACGCCGTTTGTACACGTTCATCCTTCATAATCTCTTCTGGTAACCCTTCGGCCAATAACTCGCCATGAAATAATACAATTAAATGATCAGATACATGTAAAACCATATCCATTTTGTGTTCAATAAGTACAATTGTATTCTCACGATTTTTCTTTATATTCTCTATCACTTGAAGAATAACCGGGACTTCCTCAACAGAGATACCCGCTGTTGGTTCATCAAGTAGTAATACATCTGTTCTGAGCGCTAGCAGCATGGCCAATTCTAATTTTCTCTTTTCCCCATGTGCTAAATCTTTCGCTAGCACTTCTTCTTTTTCGTGAAGCAATACTGTCTTCAGAAGACGCCTCGCCTCTCCCGTCTGCTGCTTGAATCGTGAGAAGTTTGGAAAAAAACTATAATAATCTTGAACGAACGACTGTACACTTAAGCGTACATTTTCAATCACTGTTAATTCCGGAAAAATATTTGTAAGCTGGAAAGAGCGTCCCATACCAAGGCGGGTTCGCTCTGGAATCGATAACTTTGTAATGTCACGTTCTTTAAAATAAATCTGACCTTTTGTTGGGGGAATTTGTCCACTTAACAAGTTAAATAGAGTTGTCTTCCCTGCTCCGTTAGGTCCAATAATAGAAATAAGTTTTCCTTTTGGTACCATCAAATTTACGTCTTTAATAACATGATGTTCTCCAAATGAGACACAAAGATTTCTAGTCTCTAACAAGTTCTTCACTCTATCCCCTCCTCAAAAAATTCATATTTCAGGATAAAAAAGAGAAGTTGATGTAAAGAGAGATTCCCTCCTCCCTTTGCATCTTTTTAAATATTCAGTCTATTTATTTTGCATTGGTGGTTCGGTTTCTTTCATTGTTAATTCTCGCTCTAGAACAGGTACTGGATAATCAATACCCTCTTGTTTTTGTAACGTTATAGAATAAAGCGCTTGCAAAGCTTGGTGGTCTTTCTCTCTAAATTTCATTTTTCCTTTTGGTGTTTCAAATTCCATTCCTTCCATTTTCCTAATAAGCGTAGCAACATCTGTATCTCCTTTTGTTTTCTTTAACCCTTCAACAATGGAAATTGCAGCTGACATTCCTCCAGCTGTAAACAAATCTGGAACTGTTCCATTGAAACGCTTCTTATGTTCTTCCACTAGCCAATCGTTTACTTTATTTTTCGGAAGTGTATGATAATACACTGAAAATCCTTGCATGCCTACTAATGCGTCCATCGTCTTTAATGCTGGTATATCCGGTGCGCCCGTTGAAATCTTGATCCCTTGTGCTTCTACATTCATATCTTTTAATTGCTTCCATGGTGAATTCGCACCAGCCCAAACAACAAATAAATAATCTGGTTTTGAACTAATGATGTTTTGAATATTTGCAGTAAAATCAGTAGAATTCGTATCAGCATATTGTTCATTTACAATATTCGCCCCTAGTTTCTTCGCTCCCGCTTTAAACGCAGCAATTCCTTCACGACCAAACGCGTTATCTGGAGCAAACGTTGCAATCTTTACATCTTTTTTAGCAATGGATGCAGCACCAGCAATAGCATCTTGAGATGAATTTCTGCCTGTTCTAAAAATATATTTATTCCAGTTCTTCCCCGTAATACTATCTGCAACCGCAGGTTCAACAACCATTATTTTTTCATATTCTTCCGCTAATGGTAACACTGCTAATGTATCACTTGAACTCGAAGATCCAACAAGAAAATCGACCTTTTCTTCTTCTAATAGTTTCGTAGCTTTTTTAACTGCTACATCCGCTTTTGTTTCCGTATCTTCTACAACAAACTTAATCTTCTTCCCTTCTACTTTCCCTGTCCCGCCTGTTGCATAATCTAGTCCTAGTTCAAACCCGTTTACCGTTTGTTTCCCATATGATTCAAGCGGTCCTGTTAACGAAGCTAGTACACCTACCTTAATCGTCTTCTCATCATCTGTACTTACTTTTTTCCCTGAACATCCTGCTGTTACTAACAATGAACCAAGAATACATCCCGTAAACACCATTTTTAGCCACTTACGTTTTTTTGCTGACATTGTGATCCTCCCCATACTTTACTTTCTGATAGAATCAAATCCGCCAAAGTAACCATCCGTAATCATGACTTTTTGCTATTAATAATGTAGACTATGTTGTCAATAGAAATTTCTCGAAGTACCTCTACATTCGCCAGACATTTCCAAATCCCTTCCAATACATTTGTAAATGTTCATACAATTATATGAATTATACATATCATTCCTGGAACAAATAAATTAAAATAACTGTTCTCTTCTTCTAATATTTTAGCCCTACAAAAAACTAACTTCCAAATGGTAGAGTTGTTATAGCATATGAAGGTTATGCTTTCTTTAAATAATATTAACTTTCCAATCACTATCATTTTTATACATACAAAAGCAGCGTAGAATCTATAATTCTACGCTGCTTTTCTATATCAACAAAAATTATGAAATCGAGTTACTCTCTAATCCACCTAATTCTTCTGCCAATTGTTTCTTATCTAAACTCTCACCAATAATCACCAAGTTTGTAGGAAACCCAAAGTCCTGTTCCAATAAAATCGGTACACCAAATGAGTATTGTAATAAGTGCGGATATTTCTCTCCATGAAATTTCACAAATCCTTTTACACGATAAATCTCCTGCGGTAAATTGGAAAGCCATTCATATAATTGATCTTGATTAATTAATTTCGTAAATTGATATGTCATCGTTTGTATATGTAAATGCTGCTTCATATGTAATGTTTCATGTTCTTTATCTTCTGTAAGTTCCACACCCTCTATATCCTCTAAAGATATATTACAATACTGCGTTTCATACAATTTCGCATGTTTATTTATTGCTGCTACTTCTTCTAAAACTTTTTTCTTCTCCTCATCTTTTAATAAATCTAATTTATTAATGAGGATATGACTTCCGTATTTGATTTGTTCATGTAAAAGTTGTTGAATATTTTTACTTAGTGTATCACGCTTTAACCATCTCAGTGCATCTAATACAACAACAATGGATCTCACGTCAAGATAAGGAGCTAAAATAGGTGAAAGGCATGCATCTAACACTTCAATTGGGTGAGCAACTCCTGTTGTTTCTATATAGATTACATCCGGCCTTTCTTGTTGGTATAAAGAATGTAACTGAATCTCAAGCTCATCTTTTAATGTACAACAAATACATCCTTTTAGAAGTTCTCTTAAAACATTCTCCTTCCCTATAATATCTGTATCTACCGAGTATTCTCCTATTTCATTCATTAAAACAGCGACTTTTCGATTTTTCTTTTTTTCTGCTAATAATAAATTTTGTAACAGTGTTGATTTTCCGCTACCTAAAAAGCCACCCAATATATGAATTTCTACTTTACTCATATTACCGACCATCCATTTCTGCGTTTCTATTTTTCAAAGCGTAATTATTACGATTTATATTCATTATTTTATTAAAACAGCTGCTATTTGTAAACAAAACAAGCTCATTATGTTGATTCACTTCATAAGTAACCCACTTGCTCTTGGTATTTAACCGTGTGTTAACGTCGTATGTTCTCCTATAAAATGTACGCAAGCCACTGCGATTTATAAGTCGATGTCTAGTCTTAGTTCAAGAGCTATAAATCCTCCGTAAAAGTATGGATTTTGACCCCAGCTAAAAGATACTTATGTTTCACTCCTTATAATTAATACCGATATGAACAGATTTTGAAATAATTGTATATATTTCATGAAATGTAATAAACTAGATTTGAATCTATAATAGTAATACCTATTTTTTTTACATATAAAAAATTATTGAAATTGCGAGGATTTGTCATATGAAAAAAGGGATTAACCGTGTTGTATTAGTCGGAACTGGGGCAGTAGGATGTAGCTACGCTTACTGTATGATTAACCAAGGGGCTGCAGAAGAATTTGTTCTCGTTGATGTAAACGAAGCAAAAGCAGAAGGAGAAGCAATGGACTTAAGTCATGCAGTTCCCTTTGCTCCAGCACCAACAAGAGTTTGGAAAGGAAGCTATGAAGATTGTAAAGATGCAGATCTTGTTGTAATTACTGCTGGTTTACCACAAAAACCAGGTGAAACACGTTTAGATTTAGTTGAAAAAAACACTAAAATTTTCAAACAAATTGTTCGTAGTATTATGGATAGCGGATTTGATGGTATTTTCTTAATCGCTACAAACCCTGTAGATATTTTAACTTACGTAACTTGGAAGGAATCTGGCTTACCGAAAGAACGAGTAATTGGCTCGGGTACAACTCTAGATTCTGCTCGTTTCCGCTATATGCTAGGAGAATATTTTAATATTGGATCTCACAATATTCATGCTTATATTATTGGTGAGCATGGCGATACAGAGCTTCCTGTTTGGAGTCACGTATCAATTGGAATCCAAAAACTACAAACGATTCTTGAAAAAGATAATGAAGTTAGCCAAAAAGATTTAGATGAAATCTTTATAAACGTTCGCGATGCAGCCTATCACATCATTGAACGAAAAGGTGCTACATATTATGGAATCGGTATGTCACTTTTACGCGTAACAAAAGCAATTTTAAATGATGAAAATAGCGTATTAACTGTATCTGCATATCTTGAAGGGCAATATGGACAAAAAGATGTTTATATCGGTGTTCCTGCGGTCTTAAATCGTCAAGGTGTTCGTGAAATTTTAGAAGTTGATTTGAGTGAAGACGAAGAGTTAAAGTTCGATCACTCTGTTCAAGTATTAAAAGAAACTATGGCTCCTATACTGTAAAATGCACGTTGATTATGACCTTGCAAAAAGCAATCCAATTATTTTGAATTGCTTTTTGCATAGCTTAAAAATTCATTCTGTATGTGGATGAGCTTTCTCTCCATCATATACTTCAAGCACATCAAGTAAAAAGATAAAGATTGGAATCCCAATAATAAGCCCCCATATTCCTAAAAAATGCTCCGAAAAGATAAGAATCATAAATGTATAAAAAATAGGTAAATTTGTTTTCGCAGACATAAACTTCGGATTTAAGATGTAGCTTTCAATTGCATGAATAACTGTAATAAAAATTAATATGTATACGACATATGCAATTCCCCCAATATTATACGCAATGATACAAAGTGGAAATAGTGAAATAATAACACCTGCAACAGGAATGAGCCCCAGCAAAAAAATCATAACTGCTAATACAAGAAGCTGTGGAAATCCTAAAAACCAAAGTGCAATAACAGATAAAATACAATTTACAATAGCTATTAAAAACTGCGCTTCAATAACCTTTCCAAATGAACGAGCAAATTTCTGACCGAAGTATGCAATTTCCTCGTAGAAAATACTCAGCTTACTCCCTTTAAATTTAGAGGTAAAAACAATAATACGCTCCTTTTCTAACAAGAAAAATAAACTTAAAATAAGAGAAAGTAAAATTTGTAAACTTACCTTTCCGATATTCGCTAACGATTGATAAATCACATCCACACCTTGTTCAATATACTTCGATACTTCCATTTGATTAATTGCAGTAAACACATATCTTATCATTTCATTATCAGGAGGATTTTTAAAAAACAACTTAAACTGGTGAATCAATTGTGAAATCTGTATTGTCAATACAGGTAAATATTTATATACAATAGTAATAATAAACGCTACTAAAACAATGTATAAAAAAGCGATAATCACTTTCCTATTTATCTTCACATATCGATTAAGCTTTTCAGAAATAAATCTTTGAAAATGATCCATGAGAAACGTAAGGATAAAGGTAATCAATATTAAATTAATCATGCTTTTTAGCCCGTATAATATAAGGGCTAAAATGACTAATACAAGGAGCCTCTGAAATCCTCTGCTTTGAAAGAAATTTTTCATTTGAATCATTAAAAATTAATCGCCCCCTTCAATAGATAGAAATTCAATATATTTATGAAAATATTGACCGTTTATTCATTACTATCTTATAACATTTTATGAACTCCTAAAGACATTCTTTCTTACTAGTTTGAAAGAATCCACTTTTTTCTTCTTAATTGTCTGATTTTTTTATTTATAGGTGTACATTTATATCAGCATATCCTTTTAGTCATTGGCGATATTCTAAAACACATAAACAAACCATAAACGTAATTGTTTATGGCTCTATTTAATCTTTTTATCTCCGGTTCATTCGCTTTGCTAATAATTCTTTTACTTGATTATACGTTAGTCCGGAATTTTTATTTAAACGTCTCACTTCATCAATATCAGTACCTACAACTGTATATTTCTTCTCTTTATTCATCACGACACATCCTTTTGTTTAACTCACTGAGTCGAGTACTTATTATTTGTTATATTTCTTCCCTAAATAAAAAGTTCATACTCATATCATAACAAATTAAGTAAAAAAGGTTATTTCATTCTGTTAAGGCGTGGTAAAGTGATACTCTAATCAGTGGAGGGGTCTTCATTCCCCACTGATTATTAGTTAAACCGATTGAGCTTTTACGAGCAGCCTGTTAATACGAGAAAAATACAGTCTGCACATAGGCCCCCTTTTTGATAATACTTCATATCATTTGCTCGCTTTATTGCATTTTCACAAAAATAAAATGTCCCAATAGAGGTAACACTATTGGGACAACATAATGTAAAGTAGATAATCACTGGTGTATTTATTAAATTTAGTGTAGCTTTTGGGGAGAACGAAATTGTTTACTATATCATCCTACATAGCCTATATTTTTATAAATGATTTGCGCGAACTCATATGTTTATTACTCTTCCATCATCTTTACATTTTTTCTCCTAAATCTTTTTGCCACACATCTACATTCTTGCCTTCAGTTTTATAGTCGGAGTATCGTTCTTGAACAAATAGTATAGCTATCGCTCCCACTATTGCAGCTATTCCAATAACTATAAAATTCATATTCGCCGGTAAATTCATCGTTAATAATACTCCTACAAATGTAGGTGCTACAATACCTCCAATTCTCCCGAATGCCATAGTAGCTCCGATACCAGTTGAGCGCATTGAAGGCGGATAATATTGAGAAACAAAAGCATTTCCTATATTTTGAACACCAACTGATGCAGCACCGATAACACCGATCAATATATATGCAACCAATGAGCTCTTTGTAAGGCCAATAGCTGAAAGAGCTAGTGCTCCGCAAATATAAAGCGGTATCATAACCTTTTTGAATCCCCATTTATCAGTTAACCGTCCAAAAATTATGGTTCCTATTATGGCACCGACATTCATCATTGCCGTAAATGTTAAACTTGAACTTAAATCATACCCGGCTTGAATCATTAACTTTGGCAGCCATGTACTCATCGTATAGATCAATACAAAACAACTAAAGCAAGAAATCCAGAACATGATGGTACTAAGAGCCCTCTTTTTTTCAAATAATTTAACAATAGGTGATCCTTTTTCCTTCACTTGCGGTCTTTCAAATTTAACATTTTCACTCATTTTGTACTCCGAATCTAATTTACTAAGTATATTACTTATTTCTTTATCTTTACTTTTATCCAAAAGAAAGCCTACTGATTCAGGTATTGCTTTAGCTATCAATGGAAGTAACAGTAAAGGCAAGCTTGCAACCCAAAATATCGGCTTCCATCCCATTGTAGGCAGCATCGATTTACTTAATAGCGCTGCTATAATGCCTCCAACTGAATAACCACAAAAGACAAATGAAACTATAGCGGTCCTTATTCGTTTAGGAGCATATTCTGTTGTTAATGAGATAACATTAGGCATAACACCTCCAAGTCCTAATCCAGCTATAATACGTAATACCGTAAAAGCTAAAGGTCCTTCGGCAAACCCTGCTAAAGCCGTAAAAAGACTAAAGAGCGCAGTACAAAATAAAATTACTTTTTTCCTTCCTACTTTATCAGCTAAAAACCCAAACAATATAGCACCAAGGGCTGTCCCTGCAGCAGTATAACTGCCGATTGTACCTGCTGTAACGGGTGTCATTGCCCATTCTTCTATTAAAATTGGAACGACCGAACCATATATTACTGCATCATATCCATCAATAAGAATGATTAGAAAGCACCAAAAAACTAAAGAAATATGGAACGAACTAAAACGACTACGGTCAATAATTTGAGTTGTGTTGATTGCGTTCAATACGTACACCTCCGAAATCAATTTAATATTTTTCGAAAATTACAGGTGTTAAAAAACGATGAAAATTGAACACACTGACATTAGTCATCTAAAAAAGAATGTACCGATTACAGTACATAGAATTGATCATCAACTACCCCTAAGCCAAAGCCGCTGTCAAACCAACTGGACCAGCCCCAATAACTAATACTTGTCTCTTATAATGTTGATCATCATAACTGTTCATATATATCTCTCCTTAACATTTCGAAGTTATCATGAACGATCCAATACCGTTTTTCAGCTTGAATATCCTAGTTCTACATAAAATAGCCGGCGGGCATGATTTTAAAGTTTGATATAATCTAAGCCGGCTTTACTTGATTCATATAAATTCTAACCTTTATAAAACGCAGAATATTCAGAATTAAATTCTTAGATTTATATAAACGAAATAGCCTATCAGATTAAAACATTTCATTAATAATTAGAAAAATATTCAAGGTTTACTGAAGAGAGGAATATAACTTCTCTTTAATAACATCCTGTAATACTAGTTTCTTAATTTTTCCACTTGCTGTCATCGGCAACTCTTCCATAAAGACGATTCTATCAGGGATTTTATAATTTGCGATTTTATCTTTCACGTAATCCTTCATGGAACCTTCATCTTCAACATAATTAGGCTTTAGTTTAATCACGGCGCAAGAAATTTCGCCTAAAACAGAATCAGGTAATCCAATAATAGCTACTTCGAGCACACTAGGGTGCTTATAAAAAACTTCCTCGATTTCTCTAGGATAAATATTATATCCTCCACGAATGATCATCTCCTTTTTTCGCCCGACTATCCGTATGTAACCCCTTTCGTCTTTTGTCGCTAAATCACCCGTGTAAAACCATCCATCTTTATCAACAGCTTCTCTTGTTTGATCAGGCATTTGGTAATAACCTTTCATAACCCCAAAGCCTCTGCATACTAATTCGCCGACTTCTCCAGATGCTACTTCCTCTCGCTTTGCATCTACAATCTTTATTTCTGCACCAGGCGCTGCCTTCCCGACCGTTTCTGAACGAATCGAATCATCATCATCAAAACTAGTAAAGGTTAAACCAGCAGACGTTTCGGTTAACCCATATGATACGACAATGTCGCATCCCATGACCCTTCGAATCTTGGTGACTATTTCTTCCGGACAGGGTGCGGATGCAATAATCCCTGTACGTAATGATGTTAAATCTACTTTTGTAAAGGTAGGATGATTTAACTCGAGAATAAACATAGTAGGAACACCATGATGAATTGTGATTTTTTCTAGTTCTATAATTTTTAACGCTTTTTCTGCATTGTATTTCTCCATAAATACAATTTTGGCTGCTGACGAAATAGCTGATAAAATGCCAGGTACCATTCCAAATATATGGAAAACAGGAACAGCTATTAAAAATACATCACAGCTACTACACCGCAGCCATTCTGCTGATAGTTTAGCTGTAAAGACCACATTTTCATGTGTGAGCATCGTTCCTTTTGGTCTACCGGTTGTACCTGATGTATATAAAATGGCGAAAACATCTTCCTTTGGGTCAATTACAACTTTCGGGGCTGGAGTTTTTTGTCCTAACTCAATTAATTCATTAAAAGAATAATATCCATCTTGCTTAAAACGCACTGTGAAAATGCATTCCAGTGCGTGAGACTTTTTTGTTCCATTCAAATATGGTTTGAAGAGGTCAATATGATGAAAATCCTCCATAAGAAAAACTGCTTTTGCTTGAGAATTCTCTACTATATATTCTAGCTCTGTAGTACGATAACGTGTATTACATGGAATGAGAATAGCCCCTAATCGTGCTATAGCAAAATATATCGTTACAAATTCATTCCAATTTGGTAAGCAGACAATCACTCTGTCGCCTTTTGCAATTCCCTGCTGGGACAATGCTGACGCTATATATTCAACATGATTTTTCAACTCTCCATACGTAACACGACTATATCCATCATATAACGCCTCTTTCTCTAGGAATTTTTGAGACGAATGGTTAAGTACCTCTGGTAATGATAAATTGTAGCTCATTTTTCACCCTCCCTTCTTACAGTCGCTCCCAAATAGCAGCAATCCCTTGACCTCCACCGATACAGACAGATGATGCTCCATATTTCTTTCCCCTGCGATCAAGTTCGTAGATTAAAGATAAAGAAATTCTTGTTCCCGAAACTGCCAAAGGATGACCTAAGGCAACGGCCCCGCCATTCACATTTCCAATTTTTGGATTAAATCCTAATTCCTTTTGACAGGCCAAATATTGCGCAGAAAAGGCTTCATTGATTTCAATCAAGTCCAAATCTTCCAATTTTAGACTGGCCTTCCGCAGGGCGCCTCGGATGGCTGGTGCTGGACCGATCCCCATGAGCTCTGGTTCCACTCCGACTACATCCCAAGAAACCAATCGTGCAAGAGGCTTCAACCCTTTTTTGATTGCATATTCTTCAGAAGCTAAAACAACTGCTGCTCCGGCATCATTCATTCCACTAGCATTCCCCGGTGTAATAACCCCTCCTTCAATAAACCTAGCCTTCAATTTGCTCAGTTGTTCTATGCTCGTGTTTCTCGGATGTTCATCCGTATCAATAATCTTAGATCCCTTTTTATCCTTCACAGTAACTGGAATGATTTCTTCCTTAAAATATCCCTTCTCCATGGCGGCTAGAGTCTTTTGATGACTTAAAAAAGCATATTCATCAATTTCTTCACGAGAAAGTTTATATTTTTCCGCTAAATTTTCTGCGGTCACAGCCATAGTACAATCTCCATAAGTATCATAAAGACCGTCCCACACCCAATCTTCCATAGTAGGTGAGCCTAACGGACTCCCCCATCGCATCCCTCTAATGACATGAGGAACTTGACTCATGTTCTCAGCCCCTCCGGCTAAGACCATGTTCGCTTCTCCTGTAAGAATATATCGCGCGGCGGTTAAAATAGATTCTAGACCGCTTCCGCACAAGCGATTGACAGTTAAGGCTGGAACATGAATAGAGAGTCCCGCTTTTAACCCTACATGTCGAGCCAAATAGTGCGCATCACGGCTGGATTGTTGGACATTTCCGAACACTACTTGGTCGATTTCCTCAGGATTGACATTCGCCTTTTTTATCGCTTCCTTTGAAGCTATCGCTCCCAAATCAATGGCAGAAACATCTCGAAACGATCCGCAAAATTCTGCCAAAGGTGTACGAGCACCTTCTACTAAAACCACATCTGTCTTACTCATGAAGAATCATCTCCCTACAAAGATTGGTTTTCTTTTTTCTGTAAAGGCTGTCATCCCTTCTTTTCGATCTTCTGTGACAAATGCGGTTCCAAAACATGCGCTCTCAATTGTTAGTGCAGATTCAAGATCAACGTTGCTACCTGTATTAACAGCGGTCTTTAGCATACGCATACCAACAATTGGTTTCTGTGCCAGCTTTTCAGCCCATTCTCTAGCAGTTGATAGTAATTCTTCTGCTGGTACAACTTTGTTGACCAATTGAATTGCTAATGCTCTTTGTGCATCAAACATCTCTCCGAAATACAACAACTCTTTTGCAACTCCTTGACCTACTAACCTTTGTAAACGCTGCGTACCCCCACCTCCAGGGATAATGCCAAGGTTTACTTCAGGGAATGCAAATTTAGCTTTGTCCGAGCTTATACGTAAATCACACGTTAAAGCCAATTCAAGCCCTCCACCAAGTGCTAATCCATTAATAGCAGCGATAACGGGTTTTGATAAGTTTTCAATACTAGAAAAAGCCGCTCTTGAAATTGTATTCATTTCCATCATTCCAACTAAATCCAAGTCTAACATTTGATGAATATCCGCACCTGCCACAAATGCTTTTTCACCGCTACCTGTAAGTACGATTGCATGTACTTCGGTATTGACTTCAAGATCATGCATCAAAGAGTTCAATTCATTAAATACGTGTGTGTTTAATGGATTGAATGGCGGGCGATTTATATATACAATCGCTACTTTATTTTCAATTTCATATTGTAAAAACTCACAATTCATTTTTACTCCCCCCAATTATTCATTTGTCGTAGTCGTAGAAACCAGCCCCAGTCTTTCTCCCTAATCTTCCAGCTCTTACAAGCGATTTAAGTAGTACAGGGGGTGCAAAGCGATTATCTTTGAATTCCTCATAAAAATAATCCATTACGTGGAGACCGATATCTACACCTGCGTAATCTTGTAAAGCAAATGGACCCATTGGATAATTCAAGCCTAATGTAACCGCTTTATCAATATCTTCTGGAGATGCAACTCCCTCTTCTAAAAGTTTAATCGCTTCAATAAACTGCGGAATCATAATTCGATTTACAATAAATCCTGGTGTATCTTTTTTTACTTCTACAGTTTCCTTGTTCAGTTTCTTCGAAAATGCTTTAATTTCTTCTACTGTTTCATTGCTTGTTTTATAACCACGAACCACTTCCACTAGTTTCATAATTTGTGCCGGATTAAAAAAATGCATACCAGCAACACGTTCTGGTCTCTTTGTCGCTTCAGCAATTGCTGTGATGGACATCGATGAAGTATTAGTGGCAAGAATTACGTTTTCAGGAACAATTTCATCTAACTTTGAGAAAACTTCCTTTTTCAGTTCTAAATCTTCAATGATAGCCTCAATAACAATATCAACTTCTTTCATATCTTCGAGATCTGTTGTTACTGTAATTCGTTCCATTACTTCTTCCTTTTGCTCTACTGTCATTTTCCCTTTAGAAATACTTCTGTCTATAAACTTTTCTATTTTAGCTATAGCGTGTTGAAGATATTTCTCTTCAACATCTCGTAATATGACGTTAAACCCCGACATAGCTGCCAAATTGGCAATCCCACTTCCCATTGTGCCAGCACCGACTATGCCAACTGTTAATATACTCATCAACTTACCTCCTTATTTTTTAATTTTTCTGTATTTTTATTATAAAATAGAATAATTTAAAATAATTCCTACACAAAGTAGGAAAGAAGATTTACATTTTCAGCTTTTTGGAGGAATTCTTATAATATAAATCATATAACTTAAAAGCCATCATTAAATTCAATCTGTGTTCAGAATAATCAAGATCCACTTCTAGTAAATTTTTTATTTTCTCGATTCGATATTGAAGTGTACTTCTATGAATATAAAGCTCCTCAGACGTATCTTTAAGACTCCCATTATGATGAAGATATACTCGCAATGTTTGAAACAAATCTGCGTTTTTCCCTTCTGAATCATATAATAACGGTCCAAGATGCTTTTTTATAAATAGAGTTGCTACTGAAGAATCTTTTAAATAATGCAATACGGTATAAACGCCTAGTTCATCAAACAATGCAACCCCTCCTCTATCAAAACAATTAGATACAACATGAAGAGCTTGTATCGCCTGACGATAACAAATATAGTAATCTTGTAACTCTTTTGTTTTCCCACCTACACCTAGGAAAACTTGAACGGGCATTTTCTCCATTTCCATCCATCTCTTAATATTTCCATAAAGATTGGACCAATAATTTTTGGGATTATTTTTTTCTTTTTCTATTGGAACAAATATTATATATTCGTCTCCTTTATTTGCAAGAAGAATATCTTTGTCCACGATAGAAATCTGCATTTTTAATTGTTCCCACAGTAATGATTTTTGCGCTTGTTGTTTTAGAATATCACTATGTTTTATGTCCGTTTCATTAAACGTAATAGAAAGTGCTGAGATGCGATGCTGATCAAATAAATCCCAGTTAAATACATTAGCATGTTGAAAAATGGTTTCTCGATCCTCTATTTTTTCAACTAATAGTTTGTGGATGAAACTATCCTTGACCTGTTCTTTTGTATCTAAGACCAGTTTTTGCTTTATAAATTGAATTGAAAATACGTTTAAGGCGGAATCAATACTAATCCGCTGAAACTCATCAACTTCATCGTTCGACAGTTCAATAACAAGATAACCTAATAGGTCACCTCCACCCCTAATCCGCCAAAAAACGATCTTCGTTTCATTTATATTTTTAAGAGAAAACTCTGCGTCTCTATTTTTCTCTTGAATAATTTGATATATTGCACATTCAACTATTTCTTCAATACCCGTTTGCTTTCCAGAAGATAGGTGATACGAAATCGGACGTAAAAATCGATCTAATACAACCACTGATTTTGATAAAGTTTTACTTAAAGTTGTCGTAATGCCATTGAAATCATCTTGATCTACAGTTTCTTTGACAAGTGCCTGTTGAAAATCCAATAGTGAATGTAGCCGCTGTTTATGCTCTTTTTCATTCATATATAAACGAACGTTTTCAAGCATAGCAGCAACATGACTAGATAATAATTCAAGGACTTCTAAATCCTCATTTGTGAATACACCTTTACTTTTCGTTTCGACATGTAACACACCAATTGTTTTAAGATTTACAACTAACGGAACCGTTAATTGAGATCCACCGGTAACTTCCAAAAACGGAAAATATTCTTTTAGCATATAATTATTTTCAGTAATAATTTTTTTAGATTGATTTATTTCTCCGTATGAAGGCGGTTGAAAAGAAAAATAATTTTCTTTTTCATGATACAAATAGATGCATGCACCCATCGCGTTAGTCTCTTTCCCTGCACGCTCTACTATTTTTTCGACCACTTCTTCTATAGATGAATCTGAAAAGAGATTTTTACTAATCCATTCTACATCTAACATGGTCTTTTTTTGAGCTTCTTTTCTTTTTGCCAGAGCTATTGCTACTGCTATATCTTTTCCAAAGTCTACAAATGGCTTGTCCATTTCCATAAATAACGGAACTGCATTCATAAAACCGATAATACAGAATCCAAAACTATTTTCCTCGTCTTTTAAAGGGACAGTAAACCATGTTTGTATTTTTTCTGCTTGCAATAATTTAACCACTTCGCATTTCGTTTCCCAATTAGACTTCTCAATTGTTAAACCCTGAATGAGAAGTTTTGGCGAGCATTCTTCTATTTTTATTGGGAATGAGTCTCCAAACGTATCTGAACCGCCGCTCCATACTTTAGGAATTAAGTTCTCACTTTCTTTTAAAATAATACCAACTAAATCACAAGCTAACTTAGAACGAAATGATTCAATTAAATATTGTAACGTCTCCTCTTCCGTATCAAACTTTACAAGTTGACGTGCTGTAATACGAAGATGATTCTCAATTTTTTTTGTGAGTTTTTCCCGCTCAGTTAATTTCATAAATATGCCCCCTCTCATGTTCATTATTTTCTTATTTATTCCACTATTTGCAGCGGACTATCTTTACAGCTTCCCTTCTTTTAAACTCTATAAGGAAAAGTACCGATCCTACTCTTCTTATCTTTAATGGTATTGACATATTTACGATGAAAAAAGACAGCTTCACCTCGTTGATGAAATCTGTCCAAAATGAAATTAAATATATACGTTGTTTATAATTCATCATAACCTAGAGTGAAACATGCCATGTAGCAACTTCTAATTTCTCATATTCTTGTGATGAAATTTTTTTAACGATAAACGCCACAATTCTCCCCCCTTCAGTAACTCTTGCATCAATAAAATATTTTCTTCATTCACTACTACTTATTACTAATTCCTCTCTCATCTATCATCTGATTTATTTTCATATGATACGATTACTACATGAAATGCTCAATTTTAATCTTACATACAAATTCAATTAGATTATCTTTTTTGACCTCTATATCTCTCGTTTTTGTTCATATGCTTTAATCTTTGAAACTCTTTATACATAAAGAGAAGGGCTATCAAAAATGCAAGTATATCTGCAACTGGAATAGAATACCATACACCTTCAACTCCATACATCTTAGGGAGAAGATAAAATAACGGTAACGAAAAAAGAAAAGATCGCCCTATTCCTATAAACGTCGCCTTAGCATTTTGCTCTATTGCCTCAAAATATCCCGATATGAGCACTACAATTGCGACAAATGGAAAAGACAAGTTAAACACTCTTGTCGACCATATACTAATATCTTGTAAAGCTGCATCTCCTCCTGTAAAGAAACCAACTATCGGATCGACAAAGAAAAACAATAATACTGTCAAGAAAGCACTAGTTATGAATGTAAATATAATTCCTAACCGAGTAACTTCCCTTACCCGCTCATACAGCCTAGCACCATAATTATAGCTAATAATCGGTTGAATACCAGTTACTACCCCCATTGCAATTAAAATAAGAAAGTTAGTTATATATCCATTTTGTATGGCAAAGGCGGATATATGTAATTCTCCCCCTAATGAAGCTAACAAATTATTAATAATAATGACGGAGATAAACATAGTAAGTGAAATTGAAAATGCGGCAAATCCGGTTGCATTTACTTCCCAAATATCTCTTAACTTCATTTTCAAGTCCTTCAGCTTAGGTTTGAGCAAAGTTTTGCTAAATAGAAAATAAAAAATAAGAAGACATGGGGTCGATTGAGAAATAATATTAGCCCAAGCGGAAGCTATTATTCCATATTGAAATTTATGAAATAATAGTAGTTCCACAGCAGCTGCTAAAATGGCTCCAACAAACCAACTCCACACGCTAAGTCCCGGGCGTTCGTCAAGAATAGCAAGAATACTAAGAATAACTGCTAATACTGTAAAAGGAAACGAAAGCCACATGTAATTTCCAAACTGAATTGCATACGGTAATGCCTGATCATCCGCACCAAAAAAACGCATAAGAGGCTCATTATAAATATAACCAGCGACACCAATCATTGTTGACAGGATGATCCCAAACCAAATCGATTGACCAACAACATTTCTTGCTTCATCGATTTTTCCAGCTCCTAATCTAAGAGCAGCCACCGCTCCCGCTCCAACTCCAACTAGCGTACCTATCGCACGAGAGAGAACCATAATAGTAAAACCAATCCCCACACCCGCTAGTTCTGTTGCCCCTATATTCCCCAAAATATTCCCATCTACAAATGAAGTAACTGCCAAAAATATGTTCCCTAATATAGCAAGCAAAATATAACGGTAAAACAAATGCGTTATTTTTTTGTTCCTAATTCTCTCTCCACAAGTGCTTTCGGTTTAATATTTTCTATTTTTGGAATCTCCAAGTTTGTATGATCCATACATTACCTCCCTAAACTATATTTATTGATTAGAAAACCATCCAACCCGTTGTGCCTTATAGCTTAGATTAATTTGCTTTACTTCTGAAAATTCATCGAGTCCGTATGTTCCCCTATCCTCTACCAATTCCACTTTGTTTATAACCACCCAACCCAAATACTGTATGATTCGCCAAAGTAATCGCTTCTTCTTCATCTCTAAACTTTTGAACAACTAAAACTGGGCCAAAGATTTCTTCCTGCACATTTCTCATCTCTGGCCTAGTATTGATAAAGATTGTGGGTTCAACAAGGAAACCGCTTTCAAAACTACCATCTATACGTCATAAACCTCATCGTATGCACTATCATCCCGATTTGGAATAATAGCTCCTCCGATGAACTATATTCCCTACTCCTATCCTTTTGAAAGGACTCCTTCCCTCTGGAATACAATTTCTCCATCGACCATTGTCATATTTACTACTAAATCTTTAATATTCTGCTCTTCTGTATTCAAAATACTTTTATCTAGTACTATCAAATCCGCAAGCTTCCCAGCGTCAAGACTTCCTTTACGATCTTCTTCAAAGCTTGCATAAGCACCATTCCATGTGTACAGACGAATCGCTTCCAAAACGCTAACCCTTTGATTTCCACCTACATCAATACCATTTTTACTTTTTCTATTTACCGCAACATGTATTCCTAATAAAGGATCGCAGGAGGTTACGGGACAATCAGAACCGGCGGCAGCGATAATATCATGATTCAAATAATCACGGAGAGGATACATATGGTTTACACGCTCACCATAGTTCTTCATGTAACCTTCACCAAATTCATAGAAAAATGGCGGATTTGGTATCGGAATCACACCAAGCTTTTTCATACGTTCTTGTAAGTCGGGCTCGGCAATACCAGCATGTTCAATTCGATGTCGACTTTTTGCTCTAGGATACTTTTGCTGTGCACTTTCAATACAATTCAGAACCATTTCAATCGCTTTATCCCCTTGGGCATGTGCCGTAATTTGAAATCCTTTTTGATGTGCTCTTGTTAAAATTCTATCAATCTCTTCCTGAGTATAATAAAGAATGCCATAATCAGTAGAGTTACTCGTATATGGTTTTCTAGTTGCGATAGTTGGACCACTACTGCTTCCATCGGTAAATATTTTGGCAGGTCCAACTCTAAACTTATCGTCTCCTATACCTGTGACAATTCCTGCATCGATCATTTTATCAACGAACTCTTCCGAATTATGTAGTGCACATATCATTGCATATACACGAACGCGAACATCGCCAGCTTGCACTGCCTTAAAAATGTTTCTGAAATGATCAGGACCGTGCCCGCCCGCATCGTGAACACTTGTAATTCCATAAGAGAGAAAGTCATCAGATGCTAGTTTAAAAGCCTTGAGTAATTCTTCCTCCGTATATTTGGCGACCTCAAACATCTTCATATTGGCACTCTCAATTAATCGCCCAGTTAATTTACCAGTGTCGTCTCGTTCAATTTGAGTATGATCCAAATTTGGTGTATCTTCATCAATACCCGCTATTTCAAGAGCTTTGCTATTTACCACGCATATATGGTTGCATGTTCTCGAAATATAAATGGGATGCTCCTGAGAAACATCATCCAATTCATCGACTGTAGGATATCTTCCCTCCAAAATTGCCATTTCGTTAAATCCAGAAGCACGAATCCATTGCCCTTTTGGTGTTTCTATTTTTTTTGCCTTGAGAGCTTCTATAAGATCTTTTATAGACTTAATATGCAACTCCTTACAATCAACCCCTAATTTATTCGTTCCATGCAGCATATGTAGATGTGAATCAATAAATCCTGGAAGAAGACTTTTCCCCTGCAAATCAATAACTTTTGTATTCTCAGTAATATAAGGTTTTACATCCTCGTTTGTACCTACGGCGATAATTAGATTCCCCTTAATAGCAATAGCTTGCTCAACATCATTTTCATGATTTACCGTTATAACCTCACCATTTATGAATATAAAATCAGCGTTCACTTGAATTCCCCCTTGACGAAATTTTCGAAAAGTTGTACTTATTAATTACTACAACATTATTTTTCATAGTAGTTTGCGAATAAATCAAATAACACTCTATATTTTTTGATTATTCTGTTAATTATATGTATATTTATAATAACTGTCGGGTTGAACTTCATGTCAATACAAGTATTTTCACATTATTTCTTGAAAACATGGAGTTCATAACCACTTTTTTGTAGATCGGGGGGATATAGTTGAAAATCGGGTCTTTTGCTAAACTTTATAATGTTTCTGTGGATACAATTCGTTACTATATTGAACTAGGGTTATTAGTTCCAGAAAAAAAGGGGGCTCAGTTCCAATTGAATCAATCCTGTCTCGATGACATGGAGTTAATATTAGAACTAAAACATCTACAGTTCTCTTTGAAAGAAATTCAAAAATTTCTTTCATACAAACGTTTGACCATTAATATCGACATTAGTTATTATCAAAATCTCTTATCGGAGAAGAAAAATACGTTTGTAGAAGAAAAAAAGGAACTGAACCGATTTATTAAACTCATAGATGATAAGTTGCAATCCTTCGAGCAACCCGCTATTTCATGCAGCTATACCGGTGTACCAATATCCTTCATTCCATTTTTTTATTGTCCGTATTGCAAAGTCCAATTAAACATTAGTGATGCATCTATACGGGACAGTAATATTTCTGAAGCAAAATTAACCTGTTCATGTGGTTACTTTTCCTCAATACAAGATGGGATAGTATTGACTTCAAACCTAGAGGAATCTCCCTACTGTATCCTCAATGAAGAAACAATGAAGGAATTTACCCCAAGCTTTGTCAGCTTAAGAGAAAAAGGGGACCAATGGATGATTAAGGTATTGAAGGAACAAGATTTATCAAATAAAGTCGTAATTGAAACAAATATTGATATATCTGTCTCCTTACCAAAGTACATATCATCACTTGACTCGGATACCTTCTATATTTTTTGTGGTTTCTCTTTGACTATGATTAAAAAATTGAAGTGTTTAATTGAAAAAGTCAACTCAAAACTTCGTATTGTGTATATCCAAAATACTGACTATCTTCTCCCTCTAAAACCTGGATCAATAGATGTCGTGATAGACAGTATTACTACTAACGATGTTTGTTCGCATAAAAACGTCTTCCCAATTACCTTGTTACAGACTTATATGAACGACAGATCTAAGGTCATTGGAAATTACCTGTATTATCATGAAGGTGCAACCTCTTTACTTAATTTTCGCACCCTATACCCTAATTCACACCCACATGTCTTATACCCAAATTATCTTGAGTCTAACTTAGGGAAAGAGGGATTAAAGATTCAGCAAAGGACAATCATTGGCTCGACAGATAACCCTGGTATTTTTCTTGATTATCACGAACAAGGAGAAAAAGTTAATTTACTGGGTTATATTGCAAATCGTGCTATCTAGGTGTATCTATATCGTACCGTTGATTCAGAAGGAAATACAATTAATTTTTATTTAAACGAAACAAGAGATTAAAAGACTGCAAAGCGATTTTTTAGAAATCTTTGCAGTCTTTTCACGTTTCAAGGCCCCAAAATTTGTTGTAGTTACTGACATATTAAAGCCTCTAGGTATATAAGTTTTATAGTTTATTTAAACAAACAGATTTGACTCTTTAATTAAATATCAGACTTAGCAATATCCATCAGTCGTACATTGCATGCCATCAAATGAATTTGTTTTTTCCTTTTGTATTTCTTTATCAATTACTCTTTCTAACATTTCTTTACTAGCAAGCCCTTGAATGACTTCGTCTCCAATCATTACTGTTGGAACAGCCATAATATTCGCCTCATCATATGCATGTTGGATTGCTTTTTGATGTTTCTCTTTATATTTACGAGTTACTAAAGCATCTTTAAATTCCGCTTCAGGAAGCCCTACTTCTACCGCTAGCTTTGTTAATACATCAATATCTTCAATGTTCTGTTCTTCTTGGAAAAACGCAGTAAATACTCGGTGATGATACTCGTTTCCAAATCCATACTCCTTCGCAAATTGACATCCTTCAAAAGCTAAATGTGTATATGGGTGCGGAGAAACACGAGGTAAACGCATTTCAATTCCTAATTTTTTCGCAGTAGGAAGAATAAAAGAATCCCAAGAACTTAATTTATCTGGTTCTTGCCATGGATTGATTTTTGAATACGGGCTTGGACGTAATTCAAATGGCATCCATTCGATTTCTACATCTTTCTCCTTAGCTACCTCATCCAATGGACCTTTTGCCAAAAAACAAAATGGACAAATAAAATCAGAGTATACTTTCATTTTTACAGACATATGATTACACCTTACCTTCTTTTATCATTTCTAAATGTAACGGAGTTGGTTACATTTAGAAGAAAAAAATATGCATTCTCCTTTTTATAGAGCTCTGCATTCCTCAATTCTTATTTCAAGCATTTATTTTTTCTTGTAAAGATTGAAATAACTGCCCCATAGTAATACTTTTCAAGACCTCTTCCATTGCAGATTGTGCCTAAACTAAAATAACCTCTAAAACAGCTTGAATATTTGCTCTAATTGGACAATCTGGATTTGGTTGTTCATGAATATGAAATAACTTATCTTCCGCAACTACATTTACTGCATGGTACACATCTAATAATGTAACCTCAGTTAAATCCTTTAATAGTCCAGCCCCACCTGGCCCTCGATTTACATAAACAAACTCAGCCCGTTTTAAGTCAGGCATTATTCTTCGAATTACAACCGGATTTGTATTTATACTCTCAGCCATACATTCAGAAGTACAAATGGGGGATGAATTGTTTTCCAAAATAGATAAAATATGAACAGCTATAGAAAAGCGGCTACTAATTTTCATTATGATCACCACCTAGATGTAATCATTATAGTTACAACTAAGAGGTACGTCAATCCTTTTTATAGACTTTTTTTGGGCGTTATTATAGTGAAAAACAAACAGGCGTCTCATTATCATATATGAGACGCTCTTTATCATTCTGCAAATAGCCCCTGGAACTCTTCAATAAATAGTTGAACAGCTAGTGAAGATTCCCTTAATGAAGGAACAGCCAAAGCAATTTCCCTCCATACTTGAGGTGCTAATGCTTTCGTTTTGACATTTGGAGGTAAATTCATTAATGATAATTCAGCTAATATCGCTAAACCTAACCCCTCTTGAATCATATTTAAAGATGTTGTAACGGTAGACACCGCATACTCAACTCGAAGTGGTACACCTGCTTGTTTAAACATATCAATAATTGGTGGTTCGTATCCTCCCTTAAATAAAATAATTGGTTCACCTTCTAAATCATTTATTGTAATAGCTTCTTTCTCACAAAGAGGATGATCATCCCGCAAGACAACAACCATTTCTCCTTTTGTTAACGGTACAATCTCCATTTCTTTATTGGGCAAAATAACAATTCCTACATCAATTACACGTGATAATAGCCACTCTTCCACTTCTTTAAGAGTTCCTTCATAGAGAACCAGCTCTAAATTCGGATATTTTTCGCGAAAGATATTAATCATTTTAGGCAAGAAATATGCTGATGCACTTGGAAAGCTTCCGATTCGAATTGTCCCGACTTCATGCCCTTTCTCCATGGCAACCTCTTGTTCTATTTTTTCAACGCCACTTAAAATTTCCCGAAAATGAACAAGAATCCGAGTTCCTACATCAGTCAGAATTAGACCTTTTCTTTTATCACGTATAATAAGCGTTACACCGAGTTCTGATTCAACACTAGAAATAGCATGGCTCACAGCTGGTTGTGTCATATTCAAAACTCGAGCTGCCTTCGTGAAACTTCCTAGTTCAACTACCTTTACAAAAACTTGAAGTTGCGTGATGGTCATAACAAATTACTTATACTCCTTATAAAAAAGATTCATTTTATTTATCGTGTTCAATATCATATCATAATGAAATGAAATACAACAAGGGGGTATTATCATGACACAGCTTTCACGAACAAAAACGGTCATGCTCCTTTCATTTCTCGTTCTTATGTGGGGGATTAATTGGCCCTTATCTAAATTCGCCCTGCATTATACACCACCCGTATTATTTGCAGGACTTAGAACAGTAATTGGAGGATTCATTCTACTTATTTTCGCATTGCCTAAGTACAAACAATTACATTTAAAAGAAACTTGGCATTTGTACTTTATTTCAGCTTTACTCAATATTATTTTATTTTACGGTCTACAAACTGTAGGACTTCAATATATGCCTGCAGGACTTTTTTCCGCTATTGTATTTCTCCAGCCTGTCTTACTTGGAATTTTCTCTTGGATTTGGCTTGAAGAAGTAATGTATGGCTTAAAAATCTTTGGTCTTATTCTTGGATTTACAGGCGTTGCTGTTATTAGTTCTAGTGGCTTAACTGGACATATTTCTATCATCGGTATTTTTCTTGCTTTAGGATGTGCAATAGGCTGGGCGCTAGGGACCGTTTTTATAAAAAGAACTGGGAACCGTGTAAACGCTATTTGGATGGTAACCCTTCAACTCATTATCGGTGGCTTCTGCTTAATTGGGCTCGGTTCAGAATTTGAAAGTTGGTCTAGTATCGCTTGGAGCGTACCATTTGCAATCGTACTACTATTCATTTCAATCTTTGTAATTGCACTGGGTTGGCTTTCTTACTTTACACTTGTCGGAGCTGGCGAAGCGAGTAAAGTTGGAGCCTACACATTTCTTATTCCGCTCATCGCAATTATTGTAAGTTCTATTTTCCTACACGAAACGATTACAATTAGCTTATTCATCGGACTATTGTTTATTGTCGTAAGCATTTGCTTTGTAAATATAAAGCCAAAATCACTCCTAACAAAAGAAGCGGCTGAGCCTAAAAGATGTTAATCAAATATAAAGAAGAAAAGACCTATAAGATGATAAGCTCTTTCTTTATTACTTTTTAAGACGCAATACAAATATACATGTACCGAGCGATACTATAATAGAAAGAATCGATTGTCGGAATAAAGAATCTACTATTAAATAAACCGGTTACGACAATAATAATAACCGCACATATTACCCATGGTGAAAATCTTTTAATGGCATCCCAATATAACGTCCATTTCCCATTCTTATGATCTTTAGATAAAAGAGGTATACTTGCAGAAAATCCTCCAATCCATAGCGAAGCTGCAAATAAATGTTTAAATTCCATAGTTACAGCAATCTCTTTATACTTTAGACCATATACATGACTATTCATTGCTTTCATAATAAGTAATCCAAACCAAAAAGGTATTACGCCAATGCGTAATACCTTTCATTACTCTTCCTAAACGAATTCTACAACTTTTTTCATGCATATCACTACTTATTAGCTTTTGCTACGCTAGAATGAATTGCATTTTTCACTCTTAAATGACTAATACCGTATCCAATAAATCCACCAATAATAGCTGGGAAGATCCATCCTAGGCCTACTTCTTGCATTGGAAGAAATTTAGTAAATACATGATTCACTACTTGGATATTCACTCCAGCTGCATTTAATCCATCAAATAAACTTATAATAAACGTTACTAGTAAGCTTACTTGATACACTTCCGTTCTCCCTTTAAATAATGAATGGAAGAATGTTAAAAAGATTAGTACAATCGCTAATGGATAAATCGCTGTTAATACCGGAACAGAAACTGCAATCAGTTGTGTTAATCCTACATTCGCAACAATTGCACTAAAAACAGATAAAATAACAACAATTTTTTTGTAAGATACCTTTGGAAATAGTTTATGGAAAAATGAAGAACATGCTGAAACAAGTCCTACACTAGTCGTTAAACAAGCTACTGTAATCATTAATCCTAATAGAATTCCACCATATGAACCAAAGTAGTAGTTTGACACTTTCGCTAAAACTGCCCCACCATTTTCTAAGTGCCCCAGTTTTGCTACGCTTGAAGCTCCCATATAAGAAAGCGCCGTATAAAGAATTGCTAATACTGTCGCTGCAATCATCGTTGCTTTTGCACAAACAACCATAATTTGCTTTTTCGTTTTTGCCCCTTTTTCTTTAATAGCGTTAATGATAATAATACCAAATACGAAAGATGCAAGTGTATCCATTGTTAAATATCCTTCTTGAAACCCTTTGAAGAATGCATTAGATGTATATGCTTCAACAGGTGCTTGCATATCCCCTATCGGATGAATGAAAGCAACAATTACTAAAATTCCAATGAACGTTAACTTAATTGGCGTCAAGATTTTTCCAACAATATCGACAATTTTCGCAGGATTGAGCGAAAAAAAACAAGTAATACTAAAAAATATTATTGTAAAAATAACTAAAGCCATAGAACTTAAACTTTCTGGTACAAAAGGCTTAAGACCAATTTCAAAGGAAACATTACCCGTTCTCGGTATTGCAAATAATGGACCAATTGCTAAATATAGAACTGTTGTAAATACAATTCCAAAAACAGGGTGTACACGACTTGCCAGTGATTGTAAATCCTCTTTACCTGAAATTCCAAATGCTAATACACCAAGTAATGGTAATCCAACCCCAGTTACTAAAAATCCCGCATTCGCTGACCAAATATTTGTTCCAGCTGATTGACCTAACATTACAGGGAAAATTAAATTTCCTGCTCCAAAAAAGAGAGCAAATAACATTAATCCGATAACTACTATGAACGAAAAAGGTACTTTATTCGACATGATACAACCTCCATTACAAAATCAATTATTTCATTTCCATTTTTAACTAATTGAAGATTCTGAATATTTAACTAGTATATATTTTATTATCACCTATTATAGTCTTAAGAATAATATATTTCAATACTATTTTTTGAATTTTTTAATTAAATTCGCTTTCAGTATAAAAAAATTGAAGAAATACTACAGATTTCATTCGCATTAAAAAGTTATACTAAACTACTTTACTTGTAAGTGCATATCTATCTCATCTTTCTTCATGTGATAAAATTTCATTCACACTTTCAGCTTCTTCCATAATTATTTCTAATTTAATAATATTTTCCACGAATTAAAAACACCTAAAAAATAATGACTTTTCCTAAAATAGATCCCCTTCATATTTTCTACATTTCCCTCTTGTTTTTCATAATTTCTCCTCCATTAGCCTAAGTGTGAAGAATAAGAGCTTTTTTATATACAAATAATAAACCTCAAGGAGTTGTTGACATGAATTTGATATTAAATATTATAGGGATTTTCATTGTATTATTAGTAGTTTTCTTATGTTCACCTAATAAAAGAAACATAAAGTGGAAACCAATCATTATTCTGATAATCCTTGAACTTTTTATTACATGGTTTATGTTAGGCACCAAATTGGGAAGTATCATAATTAATAAAATTGCATCATTTTTCACTTGGCTCATTTCATGTGCGAATGAAGGTATTCGATTTGCGTTTCCATCAGCTATGGAAAATCAAACAGTTGACTTCTTCTTTAGCGCATTACTTCCTATCATTTTTGTTATCACTTTTTTCGATATTCTTTCTTACTTTGGAATCTTAACTTGGATTATTGATAAAGTAGGTGCAATCATTTCAAAAATTTCTCGTTTACCAAAGTTAGAAAGTTTTTTTTCCATTCAAATGATGTTTTTAGGAAACACGGAAGCTCTTGCTGTAGTTCGTGACCAATTATCTGTTTTAAAAGAAAATCGTTTGTTGACTTTTGGAATTATGAGTATGAGTAGCGTCAGCGGATCTATTCTTGGTGCCTATCTATCAATGGTTCCAGCAACATATATTTTCAGTGCAATTCCTTTAAACTGTATAAATGCATTAATTTTAGCAAATGTTTTAAATCCTATAGCAATCACTAAAGAAGAAGATATTGTTTATTCACCATCAAAAGAAGAAAAAAAAGATTTTTTCTCTACCATTTCAAACAGTATGTTAGTGGGGATGAATATGGTTATTGTTATTCTAGCCATGGTTATTGGATATGTAGCATTAACAGCATGTTTGAATGGTATTTTAAGTTTTTTTGTAACAGGTTTAACAATTCAAAAAATCTTCTCTATTATCTTTAGTCCCTTTGCATTTTTACTCGGTTTATCAGGAACTGATGCTATGTATGTCGCTGAATTAATGGGGATAAAAATTACAACTAATGAATTTGTTGCGATGATGGATTTAAAATCACGCTTACACTCTTTACATCCGCATACTATTGCAGTTGCAACAACATTTCTAGCCTCTTTTGCTAACTTTAGTACAGTTGGTATGATTTATGGGACTTACAATTCATTATTTGGTACAGAAAAATCAGTAATTATCGGTAAGAATGTTTGGAAGCTTCTTGTTAGTGGAATGGCTGTTTCCTTATTAAGCGCTATGCTTGTGGGGCTTTTTGTATGGTAAATGAATACAAAAGATACATGACACCTTTACATATAAAATGAAACTTTAATTAATGGGGATCTTCATCACCACTGATTATTAGCCCTCACCAATCGGACTTTTACAGGCTGTTGATTCCCACCTAACTTCTTAAAGAAAAGTGGAAGTGGCTCGTCCAGAATGTGAGAAGGATGGAGCTTCTGACGTAGAGGTGTTTTTTACCTCGCAGGAAGAAGCGAAGCCACTGGAACTGGACAATGCTTTCGCTTAGTTTTGAGGTAAGGGTCTTACTACCCTCGAATAGCGGGATGAAAATTATGTAAACTATGCAAGAAACGAGGGAATATCTACTAGACCCTTTACACACAAATACTTAGAAAAAAAGGTGTTACGATATTGTCGTAACACCTTTTTTCACTTTTCAAACACAAAGTTAATTTTATTCTCTTTCCACTCTAGCTTCGCATCGAATGCTTTATCGTTTTTCTTAAACCCTTTAATTAAATCTGTTTGTTCACCTTTTAATAGTTTCGTCATATTTTTTTGTGAAATTGTTTTTCCTAATATTTTTTTGGAGATAGTGAAATCACATTGAGTTGTATTATAATTTGAACAACCGTAAAAAGTCGATTTATCAATTACATCCCCATCGCATTTTTTACATCTCCCTACTTTTTTACCTATTGTAAATTTCGATCCTTTTCGTTCAATTGACTCTACATTCAATCCAGTAAAATCCCATTTCTCAGACATTTCAATCGCATCTTCAATAATTTTCGCCGATAATTTTTTCGTTTGTTCCATAAAGGTTGCTGGTGAAGCTGTACCTTCTCCAATTTCAGCTAGACGCTGTTCCCACTTTGCCGTCATTTCTGGAGAAGCTAAAATTTTATCCCCAATTGCGGTAATTAATACTTTCCCTTTATCCATTGCGTATACTTGGTTTTTCTTAACATCAATATACTTACGATCTTTCAGCATGGTGATGATGCCAGCACGAGTTGCTTCTGTACCTAAACCTTCCGTCTTCTTTAATACTTTCTCAAGCTCTTCATTATCTAAGTACTTTCCAGCCGTCTTCATTAATGTAATGAGTTGTCCTTCTGTGTAACGCTTTGGCGGCTGCGTTTTTCCTTCTTTCACCTTCACCTTTACAACTTTTCCTTGCTCACCTTCTGCTACGATTGGAAGAATGGTTTCATCATCCTTATCATCTTGGAAAATAACTTTGCGCCAGCCTTCTTGAATTTGCTGTTTCCCTTTTGAAATAAATTCAGCACGGCCATCAACAAGTGTTTTAATTGTTGTATAGTCAAAGATCGCAACCTCATAATGAGCCGCAATGAGACGCCTTACAATCATATCGTAAATTTTCTTTTCATCGCCAGATAGTTTACTTGGATTTGTCACTTGTTCTGTTGGAATAATTGCATAGTGATCTGTAACCTTCTTCTCATTCACATATCGCTTATTATTCATAATGGATTCAATCGGCGCTGGTAGTAACTCTTTATATTCATCAAACTGGCTTAACTTTTGTAAGATATCAGGAAACGTCGCTGCTTCACCTTGCGTTACATAGTTAGAATCAGAACGTGGATAAGACACAATTCCTTTTTGGTATAAAGCTTGCGTTATATCAAGCGTCTTTTTCGGCGAAAATTTAAATGCTTTATTCGCTGTTGCTTGCAGTGATGATAAGTTAAATAGAAATGGGGGCTGAAACTCTTTCCGCTCTGTTTTCATTTCCTTTACTTCGGCCGGTTTATTTTGGCAAAATGCTGCGATTTTATTCGCCATATCAGGATCTTTTAAACGGGACTCATTATCTTGCTCCCATTTTCCTTCATATTTCTTTCCCTCTATATTAAAAGTTGCAAACACTTCCCAAAACGGCTCTGATTTAAAGTTCTCTATTTCTTTTTCACGTTTCACAATTAAAGCTAATGTCGGCGTCTGTACACGACCAGCCGAAAACACATCATTCATTCCTTTTTTCTTTAACAAAATACTAAAGACACGCGATGCATTCATCCCAACCACCCAGTCGGCACATGATCGTGTGTATGCTTCATAGTACGTATTGATTGTATCTGCTTCATCAAGTAAATTTTTAAATCCCTGGTAAATCGCTTGCTTCGTTAAGGAGGAAATCCATAAACGCTTCATCGGTTTTTGCACGTTACAAAGATTGATAATATTTCGTACAATTAATTCCCCCTCGCGCCCTGCATCGCCTGCATGAATAATTTCCGTCACTTGCGGATTATGTAACAGCTGTTTTACAACATTAAATTGCTTATACTTTGATTTTGTAACTTCAAATTGAAAGCGTTCCGGAATCATTGGTAATGTATCAAGTGACCATTTTTTCCACTCAGCGTGATAATGTTCCGGATTACATAACTGCGTCAAATGACCAATTGCCCATGTACAGTAAGCTCCATTTGGAAATAACTCATTTGCTTCCACTTCTAAATAACCATCTTTTCGGCGATATTTAAATTGGGAAACAAGGGCCAAACCTTGATCTGGTTTCTCGGCAATAATTAATTTCATTTTATAACTCCCTATCTAAATTCCAGTATTGCTTCAATAATATCTCTTCAATTTTCATATAAACTCTTTAAAACCTTCACAAATTTTCACATATAAGTATAACCTACAACTTTGTATACTCTACTATAGACTTCTAATATTATACGCTTAATTTTAGTACCTTCACAATAGGAACTCATTATATAACATATTACTAAAAATTCTAAAACAACATGAAAAAGGCGCCACAAATTAGGCGCCTTCGTTCTTCTTATTTTGCAACAATCTGTCTATCCTTCACATTTGGATTGTGTACTCTCATGAAATCCTCAATCTCTTCAACAGTTCTTATTATATCTTTTGACAAGTTTTCATATCCATTTTCAGTAACTAAAATATCATCTTCAATACGAACTCCAATCGTTTCTTCCTCAATATACAAGCCGGGTTCCACTGTAATGACCATACCAGCTTCGAGCACTCGGTCTTTGTACGAACCTACATCATGAGTATCTAAACCGAGGAAATGGCTCACCCCATGATAATAATAGTTGGAGAGTTCTGAGTCTTCTTGGATTAAACCAATTTCCTTGCACTCTTCGGCGAGCACCTTTTTTGTATGTTCATTTAGTGCAGCGAATTTTAATCCCGGCCTCACGATCTCAATTGTTTCCCTCAGTGCTTTTAACACAATATTATAAATCTGTTTTTGGCGATCTGAAAATGTTCCACTTGCAGGGAACGTATAGCTGATATCAGCATTGTAGTAATCTTTCTGAGCTCCAAGGTCAAGCAGTACAAGATCGCCTTTATTAATTTTGGAATCATTGTCCTCATAATGCAGCACTGTTGCATTTTTCCCACCTGCTAAAATCGTATTGAATGCATGATTCTTAATACCAGCTGATTTTAGTGTAAAATCAAAATGGGCTTCTAATTCATATTCCATCTGGTCCTCTTTCGCATGCTTAAGTACATTGTAAATACCTTCTTTTGTAACCATAATTGCTTCTTTTATCTTTTCAATCTCTTCCTCAGTTTTAAATACGCGCAATTCAGATATATTCGGATAAACGTTCCCGATTGAAAGATGTGGATAACGTTCCCTTACATGTTTAGCGAATGCTAATGTCCGTGTCTCTGTCCCTGCCCACTCACGACATTCTAAATCTAAATATACGTGTTTCACATGTTCTGTAAAAAACGTTCGCGCAATTGATGATTCAAAACTGTCTAAGTACACAATCGTTTTTATACCTGAAATAGCTTCTGCTTCTTCTTTTGAAATTGTTTTGCCTACCCATTTTTCAAGAACTGGATCTGCCTTCTCAATAAAAAGCATTTCTTCTACTGTTTTGCCTACTTTTTTCAACACAAAAATAACGTTCGCCCCATCAATACCGGTCATATAATAAAAGTTTCTGTTTGGCACAAATGTATAAAGGTAATCAGCCGACTTATGAGGCGCCTGTCCGGCAAATAGAATCGTAACAGATTCATCCGGTAATGTTTCTGCTAACCTTTTTCGATTTTCAATAAAAAATGATTGCTTCATAACAATCCCCCTTAAGTTCTATGAATCTCCTTAAAACTGTCTATCCAGTTTATTTAATTGTATTATCGTTATAATTTTCCGTCAATTCAACATCTATCGCTAGACTCAAACAGGTCGAGATAAATGATGACACAAGACTGTTTTTCATAGCCTAATACTTAAAAATATATTGCACTTCTTAAATGAAATAATAATACCAATCACAAATTAAAAGGCCACTTTTTCATAAAGTGACCTTTTTGTAAAAAACGATTGAAATTACCTTTTACTCCACATCATATCCTTGATCTTCAATAACTTCTTTCATTTTTTCTACATCTACTTTTGTATCATTATACTCTACATTTACAGTTCCCTCTTGTAAATCCACTTCAACATTTTGTACTCCTTCTAACTCCGTAAGTGCATTTGTTACTGACATTTTACAGTGATTACATGTCATTCCTTGTACGTTTAATGTGATTGTCATAATAAATTCCTCCATTTAATTTATATTTTAACGCGTTTCAAGCGAAGCGCATTAGTCACAACAGATACTGAGCTAAATGCCATCGCTGCCCCTGCTACCCAAGGTTCTAACAATCCAGCCGCAGCTACAGGAATTCCAATTGCATTATAAAATAAAGCCCAAAATAAATTTTGACGAATATTTTTCATTGTCTTACGACTTAACTCAATTGCTTTTGATATATGAGATAAATCCCCACCAACTAGAGTAACATCTGCTGCTTCAATCGCTACATCTGCACCAGTTCCAATAGCCATACCGATATCAGCTTTCGCAAGAGCTGGTGCATCATTAATACCGTCTCCCACCATTGCCACTCTTTTTCCTTGCTTTTGTAAATCATCTACAATTTTAGCTTTATCTTCTGGTAATACCTCTGCGTATACATGATCAACATCAACTAGCTTCGCAATCGCTTCAGCTGTACGTTTATTATCCCCCGTCACCATGTATACTTCAATTCCTATTTCTTTTAATGTTTGAATCGCATACTTTGAGCTTTCTTTTACTGTATCAGCTACAGCGATAATTCCAGCAAGTTTCCCATCAATTGCGACAAGCATTGCTGTTTTACCTTGATACTCTAATTCTTTCATGACTTCTTCATGCTTTGATATTTCCACTAATTGTTCATTCATTAATTTACGTGTTCCAACAAGAACCTTTTTGTCTTCAATATTTGCCTCAATACCATGACCTGGAATTGCTGAAAACTGTTTTAAATCTTTCAATCTAATTTCATTTTTCTTTCCATATTCAACAATAGCATGTGCTAATGGGTGTTCAGAAGCACTTTCAGCTGAAATAGCATAATCCAGCATGCCTTTTTTAAATTCTAGTACATCAGTAACTTCTGGTTTCCCTTTTGTTACTGTTCCCGTTTTATCAAGTAATACCGCATTGATTTTATGCGTTCCTTCTAAGAATTCACCTCCTTTAAATAGAATTCCTTTCTCTGCTCCCTTTCCTGTGCCAACCATAATAGAAGTTGGTGTAGCCAGACCTAACGCACACGGACAAGCGATGACAAGGATCGCAATTCCAACTTCCAATGCTTTTGGTAAATCCCCTGGTGTGATAAAGAAATACCATACAATAAAAGCAATTAAAGCAATAACTACAACAATTGGAACAAAAATACCTGAAATGATGTCTGCTAATCTCTGAATAGGTGCTTTAGAGCCTTGAGCTTCTTCAACAATTTTAATAATGCCTGCTAAAGCTGTATCTTTCCCAACCTTGTCAGCCCTAATAGTCAGAACACCATTTGCATTAATAGTCGCGCCGATAACAGCGTCTCCCTCTTTTTTATCAACTGGAATAGATTCTCCAGTAATCATAGACTCATCAACAGAAGATATCCCCGAGATTACAATACCATCTACGGGTATTTTTTCACCTGGTTTTACAATAATCGTATCTCCAATAACTACTTCTTCAAGTGGTATTCGTATTTCTTGACCATCACGTACAACAAGTGCATCTTTAGCCTGTAAACTCAATAATTTAGAAATTGCTTCTGTTGTACGCCCTTTGGCTAATGTTTCAAAATATTTCCCAACTAGAATTAATGTAATTAAAACTGCACTTGTTTCAAAATAAAGATCAGGAACATATGCAGAATTACTCAATGTTTTCAATGCTTCATATAAGCTATAAAAGTAAGCTGCTGATGTTCCTAAGGCAACTAGTACATCCATATTCGCACTTTTGTTTCTAAGAGCACGATAAGCACCTACATAGAAATGGCCACCAATATAAAATTGAACCGGTGTTGCTAATAGAAGTTGAAACCATGGATTCATTAAAATATGCGGCATTGGTAGACCTGTATCAAATGGCATATGCCCAAGCATTGTATAGAGTAAAGGTAAAGACAAAATAATAGAAATAATAAGTTGACGCTTCTTCTCCTTAATTACCTCCTCTTTTCTCTCTGAACGATCTACATCTTCACTACGTATTTGCCCCTTATACCCTGTCTTCTTTATTTTTTCTAAAATATTTTCTGTAGAAATTAAACCTTCATTATATTCTACAACCGCACTGTTTGTAGCTAAATTAACAGTTGCATTCGAAACTCCTTCCATTTTGTTTAGCACTTTTTCAATTCGGGTTGCACAAGCTGCACATGTCATTCCTTCAATATCTAAAGTAACTTTTTCCTCTACTACGTTATAGCCTAGTTTTTCAATTTTATTTTTTATATTTGAGATTTCTTGTTTTGATGAATCATATTTAATACTTGCTTTTTCCATAGCTAAATTTACGTTAGCTTCTACCCCCTCCATTTTATTTAGTACTTTTTCAATCCGGGTTGCACAAGCTGCACATGTCATTCCTGTAACTCCAAGCGTAACATGTTTTTGTTTATCCATTGTATACCCCTCCTATTTTGAAAACTGTTTAATGACACTCATTAATTCTTGAATAGATTCATCTCCATTCCCTTCATGAATTGCCTTTGCTACACAATGTTTTGTATGACGTTCTAATAATGAAAAACCCACCTTATTTAAAGCTGCATTAATCGCTGAAATTTGGATTAAAATATCAACGCAATAACGATTATCTTCAACCATTTTTTGAACACCACGTACTTGACCTTCAATACGCTTTAAACGTTTTATAACATTTTGAATTTCCTCTTCTGTTCGAGGAACCATTTTTGAATTTGTTTCATTACCTTCACAATGCCCCATCCATACCACCTCAGTTATAGTAATCACCGTTCTTTAAATACATTATACCGGTAAGGGGTATAAAATGCAACTGGATATAATCCTATTTTTGAATTTTTTCAAACATATACCCCTTCAACCTACAAAAAGAAGCCTACTGTTATCAGTAGGCTCTTAAGTATTTCTATCCTATAACAAACACAATTATTGTAACGCTTTTTGTATATTTTTAACTCGCTTTAAAGCCACCACCTAATACATCACGTACATCATGAATAACAACGAACGCATTTTCATCTTTTTGGCTCACGACTTTCTTTAATTGCATAAGTTCTTGTTTATTAATGACAATATATAATACTTCTTTGTTATTTCCTGTGTAACCGCCCTTTCCATCTAATACTGTGACACCTCGTGTCATATTCTTCATAATTGATTCTTTGATCATGTCTGGATAGTTTGAAATAATTGTTACAGCAGTCTTTGTATTCAATCCTTCTACAATAAAATCAATAACCTTTGCACCTATAAATACTGCTACCAGCGTATACATAGCCTTTTCCTGTCCGATAATAAATACTGAACCCGCAATAACTACGATATCAATAATTAATACACCTTTCGCAACGCTCCAGCCTAAATATTGGTTTGCTAGTTGTGCTATGATTGCAGATCCACCTGATGTACCACCTGCACGGAACATAAACCCTAAACCGATTCCAACAAAAACACCAGCGAAGAGAGCCGCTAATAATGTATCATGATTTACTGGAGTCGCAATATCTTCTGTGATATATAAAAAGAAAGATGAAGATACAATACCAAGTATTGTATATACCATTGTTTTCTTATCAAAAAATTTATACCCAATTGCAAGTAATACTGCATTTATTATAAGGTTTACAGTACCTGGTGACCAATCGAACAGATAATATGTAATAACTGTCAGTCCGATAATTCCACCTTCAGATAATCGATTTGGAATAGCAAAAAAGTTAATTCCAATCGCAAACAATAATGATCCAATTACGACAAGCGCTATTTCTTTTACTCTTTCATTCATTACTTTTCCCCCTACCTATCCAATACATATTTCAGCCTAATTTCATCTCAGAGAATCAAGAGAATTTTTTCCATTTCTCTGCATGCTTTTCTATCATTTCAATTAATTTCTTCATTGCAGGAGTTAACCATTTACTTTTATGATATGCCAATTCAGTAGTAACGAAATCTTCACTATACTTCCATGGTAATATACTTAGCTTACCCTGCTCGATTTCTTCTTTTACCGTTATAAACGGTAAATAAGATATCCCTAGCCCACACATAACAGTTTGCTTAATCGCTTCAATACTCCAAAAATGAATATGAGAACAATTAATACCATCTTCTTTAATTCGTCTTTCTAACAAATCTCGATAACTCCCTGGCTCTGTAAGTAACAACATTTCCCCTTCTAAATCAACAGGATCAACGTTCATTTTTTTCGTTAAGGGATGCCTCGGCGGAGCAATAAGTACAATCTTCTCTTGAACAAGAGAATGAGTAACGATGTCTGCCCCAAGTTGTTCCGGATGTGTAAATAACGCGAAATCAAATTTCCCTGATTTTAATTCATTATGCAACTCTTGACTCTCTGATGGTTGTAAAATGATATGAACTTGTGGATACTTCCTTTTAAATTCATATAAAACAGCAGGTAATCGATAAATCATTAAAGATTCATTTGCTCCAATACGTATTGTTCCTGACGATTTGCCGTTCATTTGAGATGATTCCAATGCTTCATTCGATAATTCCAATATTTTATGTGCATAAGAAAGCATATGCTCTCCTACCTCAGTTAAAATTACCTTTTTACCAAGACGATCAAATAATGGACTTCCTATCTCTTCTTCTAATGATCTAATATGATTGGTGATTGTCGATTGCGTATATCCCAGTTGTTCACCAGCCCGTGTAAAGCCACCGCTTTCCGCTACAATAATAAAAGTTTTCAAATGGCGCAGCTCCATACTTACTCCTCCTGTTGTACGATCATTCTTTTGTGTTATATAAAGCTAAACTATAAATCCCTGATATTTTTCTTGTTATATTCATATTTCCATAATAATAAAAAAGATAATATGTAAATTACATAGTTTTCTTCTAAAGCGGAAATGTAGTCCAGTATTCACCAAAACACCAATAAAAATAATAATTCTCATGAAATTAGTTGGTTTTAGTAACAACCTCATTATATTTTCAACTTAATCAATGCTCTAAAAAAAGCATTAATTCCTATACTCATGAAAAAGCCGCTTCTTTGCACTCACCTAATCGCTATTATATATTTAGAATACAAATAAATAAAATGAATTATTTTAATAGAAATCATTTATAAAAATGATGGATGAATCTAATGTAGCACAGTTAGACACTATTCTTGGAGAAAAGAATGTCTTTTTCATTTACAACTATTGACATAATCAAAAAGAAATATTAAAATAACTATAAATTAGTAAGTTACTAATTTATAGTTAAATAACAGAGGTGAAGAAAATGAAAAATATATTATTTCGTATTAATGAATTGGCAAAAAAAGAAAGAATTTCAGGACTTCAAGAAATTGAAAAACAAGAACAGCAAATGTTAAGACAAAGCTACATGAAAGAATTTCGCGGGAGTTTAGATTCCATTTTATTAAATACAACGATTGTAGATCCTAACGGAGAAAATGTTACTCCACTTGCTTTACAGCATGCACAAAATCGTATGAACGTTAAAAAATGAGATCTAAGATCGATTCAAACGACCAATTTTACAAAATCGTATCAACATAAAAAGAGCCCAATTTCTAAATTGAGAAATTTTGGCTCTTTTTATAGTATAGACATAGTTTCATACGTACTACATTGTGATTTAAACACCATATCAATCCTCATATTCTTGTCTCACCTGTTGATAATTCCCCCATGTATCTACATCAAAAAACATTCTCTCACTTTCCGCCAACAATGAAATTCCATTTATCGTAGGCTTCATAAAAATCGCGCGTGCTCCTTCATCCCCTTTCAACGTTTGAAAAAGTGGAAATACTTTCTTTGTAAATAAAACAGGCGGTTGCCTTATTCCCCTATAACTCGCTGCTACAAAATGAATGTTTTTATTTTGCTCATAGCAACCTATTATCTTATTAATAAATTCAGCTGTCACAAATGGTTGATCAGCCAGAAGGACCATCACTCCATCAACATTCATTCGTTTCGCCTTCTCAATACCGCATTGAAGAGAGTACGACTGTCCTCTACAAGCATTTGGACAAGAAAGAATGTGCACATTTTCACGGTGCATTCTTTTTAACATCCAAGCAGGCTCATTCGTAACAACAATAATATGTGAGAGCCTTGAAGAAATTGCTGCTTGTAACGCTAGGCTCCCAAGTGGTTCCCCTTGTAATGGAAGGTGTAACTTGTGTATTCCGGGTCCCATCCTCCGACTGTTTCCAGCAGCTAAATATATACCAGCAATCTTAATTTTACTTCCCCCTTAATTCTTGAACAATTTCGGCTATAATACTAATCGCAATTTCAGTTGGTCCTTTTCCACCAATCGCAAGCCCTACCGGAGAATGAACGTTTTTAGGTATCGCCTTTCCTTCTAACAGACGAGCAGTGCGATGACGTGGACCTAGAATACCGATATAGCGAACACATTGTTCCAATAAAAGTTCGATCAATTGTTGATCACGCTGAAAATGGTGAGTCATAATCACAACAAAATCTTCTTTTCTTAATAGAAGTTGTGGTACAACCTCTTTCGGAAATCCACTTATACAAACATCTGCACTCGGAAAACGTGCAGCATTACATAACGATTCTCTCCAATCACAGACTGTTACAAAAAAGTTTACTTCTTTTGCAAACCGAACAAGCGGTTTTGCATCCTCGCCTGCTCCAAAAATACAAAGCCTTGGCTTTGGTGTAAAGTGTTGATAAAACCATTTACCGTGTAAACCATGTAAGGAATGAATTGGAAACAAAGCTTCCTCATTCCCAAACATGTTACCATTCTCACTAATAAATAATGTTTGTATTAAAGAAATATTTTTTATCATTCGAACTGAAATACCCTTCTTAAGGTATTCATATAGTGTTTGCAAAAAAACTTTGTACTCTTCATCTATATACTCAACTAATATATGAATGATGCCATTACATCCCATTCCCCAAGATAAATCATCTTCTGCCCTCGTATTAAATTGATGAATAGACCATGTTTGATTCTCCATTACTTCGGCTGCATAAATAGAAACCTCTTCTTCTAAACAACCTGCACTTAACATTCCGACTTTTGTTCCATCTTCACAAAAAAGCATGATAGTTCCCTCTTTACAATATGCAGAACCTTCCACATGAATAATAGTTGCTACGGCACACCGTTGTTCACATGATAGTAGGGCTTCTAGTACAGTATAAATAGAAGTCATTATTGATTCTCCCGTTCCTTTTGTAAGACAGATTTCACAGCTTCTTCAATTTCTTGATAACTTGTGCACCGGCAAATATTAGAACTTAACCATTCTTCAATAATTGAATCATCCATGTCCATTTTTTTTGTAACGAGCGCATGACAATTTATAATAAATCCAGGCGTACAATACCCACACTGAAAAGCCCATTTGTCTTCAAAAGCTTGCTGAATAGGCGTTTCCCGTAAGCCTTCAATCGTTGTAATCCGCTTACCAATAGCTTCTACGGCTAACATAATACAAGACTTAATTGGTAGCCCCTCAACAAGAACGGTACAAGCACCACAATCACCGTTTTCACATCCTGGTTTAGCTCCAGTTAGACCGAGGTTATGTCGTAATGTATATAATAACGTATCTGCCATTCTGACAATCACTTCTCTATCTTCCTCATTCACATGAAGAATAAATTGTCCCTTTCCCATTACTTCACCCCTTCAAGCTTCATCAGCACATCATAAAGCACATGTTGCAAAATAAATATACGATAAGCACGCGAACCTCGTATATCATCTAATATAGGTGCAGGAATATGAAAAAGGACGTGCTCAATTCTCTTCTTAACTGGTATACTTCCATCATTTAACACCGATTCTACCGCGAGTGACCGAAATGGAAATGCGCACAATCCACTAAATGCGATTCGAATATTTCCATCACTTTTTAACGCAGCAACCGTTACAAGTGGGTAATCAATTTTCTCTAATTGTCTTTTTTTTACACTGTAATAAGGAGATTCTATATATTTTTGATCAGTAATAATTTGTACAAGAAACTCTCCTTTTTGCAATTGTAACTTCTCAATAAAGGCCTCCTGTGCCCTAATATATTTCACACCTTCTTTTCCTGCAACAACAAATGTACTATCCGCTAGTAAAAATGGGAGTACCGCTTCTCTATATATAATTTTCCCTGCAATGTTGCCACCAAGCGTAATTTTATTTCTTGCTGTGTGATCTGCAGCTCTTCCAGCAGTTTCTCCAAGAAGAGGGAATACTTTTTCCTCTTGAATTTTTGTTAATGTTAATGTAGCTCCTAGAATAAGCTTTTGACCATTCCATTCACAAATGTTACATTCGGGAATATCTTTTAAATCAATGACCGCTTTCGTGACAATTTGTTGCAGACGCCCCATTGTAATAATTTCAGTGCCTCCTCCATAATAAATGGGCCTTTTTCTCTCTTTATCCAGCTGATGAAATAATCGGATTGCTTCTTCAATGGAATTTGGACGATAATATTCAAAGTCAAATGGTATCATATACACCATTCTCCTTTGTTTGTTTTACTTTCCAAATCAATTCAGGATTAATAGGTAATTGACGAAGTGAAATACTAGCTGCAATAGATAACGCATTCGCTAAAGCAGCGGGCATACCGATAATTCCATGCTCACCAAGCCCTCTTGATCCAAATGCAGCTTGATCATGCGGTACTTCCACAAATTCAGCAATGTATTTTGGGTGTTGCCCATAATGCATCACTTTATAAGAACGAAACTGATTATTAAGAACTCTCCCATACAAGTCATAGTGAAATGTTTCTCTCGTCGCAAAACTTAATCCCATACTCATAGCCCCTATAATTTGTGTTTCTGCTCCCTTTCTATTTAAAATCCTTCCTGCATCTGCAACCGTTACTGCTTTTATTAATTTATATGTATATACTTGTGGATCAAATTCTACCTCGATTGCCTGTGCGCCCACTCCCCATTCAGGTCCACCTTGTCCTTTTCCTGTCTCATAATCAATCTTCGTAATCCCTTCAAATACATAAGCACCTCTGCCAATTATCGGCGAACCATACACATTTCCACTCGAATCAACATATCCAAAAACAATCTTTGAAAATGATACATACATATCTGAGTTTGTTTTTACATATACAACTTTATTCTTAATTGCTAACTCATGCACTGGTATTCCAAGTATATTAGCTGCTGTATCTAGTAACTGCTTCATTGCATCTTCAGTCGCTTTTACAACTGCATTTCCAACGAGATGTGTCGTTCGACTAGCAGCTGTTTTCCAATGTTTTGGCGCTATTTGTGTGTTGACTTCCATCATAATAGATACATCTTTAACTTTCATATTCATTTTTTCTGCAACCATTTGTGTTAAAGTTGTTTTCGTTCCTTGCCCAATTTCAACTGCACCACAATTAACATTTACACTCCCATCACCATTAAAAGTTATAGTCGCACCCGCTCCAGCATTATTAGGTGTCGTCGAATTTTTCCAAAAGCAACTAATTCCTTTTGCTCGTATCCTTCCATTTGATAAAATAATTCGATTCCCTTCTTCCCAATTAATAAGCGACTTTAACTTTTGTATACACGCCTGAATATCCCCTGTATTACTTTTAGTGACCGTTACTTGTGTTGGTGTTGTATCTCCTTGCTTAATTGCATTTTTCATACGAAACTCGAGCGGACACATATCTATTTTATTTGCCAATATATCTATCATTCTTTCAATTACAAATGTATACTCAGCATGACTAAATCCACGAAACGATGTCGCATATGTATGATTCGTGTACATACAAAGCGAATCACACGATACATGCTGAATTGAGTATGGACCTGTACAATCTAATCCGGCCGCTTTACTCATAGTCACTGCCCGATCAGCATACGCACCGCCATCAAATAAATATAAAATCTCTGCCGCTTGTAAATTCCCATTCTTTGTACATCCAAGCTTTACTTTTGCTTGTAAACCAATATGAACAGGCGACGTTACAAAATCTTCTTCTCTACTATTCCGAAGAGTAACACGCCTCCCATCCACTGCTTTAGAAGCAAGATATACTAAATACTCAAGTTGTACCGTTGTTTTCCCACCATACGCCCCTCCAACTAAAGGCACATGTACAATTATTTTTTCCTCATCAATTTGAAACGCTTTACTAAGTAATCTTTTAATTTCAAAAGGTGCTTGCGAAGTAGAATGAATAATAACCTCTCCATTTGGCTTAATTTCTGCTTTCGCACATCGCGTCTCCATTGCAGTATGATCAGATTGCCGAAAAGAAAACGTTTCCTCTACAACAACTTCGCTATTTGCAAACCCTTCTCGAATATCTCCCTTACGAATTTTCGTCCGATTTGCAATGTTTGTATGTGCTTCTGGATATACTTCTTCTTCTAATTCATATTGTTCTACGTTTTCATGTACGAGTATATCTCTTTCTAAATAGGCTTGTAGCGGAGCATGAACCACAGGAAGTTTCTTATATGTAACACGTATTTGCGCTGAGGCATGTTTAGCAATCGCCTCGCTATCCGCTACAACAAGTGCTATAGGCTCACCAAAATACCGAACTTTTTCATAGGCTAACAGGGAACGATCTACAATACTAGAACCGACAAGAATAGGATAATCTGCTCCTGTTATCACAGCATGAACACCCGGGATTTCCTTTGCTCTCCTTATATCAATACTCTCAATAACAGCATGTGCATATACACTTGTTAAGAGTTTTGCATATAAAGTACCTATCTCAATCTCGTCATCTACATATTTTGCTCTTCCCGTTACTTTGTCGGCACCTTCTTTTCGTTTAATACTTTTTCCAATGATGTGATACGGTTTCATTTTAGACCTCCCTTCTTTCTACTCTTCTACCAGCCTATTCGTAGCTCCCCTCGTTTAGTACGAAACTCTTTATAGCTTCGCCTAACCTTGTGGACAGTTTACGAGGTTGAAATAGCTAAGAAGCAGACAGAAAGAGTACTCCTGCAAAACGGTCGATCCAACCCCAGCAAATTCTCATTTAAATAGAAAAATGTCTTTCCTAAACAGAATCTCAACGCTTAATTAAAAACCTATTCTTCACACAAAAAAAAGAAGCTCTCCCAACATATGAATTTTAGGACAGCTTCTTTCTCTTATTCATTTGAAATTAGATTAAATCCTCTATCGAAAAAGCACCTGGAAGCAATTGTTCCACCGTTACTTCTTTTTCATCACCTTTTTGATTTGTTAATAAAACTGGCATTTTAGGATCACAAAACTCTGCAATGACTTGTCTACAAGCTCCACATGGTGAAATAGGTCCATCTGTTTCACCTGTGATTACTAAATAGCTAAAATCGCGTTCTCCTTCTGATACTGCTTTGAATATAGCGGTTCTTTCCGCACAGTTACATAAACCATAAGAAGCGTTTTCAATGTTGCAACCAGTATAAATTTTACCTTCTTTCGTAACTAACGCTGCTCCCACAGGGAATTTAGAATACGGAATATATGCTTTTGACAACATTTTTGATGCTTCTGCAATGTATCTTTTTTTATCCATAACTATTTCCTCCTCAAAGTAAATTCCATGCTACTAATCATTAATCAGTAATAATTGTATGAATTAATTTTGGAGTTTCAGCCTTTTCTGATACAGAAATGTTTTCATAAATTTTAGCTTTTACATCGTCCACATTTTCACGATTTGCATAAATTGTAACAAGTGATTCCCCTTCTTTTACAACTTCGCCCACTTTTTTACGTAGCATTAAACCAACTGCTAAATCAATTTCGTCCTCTTTAGTTGCGCGGCCTGCTCCTAAAAGCATGGCAGCAATACCGATTTCATCTGCCACAATGTTAGAGACAACACCTGAAATTTTAGCTGGCACATCAATTACATATTTCGCTTGTGGTAATTTTTCTGGGTAATCTACAATCGAGCTATCTCCGCCTTGGTTACTTAAAAACTCTTTGAATTTCTCAATCGCTTTTCCATTCTTCATAACTTCTTTCAACATTTCACGTGCTTCTTCTAATGTATCAGCCTTTTTACCAAGTACCACCATTTGACTACCTAATACAAGGACTAATTCCGTTAAATCTTCTGGACCTTCCCCTTTTAATGTGTCAATTGCTTCTTTTACTTCAAGAGCATTACCAATTGCAAAACCAAGAGGTTGTGACATATCTGAAATAACAGCCATTGTTTGACGTCCAACATTATTTCCGATTCGTACCATCGCATGTGCTAATTCTTTCGCATCCTCTTCTGTTTTCATGAATGCACCAGCACCTGTCTTAACATCAAGAACAATCGCATCAGCACCAGCTGCAATCTTTTTACTCATAATTGAACTTGCGATTAACGGAATTGAATTCACTGTTCCAGTAACATCACGTAATGCGTATATTTTTTTATCGGCAGGTGTTAAATTTCCTGTTTGCCCAATAACTGCAACCTTATCACGGTTCACTAAATCAATGAACTGCTCCTTCGTAATTTCAACATGGAAGCCCTCTACTGCTTCTAATTTATCAATCGTACCACCTGTATGTCCTAAACCTCGACCAGACATTTTTGCAACCGGTACATCTAAAGCAGCTACTAATGGTCCTAAAACTAATGTTGTTGTATCACCAACACCACCAGTTGAATGTTTATCTACTTTAACCCCTTCAATTTCCGATAAATCAATTGTTTCTCCAGAATTCACCATAGCCATCGTTAAATCAGCACGTTCACGGTCAGACATGTCTTTGAAAAAGATAGCCATTGCCAATGCACTCACTTGATAATCAGGTATTGATCCATCTGTATATCCTTTAATAAAGAACCCGATCTCCTCTGTTGTTAATTCTTTACCATCACGTTTTTTCGCAATAATATCTACCATTCTCATTTTAATCACCAATCCTTTTTATTTTCTATGAAACTTTTAGTATATTAAACCAACTATCGTTGCTGATAAGAAACTTACTAACGTTGCACCGAAAAGTAATTTCAAACCAAATTTTGCTACTACATTCCCTTGTTTTTCATTTAAGCTCTTAACAGCCCCTGCAATAATTCCAATTGAAGAGAAGTTCGCAAATGAAACAAGGAACACGGATATAATAGCTGTTGTTCTTCCAGAGAAATTAAAGTTACCTTGTGCTAAATCTGTCATTGCCACAAATTCATTTGATACAAGTTTTGTCGCCATAATATTACCTGCGTTAACAGCTTCATTCCAAGGAACTCCCATAATAAATGCAAACGGTGCAAATACATAGCCAAGAATTTCTTGGAATGAAATACCTATCGCTCCTTTAAAAATAGCATTGATGAAAGCGATTAAAGCAACGAAACCAATTAGCATAGCTGCCACTGTAATAGCAACTTTAAATCCATCAATTATATACTCCCCTAATACTTCAAAAAAGGTCTTTTTCTCTTCCTCTTGTACTTCTAACATATCTTCTTCTTCAGTAACCTCGTAAGGGTTAATGATAGAAGCAATAATAAATCCACCAAACAAGTTAAGTACTAAAGCGGTTACAACATACTGTGGTTTCAATAAAACCATGTATGATCCGACAATCGACATAGAAACTGTTGACATTGCAGATGCGCATAATGTATATAATCTTCTTTCCGATAATAAACCTAATTGTTTCTTAACCGAAATAAATACTTCTGATTGTCCTAGAATCGCTGAAGCTACAGCATTATACGATTCAAGTTTCCCCATTCCATTTATTTTGCTTAAAGCTAAACCAATCCCTTTTACAATGATCGGCAATATCTTAAAGTGCTGCAGGATACCAATTAAAGCTGATATAAAAACAATTGGCATTAATACTCCTAAAAAGAATGAAAATTCTTTTTGATTTACTAACCCACCAAACACGAAATTAACACCATCACCAGCATACTTTAACAATTGTCCAAAACCATCTGCAATCCCAGCAATCAATATGTTCCCGATGCTCGTATTTAATAGTAAGAAACCTAAAATAAACTGAAGCACAATCATTGTGATAATAGGGCGATATTTCACTTTTCTTCTATTATTACTAGCAAGCCAGGCGATGCCTAACACAATGATCAAGCCTATGATACCGATTACATATTTCATAACATTCTCCCTCCTTTTCCGTATCCGGTTACATATTTTTCAATTGTTAAAGCAATAGATACACCCTGCTCCCTGCAATATGTGTATCTATTACTTCTAAATCTTTATAAATTAGTAGTTATCTGAAGCGCCTTCTGTGTCATTTAATACAATTGCAACACTTGCACTTGCACCGATTCTAGAAGCCCCAGCTTCAATCATTTTCTCAGCATCTTCTCTTGTACGAACACCACCAGATGCTTTCACACCAACATTTTCTCCAACTGTTTTACGCATTAATGCGATATCTTCAGCAGTCGCTCCACCAGTTGAGAATCCAGTTGAAGTTTTTACAAAATCAGCACCAGCTTTTACTGACAATTCGCAAGCACGTACTTTTTCTTCATCTGTTAATAAGCAAGTTTCAATAATAACTTTTACAAGTGCTTTTCCTTTTGCAGCTTGTACAACTTCGTAAATATCTTTTTCAACGAATTCATTATCGCCATCTTTTAAAGCGCCAACGTTGATTACCATATCAACTTCAGTCGCACCTTTTGCAATTACATCTTTTGTTTCAAATACTTTTGTTTCAGTTGTATTTGCACCTAAAGGAAAACCAATTACTGTGCAAACATCCACGTCGTGTCCTGCTAATTCTTCAGCTGCTAATTTCACCCATGTTGGATTAATACAAACAGAAGCGAAATTGTATTTTTTTGCTTCTTCTAAAACTTTCATAACGTCTTCTTTTTTAGTATCCGGTTTCAAAACTGTATGATCAATTAACTTTGCAATGTTCATTTTCTTCACTCCTCATATCTTTTAACAACTTCATTCTAACTGCACTTTGAACAAATGTAAACACACTTTTGAAATTTTGTTCAATATTTTCCGAGATAGTGCAATAAGTTTTTGAAATTGACACAAAAAGAGAGCTGCGATATTAACAGCTCCCTCATAAAACACAAAATTTATTCATTCATAAAGTGAAACTTCCATTTTAACCTTTTTAATAATTTAAAAGCTCTTTCGCGGTATGCTGATCGATAATCAACACATTCGCATACCCTCCGCTTAACGCACCATCAATTGCCTTTACTTTTCTAGAACCTCCAGCAACAAGAACAGAACGTTTCTTTAGACGTAATTCTTCTAAATCAATTCCAATTGTGCGTTGATTAATTTCCTCGCTACAAATTTTACCATCTCCATCAAAGAAACGTGAACAAATGTCTCCAACAGCTTGTTCTTTCAATAGGCTCATTTCTTGTTTATCTAAATAGCCTAACCGAAACAATAAAGCTTCATCTCTAACAGTTCCGACTGTAAAAATCGCAATATCCGCTTGTTTTCCCATTTCAATAATATGGTGAATATGTCGATCCTGTTCCACTAATTCCTTTGTAACTGCGTTATCAAATATAACTGGAAGCGGCAAATTTCGAGGTGTTGTTTGAAAGGCATCTGCAAATAAAGCAATCGTTTCATTTGCATACGTATTAACACTTGAGTGACTAATACCTCCTTTTAATTGAACAACCTCTACCCCTTTTACATGTTGCGGCACAATTTTCCTTGCGATTTCATACATAGTGGTTCCCCAGCTCACACCGACGATATCACCATTTGTAACAGTCTTCTCCATGTATTCAGCAGCATACTTACTTATATACTCCGTAATCGCCGTGTACTCTGGTACAGGGGAAAATACGATGTGCGCTTCTAATAAATTATATTTTTCTTTAAGTAGGTTACCTACATTATCTAAATCAGCAAATGGATCCGCTATATGAATTTGAACAAACCCTTTTTCTTTCGCATATTTTAACAGTCTTGAAATGGTTGGTCTGGAGATATTCAATTTATTTGCAATTTCTTGTTGGCTATAATCAGATTGGTAGTATAATCTTGCAACTTCAACGCTTAGTTGTTGTTTTTCTTTATCCATACTAACGATATGTCCTTCCTTACATTTTCTTTACTCATATACATCGTACTTACAAGCATTATACCGCTTTATTCTAGAAAATTCGACCATCTGCCAACTTCCCAAAGATAAATCACTTCAAAATGACCGATTTATAGCGTGAAAATTCCCACGAATAAGTCTCTCTTTTTTCTCCTTACTACAACATATACGTTTTCTTTACTCTCTATTTATTTTACTTTTGCATCCTCATGTAATTTTTCTGTATAATTCTTGACATCCTGCCAGCTATCTCTTGCTGTATTCAGATCCTCTTTATAAACTACCCTCACCTTCACTTCGTTTAGAGAAGAGGTCTTCTCAGTTAAAATGATAAAAACTCGAAGATCCATAATTCCCTCTACTTTCGTAATCGACTTTAAAATGATGGCAAACAAGAAAAGGTAGCTCTACCTCAGTAAAGCTACCTAAGAAATTACTTATTTTCGAATCTTTATTTTTTCAAATGATACGGTACAGTCGTAATAACTACATTTCTCTTATAAAGCAAGAATGCACGAATCAATAAGCTCGACTGGTTATGAAGAATATTGTGCCAACCTTTTTTAGGAATAAATTGCGGTATTACTACAGTAACCCGATAATTTGATTCGCTAGCTTTATATTGAACTGTGTCAATAAATTTGGTTAGCGGCTGAATAATACTTCTGTAATGAGAGTGTAGTGTCACCAGTCTAACTTCAGGCTGCCATTTCTTCCATTTTTCTTCAAACTTCTTCTCATCTTCTCTTTCAAAAGAAACGTAAACAGCTATGACCTGATCTGGTGAAAGGGATTTAGCATAATTTAATGAGTTCTCTACTACATGAGTCATACCAGCAACAGGAACAATGATTACATTCCCTTCAATCGGCACAATTGGTTCACAGGTTTTAAGACTTAATTGATCTCCTACCGCTTCATAATGCTTTCTAATTCGATGAAAAACAATAATAATGACAGGTAAGAAAATTAAAACTGTCCAAACTTGTGCAAATTTAGTTAAAAAGAACATACTCATAACTATAAAACTAATAATAGCACCAGTTAAATTAATCGTTAATTTTAAGATCCATCCTTCAGGCTTTTCTCGAATCCATTTTACCACCATCCCAGACTGAGACAACGTAAATGGAATAAACACACCTACTGCATAAAGTGGAATAAGATGTTCTGTTTGCCCTTGGAAAGCAATAATTAAGAGAATTGAAGCAATTCCAAGTATGATAATTCCATTTGAATATCCTAATCGGTCTCCCCTAACTGTAAACATTCTAGGTATAAACTTATCTTTTGCAAGATTAACTGCTAGTAAAGGAAAAGCAGAATAACCAGTATTAGCAGCAAGGATTAATATCAACGCTGTTGTTCCTTGAATAAAGAAATACATGAAGTTCCGTCCAAATGTTTCTTCGGCAATTTGTGAAACAACTGTTACCTCTTTACTTGGAGTAATACCATAATAGTAAGCTAAAAATACAATTCCTGAGAATAACACTGCAAGTAATAGGCCCATCGCAAGTAACGTTCTCGCAGCATTTTTAGGAGCTGGATCTTTAAAGTTCGGAATAGCATTGGAAATAGCTTCAACACCTGTCAAAGCAGAACTACCTGATGCAAATGCTTTTAAAAGTAAAAACAAACTAATCCCTGCTACTGGTGTACCGATTGGTGTATGCAAATTAGGTGAGACTTCACCTGTTACAATGTTGTATATACCTACACCGATTAATATAAATAGCGCTAAAACAAATAAATAAACGGGATAAGCTAAAACAGAAGCTGACTCCGTTACGCCTCTTAAGTTCAAGATTGTAATAAATATGACAAATATGATTGCAATAACCACATTATGAGCATGTAGACTAGGAAAAGCAGATGTAATCGCATCTGTACCTGCAGATACACTTACTGCCACCGTTAAAATATAGTCTACTAATAAGGAACCTCCAGCTATTAACCCTGGATTCACACCTAAATTTTCTTTCGATACTACATACGCTCCTCCCCCATGAGGATACGCAAAAATAATTTGCCTATAAGACAAAATTAGAGCTGTTAACAAAACTAAGACTCCTATTGCGATTGGAATAGAATACCAAAATGCTAACGCACCCACTGCAGATAGAGCAATTAATATTTGCTCTGGACCATATGCCACTGATGACAAAGCATCAGAAGAAAGAATCGCTAATGCTTTCGTTTTATTAAGCTTTTGCTCTCCTAATTCAGTTGATTTTAACGGTCGACCAATTAAAAATCTTTTTATGGAAGAAACCACTGATCTTCACTCTCCAATAATTTTATGCATTTCTCTCTGTTAGTTCAGTAAAAAACGGACTTTTAAGAAAATAAAAAATGCCTACAAGTCCATGACGAATAAACTTGTAGACATCAATTTTTTTGTCGCACAAGCTCCACCTTCCTTCTCATATAACGCTTACGAGGTTAGCTGTCGGATTCGGGCCTGTGAGTAGCCCTACCTTTTTCAAGGATTCACCCCTTGGATTATGCACTAATCCATAAAAACGGGTCCCCCGTACCATGCGGTTTCAGCGATTTAGAAATTTGAAACTGTCGATTATAATACTCCCTTATTTAGAAAAAGTAAATACAAATTTTTAAATAAGGGCTTAAATTTTTAGAAATAGAACAGTTGTAATGATTTTGTAGGATTTTACTTCATCAATAAACATAATGGTCCTGATGCAAAATCATTTCATAAAAACATAAAGTCTACACAATATGTTCAAGTTTAAGAGATAACTAACAAGAGTTTTTGCACCATTACCAAATGATTTATATGTGCTATCTATTAATAAATTGACTTCACCTTTTCAAATAACAATATTCAAAACATTCAATCTGAAAACCCGTTTTATTTGTAGGATTTCCTTGCTTTTTGTCGAATACGTTCAATGAGAGGAGGAATATTACATGATCTTCAAAGGATTCTTCATTAATCTATCTATTTTTGCTTTCTTAGTTAGCTCAGCTATATTTATTCGAGTGTTGATTTTGAATATTCATTCTAAATTAAATCAGCTATATGGAGGAATAGTTGCCGGTATCATAGCTACTATTTTGATGGTCTTTAATTTTAAGCACATGGGATTGTTTTATGATCTCCGAATGGCTCCTCTTATAATTTCGTACATTTATTTTGGTCGTACGGCTGGTTGGATTACAATAACATTTATTATAATTATGCGTATTTTCTATCTTGGTGGTAATTGGGGACCATCTTTGATTGTTTCTTTAGGAATAGCTACTATATATACTATTTTTGAAACATATCTCAAGAAGCTTCATCCCTTTAAGAGAGTCTTTCTCTATCTAGCTGTTTACATAGCTATGATCCATTTGGTATTTGGATACTTTTTTCCTTCTATACCACTTATACTTTTTGACATTCAAGGTACATTATTTATATCTTCTGGACTATTGATCAGTATTTTTCTTATGGAGTCCTATCAAAAATTATATTATTTAACACAAAATTTAACTAAAGCGAATGAAACATTACAAGAATCAAAGCAAGAATTAAGGGATACCGTACATGAACTGCAAGGAGGTATTTTTAAATTTAAAAAAGTGAATGGGAATTTTATTCATACTTTATGTGATGGACAGTTATTTTATCAACATGGTTTTCACTCTGAACAAGTGGTAGGGGAAAGTTTACCTACCATAGATTCTTCCATTGTTCCATTCCATTTAGTACCTCGACTACTAAAATATTATCAACAGGCATGGGATGGTAATGAAGTCACTTTCGAATTACCTTGGCCAAATGATGAAACTATTATTCTATTCTCTCTTAGGCCAGTTAAAAGAAAGGGAACAGTGATTGAAGTGGTTGGTTCTACTGTTGATATAACGAAAAGAAAAAATGCAGAAAATGAACTAAAGGTAACGAAAGAACGGTTGGAATCATTTATTAATCATAACGTAGATGCTATCACCATATTTGATTTAGACGGACACATGATACAAGCCAATAAAGCTTACGAAAAGATATTTGGATGGTCAGAAAAAGAAATCTTGGGAAAAAAATTACCTTGCGTACCAGATTTTTTAATGGATCAAACTTTAGAAACTATTAAAAACATTACCGCAAAAGATCCTGTTATTACTAAATTAGAAACAGTGCGACAACGCAAGGACAAAACTCTCATTGATGTAAGCCTGACAGTTTCACCCATTTTAGATTTACAGGGCAATGTAATTGCTTTATCAGGAATTTGTAGGGACATTTCTGAAAGAAAACAAGCAGAAAGAAAACTACAGCATCTACATCAACAATTAAAAGGCAGTGAGATGAAATACCGTGCACTTATCGAACAAGCAACGGATGCGGTATACGTAGTAGAGCTAAATGAGGATCAATTTCCAGTTCGATTTATTGAGGTAAATCCTGTTGGGTGCAAAAGATTTGGATATAGTAGAGAAGAACTTCTCTCGATGCCATTTCCTAGTACCGTTCCGCCAGATTCTCCAATGGTCAATAGAGTAATAGAGAAAATTAGAGATGGGCAAACTTCTTTCACTTTGCAAGATGAATTTGTTTTTCCAACAGGAAAAACAATAACAACTGAGTTTGGTGTCCGTGTTTTTAACTTGAATGGCAAAAACGTTTTCTTGAGTATCTCTCGAGATATCACTGAGCGGTTAAAAACTGAGGAGTTATTACGAAAATCGGAGAAACTTGCTGTAGTGGGTCAATTAGCCACTGCTATTGCCCATGAAATTAATAATCCTTTAACAGCAATGAAAGGATTCATGCATTTACTAAAATCAACAGAAAATAAGAACAATAAGCATTATATAGATATCGTGTTATCAGAGATTGAGCGAATAGACAGTATTACCAATGAATTTATGGCGCTAGCAAAACCTCAGGCGTTAGAAATTAAAACAAATGATCTTAATGTATTAATGAAACAAGTTGTAATGATACTTCAGCCTCAAGCAATGATGAACAACATACAAATTATAACTGAGTTTACATCTAATACTTCATTCATCCTTTGTGAAGGGAATCAATTAAAGCAAGCTTTTATAAATATCTTAAAAAATGCGATTGAAGCAACTCCAATGGGAGGGGAAATCTTGATTCAAATCGAAGATGTACCAGATAAAAACCAGGTAAACATTCGATTTACTGATTACGGGTGTGGAATTGAAAAAGATCGTATACCTTATCTAGGAGAACCATTTTATAGTATCAAAGAAAATGGTATCGGTTTAGGATTAATGATCTGTTATAAAATTATCGAAAAGCACCAAGGAAAGATACTTATTGAAAGTGAAGTAGGCAAAGGAACGACAGTTAATATTAATCTTCCTATATCTACTCTCGAAAATTAAAGCTCTTATTCATCTTCTTAGGTACACCCTTTCACCATGAAATTTAAAATAAACATATCTCAAAAGCAAAAAGTTTCTTTTCTATAGTTTAGAATAAAGAAACTTTTTTGCTTTTAAATATTATGGATAGATTTAATATACACAACTCCTTCCCTTACTTTAATAGATCCTGATATATTTCGTTGATATTCCTGCTCTAAAGACTATTTCACGGAAGAAACTCCATTAAAGGAGCCTCGATGGTGCCTTTCAGGAAATACTTTGGTTGCATATGGAGCGAAGCTTTTCAATCTCCTTCATTTATCTGATTCTCCTTATTTTCTTGTAGCGATGTGAATGTTAAATTATAATTTAAGGTAGTTTGACATAAAAACATTGATAACATTAAATAAAAATTTCATTATTTTAAATATATTTTAACGAAATATTAAGGAGTATAGTCATGGAAAATATAGATATTGGAAAAAAAGTACAGAAGTATAGAAAAGCTAAAGGCTTGAGCAGTAAGGAGTTAGCAAAATTAGCTGCAATTACCCCTTCAATGTTAAGCCAAATCGAACGCGGATTAGCAAATCCTTCAATACAAACCATAAAGGTCTTAGCTAAATCCCTTGATGTTCCAACATTTAGTTTTTTCATTGAAGAAACAAACACAGATGATTTAATCGTAAGATCCAATAAACGTAAGAAAATGATTGTTGATAATTTATCTTATGAGTTATTGTCACCTGATTGCACTGGTAATTTGGCAACAGCGATTATGAATGTTCCTCCCAATACCTCTTCGTCAGAAAATCCTCTGGAACATAGAGGTGAGGAAGTTGCAGTCATTTTAGAAGGAAAAATTTTGTTATATCTAAATGAAGAACAATATGTATTAGACGCTGGTGATAGTGTAAAGATACCAGCAAATTTAAAACATAAATGGGAAAATAATTTCAACGAAATGGCAATTGTATTATTTTCAGTGACACCACCTTCGTTTTAAATTAAATAAAATATTGAATGTTCCCTTACAACATCTTTTCGTAAACTTTTAAATTTTGATAAATAATTTTTAACAATGGAGCATCTACATGAAATTGTTTTGCTAATTTCAACAAATATCCTTGTAAGTACTCCCCCTCGATAGATGAACCTTTTTCCATATCCCGCTGCATAGAAGATTTCATATCATATGAAATCTTCTCAATCGTCTTCATATGTTCGTCAACAATATTATCCTGAATGGGGGCCCCAGATGCTTTCATAATCTGTGCTGCTTCTTTAAATAAATTCCGAATCAAGTCCCGTCCCCCATCACTTTCACGGATCGGACCTATTGGTGCGCGCATTAGCGTAGTCACGCCTGACATAACAGTAATAAATAAATATTTATGCCACATATCTTGCACGATATGATTACTTAAAACAAAACTTGCTTTTGTACCCTTTAATGTGTTGGCAATCCCCTGTATTCGCTCTGTATGTAAATGTTTTATTTCCCCAAATACAAGTCGGTTAGCAGAGCTAGTTTGAACAACATCTCCCTCACCGTTTAATGTTGTTTCGATAAAACACAAACCTCCAATAACTTTATCCTCACCAAATACCTGTTGCAATGTAGATAGGTGAGCTATACCATTTAGTAGTGGTATAATAATTGTATTTTTACCAACAAATGGCTTCAAATCGTTTATTGCTTCTTCTAAATGATAGGTTTTTGTTGAGAATAAAATTAAATCGAATGGATCTACGGATTCAGTTTTTGTGATTAATTGTGGTATAAAGGAGAAATTTCCATTTATGCTACGAATAACAAGACCATTTTTCTCAAGCTGTTGTTTTCGTCCACTACGAACGAGAAACGTAATATCTTCCCCTTTTTCTACTAAACGGCCTCCAAAATATCCTCCGATTCCTCCAGCCCCTAATACTAAAATACGCATATAGAACTCCCCTTTTCCAATTATGAAAATTTCACTTCCTTGTAGCATAACTATATTATACATCTGACTTATTTATTTAACAGAAGATTCAACTTCTTAATAAAGTTTTATTTTAAAATTATGTATTATAGTAAAGAATTGTGTGGTTAGAAAGGATGAGAAAAAATGCAATATCCAATGTTCTTATCTAAAAGATTAACAATACGCCCATTTGAATTAGACGATGCTCCGAGAGTTCAAGAATTAGCAGGAGATAAAGAGGTTGCTAAGACTACTACAATTATTCCTCACCCTTATCCAGATGACGTGGCAGAAGAGTGGATTACCTCTACTCATACAGCTATGGATAAGGGTGACAGTTTTCACTTTGCAATGGTTAATGAGCAAAATATGCTCATCGGTTGCATATACCTTTTTATTAATAAAAAACATAATAAAGGTGAGCTAGGATACTGGATAGGTAAATCATATTGGGGGAAAGGATACTGCACAGAAGCCGGCCAAGTCATCGTTACATATGCATTTGAAGAATTGCAACTAAACCGTATTTATGCTGATGCTTTCACTAAAAATCCTGCCTCATCTAAAGTCATGCAAAAATTAGGATTGAAGCATGAGGGAACATTTAAACAAAGTTGTTTATACTGGGGAATGTATGAAGATACTGTTGTTTATGGTTTAACAAAATCTGCTTATAACAAGAGTAAATAGCTGCTCTTCTTTTTAGCAAATATCAATAATACGAAAGCTTTACTTCCGCCATAAAAATCAAAATTTCAGGAAGAAAACACACGGAAACATCCTTATAACATTTAGTTTTAATAACTAAATGTATCCTTATAAAAAGAGTAGGCCACAAATTTTTATGGCCTACTCTTTTCTTTAAACATTTCCCTTGTTTTGCTTCACCAGAAATAATCTATATTTTCTCACATCTTATAAATGACTTAAATTCCTCTTCTATCCCCAAAAAAACACCTACATAAAATATGATATACTAAATTAAAAATCAATAGAGGAGCTGGCTATTATGGGGATGATTGGACAGTATCTATTAGTTACAGATGAGGAATTAAGTAAAATCAAAAATAAAGAGTTGGATCTTTATTTTAAAGAGTCTGATTTAGATATCGATAAGTCATGGCAGTTACTTCATTTTACTTTATGTGGTGAGATTGGCGGAGGGGAGCCACCACTTGGACATGTCGTACCTCTTAATGATTCCATCATAGATAACGATTCGCTCGGTACTTTTTATCTTACAACTAGTGAAGTCGAAGAGACCTATTCTGCAATAAAAGATTTAAGCGAATCTGATTTCAACAACATGTACAACTTTCAAGAATTAATGGATGAACAACTTTATCCACTCGTTGAAGATGATGATTCTGATGAGATATTCGAATATACTTATAGTTATTTTTTAGAAATTAAGGCTTTATATAAACAAGCTGTTTCAAACAAACAATGTGTAATCTTTTTCATTATCTAAATACAAATAAAAAATGGATCCTCTCTTTTACGATGGGATCCATTTTTTATTAAAGTCAATTATTATCCTAATTTCACTTGATTTTCTGCTTCAATTTTTTCTAATGCAGTAGCTACTTGCTCTTCTGTTAATTCATGTTCTTTCACATAACGGTTACGTGGGTGCACACGGCACTCGTGTGAGCATGCACGTAAATATTTCTGTTCATTTTCTTCTGAGCATAAGATTTGTTTGTTACATTCTGGATTTGCACAATTTACATAACGCTCACATGGTTCTTTTGTAAAGTGATCTTTTCCAACAATAACATGTTCTTTTTGGTTCACTGGTACACCAATACGCTCATCGAATACATAACATTGTCCATCCCATAGTTCACCTTGCACTTCAGGGTCTTTTCCGTACGTTACAATCCCGCCGTGAAGCTGACTTACATCTTCAAAACCTTCTCTAACTAACCAGCCTGAAAATTTTTCACAACGAATACCACCTGTACAATACGTTAAAATCTTTTTGCCTTCGAGCATTTCTTTATTTTCATCAATCCAATCTGGTAGCTCGCGGAATGATTTAATATCAGGTTTAATTGCGCCTCTAAAATGGCCTAGATCAAATTCATAATCATTTCTCGCATCAATGATAACTGTATTTTCTTCTCGCATTGCTTCATAAAACTCTTTTGGTTCTAAATACTTTCCTGTTGTTTCTTTCGGATTGATATCATCTTCTAAACGAAGTGTAACAAGCTCTGGACGAGGACGCACATGCATTTTTTTAAACGCATGCTCATCCACTTCATCCACCTTAAAAACGATTCCAGCAAATCGTGGATCGTTCTTCATTGCTTCCATATATTTCTCTGTTTGCCCGACAGTACCTGAGGCCGTTCCGTTAATCCCTTCTTCTGCTACAAGAATTCTCCCTTTTAACTCAAGTGAATTACAAAATTCTAAATGCTGAGCAGCAAACTCTTCAGGGTTCTCAATTGTAGTGTACATGTAATACAGCAGTACTCTGTATGGTTTTGTATTTAACATTTTATTTTTACCACCTATCTAATTCGATATTTTAAAATCATGTATAAGTTAACGATCATATCGGAACATATAAGAATAAGAAAAGATTTGTTACCTATTGTTCAAATAACTTTCTCCTATTTACAATGTTTTCCCTGAAGTTAACGCAAATGAAAAACGAGATCACATAACAATCCAATACGGTTGTAATGTAATCCCAATATATTATATAACATACAAATTAGTTTCCAGCAATTAATATGCTGTGAATCCTATTTTACAATTGAAAGCACCTTTTTCCACTCCATATTGTAAGTCAACTCTCTTTATTCTCCTACAATCCCTAAAGTTATAACTGTATGTGAGCTATTTTATTTATTTTTGTTACATAGTTATTCCGATCACACATTTTATTGTATACAGTCATATAATTTGCATTAAGGAAACAGTTATGCTCAAATAAAAATATCATCTAAAATATCTAAATGTATTGAAATAGAACAAAAGAATAAATACAATAATTGCATCAAGTTAAGAAACTAAAGGGGAAAACTACTATGAATAAAGATATAACAAAAGATGAACATGTCCCTCCTCAAAGTACAACAATTCAATCTGCCCACCTAGCTTTAAGTGGCGAAACAAAAGGATTAAAAAAATTATTGCCTTTTCTTGGCCCTGCATTCATCGCATCCGTAGCTTATATTGATCCAGGAAACTTCGCTACAAATATTGCGGCAGGTTCACAATATGGTTATTTATTACTTTGGGTGATTCTAGCTTCCAATTTAATGGCCGTATTAATTCAGTCTCTATCAGCAAAGCTCGGAATTGCTACCGGAAAGAACCTGCCTGAAGTTGCTCGTGAACATTTTCCAAAACCCGTTTCAATTGGTTTATGGATACAAGGAGAACTCGTTATTATAGCTACTGATTTAGCTGAATTTATCGGTGCTGCGTTAGGGTTATATTTACTGTTTGGTATTCCAATGTTACCCGCTGCTTTAATTACTGCAGTTGGATCATTCATTATACTGGAGTTTCAACGCAGGGGCTTCCGTCCATTAGAAGCTGTTATTACAGGAATGGTCTTTATCGTTGTTATTGCATTTGGTGTACAAGTGTTTTATGCGAAACCAGAGCTAAGCCCTCTTCTTTCAGGACTGTTTACTCCTAAATTTCAAGGTGTAGATAGCATTTTACTTGCAGCTGGAATTTTAGGCGCAACAGTAATGCCACATGCGATTTATCTACATTCTGCTTTAACACAACGCCGCGTAGTCGGAACAACAGATGAACAGCGCAAAAAGATTTTCCGCTTTGAATTCATTGATATCATTATTGCAATGGTGATTGCTGGAGCGATTAATGCAAGTATGCTAATTGTAGCAGCTGCCTTGTTCTTCAAAAACGGATTACATGTTAAAGATTTAGATGTCGCTTTTAATGAGTTTAGCAATTTAGTTGGCCCTGTATCAGCTAGCCTTTTTGGGATTGGGTTGTTAGCTGCTGGTTTATCTAGTTCTTCTGTTGGTACAATGTCTGGTGATATTATTATGCAAGGATTTATCCGCATGCATATTCCTTTATATTTAAGACGATTTATTACAATGATTCCACCTCTTGTTATTATTGCGTTAGGAGTGAATCCAACTCATGCCCTTGTCATGAGTCAAGTTGTATTATCATTTGGAATCGCATTTGCATTAGTACCTCTTATTATGTTTACAAGTAACAAAAAGATTATGGGTGTGCTAGTGAACCATCGCATTACAAACGCAATTGCTTGGCTAATTGCTGCGTTAGTTATCGCTTTAAATATTTTCTTGCTGTATCAGACATTTACTGGTCAATAAAAAAGAAGATCTCATCCAAATGTAGATGAGATCTTCTTTTTTATTTCAACAATAACGTTACATATTCTCTTTTTTGTATTCGGTTTCATCTTATATTCGTTCAAAAAGATTTCACTCAACTGCTAAGACAATACCTGGCACAATCTATTCATGAGTATTCTACAAAGCTCCGCGAGGATCCAGCAGTAAAGAAAACTCAATATACATATTATTGCAATAACTTTCGAATCCATAGTTGTATCAACAGTAGGGCCTAGCACTGGAAAACGAAATACATACAAAAGCATTATAATACCTGTAAGTAAACATATTGATGAAAAGGAAACAACCACAACTCTCCTCTTAAATTGTAAAAAGGCCGCCCCCATCGCTATACCTAATAAACCTGTTGTAAAGGGAAAGATAATTAGTTCACTCGGCTGAATAATAAATAAAAGGAAAATCGTAAGGGTATAAGAAAGGATTCCCTGACGGATAGAAAAGCAAGTAGCTAAAAAAATTGGTAAGGTCGCTAGAATACTAATCAGAAAGCCTATACCAGGCATAAAGCCCCCCGCTGATTGAAACATAGCGGCAAATGTACTCAATACAGCTGTAATAACTAACTTGGTTGCAAGGGCCATCTTTCTTACGTGAACATAGTTTGCATCTGTCTCTATCATCGATTGATACCAATAACGAACAAACCGATCGATTCAAACACCCCCTAAAAACATCCAATTCGTCACTTTCTATACTATTCATTCCCTTGCGCTTTATGCTGTATTGTCTGTTAGTAATCAATTGGAATGAGGACTGTCCCTCCGTGAATATTCAAAAATAGAAGCTTTTTCTAAGGGGTACAATGTATCGAGCGGATACTATGAAAAGAATTTTAAAGCCAGAAGATATCTTAGTTCCATCAGGATATGGAATGGAGGTATTTGCCAAAAAGCTTATAGCTCCTATTAACTTAACGTTTACAAATTGATGGTAAGGTGTTAGTGCTTACTCCAACCTGAAAAAAAGTAATAGCTGAGGGATTTCTCCTGCCACTTTCCGGTGTTACTTTTTATAAGGGGACTATCTATCAAATCCTATAGTTATAAATTATGGAACAATTTCAAAAACAGTACCTTGGTTAAAATCAGTTACTTTCATAGAGCCATAAACTCCTAAATATAGTCTGGTTTGATCCAGATTCGTTCCCAAATTAACATAATAAGCTGATTGAGACCCAAAATTATAATCCGTTTCAATAACACTAAAATCATTTAGTTTACAATTTGTACTTCCCCTGGTATAAGCTAAAACTCCTCTAACCGGAGGTCGAGATTCTTCATTCTTGGCAAGATCGGTAAACACGACGCTTCCCGTTAAATTTGGGATTTCATTCCCCATATATGGCTGGACTCCTGTAAGTGCAGTTCCTCCAAACTTATCGGGTCGGGGATCTTTATGAAAATAACTAGTTAAAGGCTGAAGACGCCCTGCTAAAGTTTTTACTGCTTCATTGTAATAAGCAATTGTTTTCTCAACCAAAGTCGGATTTGCAGAACAGCCCTTTATAAACGAAGTAGGAAAAGCACCTTCCCACCCTCGCCAGCCAAAGTTAATAAATCCTTCTTGGTCAGTTAAAGAAGCTTGAATAAGCTGAGTAACCGGTATTGGTTTATAATGAACGAATGAAAAAATCGACTCTACCAGGTCCTGTCCGACAATCCCCACATATTTGATATACTGATTATAAAACCTTTGAAATGAAATGCCTGTTATATTGCGAACCCCTTTGGCAATTACCGTAAGCGTTTCCTGGATAGATGAGGGAAGTTCATTAAAGCGCGTGACTACGGGTGGATTATTAATAAATGTATTCTTAACTACATCAATTTCAATTATTTTACCAGCTATCTCCATATCATCCTGACTTAAATTAAATGGATCATAGCCTGCCCCACCATCTCCAGTTGTTAAAACAAGTTTTCCGGTTTCAGGTGAAAAGTTTAAGCTATTGACACCATTATGATTAAAAAATGGTCTTCTTAAGTTAAGTAATGTCCGTCGTTTTTGAGGTTGACCATTCGATTGTAAAATCCATTCTTCAACTGTATCAATATGATCATATTGCGTTTCTCTATTTGTCCACCTTAGGTTTAAAGTACTGGAATCACATGGGTTAGGCTTAAAATGTTCAGAAAGGGCACCTGGACCTTGTGTTCCAGCTACTGAATAATGAAGATAAAACAGACCGTTATAATAAAATTTTGGGTGAAATGCTAGCCCTAGCAATCCCCGTTCATCATATCCACTACCAGAAACACCTTCCTCAGAAGTACCTAATTTTATGACTCGCGGGCGAATATCTAAAAAAGTCCTTATAACTCCGTTTCCTATGTAAAAAATCTCTCCTACCTGGGTTGCAATAAATAATCTTTCAATTGAGTCACCCGGAAGTATAGCTGTTTTCAAAACGGTGGGTAAATTTATCTTACTTACAATGGGCCGTAAACTAACTTTAACTTTTATCAACTAACTTTACACCCCTTTTTAATGTTTTCTATCATAAGAATATGATTAGAACTGTTCTATTAGTATCAAATTTGGACCAGGGATTCCCTCAAGAATATGGCCCTTTAACGGAACAACTCTATGTCACTAAATAATTCCTTAATCCACTTTTTATTCAGATGTTCTTTTTGTTCTAGTCAAAAAGAACATCTTTGGACAAAAATACCTAGGAGGGTAAAGGTTCACAATTTTTTTATAAACATCACGACTTTATTTCAAATCAACAATAACCCCGCCCTAACTTTAAGGCGGGGTTAAAATAATATACCAAATCGGATTCCATATTAATTATTTTTCTCCTTTTTTAAATCGATTTGTTTTTGTATTTCATTCTGTGCTTCATCACTCATTTCAAATGCATACATATGAGGCCAGTACTTCTTGGTTAAAGGATCGTATTCCACCCTTACTGTGACATCTTTTTTGGAATCTTCGTTTAAATAACCGTTAATTTTTATTTCATGCACTGGATTCGATGGTCTATTTTCTTTCTTGTTTGAGTTTATACTCTTTTCAAATGTTTGTTTAACGAGTGTTAAATTTAAATTGTACTTCTCTTTTAAAAATTGAATTGCCTCAGATTCAGCATTTTTTCGGATGTTCGTTTCTTCTTCAGAAGTAAGAGCTTCCTGTTTCGCCTTCTCTTCAGCTTTTTGGTTATTTTTAGATAAATTCATTCCTCCTGCGTTTTCTTTTGAATCAAAATCAATCAACCATTTTTCCTGTTTATAATGCGCTTCAATAGAAGCTGTACAGGAATACCCATTTATTTTTTCGTCTTTTTGTTTATCACAGTTTAATAATTCATATCTAATCTCTAAAATAGGATATTCGGGACTCCCTGTACCCTCATTCCATTCCAGCATACTTTGTTTAAACTCATCCGTAATCTTAATAGGACCATTGTTTTTTTCTACTGCCTCTTTTACCTTTTCTATGATGTGTTGCTCTTTTACTTGTTCTGTAAATATGTATTTTTCTTCATGATTACCATAAATGCTTAAAGGGATCTCTAAAGCAAGCCATAGGATCAACCAAGATAATGCATAATAAGTCAACATTCGCTTTACAGAGAATATTCGAAACATGGCAAGTACAGCGCCAATACATATTAGGGGTAAACCTATATAAAGTAATGGAACTGTAATTATAAATGTAAAAGCTGTCATGAGAAGAATACCGTAAATCAAACTGTTATATTGCGGGATACCCATGTTGTATGCAGATATAATTAAAACCCAGATGTAACTTGTTGAAACGAGAAAAGCGATTGTATAATACAGCTTATTTCTTCTGTTTTTCTCTGCCATTTTTTCACCACCTTTGCCATATTAAAAATCTATATTTTAGTTTAACATAATAGCCCACTAAAAAATTATCTATTCTGAAAATACAATGCTGTGAATGGTGAAAAATTAATTTTCCACCATTCATCTCAGAGCTTATTTTTAAAATGACTTTATGATTCATACAGCTTAATCATTCCGATGTTGGATTGAAATAAAGTTTGAGTGAAAAGTAGCTAAAAACTTTGATTTCATCATAAAAAAACCTCGTATTTTGATTAAAATGCGGGGGCTAAAATTTTGCAAGCTATATATTTTTATAATAAAGTTTAATGATTTCGGTAAGCGAATAGTTATGATTCGCCCTCCCGTTTCTTATTCCCCCAAACATAATTTATACTGTATCAACTTAACCTTTTTGTCTAAATAAATTTCACTACCAATACGACTAACCTCAGTAAAACCTAATTTCTCCATCATCTTCCTTGAACGGAGATTTGTTTCATGCGTTTCACCGTAAAATATAGTGATTCTTAATTCTTTGACTGCATGATGGATTAGACTATTAACAGTTTGAGTACCAATTCCCATGCCCCAGAGTTTGCTATCCCCAATAGCAATACCAATTTCAGCACTATTATTTCTTATCTTTGCTAAATCTGCGTAGCCAATAAGTCTATTATTATATTCAATTCCAAAACGAATAAAATCATTTCGTTGCTTATCTACACAATAATTCCACCATTGAAATAATTCATCTTTATCTCTATTTTTTTGCCAGCCATTTGCTTCACAAAATCGTTCATCTTTATTCCAATTTAAAACAACGTCATAATCCTCTAATTTTAATGCCCTAAAAGAAATTCCTTTAACATTTTCATCAATTTCCATTTCTTTCACCTACCATTAACAGTTAAAACAACTTCTAAACCAGCAGGATCTCGAAGTTCATCAGATGTTACTAACCATGGCCCCATTGGCGCACTTCCTTCAACAGTTTTTCCTTGCAGCCATTGAAGAGTGCGTCTTTGAAGATCGCGATACGTTACATCATTAGCAATTGTGTATCCAGCTATGTATTCAAGAGCCTCTTCTTGTGATACATTTCTTGCACGTTTTCCGATCACGAAAGCAAATTCTGCCTCATAGTCAAGCTGTTCTGAAATTGGATAAAATGGCATATCATCTTGTGGACCAATGACTGTATTAGCAAATTTAGCAAATACAACCGGGTATGATGGAAGCTCACGTTTCATTTCTAAAATATGCTTGCGATAATTGTGACCAACACAGATCATTTTTCCTGGTACCGGAACTGGCGCTTCCACTTTTACTTCATTTAAATCATATACAAGTCTATATCCATTGTCGGTTTTATTTTCTACTGCATAGTCAATTGCATTTTGGGCGAGTTCCAAGCTTTCTTTTCCACCTTGTAAAAATCCAGTCATGTCTGCTGGAACAAATGCATCGGCAATTTATTTGGATCCTGGTTGTTGGTGATCCCATAATTTTTTACATATACTTCTTTTCCTTTATAAAACGTTCGCTTTACTGGCCAAATAATTCCGTTTTTGGCTAATTCGAAACCTAATCCTTTTGATGTTTCTTCCAACAGTTTTAATGTCGCGCTATGTAAATAGATCGCACGGCTGCCTGGGCGCGGACGGCCTTTTGATTCCGCTTCGATAATCACGCATGAGATCCCCTTTTTTTGTAGCGCCAACACAGCTGTCAAACCAACTGGACCAGCTCCAACCACAATCACATCACATTTATTTACACTTTTCATGAAATTACGCCCCATTTCTAAGTTTTATGGAATATATAAAGTTAAAAGGTTATAACTATGAATGATGAACTGGCTATAATCTTTTATTGTTTTAGGAGTATCATCTGAATTAAATGGTAAAAAAGTGATTCACTTCTTTCCTATCTGTCAACAATTGCTTCACTTTTTCATTATCTCTACATTTTCAGCCATCATTTTTTCTCGGATATGGTTCGGAATCGGATGAGCCTTCGGTTTTTCTTTAAACGATGTCCAAGCCCGAATTTCATATCCTTCCGCTACCATATTTTCATCTTTGAAAAACATGTGGCTTATTTTGAATACTTTTTGGTGCATTTCCACGATTGAACTGCGAACGGTCACATGATCTTCAAAAAATAGTGGACTCTTAAACTGACAATTCGCTTCAAGAAGCGGAACACTAATTTGCTGTTCAACGTACAAGGTAGATGATGGAGACCCTATAGCAGCTAAAAACTCATGTGTGGCATCGTCCATCCACTTATAAAAGTTCGGGTAAAATACTATTCCCGCAGCATCAGTATCTCCCCATCTTACTCTGAACTTGTAATCTACGATCATTTTCACCAACCCCTTTATACTTTTTATTGTTAAGTGTCTTTATGTTTCTGAATATTTTAAAAAATATCAACAAATAGATCCCAACAATCTATTTCTGCTAAATTTCACAAGATTACTGACGGAAATACATATTTGTGTTTTTTCAAAATAATTCATTGCTCTATTACAAACGTTCCCAAATGGATGCTATCCCTTGTCCCCCACCAATACAGACAGCAGAGGCCCCATACCTTTTGTTACGCCTTTTTAATTCATAAGCAAGGGAAAGCGTAATTCTTGTTCCACTAGCCGCAAGTGGATGACCTAGCGCAATCGCACCGCCATTTACATTTCCTTTCTCTGGGTCAAAGCCTAGCTCTTTCTGACATGCTAAATACTGCGCAGAAAAAGCTTCATTGATTTCAATTAAGTCTAAATCCTCCACTCTTAATTCCGCTTTTTGTAAAGCATTTTGAATCGCAGGTACTGGTCCAATACCCATGTATTGTGGATCAACACCAACCACATCCCAGGAAACCAGTCTCGCAATAGGTCTCAGGCCTTTCTCTTCAGCATATTCGCTTGAAGTGACAATAACAGCTGCAGCACCATCAACCATCCCACTCGCGTTTCCAGGTGTCACAACGCCATTTTCGATAAAGCGGGCTTTTAGTTTACCCAGCTTTTCCATGCTCGTTTTCCGAACATGTTCGTCTTCTTCAACCACTCTGCTTCCTTTTCTATCCTGAACCGTTATCGGGACGATTTCCTCCTTCAAATACCCTTTTTCCATAGCAGCCAGCGCCCGCTCATGACTTAATAATGCATGACTATCGATTTCTTCACGAGTGATTCTATATTTTTCTGCTAAATTTTCCGCAGTAACAGCCATACTACATCCACCATACGTATCATATAATCCATCCCACACCCAATCTTCTATAGTAGGCCCACCCAACGGGCTCCCCCATCTCAGTCCAGGAATCACGTGCGGGACTTGACTCATACTTTCTGTTCCTCCGGCCAATACCACTTTTGCTTCGCCGGTCATAATAAAACGTGCGGCCGTTAAAATGGCTTCTACACCAGTTCCGCATAAGCGATTGATTGTCAATGCAGGAACATGGATGGGAAGTCCTGCCTTTAAACCAACATGACGAGCGAGATAATGTGCATCTTTACTGGACTGCTGGACATTTCCAAATACGACTTGATCTATTTCTTCCAGGTCAATTTTCGCTTTACAAATCGCTTCTCGAGCTGCTTCTGCTCCTAAATCTGTTGCAGAAATCTCTCTAAATGAGCCTGAAATCTCCGTAAATGCAGTACGTGCTCCTTCTATCAATACGATGTTGCTCACTCTATCCATCTCCTCTTCATTTATGCCTTTTCATTTCAAACTATTTTTTACTTTTTATATAAATCTTCGGTTAATTTTGCTTTCATTTCAAAACGTGGTAGTGATTCTTCTGGGACGAGTTGAACATCAGCCGTGAAAAATAGTTTTGCTCGTAACACAGATTCGATTTCTTTCTTCAATGTGCCTTTTTCATTTTCATTTAAGCCTTTTGAATACTCCACTTTAATTGGGAGTGGCGACTCCGCTAAAGGTGGCTTTTCTTTCAGTAGAATCCGAATTTCACCTGTTGTTTTCGGTCTAAAACTATTCACTACATCCTTGATCGCTGATGGGAAAACATTCACTCCACGAACGATTAACATATCGTCGGTTCTTCCAACACAACGCAAACGGAAACTGCGTCGTCCACACTTACATGGCGTTGTATCGACCTGAACTAAATCTCTTGTTCTGAATCGGACAAGCGGGACACATTCACGATCAATGGCTGTATAAACAAGTTCACCCTCCATATGATCGCTATGTGGAACAACTTCTCCTGTTTCAGGATCAATGATTTCGCAAATGACGTAATCCGATCCGATGAAGTGCATTCCATTCTGCTCTTGGCATTCACTGAACATCACGGGAGCCATATCGGCATTTCCCATCGCTTCTACTACTTTGCAGCCCCAATCCTGTTCAATTTTTTTACGAACTTCAGGTAATCCGCCACCTGGCTCTCCACCGACAGACATGATTTTAATGCTTAACTCTGAAGGCTCCATGTTATAATTTTTTCTAACAAATTCAGCTAAATGGGATGCATAAGATGGCGTACAGAACAAAGCATCAGCTTCAAAGTCGATGATACTTCGAATGACCCGATCCGAGGCACCTGTACCAATCGGAATAAAAGTGGCACCTAACCTTTCTATTCCATCCTTGAAGGAACTTCCAACAAAAAAGGAAAGGCCCATTGCGAAAACAACTTTGCTTTCTTTTCTAATCCCATGAGTATATGCAGCTCTGGCTAGCATTTCAGTCCAAACATCATAATCGTGTCTTGTGATTCCAACATAAGTCGGTCGGCCAGTCGTACCAGATGATGAATGTACACGAACAACTTCTTTCATATCGACAATCGCATGCGAACCTAGTGGCGGCAATACATTTTGGCTTTCCCTAATCTCATGCTTATAGGTAAACGGCAGTTTTGCTAAATCAGTTAACTCTTTAATATTGCTTCTTTCAATATCTAATTTTTTAAACTTGTTCTGATAGAATTTCGAATTCCCAAAAATATAATCCAGTTGTTTTTGAAGTTTTTGAGATTGAATATCCTCTACACGAATATCCGGCTCCATAAACACTTCTTTTTTCTTTTCAGAAATCATCATTATCGTTCTCCCTTAAATGTAATTGCTTTCATAACTATTATTTTGAATGTTATCACAACATTTTGTCATTTATAAATCAGACATTCTTCTATGTGGCAATTTATAATTTTTATTTTCGGAATATTCAATCATAAATATTTTCTAGCGCTTTCCGATTATAGCGAAAGGGTATCTTTTTTCCTTCAAAAAAGGATATTTTCTTGTATGAAACAGTCTTCACGACCTAATCTTTCTTCGTCGCTTTATATTACAACAAATTAACACGGTGAATATTTAAAGATGCAGGACAAAAAAAGCTTTCTAACTGTTAAAACAGTCAGAAAGCCTCGTTTACTTCTTCTTCATTAATTATTACTGTTTAAAGATTTTTCCAATTCTATCGTGGCTTCTATCACCTTTTTTACATATGTATTAACAGAAGATGGCCGAATGCGTTGCTCAGGACCAATTAATTCAATGGCAGCTATAATGTCTCCGCTCTTATTTTTTACTGGTGCAGCAATTGATGTTAATCCAGAGGAAAAGTTGTTATAACTAATTGCGTACCCCATTTCTTGAACGCGCAATAACTCCTTTAAATCATACTGAGGCTTATCTGTTTTATTAAGTGTTGCTTCCATAGAAATAATTGCCTCTATTTCTTCTTCCGATTTAGTGGAAATTAACACTTTTCCTGCGCTTGTACTTAAGATAGACTGAGATTTTCCTACGTATGTCAATCCGTCATAAATAGGGCGATCAGAATCTACTGTATTAACATAAAAAGTTTGATTATTATATAAAATGCAGAGTGAGGATGCCTCATTTACCTTTTTAGCCAGTGAATACAAAATTGACGTAGATGCATTATGTAGGGCCAAATCTTTTATTAAAGCTGATTCTAATGCGCGTATAGAAATACCAAGACGATATTTATTATTTATATTATCTTTAGCAATGAATCCTTCTTTTTTAAGCGTGGACAGCAATCGATGAGCTGTACTGTCAGCAATCGAAAGCCGATCTGCAATCTCTTTCACACTAAAGTCTGGTTCTTCAACACTAAACACATCCAGTATACGTAATGCATTTTCAAGTGATGAAAAGCTTCTTCGTTTCATTACCTTTCCTTCTTTCTTATTCTATAATCATATTAATATATATATCCGAGACTTTTCGAAATGTCTTTTCCTGCCTTCACCACACCTTCTACAATTTGTGGAAGGTCTATCCGGTTACTAGGGCCAGTAATACTGATCGAAGCGACGACAGATTCATTATAATCGTAGATAGGAGCTGCAATACTAGTTATCCCTTCGCTAAATTCATCTATACAAACTGCATATCCTTGCTTTTTGATTTGACTAAGATGACTCTTTAATTCTCTTGCATTTCTAACCGTTTTTGAACTAAACTGATGAAATTGTTGCAGTTCAATCGTTTTAATGACTTCTTCCTGTTCTGTTTGTTCTTTAAAAGCGAGTATAACTTTTCCACATCCAGTGCAGTATACTGGATTATTCTTTCCAATGTGGGAAGATAATCGGACTGGATGTAAGCCTTCCATTTTGTCCAAATAAATCGTTTCTGTTCCTTCTAAAACTCCAATATGAACAGCTTCGCCAAAATCGTTGACTAATTTTTTTAAAATCGGCCGAGCTTCCCGGTGAATTTCCATTGTTGTTTTGACAATACCGGATAATTTTAAAATCGACAGACTAAGTCTATATTTTTTAGTTCTTAAACCCCTCTCCAAATACCCATAGTTTTCTAATACCTTCAAAAGGCGCTTAGTAGTACTAATACTCATAGATTTTTTTTGAGCAATCTCCGACAATGTCCATTCCCGTTTTTCTGTGGTGAACAAACGTAAGATTTGCATAGCGTTTTGCACAGTCTGGATTGTATAATCTCTATTAATATCATTCACCCCTCTAAATTCTTTCTATTTTGTAATACATATTACTTTCTTTATATCATATTTTAACAATTATTAATTATTAAAATATGATTCCCCTTTCTCAAAGGCCCTCTTTCAATAGAATAATAAAAAGAATAGTTCAAATATCTTTTTATTTTATCCGTTTAATCGTACGCTAGATCATTACTTAGATAGATAAGCCCCTTATTTTCGATAAAAATTCCCACTTGAAAGAAATTATTTTAACAGTCTCCAACAGGTTGTTTTAAACACGTTATATTTTCGCAATTTTTAAAAAATTAATAACAATTGTCACATAGCAGAATTTTATTATTTATATACGACAAAATCCCATGTTACTATCAGTCCAATCATTAAAAAGGAGGAATTATTTTGAACTTACAAAGAGAAAATTGAAGCTGAAGGTCCAAAGAACGGAATGAAAAGTGTATAAAGTAGATCGATTATGTTTTTGATAAATCCAATTTTCATGAATAGTAGTTTTCTAAACAAAGAATTCGTAGACTTAATGTTAAATATTTAGCAGTTCTATAAATGTTAGCGTTTACACCAAAGGTTTTATACGCGAAAGCCAAAATATGTCCTCCTACTAATAAATTATCTTTTACAGCAGACATCTAATTAGTTCTTCATGGGACTTTATCTGGATTTACGATGATGGCTGAACCGACTGAAAATGCTCTCTGGTTTATGATTGAAGAAAATTTGTCAAATCTGTAAGTATATTCACCAAAGCAATTTACTAAATACTGTAGAGCCTAATGATGATTCGTTATTTTAGGAGGGAATGTATGGTATGAATTCAATGTATCGATCAATTGAAAGTACAACAATCAAAAAAACAATGATACGCATTTTACCATTTACGTTTATATGTTATGTCATTGCTTATTTGGATCGTGTGAATTTAGGCTTTGCAGCTTTGGAAATGAATGCAAGCCTGGGATTATCCGCAGAAGTTTTTGGGTTATTATCAGGTATTTTCTTTCTTGGGTATTTCCTGTTTGAAATACCCAGCAATATGATCCTGCACAAAGTTGGCGCGAAAGTTTGGATTGCTAGAATTATGATTTCATGGGGTATCATTGTAGCTTTAACAGCATTTGTACAATCGGCCACGCATTTGTACATTGCTCGTTTTTTACTCGGAATTGCTGAAGCAGGTTTTTTCCCAGGAGTTATTTTATATTTCACATATTGGTTTCGGAATAAAGAAAGGGGGCGTGCTTCCGCCTCTCTCGTCATGGCTTTGCCGATTGGTACGATTATAGGGGCCCCATTATCAACCTGGATTATGGATAACATTACATGGTACGGGATATCTGGTTGGAGATGGATGTTTGTTCTCGAAGGAATCCCAGCCGTTATTTTAGGAGTTGTCACGCTATTTTACTTAAATAATGGCCCCAAAGATGCTAAATGGTTAAATGAGGAAGAAAAAAATTGGCTGGAAAATGAACTAGATAGAGAACGACGTCAAAGCCTTGCAGTAAATAAAGCATCAAAATTAGAAATGTTTAAAGACACGAAGGTATGGAAATTGGCTTTTATTTATTTTGCTAATTATACAGCAATGTACGGTCTTAGTTTTTGGCTGCCAAGTATCATTAAATCATTTGCTACTAGTTCAAATAATATTGAAATTGGCTGGTTAACAACTATACCTGCACTAATCGGAATTCCTTCCATGTTACTTTTTGGATGGAGTTCTGATAAAAGAAATGAGCATAAGAAGCATTTGATTGCAAGCTTCCTCATTGCAGCTTCAGGTTTTATTATGTGTGGGTTTGCTGGTAACACATTGACGATGATCATATTGATTGCTTTCGCAGCGATTGGACTGTATGGATTTGCAGGCGCCTTTTTCTCATTTATGACCCTGTTTTTCACGGAATCAACCGCACCAGCCGGCATTGCAACGGTTAATGCATTTGCAAGTTTAGGTGGCTTTTTTGGCCCTATGATTTTCGGAAAATTAGCTATTTCAAACGGGATGTTCGTGATTGGTGCATTAGCGATTTTTGCTTGTGTGGTCATCCTATCTCTGAGACAAAAAGAATTAAGTGTTGTAAATGGAAAAAATAATATGGATAAAAGCACCATCAATCGGTAAATTTCGCAACTGGTTCTACGGGCCACGGAGCTTCTCTCTCGACACTGTTCGGTAAGTTATTAGCACAATGGATTGTTACGGGGTGTGCAGGTAGATATCGATATGAAAAAGAACGCCTAAAACCATTCCCGTTCCATAATCAGAAAACAATGCTTGTAAATCTACCGCATATTGGTTTCAAACTCCTCGATATTTTTGTCTAAAGGAGAATTAATTAAACTGAACTTGCTATATAAATTATTTTTAGGAGGGTATGAGCATGGAAATAGCAGGAAACCGTCCCTCACCGAAGAAAGAAAAGGCAGAAATTATGAATAAGCCAGTAAATAATTCAGCACTGGGAACCAAAAGTATTCCTTTACTATATTTACGGTTTGCTTTGGCTGGAATTATGGCTAATGCGATTCTTGGAGTGGTAGCGATTGTCGATGGCTATTTCGTCAGCGGCTTTCAGGAGCTGGAAATCGAAGGGATTGGAATTGGATTTACGGTCACGGTTATTACTCGTATGCTTGGCGTTCTGTTTGGGATTGGAGCCGGAGCGGTCATTTCACTTCGACTTGGAAAAGGGAAAATCGAAGAAGCAAGGAGTACTATGGGACAAACTTTATGGTTTACTCTTTTCTTCTCCATTTTGCTAGCTGTACTTGGATTGGTCTTTGATAACCAAATCATGACTTTATTCGGAGCGAGTCATGATGCACTTCCATATGCGGTGAAATACAGCCGACCTTTGTGGATTGCATTGCCAATAATGATATTGGCGGTTGTACTAAGTATTTTAACCAATATCGATGAAAAACCTGTATTATCAATGAACAGCTGGTTAGTTGCGGCGGTTGTTGTTGGAATTACAGAATGGATTATGGTAACGAAATATGACATGGGGATGATGGGTTCTGCATGGGCGAATACCATTGCACAATCTATCCCTGCTTTACTAATCTTTTATTTTTGGTTCGGTAAAACAAAACTTAAACCCAAAATAAAAGATATGATGATTAATCTCAAGACAATTGGTGAGGTAGCTTGGACAGGCTTTGCTTCTTTTTCGAGTCAGCTCATGATGTTTTTTTCTATTATTTTCTTTAATAATTTACTGCAAAGCTACGGCGGTGGGCTGCACGTTGCTGCTTTCACGGTTCAAAACGGTTACATTACAAATCTGCTCGCCTTAGCAGCGCTCGGTGGGATGACAGGACTTCAGCCAATTATTAGTTATAATTACGGTGCAGGCAACCTTGATCGTGTGAAACAAGCAATTAAGATTGGGATCATTTTTACAGTTACCTTGTTTTTGATTGTGACAGCTTTACTAATCATTTTTGCAGATCCAATTATGTCATTTTTCTCTAACGATAATCCGGATTTACAGAAACTCATAACCTGGACGACAATCGTATTTAATTGCATGTTTACATTAAATGCCGTTAGCTTGCTTATCGCCGGTTATTTCGAATCGCAAGAGAAAAACTGGTCAGCAACGTTTATTAATGTGAGCAAAATGTTGTTTTTTTCATTCCCATTCATGTTTATTTTCCCAAAATTCTGGGGAGTTGATGGTGTTTGGTATTCCGCTCCAGCTGCTGAAATTCCAGGTATCCTTATTGCGATTTATTTTCTTCGAAAAGAGTTGAAACGTTTAAAGGAAGCAAAAGTAAAGTCAGCATATTGAGATCAATTAATCTTTCAAAATTATTTACAAGAAAGAGAGAGGATGAGAATGTTTTGCGCGAAAAAAATTACAGCTGAAGAAGCCCAAAGATTAAGTGTGGACACTTGGGAGCCATGGATAGGCGAACCTAGTAAAGGAACTTGGCATGTAGAAGAGCAGGAAGTTTTCTATGTAACAGACGGTGAGGTGTTTATTACTGTTAATGAAGAAAAGTATCATATTACAAAGGACTGGGTCGTTTCTTTGGATAAAGGCCTTGTTTGTGAATGGGACTGCCCAAAATTTTTGAAAAAGAATTATAAAATGAACCATCAGATCAAGTTAAAATAATGTAAAATTAGGTGCGGCATCCGTTTATCACAGCTGTATACTTTTCCTAAATATCTGTGATTTATGGTACACTGTGCGGTTATCCAATCTTGCGTCATATGCGATTGCTGCTTATTTTACAAGAATAAAATTCAGAATATTAAGATATCTAGGAGGTTACTAATGAATATAAATCAAAAAGCTGACATTGTTATCTCAAGTAATGCTGTTTTTACAGGCCTTGCAGATAAGCCCTTCCCTGCTTATATCGCTATTATTAATAATAAGATTGCTGCCATTGGTTCCGAAATAGAAATAAACCCGTTTATTGGAACAGACACGAAAGTATTTCATTATGCCGATCAACTTATTATGGCTGGCTTTCATGATTTTCACTTGCATATGTTAATGGGAAGTATTGCAGAAGAAAGTGTCTTTTTAGCTGATGCATCTTCAGAAGAAGATGTGCTCAAAATGGTAGTTGATTTTACCAATTCAAGGCCGGATGATCCATGGATTATTGGTTTTTCTTGGGATCAGGGCAATTGGGACAACAAGAAGCTTCCAAATCGTTCTGCACTCGATCGCATACTCCCAGAGCGTCCTGCTATTCTCTTTCATATGGAAGGGCATTATGCCTGGGTAAACAGCAAAGCACTTGAGATTGCGAGTATTAATCGAAATACAGATAATCCGTCCTACGGGATCATTGCAAAAGATGAAAACGGAGAACCAACGGGTATTTTGTATGAGACAGCGATTGCATTAGTATCGAATCATGCTTTCAATTTTTCAAGGGAACGTCGTATGAAAATGATGAAAAATTTTCTCGGACAGGCAGCTTCGCTGGGTGTCACTTCGGTTAACGATTTGTATGGATCGCCTGCTATGGAAAAATTACAGGATTTTGAATTGTTTAGTGATCTAGATAAAAACGGCGAATTAACTGCGCGGATTCATCTGTCACCTCCCTTAAATGATGATATAGAGCGTGCGAAACAATTGCGTGATACTTATGCATCAGACAAGCTTCGAGTCTCGGGGGTCAAACAGTTTGTTGATGGAGTAATAACCGGCTATACCGCGTATTTAGTTGAACCATATTCAGATAAACCAGAAACCTTTGGGGAAACAGCTGTTTCCCCAGATACGATTACGAAATGGATTGTAGAGGCTGATCGAGAAGGCTTTCAAATTCGTATTCATGCGATTGGTGACGGTGCAATTCGTCTAGCTTTAGATGCCTTTGAGGAAGCACAAAAAAAGAATGGTAAGCGAGATGCTAGGCATTGCGTGGAACATGTGGAGGTTATTCATCCGGATGAAATCGCTCGTTTCCAAAAGCTCGGAGTAATCGCATCCATGCAACCAGAGCATTTGGGTCTTGGTAAGGAGCAACGGAAGACTTATGTTTCACGTATTGGAAAAGAACGTGAGCCCTTTATTTTTGCAATGAAAACTTTAAAGGATTCAGGTGCAATGTTGGCTTTTGGTACTGATTATCCAATTGTGCAATTAAATCCGATGCTAGGCATTTATCGTGCGCTAACAAGAATCGGATATGATGGCTCACCGACAGAGGGATGGAATCCACAGGAGCGTCTCTCACTATCCGAGGTCTTGAGAGATTATACGTTATCCCCTGCCTATGGATCATTCAGAGAAGAGGAATTGGGCACACTTGAAGTGGGAAAACTGGCAGATCTTGTGGTGTTAAACAGAAACCTCTTCGAAATCTCAGTTGAAGAAATACGAGACGTCCGAGTAGTCTTAACGATGGTTGATGGATCTATCGTTTTTCAAGATGATTTAGCATGCAAGAAGGTTCCATTATAAAGACAAAAAACAATCAGAACAAACATTACTTATGATACGGTTCACCTTTACATCCGCAACAGAAGGAGCCATAGTAACGGGCTCCCTGCTTATCTTTCTAAACATGTGGTTTACGTCATTTTGTAAGGTTCTGGTGCAAAAATTATGAAAAAGAACACGGGATAATAGTAGAATCCTAGTGGAATCATATTTTATGCTATAAGTGCGAACATTTGATGAATGAATTCTTTTTGATTTTGGACAGACTGATTCCGTAAATCAATCTGTCCCTTTTTTATCATATGCATGGCTTTTTTGTATATTAATAACCTTTGTGTTCATGGCTATCAAATGTATAGGTTTTTCTATCGATTTCAACCCTGGTATCTGTATAAATTGAACCACCTTATTTTAGCTGCCCCAGAATCATCAAAGTAATATCACTTACCATCAATTTGTTGCCATCCTTTTTTCATTTCGCCTTTATCTTCATAATAATATATTTTCCCATCAATGTTTTGATGACCATCAAAAATATAGCGTGAGTCATTGGAGAAATGATATTTTTTCCCGTCAATCACTTTCCAACCAGTATAGCCAGCTCCATCCTCTAAGCTATAATATTTGTGTACAGCTTCTTCATTTCCATCTATTGTGCGCTCCATGACCTTAGAAATCCCTGTTTTTATAATAAAACTGTCTTTATCAAAAGCGATTTGTTTCTCGTCAAGTCAAACTATAGCAGGATGACCTAGTGCCTTCCCATTCAAATCAGAAACTCTCTCAAGCGCACCTTTGTCGGAAGCGTGAAGAATGACACCTTGATCTTCTATACGTATTTCCTTTTTACTTACCTTGTAATTCTCGGAATAACAAATTTTACTATCCATTTCTCATAAATCTTCTTTAACAAATACTCCAGAATCATCAGAATAGTAATCACCTTTCCATGCTGATCGTTGCAAAGCACCTTCATCAGTGAAATGGTAGTACTTGCCATCGATAATGATTACCATTGGAAATTTAGATTCACTCTCCTTACGTGGACGACATCAATTATCTGATACAACAGATTTTGTATCCTTTGGTAACAAGAAATGCTCACTTTTAGTACTTATTTGGCAGAGCAAATATATAAGGATGAATCATTCTTATAACATATATTAATTCCTTCGTTTAGATTTAAAATAAGATTATATAAGTCAATTGAATAGCTGATCATCTCTTAATGTTCTCCCCCCTTTTTTGTGCCTTTTGAATACCAATCCTCTCTAAAAACTTAAAGTTTTTTAGAGGATTTATTCTTGCAAGAAACAGTAAGAAAGATTCGAATGTATTTTCTGTTATAAGAGAATACTACAATTAACATCAACAATTATATTGAAACACACGGTTTTCAGTATGGAGGTAAACAAAATAGTAACAATTAAAATATTTAAATATAATATACATATTTCTATGTTATCATTTTTTATCGAGGTAAATTCCTTGAAACATAGCCTTCTTGTTACAAAGAGTTTTCCCTCCCCCATTGTACACTTCATTCTACGAAGTCCTTTCCTTTTTGGGCTTCGTCTAAAATGAAGTGTATCTTAAAATATTCCCCCTGCACTTCTTGATATTTGATACATACAATAGTAAAAATTGGACGGCTGCTTTATTAAATCGTTGATTCAGTCCTTCTGTTGATGTTTCACGTACGATAAAAGGAATCGAAATCATTCATACTCTATATAAAAGAAACCGAAGTCTTAGCTCAGACTTCGGTTTTTCAACGTACAAGGTATCCTTTTTATCATCTAGCCAAGAAGACTCCTCCTAAAAGATTTTGACGTATACAAAGAAGACGTAAAAAAGCCTAACATAATACGTTTTTAGCTGCAAAGAGTTTGTGCTATTGTGACTTTACATAAATTCTCGGCACCCGCTTTCCAATCAAGCAAACCACTTCGTAATTAATAGTCCCTATCAACCTTGCAATCTCGTCTACAGATTGAAACGAAGAACCATTATATCCAAAAATAGTTACTTCATCACCAACATGGCAGCCCTCAATATCCGTCACTTCAATCATCGACTGATCCATGCATACACGCCCAACAATAGGGGATAACTGCTCATGCGTTAAAACCATTCCCTGGTTTGAAAGCAGTCGCGAAAGACCATCCGCATAACCGAGTGGAAGTGTTGCGATAAGACTTTCTTTTTCGGGTCTATAAGTCCAGCCGTAGCTGATTGACTGGAATGCAGGAATAGTTTTCAGAGCTGCGATTTTCGTTTTGAAATTTATGGCTTGCTTGAGTTTGATAGAATGCCCTTTAAATGTCTCATTAGGGTATAAGCCATATAAAGCAATACCGATTCGTACCATATCCAGATGCATGTCAGGAAAATTCATTGTGCCGGCACTGTTGCAACAATGCCTGATTGGTACATGAATATTGTGTGTTTTCAAAGATTCAATTACAGCCAAAAAGCACTGAAACTGCATAAGTGTATAGGTAGGGTCTTTGCTGTCCGCATTGGCAAAATGCGTGAATATGCCTTCAAGATATGCAAAGGGAGAGGCAGCCGCCTTTTGTGCAAGTTCCAAAGCTTCTTTCGCAGAAGTAATGCCGATTCTGGACATACCTGTATCAATTTTCAAATGAATGGAAGCTGTTTTTTGTAATACAGAAGATTGGACGATAATTTCATCCAATACTTCGTGAGAGAATACGGTTAGCGCAATGTCTTCCGAAACGGCTTTTTTAACCGAGCGCACTGGCGTATACCCTAAAACAAGAATCGGATGAGAAATACCTGCATTCCGCAGTTGCAGAGCCTCATCTAAAAAAGCAACAGCCAAATAATCCGCCCCTGCCTGCATGAGGAGCTTCGCAATTTCAACTGCGCCATGTCCGTAACCGTCCGCTTTGACAACAGCCATAATTTTTGTTTGTTCCTTTACATATCCTCTGAATTGTAAAAAATTGTGATGAATGTTGTCCAATAAAATTTCTGCCCATGTGTCACGATAACTGTTCCGTTTCATGTACCCATCTCCTTTGTATGAACCCCCCCTCAAAATCTGCTCCTAAAGGGAGGTTGCTTCACAAATGAGATTGCTCCTGCATGCGTAAGCGCTACACGATTTTCGTTGTTTTTTATTTCCTTCGGTACTCCGATAATCATTAGAATTTCTCCCCCTTAATAACCTTTGATTTATTTTGTTATAATCCGAGTATAGAGTGTTCAAAATGTTTTTTCATCGTTAAGAACGGGGAAAAACGCATCATCCTTTTGTGGAATCCCACAAAAGGGAATCTCCATATCAAAAAAAAGAAAATGATACCTTTATAAACAACCGTTCACTTTTCCTATCAGCAAAGAAATTATGACAGTTATAATTTTTAAAGACCTTATTTAATAGAAAAAGGTATTAATGGTTAATAATCAACATTAGACTTAGTTCTTATCGGGTGGTGCAGTTGAACTAGGAATCTATCCTGATAAAATTAAAAATGACGTAGAAAATTTTCTACGTCATTTTATATAAGCACTTTAAAGAATATGGGGGTCTTACACCTCTGATTAAATCATTTAACTTTTGATAAGTAAATTACAAAACTATATTTGTAACCTTTTGTAACTTTTAAATATAACAGTGCTGAATCTAGCATACCAGATGAACTCTTTTTTACTGTCTGTCTAAAGAGAATAATACTTCTTTTTTAATAACCTTTTTAATTGATAACTATATCTGTTAAAACTTTAGAGGTAATTCTTCTAACGACCTCATTAGATAGTTTTCTTTCCATCTTACTTGCTTTCTTTCACCTTGTATCCGTATATTTGGCATGCGGTGTAATAATGTAGAAATTGCAATTTTTGCTTCTAAACGAGCGAGTGGTGCACCAAGACAAAAGTGGCTACCATGGCCAAATGCAATATGACGATTGTTTTTTCTTGTAATATCAAATACATCCGCGTTTTGAAAAATCTTTTCGTCACGATTAGAAGATGCTAATGATATAATAATTCTATCTTTTGATTGAATATCTTGGCCATGCATTGTAAATGGTTCTGCTGTCCATCGTAAAGTAGTTAATTCAACGGGGCTGTAAAATCGTAGCGACTCTTCAATTGCTACATCCATTAAATCCGGGTTTTGACGAAGCTTTTGTAGTTGAACTGGGTGCTCTAGCAGCGCCAAAGTCATATTTGCAATTAAATTTACAGTTGTTTCATGTCCGGCAACAATAAGTAACGTAATTGTTGAGTATAGCTCTGATGCATTTAATTTTGTTCCTTCACTTTCAGCCTGTATTAGTGCACTGATTAAATCATCAGCAGGAGTTTTTCTTTTTTTATAAACTAAATGCTGTATATATTCAGCAAATTCTCCTAATTTTTGATTGTTTTTCTGCATGCCTTCTAACGTATGTGGAGTATCAATAATTGCCTGTGACCAAACTCTAAATTTATGTTGATCTTCAAGAGGAACACCTAACATTTCACTAATTACCATTATAGGTAAGGGGAAAGCATACTCACTTACAAGTTTTATAGAATGATTAAGTTCTAATTTATTTAATAAAGTATCAGCAATATGTTGAATTTGGCCTTCAAGTTGTAAAATCATCCGGGGAGTAAATGCCTTTTGAACAAGTAATCGTAGACGGTTATGATCAGGGGGATCTGAATTCAGCATATGATTTCTTAATAATTCCCGATTCTCTAATGAAATAGGAACGTTCACTTCTTCTTTTTTGCTGAATACGTTTTCAATATTCTTCATTAATTTTGCATCTTTTAATAAAGAGATTGCATCCTCGTATCTCGTAATAAGCCAACTTTGACTCTGTTCTCCTGAAGATAAAGGATACACAGGGTGAAGTGCGCGTAATTCTTTATAAATATCATATGCTTCCTGTTTAAATATAGGAGAAGATAATTGCGCTTCTAATGATAGCTTGAGATTTAACTCATTTTTTGAAGCCATCCATATAACCTCCATCTTTATAGATTTTTAGGTAACTGCAGCACCTAACTTGCATTATAAACCATTTAACTTCAATAGAGGTGAGAATATTCTGATAAAATATTACTTTACTTGGTGAAATAAACAAAGGAATACTTAGATTCTTCACTATCAACTAATAAGCCATTCATAGAAAAATCTAAACCAGCAACAGCTTGTACTTCTTTTAGTATAGGTCGATGTTCATATTCAGGGAGAATAGAATCATCTTGTTGATTAAACCAATTCACTAAATCATTTACTAAATTTTTAACAACTTTCTGTCTTCGATATTCTGTTCCTACATAAACTTCATCCTCTTGGCCATATAACATATCGCTTACTAAATCTTGTTTCATAGAAGCACTACCATAGCCAATGTCTTGGTGGTTTTCATTTATTGCTACAAAAACCACGCCATATTTTGATTGAATTATTGTTCTATTTGCTCTTGAATAGCTTTCTCATCCTGTTCACATTCTGCGGTTTCTATAGACAATTCTACAATTTCCTTTATACATTCTTGGTTACCTACACCACCATTAAGTTGCTTGATACGTGTTTTCATTCCTGCTTTCTCCTTCTATTAGTTTTTCAGAATTTAATTTAATAAAATAGATTAAATGAATCACAGGAACATACAATAACAAAAGTGTAAGTTATTTTATCTTTACATCAGAACGATTTTGTCGAATTCGCATTCTTTTAAGTCTATATTCTCTGTTAGTATATCGTTTAGAAATATCTTGTGATAAAAACACAATTGTTATGATAACCAATCCCAAATTAACTATAAAGGACGTTATAACAATTCTATCGGTCAAAGGTAATAGGGAGACACACATGAAAAAAATTACGGTAATGAAAGGAACGCTTTGTCTCATTTGTTTGATAGAATACCTTTTCTTTTTATCATGGTATGTCATAATTGTACCGATAATCAATAAAACAGGGGTCGTAATAAAGATTCCAAACCACCCAAATCCTTTTTCAATAAACCAAGGAAAAAATGGCATACTTGTGGAACAAATAGATAGATTAGTTACTAAAGCAAATAATTGAATGAATAATAAGATCATATTTAAGTTGACTTGTTTCATTTTATTAAACCTCCTAGCAACCTCTTTATATTAAATCTTAATATTTATATATGACATTTTTAAAAATATTACGTATTTTATTATAGTGGAATCTTTATCAAAACCATTGTGCCAATCTCTTTCTTACTCACAATGCGTATAGTCCCCTCATGCAATTCAACAATTTTCTTCACAATAGCTAATCCAATTCCCGCCCCCGGTGAATGATTATTAACTTGTGAACATACAAACTTATTTTCCGCTTACTGTCTACTTCCTTTCCACATATACCCTTTTCCCCATACCGTTAGGAGAAACTGAGGTTCGGAAGGATTAGGTTCTATCTTCTGACGGAGACGACTTATATTCACATCTACTACTTTTGTGTCCCCTACATAGCTTACACCCCATATTTTATTTAAGAGTTCATCACGTAAAACAGGTTTGTTAAGGTTTTCCATTAAATGCCGTAACATAATATACTCTGTTGGAGTTAAATCAATTACTACTCCATCCCTGTATAATTTTTCCTGTATTAGATTTAATTGAAATGGTTCCGAGTGAATCGATTCCATATTTTGTTTATTTTCTTTTACTCTTCTTAGCAACGATTGTACACGTGCTACTAATTCAACTGTACTAAATGGTTTTTCAATGTAATCATCTGCTCCAATTGTCAAACCTTGTACCTTGTCTTTCTCTTGAACACGTGCCGTTAACATAATAATACCCATCTTTTCATTGTTTTCTCGTATACTTTTGCATATCGCCAAATAATGACTCTTCTTGTTTTGTCGTATTTTCAAAAATTACATATAAATTTTCTTCGGGATTTGTACCCAAACACCCTCCTAACAATCCAACTGTTAGTACTCCTATTAATGCTACTTTCTTATAAAACAATGTCAATTCCTCCTACGGTGCTACAAACGTTTATCTTTCCAAAAGTTAACTGAGAAATGTTCATTTTCATGATAAGGCTCAAATTCATACCCTTTTTCTTTTAATCCTTTTATAATCGCCGGTACAGCTGCAACAGATTGTGGATGAATATCATGCATTAAAATGACTTCTTGTGACTCCGTCGCGCCTGCAAGTACATTTTGAACAATTTGGGCTGAGGCAGTATCAACCGGTATCTTATTATACTTCCAATCTAAAGAGTCAATTGTCCAATCCACACTTTAAAATTAGCTTCTACCACCTTATTGCGAAGCGCTTCATTTAACCCTGGCATTGAACCGTACGGTGGACGTGTTAATTTCGGAGATTCTCCAATAACATTTGCTATTAAATTTTGATCTTCTTTCATTTCATTTACATACTCACCATCGGTATATAATTTCTTAAAGTTATGTGTCATGCTATGCATGCCCACATAATGGCCTTCTTCCTTTTCTCGTTTCACTAATTCTGGAAACTGCTTCACATTTTTGCCAATCAAGAAAAATGTTGCTTTCGCATCATTTTGTTTTAGGATGTTTAACAACTCAGCTGTATATTTACCTGGGCCATCATCAAAAGTAAGATAAACCACTTTCCTCTCCTGACCATTAAATCGACTTGGTGCTGCTTTCTTTATTTCGTTTTTTGGTTGTTCACTTGCTAGCTGCACTGGATTCTCTTGCTTAGCCACAGCTTTTGCAGGTGAATTAATAGATTGAAAGATATAATAACCAACAGCTATTACAACAATTGCCACCAATACAATTATTATTTTTTTGATATTACAAAAATTTCTCATGAATCAAATCCCTTTCTTGATAAATCTCTATATCAACATACACATACACACACACATGCATAAGTGTGTATGATATCTCCAATCACTTTTAGCTAATAATACATATCATGTAACTTAAAAATTTTTAAGGTATTTTATTTCAATATAATTATAAAGTGCTTAGAATCATTTCTCATCGTGTAAAAAAAGAAAAAAACAGCATCCTTTTGTGGAATTTCACAAAAGGATGCTGTTACATGAACTTTTGTAACTTAAGATCCAAGTATAGAACCATTTTTTGATTCAGATCTTTTAAATCGATTTCACTGATTTCACAAATTCTTTTAAGTCTATAGCTTAGTGTATTGACGTGAACATTTAAAACCTTAGCTACTTCACTGGTATTACTGTCATTGTTTAAAAACATTTCCAACGTTTCAACAAGATTACTATTATATTTACAATCGTACGCATGGAGCTTCTGCAACGCTTGGTTTTCATACTCCTCCTGCTTTCTTTGCTCAAATAGCAGTTCAATTAATTGATAAATCCCCATGTTTTGATAGCTATGAATATTGACTGTGTCGGAAGGGAATTTTTCCTTTATAGATAGTACGGTTAATGTTTCTTTATAAGCTTTACTGATTTTTTGATAATCACTATATACACTACTAAAAGCTGGTTTGATAGATTTAATTCCATATCGTTTTTCCATCGTGTTAACAAATCTTTCGACGAAATTGTTGATTTCATGAAAAGGTTGACTAAGATTATCTAACGAAGTAAGAAGAATTAACTTGTTACAATCAATTGTATAAAGTAGAATTTTCAAATGTTCACTTGTTTTTAAGAAATAAGAAATTTGTTTTTCTTTTTCATTCGTAATCTCTTGTTCAAAATGAAATACGACAACGTTAAATAAAGTAGCGGGAGTAATATGAAGCACTTGAAAGTTTCTAATAATTTCCTCATTTGTCTGTATATGATTAGTTAATAGCTTCCAAAAAAACTCTTGTGAACATTCGTCCTTTTTATTTTTTCGAGTTTGGAGCTGAAGAAGCTTACTTTTTACAGCTTCAGCAGATTTTTTCAGCAAGATATAATCTTGTTCAGTTAAAGAGCGCTCGATTTCTAAAGCCCAAATGAATCCCAGTACGTCCTCTTTATTCCAAATGGAAATCGTAACTCTGTCACCGAGGCCAATATTATCTATCTTGTTTATGTGAATAGGTTCACGACTTTTTAAAAGAGTAGGAATACCCCCCTCTTTCCATAAGTTATTAATTACTTTTTCAGGTACACGCCGCAACTCTCACAGAGTCCGTTCTTTCATCATGAGTGCTATATGCAAGGAGACGATGATTTACATCTTCTACTGTAATGAGGCATTGCAGTATCTCACTGATTATATCAGCAAACTCTTCCAGATTATCGAAGGTAACTTTAAGAGAATTATTTTTCATATACGTCAAAATCCATCCATTCTATTTAAAATATATTTTCCTATTTACTTTAAAAGAAATTATTTCTTGTGTAAATTACTAAAATAATCCCGTTAATCCTTTACAAATGTAACGAGACCAATTTTTAATAACTTGATTTCATTTTCAACAATAGCAATATTTCTATTTGTTTGGTTGTGTAGGATTGAACTTTATTCTTTTTAAGTTTGAACTGTGGAATGTCATTTTGCTTCTTAAAAAACTAAAAAGAGCAACTGCGAGGTTTTTCAATGTTGATTGAAGAGCAATACTATCTACTTCTTTGAAATTATGAACTCCAATCATAATATCTAATATTGGTTTAGCTCCTAATCCTTCAATAGATGTATTTCCAATATGTTCAATTATAATAGCCTTAGCTCTCACTATACCTTTTAGAAGCCTTTGTTCTCCTTTAAATTGTAGTGTCCAATCCGGTGCATACTCCTCAATAACAACTGGTCTTTACATATTCCTACCCCCCTATGTATTTTACGCTTGAACATAATATCAAATTTAGGTGAGCAAGGCTACTTCAAATGAATAGAATTTTCGTTATGGGGGGATTTTAATTCTTTAGGTTGATGGCAATGGGGTCACTTCAAAATCTTATCTTGATAGGCTTGCGTCAGGATCCCTTATATTAATACGCTTGTCATTATAAGGTTCGACCGTTTTTCCAATCCCACAGTATATACGATACAATCTATCAGAACACTATTTAAAAAGAGTGTAAAGGGTCCATACTGATTTTCCAACAGGCAGGCTTATTTTCAATGTAATAAGTGTATTCGCTATGTTTGAAAATGAATTTTTTCTTAGAGACTAGTGATTACTAACTTCTAAAACTATTTATTAATACTCGAATGGTAAAATAGACATTAAATCTAATTCTTCAGTTTTTTCATTATGATTCATTGTTACTTGTTTGTCATCTACTAACGAATTCTTCAAAGAGGTGCATGTTAGTGTTACTACTATGAAAGAATAACACAATTCTTTTACTTTAACTAAAATATAAAAAAGAGCTAATACTTCTGTATCAAGTAATTAGCTCTTTTCCACCTTATTATTTTTCAGCTATAAAAGCGTGTTTATACGTATACACCCCACCAAATTGGTGCTTCTCAATACCTTTGACATATTCCTTCTGTATATATGCTGAACCAGTATGATAAAGCGGGGCAATTGCAGCATCTTCCAAGACTACTCGCTCTGCCTCTTGTAAGGTCTCCCATCTTTTCTGTTGGTCTTGTACAATATCATATTTTGCTTTCTTTATAAGATCATCATAATAAGAATTCGAGTACTCCATCTTATTATTAGAATTATTTGTCATAAATAATTCTAAGTAACTTATCGGGTCTTTATAATCTGGCCCCCACACTACCATAGATATATCATATTGCCCTGTTTGTTCTAGCTGTAACTTTTGCTTAAATGGTTGCTGTTTAATCTGCACTGTTAAACCTACTAAATTCTTTTCGAGTTCCTCTTTTATATATTCAGCTATACGCTTTGCATTATCTTGTTCAAATGTCAGAAACTCAACTGTAATACTTTCTGTGCCAAGCTCTTTTTTAGCTTCTGTCCAAAGTTTTTTTGCTTTTTGCAAATCATATCTAGCAATATTCCCATTCTCCTTTCTAAAATCCTTCCCAGTTGCTTCATTCTTATATCCTTTTGGGATCAGACCTTGTGCAGGAGTTGCACCATTATTTATAAAGTGCTTTACAAATTCCTCTTTATTCAATGCTAAAGAAATAGATTGACGAACTTTTTTATTTGCTAGTGAAGCATTTCTTTCATTAAGTCGAAGCATCGCTATGGCTGACTCACTTGACACATGTAGCTCCTTGTTGTTTTTGTATCGTTCTACAAATATAGAATTAATAGGCACACGGTCAAGAGTACCAGATTCATATAAATTTACAGCCGTCATTGTATCTTTTACAATATGGAAGTTTATTTCATCTAGCTTCACTTTCCCTTTATCCCAGTAAGTATTATTTTTCTTTAATTGAAATTCTTGTTCATGCTTCCATTTTTCTAACACAAACGCTCCATTATATATTAGGTTATTAGGCTCTAATCCATAACGATTTCCTTGTTCTTTCACAAATGATTCATGCTGTGGTAAATAAATAGGCAATGCTAATAATTGCAGTAAATACGGAACAGGCTGTTCTAACTGTACTTCTAGCGTATAATTATCTAATGCCTTTACTCCTAGTCGATCAGTAGCCAATGTACCTTTATTTATTTCTTGTGCGTTTTTTATATAAAATAACATGTACGCATATTGAGAGGCTGTTTCAGGACTCAATGTCCGTTTCCAAGCAAAAGTAAAATCATGTGCTGTTACTGATTCACCATTTGACCATTTTGCATCTTTACGCAAATGGAATGTATATCTTTTCCCATCTTCACTTTTCTCAAATGACTTCGCCACACCAGGTACGGGGTTATCTTGATTATCTAGTACATATAACCCTTCAAATATATTTTGCATCACATGTGATGATGTACCATCCATCGCTTTGGCTGTATCAAGAGAAGGGATTTCTTCTGATACTGTTACGTTTAACACTTGTTTTTGATCCTCTTTATTAACTTTATTCGCTTTACTACTACAAGCCGATAAAATTAAAGATGTGACAAGTGTAATTGCTAGTAAGCGGCTCTTTTTCTGCTTCATGAATTTTTCTCCTTAAATTCGAATAATATTATAAAACGCTATACATTATAGCAGAAAGACTAGTATAAAGTCGTGTTATTCTGTTGAATATTTATTCGTTTCACATAAAATTCACAAAAAAACGCTCTCCTCTTGTATTTCATTAAAAAGGATAGCGTTCTTTATCAATTTGTCTATTTCAATTACATCTTCAACCCTCGTTTATAACGACTCGCTTCAAAAATAATTCGCTCTTCATCTAATGTTTTACATTCACCGTTCCACACAATGTGCTTTCCGTTAATTACAACATCTGATATATCTTTCCCACTCGCGGCATAAACAAGGTGTGACAATACTTCTTCCGCTGGTTGCAAATGCGGCTTATTGGATGGATCAATTGTAATAAAGTCGGCACATTTCCCTACCTCAATTGAACCTGTTTGTTTCATTCCAATTACTTCTGCCGCACTTTTGGTGGCTAATGAAAGAGCTGTTTCAACAGGTAGTGCAGTTGCATCCTTATGGATACCTTTTTGCAATAAAGTGGCAACGCGGAGCTCTTCAAACATATCTAGGTTATTGTTAGATGCAACACTATCTGTGGCAATACCAACTTTGATTCCCGCTTCTAACATTGCCTTAACATCTGCTATACCAGATCCTAATTTCAAATTACTATTAGGATTATGAGCAACACGAACATCATGTTCTGCTAAGAAAGCGCGCTCATTTTCATTTAGCACAACCCCGTGTGCAATAACTGTCGGTCTCTGAAATAAACCACAACTTGCCACATACTCTACTGGACGTTTGCCATATTGCGTTTCAATATCACGTACTTCACGCTCTGTTTCCGAAAGATGGATGTGAACCATTGTCTGATTTTCCACCGCAATGCGTGCACACTCTTCTAGCATTTCTGTAGAACATGTATATGGACTATGAGGGGCAATCATTGTTGTTAACATGTCGCCTTCACTGTAATATTGTTTTACATATTTCTCCGCATCTTGAATTGCTTTCTTCTCATCCTCTTTCGTTCCAAAGCTAAATAAAGTTCTTGAAACTGCAGCACGCATTCCACTCTTACGGACCATTTCCATAATAGTATCTTGATCTACACCAATCGGATTAAACATATCAGAGAATGTTGTTGTCCCACTCTTCACCATTTCTAATAAACCAAGTTCTGTACTCGCAACAGCAAGTTCTGGAGTAAATTGACTTTCCAGTGGCCAAATTCTTGTTTCAAGCCATGGCTGGAGCAACATATCATCACCAATGCCACGTAAAAGAGTCATTACAACATGTGTATGCGTATTCACAAGACCTGGCAATAACCACTTTCCTTTTAAATCGATTACTTCATCCACTTGATCCTGATTAGAAAATTCTCCATTTTGTACTTCTATAATCTTATCATCTTCTACGATGATATATCCGTTTCGTAACACTTCATTCTGTTCATTTAGCGTTGCAATCGCAGCGCTTACATAAGCTGTTTTCAAAAGTTTTTCCCCTCTCAACTCTATAAAGTATATTCCTTTTTGATAAGTTACCACCATTATAGTAACTTATTAAACATTGAGAGTCAAAAGATATTTCACTTCAGACAAATTCTATTGCATAAAGATATGCACTTTTTGTTTTAAAGTATAATATTGCCTTTCATTTGTGTCTGCAAATGCTTCTTCTCTATTAGAAGGAATGTCCATATAAGTTATCTCTTCAAAAAATTGTGATGATGTAAAATCATATCGTTTGCCATTTATCATATTGTAAAAATGCCAAACTTCGTCAACTTGCGTCTTCTTTATTTCTTCTCCAAACAAATCGTGTATAACAAGTGCTGTTACACCGCATTGCCCTTTTGCTGGATTTTCTATCGTCCACTTTGAGCTTGTTTCAATTGACCACGACTTTTTTAAGATTTCGTACACCTCTGCAAACTTTAACTCATTCATTTTCTCAGCATCCCCTATGTAATATCGATTCTATACATCATATTGTAAAAGTGGCAAAATCCGATCTTTAAAAACAGTTGAAGGTGTCTCACCGATTAATTTTGCGCCCATTTTCATATAATACCCTTTTGCATTTGGATCACTATCAATTGTAAATCTCTTAATTCCCAAGTTAGCTGCTCTTTCTACAACACTTTGCCATAAAAGTTTCCCATAACCTTTCCCCTTATAATTTGGATGTAAATATAAGAAATCAAGAGCATCCTCTTCTTTACGCAAAAACGAGAAAAAACCAATTTTTACTCCTTGATTTTCTAAAACATATACGTAGTTATTGACAATATACGCTTCTGTAATTGTTAAATCTTCCTTACATGCTAATATAAATTCTTCGCTGTAATCCCAAGTTGCTTTTGAATTTAGTGCTAGTTCACTTAATTCATTTGCTTCGTTTAATAACGCTTCCCTTACTTTCATTTCTCCCTCTCCTTTTGTAGCTATGTCTTGAAAATCTCTTTCTATATATTCTACATTTATAAACTCACTCACGATTCCCCTCCAATTTCTTAAAATAAAAGTCTCACTTCTACAAAAAGTGAGACTTTTATTTTATGCATTATGTTCATTTAACCAAGCTATCAAATCTTGAAATACTTCATCCCTATTCACTTCATGAAACATTTCGTGCCTTCCATTTTCATATAAACGAAGTGTTACATCTTTCACACCGCATTTTTTATACATATCGTACACCTCTCTTACACCTTTCCCCATGTCGCCCACCGGATCACGATCTCCAGAAAAAATGTGTATTGGAAGGTCTTTAGGTGTTTTTTTATATTCCTCTAGTTTATTCACTTCAAGCACACCGTTAAATAATTCACGATAAAAACTTGTTGAACAAATAAAACCACATAATGGATCTTCTATGTATCTATCAACTTGATTTGTATCTGAAGAAAGCCAATCAAACTTTGTACGATTCGGTTTAAAGTTCGAATTAAAATTTCCAAATGATAAAAAGTTTAACATTGGACTTTTTGTTTTTGCACCACGTAGCTTCATTTCAACTGTTGCCACTTTATGACCTACTACACCTAAAAACCCAGGATTTCCACCTGTCCCAGAAATAAGGAATCCATCATAGAGTTCACCACGAAGTTGCACAGCACGTCTAGATAAGAAAGAGCCCATACTATGTCCTAATAAAAAAAGCGGACAATTATGTTCATTACGAATAAGTTCCGATAAAAAGATTATGTCAGAAACAGCTTGATCCCAGCCAATATTCGGTTCAAAATGGCCGTAATCCTCTTCTTGTTTTGCTGTTTTTCCATGTCCCCGGTGATCATGAGCATACACACCATAACCAGCCTTCAATAAAGCATCAATATACTCTGTATAGACACCAGCATGTTCCGTCATACCATGTGCAATCTGTACAATTCCACGAATTTCACTTTCCGGTAGCCACTTACGTAAATAAATTTCCGATCCATCCAATACCGTAACAAAGCTTTCCTGTATGTTCATTTTCACACCCTCCAAATCCATTATGTATATTTTTATAAAATGAATGAGTATTCATTATTCTTACTATGTATTATATGCAATTGTTTTCGTAATGACAAACACTGTATTTTCTAAACGAATCCTCAAATTATATTTCTAGGAGGGAACCATTATGATACCATCATTATTTTTAGCACACGGCTCACCAATGCTTGCTATTCAAGATACAGACTATACACGTTTTCTAAAAACACTTGGAGAAACATATAAACCAAAAGCAATTTTTATTTTTACAGCACACTGGGAAACTGAAGTATTAACCATCTCATCTTCAGATGATGAATATGAAACAATTTATGATTTCGGCGGATTCCCTCCCGAATTATATGAAATACAATATAAAGCAAAAGGTTCTTCAGCCATCGCAACAATGCTCGAAACAAAATTTAAACATAAGGGGATTCCAGTTCACAAAGATACAACTCGAGGGTTAGATCATGGTTCATGGACACTATTACATCGTATGTATCCAAAAGCTGATATACCTGTCGTTCAAGTTTCAGTAAATCCATTCCTTCCCGCAAAAAAGCAATATGAAATTGGACAGGCAATTCAAGGACTTGGACAAGAGGATATTTTAGTAATCGGCAGCGGTGTTACTGTGCATAATTTACGTGCACTCAAATGGGATCAAACAACGCCTGAAAGTTGGGCTGTTGAATTTGATGACTGGATTATAAAACATATGCAAAATAACGATAAAGATTCATTGTGTAACTGGGAAACCGCTGCTCCTCACGCACGTTTAGCCGTTCCAAGAGCAGAGCACTTTGTCCCACTTTTCATTGCTATGGGAAGTGGGAACACTGAAGGTAAAGTGATTCATCGTAGCTATGAACTTGGAACATTAAGTTATCTTTGCTTTCAGTTTTAATTAATTTAAAACAAAAAGGATGAAGCACCGTTCACTTCATCCTTTTTATTCAATCTTTACAACCTTTATAATTCACCCTATTAACTAGCTTCCAAATGCTCTTTTTCTGATTCCATTGCGCTTTTACTATTAAAATATACCCAAATGCAAGCCAAGAATAAAAGCGATGCTGTAGAGAAGAATACATATTGAAATCCAGCATGTGCGGCAATCTGTCCTCCGAGTACTGGTCCAATCATATTTCCTAAAAACTGAAAGGATTGATTATATCCAAAAATACGTCCAGTCACATGTTGTGGTGTATGTTGTTTAAGTAGGGTTTGTACGGAAGGTAACAATCCAGCTTGTGCAATCCCTAATAGAAAACGCAATATTAATAATTGCCAAGCAGCTGTCACAAACGCTTGTGGAATAAAAACAATTCCTGCGACGCACAATGCTACAATTAACGTTTTTTGAGGGCCAATATGATCCGATAATCTTCCGAGTTTAGGAGCTGCTAAAATGACTGCTAGACCTGTTGCAGATATCACCGCCCCCGCAATTATCTCAATATGATCCATATGAGGACCCGCTAAATGTTTCACATACAACGTAATAATAGGTTGTATGGACATATTTGCAAGTTGAATCATAAAAGTTGCTACAAATAGGCTTATAATAAAATGTTTCGCCGGGACCATCGTCCATACTTTTTTTGGTTGCTCTTTTTTTGCTTGAACAGAATGATTCGATTCATGTAAAAAGAAAAAAACAATTAAGAATGAAAGAAATAAAAAAGCACCCGTTACTAAAAATACATGACGCATTCCGATTAATTCAGACAAATAGCCACCAAGCATCGGGCCAAGTAAGGAACCACTTACACCACCGGTTGATATAGTAGAAATTGCCCAACCTGAATGCTCTTTCGGTGTTTCTGCTGCTATAAATGTGATTGCAGTCGAAAGAAATCCTGACACTGCCCCCATAAAAAAACGAAGTGCAACTAATTGATATACATTTGTAACAAATCCCATAAGCGTCATAATCATCGCCATACCAAGACTCGCACGAATAAGCATCAATTTCCGGCCATGTATATCACCGAGTTTCCCCCATATCGGCGATACAATTGCGCCCATTAAAAATGTTACACCAAATGCAATTCCTGACCACTGTGCAATTTCAGATGTTCCCGTTACGCCTAGATCCTCAATATAAAAGGATAAGAATGGTATCACTAAGCTCATACCTGCCGCCGTAGTAAAACAACCAAGCCAACAAATCATTAAATTTCTTTTCCAGCTGGCCATTTTCGCACCTTCTTTCTTAGATACCCATTCTACACCTTTCTACTGAAAAAGTTTAGCAATACGATTCAAAAGAACATATACGTTATTGAAATAAACTAGCAGTTCAGCTTAATAAGAAAAATCCTGCATTTTCACTATAGGATTTTGATTAAATCTTATTCAAAAACTGCAATAACATGTAAGAACAATAAACAACCCTCCTATTGCTTCTGTAACATTTCTACTCAAAGTAATCTCTATATAATATGTATTACTTGCGCATCACAACTCTCCTCGTAAAACTCAATCGGACCTGCCTGACCAATCACTGCATATTCATAACCAATTTGCTTCATTTCAGCCAAGCATCTATGTAATAGTTCTCTTCCTACACCATTTACACGATTATTTTTAGCGATTCCCATCGGTCCAAACAGCCCCTTCTTTCCTCTTACAACATCATAACAAGCAAAACCAATAATCTTTTTCTCTTGCACTGCGATATACATTGGAATTTCTTGATATATTTGAAAACCATTATGAATTGCATCAATCCATCTTTCTCCAAATTCAAACATAACAAATTGAAGAAGTTCTTCTAAATCAGATTGAACAACTCGTCTAACATTGCAAAAGGCATGTTTCATACTTGTTGGTATTTCATAACTATTCAAATTTACAGTCATATCTCTTGGTACTGAAACAATCTGTAAAATACTTTGTTTCATATCTTCGTCTATTAGACTTGCAATTGTCTCATCTTGCTGAAGGATCACGCTTAAAATATGTCCTTCATTCAGATATAATTGATTAAATCGCGCCATCTTATGTTTAGCTAATTGTAATATCTCCATTGTTTTATAAGAAACTTTGTATCCTTGTACTTCTATATATCTTTTATCCTGAAAGCCCGCCTGTTGTAATTGTACAAATTCCGTTACAAAATCTAGCCCTATATTATGAAATAAATACATATATAATTCACTACAAACCCCTGTTCCTTCTTTATACGCTCCTATAAATAAATCTAACGGACGAATGATGTATTCATTATATTTAGATTCTTTGCTTGCAATTTGAAACATTCTATTTACTCGTTTTGTGAACTGGAATTCTCTCATATGTATTCTCCCTTTTACAGCAACTGTTTAAATATATACTTAACTCCCGTATCATCAGACTTTATATCCCATTCAATATCCATCTCTTTCGTCATAACTGCAATAATGGATAATCCAATTCCCGCACCTTTATTTGGCGAATGAGTATTTTGAAAACCTGGCCCATGGTCAACAACTGTAATTGTTTTTTCCTCATGGTTTACATATACTCCTATAAATTTCCCATCAGCTGCATGCCTAACTACATTTTGAATTATATTATCTATAATTCTTTGAAACCAATTTTCATCGATGTTCCAAAACAATTGCTTTTCTGGAATCACAATATCAACCTCAAAACCTTTCTCATCTAATATGTCATACCATGATGCAACAAGCTTTCTCATTAAACGTGTCATATCCGATCGTTCTGGATGATATGGATATTTCTTTGCCGTTATTAAAGAATAAGATAATAAATTCTCAATTAATTCTGCCACATAATTTATTTTTTCGTCCATTAACATCATTGTTTGATACCCTTTTACCGAAATCACTTCTTCTTTCAATGAATCTATTTGTGCACGCATTATCGTTAATGGTGTCCGTAAATCATGAGAAAGATCGGCAATTAATTTTCTACGAAATTGTTCCTCTTCCTCCTCCTTCAATCGACTTTGCAGTAAAGCCTCTACCATACGATTAAAAGACTCTTCTAATAAACCGATCTCGTCTTGCTTTGATATAGAAATTTTTGACGGAAGTGTCTGGTCATGAGGAAGTTCCATTGCTTTTTGTAGCTTTAATAATCTTTTTCTAATCTTAAGAAAAAAGATGATAGAGATAATGATAAACATCGTAAAACATCCAATAATAACCATTCTAAAAACAATTTCATATCTTTCACGTATTTGAGTAATTGGTGCTTTCACATATTTCCTCAGAATTTGAAATACCATAAACGCCCCTTGTTTCTCTTTTCCAATGTAAGATACAACTGTAAATGGATCCCCTTCAAAACTCCTTTTCATAAACGCAACTGCATCACTTGCACTCCACTCCTGTGGAATATTTTGTTTTTCAGGAATTTGAAGGTTCGTTTTCCCTTGACTATCCACCCAAAACATTGATCCTTCTGGATATTTTTCTTGAAACTCTCGAAAAGTTCGCTCAATTCCTTCAGAATTTTTTTCGTGTAAATCTATCGCTTTATTTCTCCATTCCTCTTCTATTTGCACACTTGAATATGCAACTTTAAAATCTTCTATCCACTCTATATATTTAATAAAGAGAAACGAACTGAGTGGGACAATAAGAGGTAACATTATAATCGCTATAAATATGATAAATAGGTACTTTCGTAATAATGATGTACTTTTTATCATACTTTACACCGATAGCCTATCCCACGTATTGTTTCTATTATTTGAGGGCTACTAGGGTTTCTTTCTATTTTTTCGCGTAAATGACGGATATGAACCATCAATGATTTATCCCCTTCTATGTAGGATTCATTCCATACCGCTTCAAAAATTTGTTCTTTCGTTAATGTACGATTCATATTCTTTATCAAATAAAAAAAGATTTGATGCTGCTTTCCTGATAAAACAATTTCTTCACCCTTGTCTGTATCAACAATCCGGTATTCTTTCATAAATACTTTTAAATGTTTCACATGTTGCACTTCTGCTCCATCTTTATTGTACCGCCTTAATAAAACTTCAATACGTGCCATTAACTCTTTTGGATGGAATGGCTTTGTTATATAATCATCAGCAAATGTTAATCCATATATTTTATCTTCTAATGTTGTTCTTGCAGTTAGCATAATAATAGGGGTATCTGGATATTCCCTTTTAAAACGTTGACCAAGTGTAAAACCATCAAGACCTGGCAACATAACATCTAAAACAATAACATCTGCTATTTCACATACTTCATTGGCACCATTCTCTGAAGTAAACCATGCAACTTCATACTCTTGTTTTTGCAGTTCCCTTTTGACCCATTCCCCAATCTCAAGATCATCCTCAACATATAAAATGTGTGTCATTTTTTCACCCTCATATATAAATTTAACCGTTCTCTTCCATCATAAGAAATACAACACGATTTGAAAACCAATACACTCCAAAATTAGGTAATGCTGTATAAATTTAAACAAATCTTAAACTCTTCTAACATTATCATTAACCTTTATTTCCTATACTTGATTTGAGGTGATAGGAATATGAATTATATTTTGGAAACGACAGGGTTAACAAAAAGATATCGAAATGATTATGTAGTACATAACGTAGATTTAAAAATTCCAAAAGGAGAGATTTATGGATTTCTCGGGCCTAACGGAGCTGGTAAAACAACTAGTATTCGTATGCTTTTAGGCCTTATTAAACCAACGCAAGGAAGGGTCACTATATTTCAACAAGATTTAATGAAAGAGCGTTTATCGATACTATCTAAAATTGGAGCTCTTGTTGAAAATCCATCTTATTATGCCCACCTAAATGCCCTTGAGAATTTAGAGGTTTACAGGATTTTAAGAAATGCTCCGAAAGAAAAAATTGAGGAAGTGCTACAAATTGTCGGTTTACAACATGCTTCCAAACAAAAAGTAAAAGAATATTCATTAGGAATGAAACAACGGTTAGGAATTGCCATTGCCTTACTTGGTGATCCACAGCTATTAATTTTAGACGAGCCGACAAATGGACTCGATCCAGAAGGGATTCATGAAATTCGTATGCTAATTAAACAACTGGCGAAAGAAAGAGGAATTACCATCCTTATCTCTAGTCACTTATTAAGTGAAATTGATCAAATGGCAACTTATGTTGGAATTATCGCAAAAGGAAAGCTTATTTTTCAAGATAAAATAGAGATATTGCGCCAGCACGCTCAGCATTCTATTACACTTAGGACAGACAAACCAGATGTAGCTTGGAAGCTCATTCTCGCTAAAGGGATTCCTTCTATGCAAGAGGAAAATCAAATTATTCTATCAAATGTATCAAATGAAACTGTTGGCGAAATTGTAAAAACACTTGTAACACATAACATTTCTGTATTCCGAATTGAAGAAAATAAAAAGTCACTCGAAGAGATATTCTTACAGCTTATAAAGGAGGAAGAGACACATGTACAAACGCCTCTTTCAATCTGAGCTTTTAAAAATAAAAAGGAAATGGATTTGGTTTTTAATCTTTTTAGGACCAATAGGTGTTATTTCTCTTCAAGCATGTAACTTTTTTCTTCGATATGATTTTTTGACAAATAAATATGCGAAGGATTTATGGAGCGGCCTCATTTCTGAAGCTCAACCACTTGCTCTCACAACTCTTATATTAGGAATTACGATCGTTACTTCTTTAATTGCACACATAGAGCATCATTCTAGTTCATGGAAGCATCTCTTATCCTTACCTATTAATAAGGGGCATATTTTTCTAGTAAAATTCATACTGGTATTTTTCCTGCTTACTGTATCTTGTTCTTTATTATTGATTGGCATAGTTGGATTGGGTTTAGTATTACAATTCGATGCTTCAATTCCATGGCTTTCTATATTTAAAATGAGTTTCTATCCTTATTGGTCGGCACTGCCAATTGTAGCTCTTCAACTATGGATTGCCATCATATTTCAAAACCAAAGTATCGCATTTACAATCGGACTGTTAGGAACTATTTTCACAATGTTTTCAATAGCTCTTCCCAATTGGTTTATATGGAGATGGCCAAGCCTACGCATTGACTGGGGATCTCCACTTCTATGTGTAGTAATAGGCCTAATCGTTGGTATATGTATGTTATGTATTGAAACAGCAGATTTTACTAGAAGGGATGTGCATAAATAATGCTTTGGCTTAAAACCATACAAGCTGAATTTTATAAAATAAAAAAAACCAAAATATGGACATTACTATTTTTAAGCCCGACTTTAGCAGGAGTAATAGCTTATGCAAATGCCTCAAACTATCCCGATTATAAACATTGGGAGCTAATTTATAATATCATGATACTGGTACATGGTATGTTGCTTCTTCCATTATTAACAGGCATTTTCACTGCATTTATTTGCCGATATGAACATTCAAACGGGGGATGGAAACAACTTTTGGTGCAGCCGATAGCAAGGTATCATACCTATATAACAAAATTTTTCTTTGTTCTCTTATTTGTAGGTACAATGCAAATTCTCTTCATTATAAGCTATGTTAGTGTTGGACAACTTTTACATATATCTAGTCCATTCCCTCTCATTCCTACAATTAAAAGTATTATAGGCGGTTGGATTGCTACTCTGCCTTTAATCGCCTTACAATTATGGGTTTCAACCATCTGGTCTAGCTTTGCGGCACCAATTGCTTTAAATGTTATAGCTTCCATACCCGCTATGGTAATTGCAAATTCTGCAAGGTTTGGTCCCATTTACCCATGGTCCCAACCTTTTCTTGCAATGCTTCCTAAAGAAGGATCTGGGCTGTTTTATATCTCTTTTCAAACACTGGTATTTGTCGTAATTGGGAGCTTTGTGATTTTATTTATAGGTGGCTTTATTCATTTCATGAAAAAAGCATATTAATTTTTACATACAAATAGTCCACAACTGTTCCAAAACAGTTGTGGACTATTTAGCTTAATTAAACATACAAATTATATCCATACATAATAGAAACAATTATTCCAACTACAAGTATCCCTGGCAATAAGTTTGCCACTTTAATTTTAATAAAACCAAGTAAATTTAATCCGATTGCAAAAATCATAATTCCGCCAGTTGCAGCCATTTCTATGATAAACTGATTCATTAGCTTTTCTGGTACAAAGCTATTAATTTGCGTCGCGAAAATCGCAATACCTCCCTCATATAAAACGACTGGTATCGCTGAAAATAGTACGCCTATTCCAAGCGTTGTCGTTAAAATGAGAGAAATAAATCCATCAATTATTGCTTTTGTAAATAGCACATCATGATTTCCACGAATACCACTATCTAAAGCTCCAAGTATCCCCATTGCACCGATAGCAAAGATTAATGTAGCTGTTACAAACCCAAGGGATATACTACCTTCTCCTTTTGAGCCAACCTTTTTTTCTAACCAATCTCCTAAACTCTTTAATTTCTCTTCTAACTCCAGCCATTCTCCAGCCACTGCACCAATAACAAGACTTATAATTACAACAAGAAAGTTTTCACTTTTCAATCCCATTTGAAGACCAAGTACAGTAACAGCTAAACCGATTGTATGCATAACTGTCCCTTTCATACTTTCCGGAATATTGCTTAATAGTTTACCTAAGATAGTACCAATTATGATACAAATTCCGTTCACTACCGCTCCTAATATAACCATTGTGCCTTCTCCATTCTCTTCAACCATTATATTTCTAATTTTTATATCTACCATACAACAAAATACAAGAACTTTTAACAGAATTTTCGAAACCCTATAAGTAAAATTGACTTATGTATTGTATTCTTTCATCGTTTCATGTTACCGTAATATTGCATACACTATGAGAGGAGCTCTCAATACATGCCTATAATCTAACAGACGTATCTTTCAACCTACATATCATGTCTAGCATACATAAACTATTAAGCACTTACTCATTTTCTTACATATCATATGAAACTCTTATCAGCAGATTTTCTAAAGGTCAGTCATTATATAAAGGGAAACTTTAATCAGCCCTCACCAATCAAGATTTTACGGGCAGCCCGGAAATAGCGGGAGAATATTGAAAAAAGGAAAGATAACTATGACAACTTTATTTAAACGATTTATTTTAATTGTAATTCTTATTACGCCAATTGTTTTATTGATTAATAACTCCTTTACATCAAAAGCAAAAGATGCATCCGGAGTCGAAAATAAAAAAGAAAAAACAAAGAAAAAAGAAGATCCTGAAATTACACTTACGTTCTCTGGTGATACAATGTTTGATTGGCAATTGCGACCGGTTATTCAAAAAAACGGAGCTGATTATCCATTCCAACACGTAAAAGATGAAATAGCAAAAGCTGATATTTCCTTTATAAACTTGGAATCTACATTTACAACACGTGAGAAAAAAATTCCGGGTCAACAATTCTGGATTAAAAGCGACCCTGCCACCTTACAAACTATTAAAAATACCGGCTATGACATTGTCAATATCGGGAACAACCATACACTCGACTATGGACAAGAAGGTTTAATGGATACGATATCTCACGTAGAAAATCTAAAACTTCCTTATATTGGAGCAGGAAAAAATGCGAATGATGCATACACAGCAAGAGAAATTACAGTGAAAGGGAAAAAATTCAAATTCCTTTCCTTCGTTCGTTTCATGCCTGACTTTACCTGGGTAGCTGGTAAAGACAAGCCAGGTGTTGCAAATGGATATGATATCAATCAAGTCACAAAAACGATCAAAGAACAAAAGAAAGACGCTGATTATCTGATTGTGTATATGCATTGGGGCGTTGAAAAATCAAATAGACCTGTAGACTATCAAAAACAGTATGTACCGAAAATAGTCGAAGCTGGTGCTGATGCGATTGTTGGAAGTCATCCACATTGGTTACAAGGATTTGAATATTACAACAATGTCCCTGTCGCTTATTCGTTAGGAAACTTCTTGTTCCCTAACTATGTAAAAGGAAAAAGTGCTGAAACGGGTGTATTAACTCTTACCTTTAAAGGAAAAGACGTACAGATGTCATTTAATCCTTACATCATTCGTAATAATCAAATTTCACCAACTACTCCTGAGGAAAAGAAAAAAGCATTACAATATTTACAAACTGTTTCAACTGATGTAGAAATCGATGAAAATGGAACAATTAAAAACAAACGTAGTTAGAAAAAAGGAAGCTTTTGCATAAAAAGCTTCCTTTCTCTTTGTATATTAAATTAACAAATCAAACAAAACAGGATTTTTATTTAACTCCATAAATTGAATATTATTTTCTTGAAAACGGGTAATTAACGGCTCATAATCTTCTTTATGTTTTAGCTCTATCCCAACAAGCGCAGGCCCATTTTCTTTATTATGTTTTTTAATATACTCAAAACGAGTGATGTCATCTTCTGGTCCTAAACCTTTATCAAGAAATTCTCGCAATGCTCCTGAACGCTGCGGGAATTCAATAATAAAATAATGTTTTAATCCTTCATAAATGAGAGAGCGTTCTTTCATTTCTTGCATTCTATCAATATCATTATTGCCACCACTTAACGTACAAACAACGGTTTTCCCTTTAATTTCATCCTTGTAAAAATCGAGTGCTGCAATTGAAAGGGCACCAGCTGGCTCCGCAACGATTGCATTTTTCTTGTACAATTCTAAAATTGTTGTACAAATTTTCCCCTCAGGAACCAACACAATATTATCCAACACTTCTTTACAAATTTCAAAAGTCAATTTCCCTACTTTTTTAACCGCTGCCCCATCAACGAAACTATCAATTTTTTCTAGGGCTACATTTTCATTTTGTAAAAAAGCCTCTTTCATCGATGCTGCTCCCTTTGGTTCTACACCGATTACTTTTGTAGCAGGACTCACACCTTTTACATATGTACCAATACCTGATGCTAAGCCCCCTCCACCAATTGCAGCAAAGATGTAATCAACAGGTTTCTCTATATCGTGTAAGATTTCAACAGCGACTGTCCCTTGTCCTGCGATTACATACGGATCATCAAATGGATGAACGAACGTCATACGATTTTCTTCACAATAGCGCTGCGCTTCTTGAAAAGAGCTATCAAATGTATCCCCGACTAATACAATTTCCGCATAAGCACCACCAAAAAATTGTACTTGTGATACTTTCTGCTTCGGTGTTGTTGTTGGCATAAAAATTTTCGACTGAATCTTCAATAAATTACACGTATATGCAACTCCTTGCGCATGATTCCCAGCACTCGCACATACAACACCATTTTGCAATTGTTCTTTCGACAAACTTTGAATGACATTGTAAGCACCACGAATTTTAAACGAACGAATCACTTGTAAATCTTCCCGTTTTACATATACGTCACATTCATATTTCTCAGATAAAACTGAATCCCGTTGAAGCGGCGTTTTATTGACGATATCCTTCATATGATTATGAGCCACAAGGATATCTTCGATTTTCACTCTCTCCTTTACATTTTGCACCATCTCATATCATTCCTTATCTCTTTTTTATATCGGTTCAATCAAAATTTTGTATTTTCAATACTGCACCTGTATTTGCTGATGTTACCATTTGTGCATAGCGTCCAAGCCATCCTGTTTTCACTTTTAACTCTGGTTTTTTCCATTCTTTTCTACGTTTTTCTAATTCTTCATCACTTACTCTCACTTCAAGTAAACGTTCTTCTACATCAATACATACGATATCACCGTGCTCAAGAAGTGCAATTGTCCCGCCGGCAGCAGCTTCAGGTGAAATATGCCCTACTGAAATACCTCGTGATGCCCCTGAAAAACGACCATCTGTTAACAGTGCAACATCTGCACCTAATCCCATACCAGCAATCGCCGAGGTTGGTGCTAACATTTCTGGCATCCCAGGTCCACCTCTTGGTCCTTCATAACGAATAACAACAACATCTCCCTTTTTCACTTTACCTAGCATAATCCCTGCAAGTGCCTCGTCTTGAGATTCAAAAATAACGCATGGTCCTTCAAAACGTTTCACTTCTGTTGCACCACTTTTAATAACAGCCCCATCTTTTGCAAGGTTTCCTTTTAATATACGCAGGCCACCTTCTTCACTATGAGGATTTTCAAGAGAATGAATGACTTCTTTATCATGAATTTCTGCATGAGCAATGTTTTCTCTTAATGTCTGACCAGTAGCTGTAATACGGTCCAGATGGAGTACACCCTCTTTTCTACTTAACTCTTTTAAAATAGCACTGATGCCACCCGCACGATCAATATCTTCCATATGCCAATTAGAAGCCGGACTCACTTTACATAAATGTGGAACGCGTCTTGAAACTACATCAATTCGGCTCATATCATATTCAAGTCCCGCTTCCTGTGCGAGTGCTAACGTATGTAATACCGTATTTGTTGATCCCCCCATCGCCATATCTAATGCAAATGCATCATCAATCGCCTCTTCTGTCACGATATCTCGAGGTTTAATATCACGTTCAATTAATACTTTTAATTTTTCAGCTGCTTGTTTAATAAGTTCCTCACGTCTTGGATCAGTTGCTAAAATACTCCCATTCCCAGGAAGTGCAAGTCCTAATACTTCACATAAGCAGTTCATTGAGTTTGCAGTAAACATACCTGAACAGGAACCGCAAGATGGACAGCCATGATCTTCAATATCCTTTAATTCTTCTTCTGAAATCTTTCCAGATTGATAAGCTCCTACTCCTTCAAAAACAGAGCTTAAGTCGACTACTTCACCTTTCGATGTTTTCCCAGCTGCCATCGGTCCACCTGAAACAAATACAGTCGGAATGTTAACACGTAATGCCGCCATCATCATACCAGGTGTAATTTTGTCACAGTTCGGAATACAAATCATCCCATCAAACCAGTGAGCATTTACTACCGTTTCAACCGAATCCGCGATTATTTCACGGCTTGGGAGCGAATAGCGCATACCGATATGTCCCATCGCAATCCCGTCATCTACCCCAATTGTATTAAATTCAAATGGAACCATTCCTGCTGCACGTACGGCTTCTTTTACAAGGCGACCAAATTCATTTAAATGTTTATGCCCTGGAATAATTTCAATAAAAGAATTACAAATGGCTACAAAGGGCTTATCAAAATCCTCATCTTTTAAACCAGTTGCTTTTAATAAACTTCGATGTGGTGCTTTATCAAAACCCTTTTTAATCATATCGCTTCTCATTTTTCCAAATCCTTTCCTGTTCACTTTTATTCATCTAATTTCACTCTATTTTTTTACTAACTTTTTTCCTTCTGACCCCTGAATCCAACTCATCATTTCACGGAGTTCCGCTCCTACTTTTTCAAGTTGATGATTTTGCTCTGCTTTTTTCATTGCATTATAAGTCGGGCGCCCAGCTTGGTTTTCTAGAATCCATTTCTTTGCAAATTCGCCTTGCTGAATCTCCGAAAGAACTCGTTTCATTTCTTTCTTCGTTTCATCTGTAACAATTCTAGATCCTGTTACATAATCACCAAACTCTGCTGTATCTGAAATAGAATGGCGCATATTCGTTAAACCGCCTTCGTACATTAAATCAACAATTAATTTAAGCTCATGTAAACATTCAAAATACGCAATTTCCGGACGATATCCTCCTTCTGTTAACGTTTCAAAACCTGCTTTTACAAGTGCCGTTACCCCTCCGCATAATACAGCTTGTTCTCCAAATAAATCCGTCTCTGTTTCTTCTTGGAATGATGTTTCAATTACACCAGCACGTGTACAACCAACTCCTTTTGCATATGCAAGAGCAACATCAAACGCTCTCCCAGTTGCATTTTGATGAACCGCAACTAATGCAGGGACCCCATTTCCTTCTTGGAAAACACGGCGAACAAGATGTCCTGGACTTTTCGGCGCAACCATCGCTACATCTACGTAACTTGGTGGCTGGATTTGTCCAAAGTGAATATTAAATCCATGTGAGAAAAGTAACATTTGTCCTTCACGAAGATTTTCTTCTACTTCATTTCGATATACATGCGCCTGCTGTTCATCTGGCAATAATACTTGCACAACGTCTGCGGTTCGTACCGCTTCTGAAACTGGCATTACTTCAAAACCATCCGCTTTCGCTACCTCAAATGATTTCCCTGGACGAACTCCGACTACAACACGAACTCCAGAATCACGTAAATTTTGTGCTTGCGCATGACCTTGTGAACCATAACCAACTACCGCCACTGTTTTCCCTGCTAATACCTCTAAATTCGCATCTTGTTCATAATATGTTTTCATTTTCACATACACTCCTTATAATTTGTTTACTTGCAGAACATCAATTAACTTTTTCAACTGATTTACGAGCAATGTCGCTTCATTTTCTGTACAAACTGTTATAAGTTTCATTTCCGAAATCTCTCTTGTTTCTCCTTCATTTAAATTTAAAGAAGAAATATTATAACCACGCCGAGCAAAAATCCCACATACTCTTAGTAAAACTCCAGGATCGTTATTGACAACGAGTGAAAAAGTATGACTCATTCTTCCCACCTCTTCATAATCATTTCATGATTCCCTTTATTAGGAGGGACCATGGGAAATACGTTTTCGCCCTCTTCTACACAAAAATCAACAACAACTGGTCCTTGATGACAAAATGCTTCTAACATGACTTGTTTCGCTTCAATTGGATTTGTAGCGCGCAAACCTTTTACTCCATATGCTTCTGCTACTTTTACAAAATCAGGTGATCCAATCTGTGATTCTGATAAACGATTTTCATAGAACATCTCTTGCCACTGTCTGACCATGCCTAAAAACTTGTTATTAATAATAAAAACTTTCACTGGAATATTATTTTCAGCAATTGTTTGCAATTCTTGAATGTTCATTTGAAATGAAGCATCTCCCGCAATACAGACAACTGGCTTATCCTCAAATGCAAGCTGAGCACCAATTGCTGCTGGGAATCCAAACCCCATCGTTCCTAGTCCACCAGATGTTAGAAATGTTCGCGGTTTTTGCGCCTTATAAAAATGCGCTGCCCACATTTGATGCTGTCCGACTTCTGTGGTCACAATTGCTTCACCATTTGTTAGTTCACTTACTAAATGAATCACATGCTGCGGCTTTAATTTTGATTCACTCTGTTCATATGACAGCGGGTATTCTTCTTGCCATGTTCTTACTCTCTCTACCCATGCATCAGTTTGACATGCTACTCGCATATCTACTAACATCTGCATCGCTCGTTTCACATCCCCTACGATTGGATATTCTACCGCCACATTTTTATGAAGTTCCGCTGGATCAATATCGATATGTACCTTTTTCGAATGAGGTGAAAATAACTCTAACTTTCCTGTGACTCGATCATCGAAACGAACTCCAAATGCAAGAAGCAAATCACATTCCGTTACTGCCATATTTGCAGCATACGTCCCATGCATACCAAGCATCCCTAAAAACAGAGGATCTCCTGGTGGATAAGCACCAAGTCCCATTAAAGTTGAAACGACTGGAATTTGATTCCGCCCCGCAAATGTTAGAAGCTCTTCAGATGCATCTGCATGAATGACACCGCCGCCGATATACAGTAGCGGACGATCTGCTTTTGAAATTGCCTCTGCCACGCTCTCCAGCTGCATTTTGTCTGGTTCGATCCGTGGCTTATAACCAGGAATTTGAACTTCTCCTTCAAAAACATTCGTTACAATAGAATTTTGAACATCCTTTGGAATATCAATTAACACCGGGCCCGGCCGTCCACTTTTGGCAATATAATATGCTTCTTGCAATATACGTGATAACTGATTTACATCCCGTACTTGATAATTATGTTTTGTAACCGGCATTGTAATTCCCACAACATCCGCTTCTTGAAATCCATCTTTTCCAATGAGAGGTGTCGCTACCTGGCCGGTAATAACAACTAAAGGAATCGAATCCATATATGCATCTGCTAAACCAGTAACTAAGTTTGTAGCCCCTGGACCGGAGGTAGCAAATACTACCCCGACCTCCCCAGAGGCTCTCGCATATCCTTCCGCACCATGAATGGCAGCTTGTTCATGACGCGTTAAAATATGTTTCAAACCACTGTCATACAGCGCGTCATAAACTGGTAAAATAGCTCCGCCCGGATAGCCAAACACGGTTGTTACACCTAATTTTTTTAAGCAGTGAATCACATGTCCGGCACCTGTTACTTTTTTTACTTCTCCGCTATATACTTCATCACACACTGCATGTTGTTCCACCATTTCAATAACTCCTTCCCCTGTTTGTTAAGCTAAACTTTCTGCTAGTCCCGGAACGCGCACTCCTCGCTCTCTCGTTAACTTTTTAAATTCTTCCGTTAACTGTTTTGTTACTTCCCCTGGATTTCCATTTCCAATTTCTCTTGAATCCACTCTTACAACTGGAATTAATTCCGCTGCAGTTCCTGTTAAAAATACTTCATCTGCTACATATACATCGTGACGAGTAAATGGTCTTTCTTCACAAGGAATATTTAGCCGTTCACAAAGTTCAATGACACTATTTCTTGTAATCCCTTCAAGAGCTCCTAAATAGGCAGGTGGCGTTACTACTTTTCCATCTTTCACAATGAACACGTTATCTCCCGATCCTTCACAAACATACCCTTGTTGATTTAACATAAGCGCTTCAAGCACACCTGCTTGTGCTGCTTCAATCTTCACTAATACGTTATTTAAATAATTCATCGACTTGATACGTGGGTCAAGTGCGTCTGGCATATTCCGACGAGACGCAACCGATACAACGCTAAGCCCGTTATCATAAAACTCTTGCGGGAACAACTTTAACTGTTCCGCAATGATGATGACACTTGGTTTCGTACAGCTTCTTGGATCCAGCCCTAAATCCCCTTTTCCTCTTGAAACAATTAATCTAATATATGCATCTGCATATTCATTTTTTTGTAGTGTCTGTAAAACTGCTTGTTCCATCTCTTCGATTGTCATTGGGATTGTTAGTAAAATCGATTTCGCAGATTCATATAAACGCTTTAAGTGTTCTTTTAAACAAAATACATTTCCTCCGTAACTACGAATCCCCTCAAATACGCCGTCTCCATACAAAAATCCATGATCATAAACAGATACAACAGCCTTTTCTTTCTCTACTAATTCTCCATTCATATAGATATACTGGTTTTTCATCCTACATCGCTCCTCTTTTTTTATCTCTTTATGTGCAATCCATCTTTGTATCGATTGCTGAGAAGAATATATTTTTCTAAATCTTCTGTAAATTAATTATAAAAATATCCTCGCCTCAACAATCGATTTTCTACAAACGTGTAATAATCCATTGCTGAGACGAGGGAATCGTGGTACCACTCAGCTTCCTTATACTTCTCGCGAAATACAAGCTCTGTAAGTCCTATTAGACTTTTGTTCTTTTATCGTGAACAACTCCGCTGCGCTCTACTCAGTTTTTTCGAGGGCAGTGCTCTGAGGTGATTTTCAACCGATACAATTGTTACCACCCTCACAGCCACGGGGTAGCTCTCTGAAACAATCTATATCGTTTACTCTCCTCTTCTTTGCATTACTCTATTCTCTTTTCTAAAATAAAAACTCTCGCCTCAGCAATCAATCACTACATCATAGTAGCTTTGATTGCTGAGGCGAGAGTTTCGCGTTACCACTCAGCTTCCTTATATTTCTCACAAAATATAAGCTTTGTAAGTCCTATCAGACTTTCATCCTTTTACCGGAGATGAAACCGCCGCCCTCTACTCAGTTTTCCTTTCGTAAGCGATGCTCCAAGGTGATTTTCAATGATTCGATCGTTACCACCCTCACAGCCACGGGGCAGCTCTCTGAAACTTTCGTAATCATCTACTTTTCCTCTTCCTTGCATATACAATATATAAAAGTTAGAAAATTCTTAATTCAACTTTAGTTGTTACACGTATTATAGGACTTTGATCTTTTCATTGTCAATATATTTTTCGAAAAATTTATATTTTAAATTATAATCAAAATATTTAAATGTGGATCTTTTTTGTTAAAACATAGATTTTGGTATGTTAAGAAGAAGCTTTTTTGCTAACCTAGCATCCCCACAGATTCTCTTGTACAAGAACCGAGCTACTAATAATTATCCTTCCTTAACTCTTGAATAAATTTAAGCGTTTCATTATACAAACCCAATTGATATCTATAGTGCTCTAATTCTGGTGAGATATTGATTTGTACAGAAATCGAAGATAAGTCTAATAAATCCAGATGAAATTTAGAAACCCTAAAATTTTGACGATCCTCTGAACTCTTATTGAGTTGATTTTCTATGTACCTTCCTAGCATTTGTAGTTGAATCGTCCATTGTTGTTGATCCGTTTTTGAAATGCAGTCTGTGTTAGACCAGTCACTAAATGTATTGATTATATTAGAAAGGTAGATATACCCTACCTTTAACTGCACAAGGAATTGTTCGTTTTGTTTTAATATTTGTTTTTTATTCTTAGCAAATGGATTCAATTTCAAACTTTTTTCCGCCAGCTTAAAATCTTTTTGCACTTGATGCAGTTCCTGAAGTAGATTCGTCACATCTTTTCTTAACTGCTGCCCGTTAACAGAGCCACAATTCGTATTTACCCAATCAGCTGTTCTTTCAAACAACTGTACAAGATGAAATCCAAACTGACTTAAAGTCTGACGAGCTTCCTTCACATAATTGGGTGGGAAAATTATCATATGGATAATAACGGCAATAAGTGCTCCTATAATAGTATCTCTGATTCGATCTATGACATAATAATTTGTTTTATGAACAAAGACAAAAACTAATAAAATCGTTAAAGCCACTTGATGTATTATTGTTTTATGTACCCTTAGTATAATTGGAAGCAACATTCCTCCAAGCAATAATAACCCTATCGTCCACCCATTTACTTCTAAATGATTGATAATAAAAACGGTAACGGAAATCCCGAAAATAGTGCCGATAATTCTGTAAAAAGCATACATGGCAGAATGTTGGACTGTTTCTTGTATAGAAAGAATAACAGTCAGTGGTGCCAAATAAGGATGTTTTGATCCTAGCATTTTTGCTAATTCCCATGATAAACCAGAAGCTAAAGCTATTTTTGTTATCAGCATTACTCCTTTTAGTAGTCCAGTCTTTTTCTTACCTATGTTTTTTTCATACAAACTCCTTTTTCAAAAAATCACATTAGATAAAATCCCCTACACTTACTCTAAATGACAGACAATCCAGTTACCGAACATGAAACTTGATTATTTCACCAATACAAAAATAAATCGAACCTTCATGAAAAGGTGTATTTAACCTAAATACATGACTCTATATAAAAATAGCTACAAAAGTAAATTTAATTTATACCTACTATTCATGCTCTGTTCTATATTTTTTTATCCTTCCATTATCCATAGGACTATACTTTACAAGCAATCGAACTTCCCATAACAGGAATTATTGGAACAATGATGGTATAACATATAGAACTAATACCTATTCAAGCTGAAATTTTTTTGAATTGACGAAAATATGTTTCATGTTCATTTCCCACTTTTTCTGAAATTAATAGGTCATAAATTTTTAAGAATTCACACATTGTGACCTGTTTTTCTTTGCTGTAGAAGAGGAATTGTATTTAATTATTAAAGTACAATTCCTTGATTCGTCCTATTTTTAATGTGTTAGAGCAAGGAGGCATAAGTAATCATATGAGTTAATTTGTACATACGGATCAACACCGCCTCTTTGAAGCTCAAAGAAGTTAAAAAAAATCTGCATGAGCCTAGCGCATGAACTATACGAGAATATAAGACAAATCATTTTGTACGATAAAGGGGAGTAGATCCATGAATGATTTAAATAGTCTTTGCGGACAATTTGCTACAATTCTTAAAGGAAAAAGTAAAATAAATCAAAATGGTTGTTCGGTATCTTTACGTCGCAATTTTAATGTGCTTGTTCAAGGAAAGCTCAGTGGCAATGTAATACCTGTAGGAGTAAGTTTTGAATCTTTGGATCAAAGTGGGAATGCTTTAAATTTAGGAGAAATTGCTATTTTACAAGAAGAAATCCCTTCATTTATGCGCGCAATTGTGCAACAGGGAATTATTGTTAGTGCTTTACACAACCATTGGTTATATACGAGTCCATTAATCATGTACATTCATCTCCAATCAGTGGAGCCCCCATTACATTTTGCGAAAAAATTAGCAAATTCTTTTTCAGCCTTAAGTAGTTATCCGGTTGCTGACACCGAGAGTTAATGTTAGACGAATCATATGTATTTACCTTTACCAAACATGTTCTCACTGTCTACGATCCCTTTAACTTTCTTTACGTAATCTAAGAAGTGAGCAAGGTGCAATAGAGTACATTGCAGATACGGCTACATTTCTCGCTTCCCTGACAACCGTTGGGTTACCGGTCAATTGATCGATGTGAGTGGCGGCTCTTGCTTATAAAAACACATATTTGCAAATCTTTTTTATTGCGGAATAAAACAATTTATATAATACTAGATAAAACATATCTATTTAGGAGGATTACAGCAATGACAGAAAAAACATACGAACTCGCAACCTTTGCAGGTGGCTGTTTTTGGTGCATGGTAAAACCATTTGATGAGCTTCCAGGTATTCAAAAAGTTGTTTCAGGCTATGCTGGTGGTCATATCGAAAATCCAACATACAAACAAGTAAAAGCTGGAACATCTGGACATTTAGAAGTTGTTCAAATTACATTCGATCCTTCTATTTTTCCTTATCAAAAATTGCTAGATTTATATTGGCCACAAATTAATCCAACCGATGACGGCGGACAATTTTTTGACCGCGGTCCATCCTATCGCACAGCAATTTTTTATCATAATGAAAATCAAAAAGAGCTAGCTCAAAAATCAAAGCACGCGCTAACTAAAAGTGGTATGTTTAAAGACCCAATTGTAACAGAAATTCGTCCACCCGCTCCTTTTTACGAAGCGGAAGAATACCATCAACATTTTTATAAAAAAAATCCTGAGAAATATGCTCAGGAGCGTAAAGAATCTGGTCGTGAAGATTTTATTAAGGAAAATTGGCAACAGAAATAATAAATGACATCTTTAAGGCCGATGAAAAATGGTTTCATTGGCCTTTTTGTATTTCAGTATAATAATTAACTCCTTACTTATTCCCTTCATTTTTCAACTGCAACGCAATTAAACTAGCAAAATCATGCACAAGTGTTGCAGCTAAAAGCGACGTAATTTGCGATTGATCATATGGCGGTAACACTTCTACTAAATCGAAACCAATATAATTAAACCCACTTAATGAGCGCACCATATTTAATGTCTCACGGCTGTTAAATCCCCCCACCTCTAACGTACCTGTACCAGGCGCACAAGATGGATCTACAAAATCAATATCAAATGTTAAGAAACACGGTGTATCGCCAATCGTTTCCCTCATTTGCTTAAGAACGCTCTCAAAACCACGATTACATAATTCCGCTGTTGTAATGACGTTATATCCCAAGTCGCTACTAGCTTCTATATCACCAGGATGATTCAATGTTCCTCGAATTCCAATTTGAAATACTTTATCTGGTTGTAATAGCCCTTCCTCATGTGCACGTATAAACGGCGAACCGTGCCAATATTTTTCCTCATAATATGTATCCCATGTATCAGTATGAGAGTCGAAATGAATCATTGCTACCGGTCCATGAACTTTAGCTGCTGCACGAAGACTTGCTAATGTAACTGAATGATCTCCACCAAGTCCGATTGGAATAATTCCTTGATTCATTAAACCAAAAACAGCTTCTTCAATTATATCATAGCTGCGATGAATATTATGCGGAATAACAGACACATCACCAATATCAATCGCATTTGTGTCATCGAACGGATATACATGGTGAATTGGATGATATGGAAATAGCGTCATAGATGCTTGACGAATGGCTTGCGGAGCAAAACGCGCACCGACGCGAAAGGAAGCAGCCGTATCAAACGGCATTCCTAAAATTGCAACTTTTGCTTTTTCATTACTTGATGGCAATCTCATAAATGTACCTGTCGTACAAAACTCTGGTTTTACATCTGGCGTTAGTGGATATTTCATTTCTCATTTCCCCTTTTAAACATGATTTTTACATTTAAAAGAAACTTACTTTAAATACCTTTTTCTTTTATTACAATGCAAAAATTGTGCCATTTAAAAAGTGATTCATTACTTTCTCTCCGTACTTTTTCATCTATGCAAAATTGAATAAATCATGACATAACGCATAAAAAGGACGAAAGATATTCGTCCTTTTTGTTTTCTATATTTATCACTCCAGCTATAATTTATTTTCTCAATCTCTCAATAAAATCATTCAACCTATCAAGCGATTTCATATTCTGATTACAAGCAATACTATCTTGACAGATATAATTTCCTTTTTTAACAAAAGTACCTGGTATATCCCCTTTTATTTCAACTAAAAACATTCCTACTTCTTCATGACCGTGGCACAATGCACAAATGCCTTTTTTATTTAAACTTTGGAACGTTCCTTGCAAACCAACAAACTTGTTTCTGTTTTTTGCTATAATAAACTTTTTACCAGTTCCTTTATCAATCCAACCTAGATATGACATTTCTTTCATATTTATTTCTTCCATTTCAGGGAGCTTCAGTTTTTTAGCTTTAGGAAATAACTTTTTTAACGCTTGCGGTGTAACTTCCTGAAAAGGAATGACATATGGGGTTAACTTGAGTAAAAATGCTTCTGCATCCTCTCTATTTTCAACTGTTAAAATCGTATCAATTAATTCTTTTTGTTCAGCAGTAAGATTTTCAAAAACATGTAATACTTTTTCTATTGCAAGTGACTTCAGGGCAGTAATAACACCTCTATCATTTGCTGTTGCATGCCCGTGCACTAGAATATGAGTTTGTGATTTTATAAAATTATATTGATCACTTCTAATAAATGCTTCCATTGTTATCACTCCATACAAATTGTTGATCTCTTATTATTTTATACAATAAACTCATTTTATAAAATGCAGAAAATAATTTAGAAACAAAGTTTACATAAAAAGCACTGATTATTTCATATAAAATAATCAGTGCTTACGTCATTTTTATTTAGAATACACTATTTTCTTAATTGTTTCATTCGAAAGAAAATATTCTTCAGCTAATTGATGAATAGATACTCCGCTTTTAAATGCATATTTAATCGCTCGATTCCGCTCATCAAGTTGCTTTCTTCCTCCAGATCGTGTACCCCATTTATAATGTGTATTTTCCTGTTTTGGAATATAAATTGTTTCACCTTGCACATACTTTTGAATTTCTATAATTAAATTTTCTGGTAAAACAGCCGCTGCTTTTACGTATTTCATTTCTGCTCGCCCCTTATTTTTATGATTCATTTCAATAAGGTGCAAAGCCAAATATAAAAGAAATGATACGAGCTCATTTTGGCGATTGTATATTACTTGTCTACCTCACGCAAAGTATCGCCATTTCCATACTTGGCTTTGCATGAGACGCTGCAGTATTTGGCAATTGTATTGTAATCACCATATCAACACCTCCTAATATACCTTTTGATTCTTATTATATGACAACTTTTTCTTTCTTGCATCCTCATGATTTTTAGAAAAGCAGTAATTTATTTGTTTTGATATAATACATACAAATTGAAATGAAAAATAATGCGAGGTCACTTTATGAAAAAAAGAATCATTACATCATTCATTATACTAATCACTCTTCTCATCTTACTATTTGGAGCCTATAAACTCATGAATTCACGAACGTATCAATTATTTGGTGAATTAACAAATCGAGTAGAAACAAATCAAAAGATTGTTGCACTAACCTTTGATGATGGTCCTACAAAAAATGTAGAAAAAATATTACCACTCTTAAATAAATATAATGCGAACGCTACTTTTTTTGTTATTGGAACTGAACTAGAGAAAAACTTAAAATTAGGGCGAGCAATCGTAAAATCTGGACATCAACTTGGAAATCATACATATTCTCATAATCGAATGATTTTTAAGACACCTTCTTTTATGAAAGAAGAAATTGAAAAAACAAATACATTCATTCGCACAACAGGATATACAGATCAAATTGATTTCCGGCCACCGAATGGAAAAAATTAATCGGCTTGCCCTACTATTTAAACAAGCATCACATTGAAACCATTACTTGGGACCTTGAGCCTGACACGTATTACAATTCACCCTCTGATAAAGTGAACTATGTAAATAAAAATGTAAAACCTGGTTCTATCATCTTATTACATTCCATGTATGATGATTCTGAAAAGTATTTACAGGCACTTGAAGGTATTTTAGATTCTTTATCTAAAATAGGTTATCAATTTGTAACTGTAAACGAATTGCAAAAAAGATAATTCTACAGTGAAAAGGCCCTAGCATCATGTTATGCTAGAGCCTTTTGTATTTTAAATTACTCCAATCACATCTAAAAATACGATAATAATAGCAATTGGTGCTACATAGCGAAGTAAACATAGCCATAAAACAAATAGTTTATATCCTTTATTTTTACTTACACCAAGTTCTTTCATTAATACGTCTTTCTTCATTTTTAATGGAACAAAGATTGCAACTAATAAAACACCAAGCGGCATAAGTACATTACTTACTGCAAAGTCTGCTAAATCAAATATTGTTTTTCCAAAGAGCTTCACATCGCTTAGCACACCATATGATAGTGCCGATGGAATCCCAACAACGAAAATTAATAACCCAACAATCAATGCAACCTTTTCACGTTTCCCTTTACCTTTTGTTGTTAACGAGGCAACGCTAATTTCTAACATAGAAATTGCTGATGTTATAGTGGCAAAGAAAAATAGTAATAAGAAAACAATGAAAAATAGTTTTCCGAATGCCATTTTACTGAAAATAGCTGGTAGTACAATAAATAATAATCCTGGGCCTTGAGATGGTTCCATTCCAAATGCGAATACAACTGGGAAAATCGCAAGTCCAGCAAGCAATGTAATAACAAGTGTTAAACCAACAATAGAAAATGCTGAACGCGGCAGACTTTCTTCTTTTGGTAAATAGGAACTATAAGTTACCATTACTGCTACCCCGACAGATAAAGAGAAGAATGATTGTCCCATTGCATATAAAACAATTTCAGATGTTACATGCGAGAAGTCCGGTTGTAAGAAGAAGCGAACACCTTCTCCTGCTCCATCTAATGTAAGTGCACGAACAATTAACACGAAAAATAAAATAAATAGTGCTGGCATAAAATATTTATTTACTTTTTCAACACCGTTTTGGACGCCTTTACTTACGATAAAAATAGTAATAAGAATAAATAATAGCTGTGAGCCAACTGCTAAATACGGATTGGAAATGATTTCACCAAATGTTGCTTCGTATGCACCATTCCCTTCCCACAATCTACCTGTAACTGCATTCCATAAATATAATAAAATCCAACCTCCAACAACACTGTAGAAAGAAAGTAATATGAAACATGTTACAATCCCTAATTTACCAAGCCATGGCCATAACGTTTTAGGAGCGATTTCTCTATATGCATCCACAGCCTCTTTTTGTGTACTTCTTCCAATTACAAATTCTGCTAATAATAAAGGTAAACCAATCAGTAAAGTAAAACCAATGAAAATAAGGAAGAACGCACCGCCTCCTCCAATACCGGCCATATATGGGAACTTCCAAATTGCTCCAAGTCCAATCGCTGATCCTGCTGCAGCTAAAACGAAACCTAATTTCGATGTCCATTGCTGTGAATTCATATTTTTATCTCCTCTCTCTTCTATTCTTTCATACATTTCATCCTTACTCGTATTGTTCTAGCCTGTTTCCTTTCTAATACAACCACTTCCTTTCAAAAATAAAAAAACGCCCCTACAAAAACGTAGGGACGATGAAAATATCGCGGTACCACCCTAGTTGTGAAGAACACTAAGAAACACCCGAAATAAAAAACGCCCCTACGAAAACGTAGGGACGATAAAATATCGCGGTACCACCCTAGTTATGAAGATACAACAAGAATAATCCCTAAATAAAAAACGCCCCTACGTAAAAACGTAGGGACGATATATATCGCGGTACCACCCTAGTTGTGAAAAATTCTTCACCACTTTATTTGATAACGGTATACACTACCGTCTTTCATTTCTTCACAACGTGAGATTTATGAAAGATGCTCCAGGACGAACTTCATGAATAATCTATATACTGATTCACACCAACCATCAGCTCTCTGATATAGGGAGATTTCCATTACTTTACCCTTTCATTGCTCAAATATTATTTTCCGAATTGATTACTACCATTTTTATCATACATTAAAAATAGTGTCAACTAATTTTTTGAATATTTATGTATCAGATTTCTATTTTTTCATAATAAAAATTCAAAATATGACTTTTGGATGAATACTATTGTAACACTTATGGTTTATCCTTTATTAAATATACCGACAGGTTTATAGTAGTATAAGATGATTGTAACGCAGCATGAGTAGGAGGAAAAACTTTGTCTACTTCAAAAGTTTTAAAAGGAACTGCTTTACTAAGTGGTGCCACAATGATTTCGCGTATTTTAGGCTTTATATACTTCTTCCCCTTTCAACTATTAGTTGGTGAACAAGGGGTTGCCCTATACGCATATGCATATTCTTGGTATGGTATCTTACTTAGTTTTTCAACGGCTGGCATTCCGATTGCCGTATCGAAATTTGTGGCTAAATATAATGCATTAGGTGACTATAACACAAGTAAAAAACTGTATAACTCCAGTATAAAACTGATGATACTCATGGGGTTCGCCGGATTTTTAATCTTATTTATCGGAGCTCCTTATGTATCTCAGTTTATTATTCGTTCCAAAACACCAGATCCGGAGTTTATCGCTGATGTAACACTTACAATGCGAGCATTAAGCTTTGCGCTCATTCTTGTTCCAGCAATGAGTGTCACACGTGGATATTTCCAAGGATTTCAACATATGAAACCAAGTGCTGTTTCTCAAGTTGTAGAACAAATTGCACGTGTCGTTTTCATTTTAGTAGGTAGTTTTATCGTTTCAAAATTACTAGGCGGTTCTGTAGCTTCTTCTGTTGCAGTCGCTACATTTGGAGCGGTTATCGGAGCAATTGCTAGTATTTCGATTTTAATTATGTATTGGAAAAAATATAATCACTTAAAACCACCTGCGGGCGAATTAAAAACACGATCTTCAAACATTTCGTTAAGAAGCATTTATATGGAGCTACTTCGTTATGCAATCCCAATTGTTTTTGTAGGGATTGCTATCCCACTTTATACATTAGTGGATCAATATACTGTAGCCGATGCATTAAGAGCAATCGGAACACCGCTTGAAACAGCAAATGCGATATTTGCTTATATAACGAACTATGCTCAAAAATTAATTATGATTCCCGCTTCACTTGCAACTGGATTTTCCCTTACGATTATTCCAGCAATTACAAAATCATTTACAAGTGGAAAACTTGATGAACTACAAGAACAGATCACAAAAATTTTCCAATTGTTATTATTCTTTACAATCCCTGCTGCCTTTGGACTCGCCAGCATTGCATACGATTCATTCCGCATGGTATATATGAGCCCTGATACAGCTTTAGGCGGATCACAATATTTAATCTCTTATGCACCATCAGCCGTATTAAGTGCCATTTTCACAGTTTCAGCAGCTATTTTACAAGGAATTGATTATCAGAGAAAAACAATGATTGCTTTCTCCATTGGTATTCTTGTAAAAATCATCGCGAACACACCACTTATATACTTATTAGGTGGACATGGAGCAGTACTTGGAACGATTCTTGGATATCTCGTTTCTGATATCATGATGCTATATTACATTGTCAAATTTGCAAAGTTTGATATTGCAGAAACAGCTAAAACAGTATTCCTTATTACAATTTATTCAGCAGCAATGTCTGCTGTTGTAATGGGATTAAAGGCGATTGTCGGATGGCTAATCCCTGGACAACCTTATATCGAATCATTACTCATCGTTATCATCTGCGGCGCAGTTGGAGGATTGGTTTATCTTACTTTCGTATTAAAAAGTGGTCTGGCTTCACACATTCTCGGTGATCGTATTCAGCGTTTACCTGTGCTAGGAAAATTAATAAAATAAAAAAGAAGAGATGTAACTTCACTTATCGTTACATCTCTTCTTTTTCTACTTTACATACTGAATAAGTTTTTGTTGTTCATCAATATTTAGTTCTGGAGTATATGTATGAACCAAATGTAACACTTCCTGAATTAGCAATTCTAATTCTTTCACACTATATTCGGGATTTCCTAATAACGTATCCGTTAAACGCTCATACAAATTTTCAGGTCTCACTTTCATGCGTTCAATATTATAAGACATCCACTTAAAAGCTGGATGATGCACATACAGTTTATTTAAGCCAAATAAAACACCAAATAAATCTCTTTGCACTTCACAAATGATATCATAAAGCATAAGCCAATCTTTTCGTGCCAAAAGTGCCTCGCGATTATGCCAGCGATTACTTAACCAAAGATTTTCCATAATCATTCGTTTCGCTAGTTCCTCTGGATATTCTGCAACTCTATCCTTTAGCTGATTTACTTTCATTTCTCCGTATAAACTCACACCATCATGAATCGATGATACGATGCATTGTTTCTCATAATCTGTCTCATATTTATCTACTACATCAGAAATAAACTTTTCAACTGTCGTTGTTAAAAAGTTGCTAATTTCTAGCTTAATCCCTTCTGTCGTCAAATATGTTTCTGACCATTCTTCCTCTTCATAAGGATGATATGACAAAATAGTTCCACCAATGCTTTTAATAGGTTTTTGACGATCTTCATCCGCTGGCGATGCAGACCATAAAATATGTAATTCAATATCTGAATGTTCATCCTGTAACTTCCTTGCTACAGATCCTGCCAAAATAATTGCCTCTATTTTCGGATTTTGCTTATAAATTGCTGTCATTTCTATTGCTTTATCTATTAACTGCATTCTATTTCCTCCCTAAAACTACTTCCTTCTCCTTTGCTTATATTCATTCATTTCTATATTAAACCTTAATTTACCTTTTATAATAAAAAAAGAGTATACACCATGCATACTCTCTCAATATATCTTATTCAAATAATCCCATACTTAAATACCGCTCACCCGTATCAGGTGCAATACATAATACTTTCTTACCCGCACCTAATCGTTTCGCTATCATGATTGCAGCATACACGGAAGCTCCTGAAGATGGACCTACTAATAGGCCTTCTTGTCTTGCTAAATTTCGCATTGTACTTAACGCTTCTTCATCTGCAATTTGAATAATTTCATCATACACTTCTGTATTTAAATTTTTAGGAATAAACCCTGGGCTTGTTCCTACTAACTTATGAGGCCCGGGCACACCCCCGGATAAAACGGGAGATCCTTTTGGTTCAACTACTGCAATATATATATTTGGTAGTTTCTCTTTCAAAGTTTCTCCTGTTCCTGTAATCGTTCCACCTGTTCCCGCAGTTGCTACAAAAGCATCTAACTCTCCATCCATTTGCTCATAAATTTCAAGAGCTGTTGTATAACGATGGATATTCGGATTTGCTGGGTTTTCAAATTGCTGTGGAATAAAACTATTTGGTATTTCTTTTTGTAATTCTATCGCTTTTGCAATTGCTCCTGGCATTCTTTGCTCTGCTGGCGTCAAAACAACTTCAGCTCCATATGCTTTAAGTAAATTAATCCGTTCTTTTGACATATTATCTGGCATAATTAAAATGGCTTTATATCCTTTCGCAGCTGCGTTCATTGCTAAACCAATTCCTGTATTCCCACTAGTTGGTTCAATGATCGTATCACCTGGCTTAATGTGACCTTGTTCTTCCGCCATATGAATTAAATTGTACGCAGCGCGGTCTTTCACACTACGAGACGGATTAAACATTTCTAATTTCACATATACATCAGCTGCATCTTCTGGAACAAATCGTGATAATCGTACGACTGGTGTATCTCCAATTAATTCTGTAACATTATGACATAGTTTCATAGCGCATCCCCTATTCTATCGTGATTTTCGATCACTTGGCAATAACCATGACGTAAGACCAATTAACGGTAAACAACTACATAATACCATAATAAATTGCAGACTATACACGTCTGCTAACTTCCCAAGAACAACAGCCCCTAACGCTCCAAGGCCAAACGCAAGACCTACAATTAAGCCTGACACCATTCCAACTTTTCCCGGGACAAGTTCTTGTGCATATACAACGATAACACTAAAGCTACTAGAACTAATAAAACCAATACATAAAAATAATGGTACAACCCATGCGAGAGAAACATACGGTAATAAAAGTGCGAGCGGTGCAGAACCTAGCATTGAAAATACGATAATATTTTTCTTACCAAATCGATCGGCCAAAGGCCCACCAAAGAATGTACCAAGCACCCCAGCAATCATAAATGCAAATACAAAGTACTGCGCATTTTTAATAGACAAACCGTAATGCTCTATTAAATAGAATTGATAGAAATTCCCGATGCCAGCTCCATACCAAGAACGAACAAAGGTTAAGAAAACAAGAAGAACGATTACAAATTTAATATGCGTACTTACAATTGCATTCTCAGCATCAAGTGCAGCTCGTTTCTTTCTTCGCACCGCACCATTTACTAACTCATTTTTGTACCATTTTGAAACAAAAATTAATAGCACAATACCTACTGCTGCAAAAGCTGTGAATCCCAGTGATCCAATTTGCCCAAACGGAACAAAAATTAACGCTGTAAAAATGGGTGCAAGAGAATTCCCTGTATTTCCTCCTACTTGATAAATCGATTGTGCCAAACCACGCTTTGTACCTGCTGCCATATAAGCAACCCGTGCTCCCTCTGGATGAAAGACCGCTGATCCTAACCCAATAAATAAAACAGAGATAATAACGATAATAAAGTTTGGCGCGAACGCAAGTCCAATCATCCCAAGCATACTTGAAAACATACCAAGTGGCAGTAGAAATGGCGACGGCTTCTTATCTGAATACATCCCAAATACAGGTTGCATAATCGATGACGTCATATTTAATGCAAATGCAATCCACCCTACTTGCATATAAGATAGATTCATCGACTTTTCCAGAATAGGAAATAGCGCTGGTACAACAGCCTGCATCGAGTCATTTAAAAAATGGCCGAAACTAATCGCAAATAAAATACGATAAATCGTCGGTGAATCCACTGTATTTTCCTTTGACACTGCCTGCATAGTTCACTCTCTCCTTCCCTAAAAACAGAAAATACAACTTATAAACCGTACACTTACTGTACTAATTTCTGATTTTTGAAACATTTCCTATTCTATAATGGTTTTATCTCTTTTTCCAGTAACACAACTTCGATTTTATATAAATCATTTACTCTATTATATTTATATAAGAATTACCAGTTTTAATTATAGCGATTTTTTCTTCTTTTATACTTAGACAGAAATGAAGGCAAAGCATGAAAACTATGAAGAAAGGACAAAAGAAATTGTTGCACTCTCACTCACATTATTAGTATTTTTATCTGCATAGTGGCAAAAACAAGAAACAACATCTAGCTCAGAAAAAAAGTACATCACTCCATTAGTCGTAATGTACTTTTTATTTTCTAAATAAAATTTAATTATAATTCTCTTTTTTCTTTTAAAAGTTTTTGAAATTCTATTTCTAAATCTTCAGATGGTTCAATACTTAAGCGACTTAGTACTTCCGATATTTTTGTTTCAAGTAAAAGAAGCTGATCTTCTTTCGTATCTCGCGTCTTTTCCACTTGATTGAGTTTATATTGCTGATACGTTCCATCAAATAACTTAATCTCTTGATCATGAATTGCTAAAATTCGTGTAGCAATATTTTCAATAAACCGGCGATCATGTGAGACAAAGATTACACTTCCTTCGTACTCTTTTAGAAGAGACTCTAACGCTTCAACAGCTTCCATATCGAGAAAGTTCGTCGGTTCATCTAACACTAAAGTATTAATATCACTTAAAAATAACTTCGTCAGCGCTACTTTCACTCGTTCACCGCCACTTAAAACCCTTACAGGCTTATAAACATCATCTCTGAAAAAATGCATTCTCGCAAGAACCGTTCGGATCAGTGTTTCATCCTGCTTGGAAGAAGACTGGACATTTTCGATAATTGATTTTTCTGTATCTAATATGTTTAAATTTTGACTAAAATAACCAATTTTCATAGCTGGTGAAAGTCTAATGCCATACTCTTGATTCATAATTATTTTTACAAGTGTCGTTTTCCCACTTCCATTTGAGCCGATAATCGCTAATTTATCCCCACCTCGAATATGAAAACTCGTTTTGCTCCAAAGTACACGCTCACCAACTTTACCTGTTACATCTTTTACTCGAAGAATAATCCGATTTTTAAACGTTTCCGCATTCGGCAGGTTCATCTTAAGCGGTGGAATTTCTTTTATTTTTTCTACCTTTTCAAGCTTTTCTAACCTCGTTTCAATGGCCGATGCTGTTTTTTGTAGCTTCTTTTGCTTTTTGGCAAAGTATGGCTTTGCTCCTGTAATTCTCGCTTCGGATTTACTTACTTTTTTTGGCGTTTTTGTTGCTCTTTCAGCTTTTTTCTCTTTTAGTTTCATTGCTTCTTCTAGCTGCTTTTTCTTTTTTTCATATGTTTCATAAGCTAATTGTTCTTGATGAAGCTCTATTTCTTTTTGTTTTACATAATCACTATAGTTGCCTGTATACTCTTTTATCTTTCCTTCATTCAATTCCCATATAGTTGTACAAAGAGCATCTAAAAACGCACGGTCATGTGAAATAACAACAAATGCACCTTGCCACTTTTTCAATTTCTTCTCCAACCATTCGATATGTTCTGTATCTAAATTTGTTGTCGGCTCATCTGCTAGTAAAAGTTCTGGGTCTTTCACAAAAACCTTTTGAATATATTCTTGCGTCACTTCACCACCACTTTTCGTTGTATCCGTCCGTTTAAGTTGCGGTAAAAGTTCACATTTAGTACGTTGAATAACATTTCCTTCTTCTGGAGAAATTTCCCCAGCTAACATTTGAAATAACGTTGTTTTCCCGCTTCCATTTCTACCTACTAACCCAATTCGAGCATTTTGCTGAATTTGTAGTTGATCTATATCTAATAATAAACGATCCTTTACATAATACTTTATACAATTAGCTTCTAATAAAAACATAGTAACATCTCCTTTTATCAAATCTAGGAGACAAAAAATGCCCCCTATATCCATTCAGAATAGGAGGCATCAATCATTTATAGGTGCATACCAAAAGAGACTATCCCTTTTAGATCCAACTATAGAAGTCCCATCCTATTCTGAAAAACGCAAATTGAAGGCATCACAAATAACAGCGTTATCGTATGCTAAAAAACCTTCAATTGTTTGCTTTCGTAAATAGGATTAGTACTTCATGTAATTGGGTCACCCTTCCGTTCTTTTCATTTCATTCATGCTACTTTTAGTATAACTAAAAATTCCAAATAAAATCAATGTCTTTTTCATTTTAAATGACAAAATGTTTATATTTTTCAAAATCACTCGTCTTACATTCAAGTGAAATTTTCGTACCTTCATTTTCATAAGTCGTAGATGTAACATGTGCATAATCATTGAAATAAGAGACCATTTTCCCTTGATTATACGGAATTAACATCTCACACTTTGTATACTCTTTGTATATGTGCGAACGAATCATTTCTACAAGTTCCTCAATCCCAATTTGTTGTTTTGCAGATAGATACACTCGATCCTCCTGAGTTTTCGGGATTTCAACATCCATCATATCTGATTTGTTATACGCATAGATCGTTGGAATATTTTCAACACCAATTTGTTTTAAAGTTTGGTTTGTAATCTCAATCAATTGTTCATAATTTGGATTTGCATAATCCACTACATGAATCAATAAATCTGCCTCCGCTACTTCTTCTAATGTAGAACGGAATGCTTTCACAAGGTGGTGCGGTAATTTACTTACAAACCCAACTGTATCTGTTAATAAAAATGATTTATTATCTGGAAGTTCAATATTTCGCACTGACGTTTCCAGCGTCGCAAATAACATATCCTTTTCAAATACTTGTTTCTCGGTAGAACCGTTAAAGATCTCCAGCATCGTATTCATTATCGTTGACTTACCCGCATTTGTATATCCTACTAAGGAAACAACAGGAATTTCATTTTTCTTACGTTGTTTGCGCTGCGTTTGGCGCTGTGCGACAAGCGCTTCTAACTCTTTATTTAACGCTGCAATCTGTTCCTCAATTTTACGACGGTCTAATTCTAATTTCTTCTCACCGACACCTTTGTTTTTCGTACCAACGCCGCCGCTCTGTCTTCCTAAAGATTCACGAAGACCGATTAAACGTGGCATCATATATTGCAGGTGTGCTACTTCAACTTGCAACTGTGCTTCTTTTGTCTTCGCACGCTGCGCAAAAATATCTAAAATTAAAATTGTACGATCAATGACTTTACAATCTAAATCAGCTTCTAAATTTCGAATTTGCGAAGGTGATAGTTCATCATTAAAGATCACCATGTTCGCATCTGCTTCCTTCACAAAAGTAGAAACTTCTTCAATTTTCCCTTTTCCAATATAATGTGATGGATTCACGCGGTGCAAATTTTGTGTAACTCGCCCTACAACTTCCACATCACACGCTTCCGTAAGATTTGTTAACTCCTCCATCGAATATTCAAAATCACTTTCATTATTTAAATTTACTCCAACTAATATCGCTTTTTGCACTAGTTCTTCCATACATTAATTCCTCCATTTCGATTACGTAAAATAAAAAGCACAGGTCACTGCCTGTGCTTTTTGCAAACGGATGAGAGTACACCAAATAAACAAAAGAAAGCATTGCTTTCAAATTGCTACATGGTCAATAAGTCCCAAATGATATACGTATTCAAGGAAGCATACACATATACCACATCATTCTATTTATAAAGGCAAAACAAAAAGAGGGCGTATTCGTCCCTCCCTCTTTTCACATATCTGTTCAATAAAGGGTTCCTTTAAAATAGGCAGACCAATCCCGTTCACTCTGTACACAGACAGAGCCTTTGAGCGCTATTCAATTATTGGCACAAAGTATTGAGACGTAATCTGATTAAAATCAAAGGAGACCCCTCCGTTCATTAAAAGTTACATAAATCTTAGCATAATTATGTAGTTTTCACAAGAATAAACTTCACTTATGGGCATAAACAAAATCATCAATTTCCGATTATATTCTTCATTTTTTGCGTACACTTCTTATGGTGAAGAGGACATAATTTAATTTTGTACTTGTTCGCTTTCCTCTTGCATTTCCTTTTTCATTTCATGATAGTATGATGGTAATTCGATTCCATGCTCTATAAAATAATTTTCAATTAATGAAATGATCACTTTCAATGTTTTCACACGTGCATATAATTTATCGTTACTAGCGATAATATTCCAGCTTGCATTCGGTTTATCTGTTTTCTCAAACATTTCTTCCATTGCCCGGACATATTCATCCCACTTTTCACGATTGCGCCAATCTTCATCTGTAATTTTCCATCTCTTCAGAGGATTTTTCTCCCGATCCTTAAATCGTGCCAGTTGTTCATCTTTACTAATATGATAGAAGAATTTTGCTACTATGTAATGATCATCCGTTAATAATTTTTCAAAATCATTGATTTCATCGTATGCTCTCGTCCATTCTTCTTTTGTAGCAAAACCCTCTACACGCTCAACCAATACACGACCGTACCAAGAGCGATCAAAAATAGTAATTTGACCATACTGGGGAATTTTCCGCCAAAAGCGTTGCAAATAGTGGTAACGTTGTTCATGAGGAGCAGGCGCACCAATTGGATTTACTTGGAATCCACGCGGATCAAGATGCTCAGTAATTCGTTTAATCGCTCCCCCTTTTCCGGCTGCATCCCAACCTTCCATGGCCATGATAACAGCTATTTTTTCTTTTTGTAAAATTTGCTGTAGCGCTAATAAGCGCCTTTGATACTTCTCAAGTTTCTTATTATACTTTGATTTTGATTCCATTTTTTTCGTTAAATCTACTTGGGCAAGACGATCTTTTGTCATAAAATATTCCTCCTTTTTCCATGCTAATGATATTTTAACATAATTTTCAATATTTTCTTCCTTATTCAGAAAATATCACCAAATTGTTGTACAATAAAAATGAGGTGATACATAATGAAACAAACTCTACAAAATGCGCTCAAAAAGTATAATGCCATTCATCTAGAAAAGCATATTTTAAATTCTCTTGACCGAGCAATTCAAATTCATCTACGTAAAGGATCTGATGAGCAAATAGCAATCGGAACGTCAAAATTAGGAGGTTTTCCAGATTTACCTGATGAATTAAAGATTCCAACATATAACGACATACCGCTACACTTTATTGGGCAACTGAATTTAGAAGAAGTACAATCCTATCACAGAGGAAACCCACTACCTACAAAAGGCATGTTGTATTTCTTTTATGACGCAGAAGAACAACCGTGGGGATTTGATCCAAGGGATACCGGAGGACACCGCGTTATGTACACGGAAAATATAGAAAAGCTAAAACGACGAGAACTTCAAACAGAAGTGTTCCCTCCTTCAATCATTTCATTTCAAGAAACGTGGACATTAGCAAAAGAAAAAGTCGGTGAAACAGGTTTATCACATGATGATGAATGGGATCTTTATAAAGAAATAGAAGAATTGTATATCGATGGATTGCATCATTTACTCGGCTCCGCACAAGCTATACAATCAGAAGAAATGGCTGAAGAGTGTCATCTTGTTACAAACGGAATCTCTTTAGGAAATGGATACCCTTCAGATAAAGAAATAAAGCGTTTATCCGGTAGTCCTCAAGATTGGATGTTACTGTTACAACTTGATACGAACGATGAGTCTGAAATGGATTGGGGAGACACTGGTCTATTGTATTTCTGGATCAAAAAAGAGGATTTATTGCAAAGAAACTTTGAAAATACATGGTTGATTTTGCAATGTTGTTAAATCCGAAAGTATCCGGCTCGGTGTAGTGCTTATAGTAAATTAACTATGCATTCGCAGCATAATCCCCCCTCCGTCTCTAAACATTACTGTCATTGGTATAAAGTAAAACTTTAATCAGTGGGGTTTTTCTTCATCTCCCACCTAACTTCTTAGCCTTCGCTAAATTTTGAGATGGGAGTTTTACTGTCCTAAAATATCGGGATAAAACGAAAGACAGTAGAAAAAACAGCCAACTTTTTCTACAAAGTTGGCCTAATCATTATAATTGAAATTACGCTATACGAAGAAACATGATAACTGTTTGTGAAATCCTTTGACTCTTAGTTTTTGCATTACATTATTAACATGATTACGGACTACTCTCTTTTCACATAATCAGTGTTATCGGAAGTAAAAGCAAACCCTTCCCTATATGTGACTCTGAATTTTTCTTTTTTATATTGATTTCTTAGTCATTTATATATCTTATAACCGCCATTTCTTTACCAAACCTGTCACCATTATCAACAAAACCTAAACTCGAATACAAATAATGAGCCCCTTTATTTTCAGGATGATAACCTACTACTATTTTTTTTGCATTTGGTAATTTAGTCATTTCTTCAATCATTAAATTAGTTGCTGCTTTCCCTATACCATTACCTTGGAATTTCTTATCAATCATTATTCTATATACCCAATACCCATCAAGTTCTTCCATTTCAGAATTAAACATTAAAAATCCTACCACTTTTTCTTCGCAATAAATTGCATAAGGTTTTAAAGTTGGTTCGAATTTTGATTGAGCTATTGAAATAGCATTTGGTTCAATATATTCTGCTTGTCCATCGGATAACTCTAATTCACAACATTCATACCAGTTTTCTGCATTTAATTCTACAAGTTTCACAGCGGTTTTAATCATAAATTTTCCCCTTTCGAATTTAGAGAATACCTCTACCATTTATAGTTAATTAGGTGTTATTCCCTTAAAATCATTACCGATAAAAGACCTTCTGTTTGTCATAAAGAAAGCCTCTCTCACCGTTAATTGTATTTAAATTTATAATTTTTGGACTATTTTTATCATATCATGTTTTTCTATCAAGTTATTCTTATAATTAAATTTTCTTTATTTTGGGCTAGGTAATGTTTTTTTAAGTGAATACACTATACATACCCAGTTTACATAAGCTCTAATTATCGGGATTCAATGTATTTAGAAGACTATTAAAAGTCCTCCAGATTCTTTAACTGGGGGACTTTTGTGTTCAAATAATTCTTGTTATCGGAAGTCATTTCACTGTTTACATCATAGATCTTACTGTTATCTCTATTAGGGATCCCATGAATATAGGACTTAGGTTAATATTATGGTAAAATTTACTATGTGGGAGGGAGAGATTTGAGGGTTTTTATTTATATTGCTTTAATAGCATGTACTTGTATGTTAATAAGTTCGTTGATTTTGCAAAAGAAATTTCTATATAAAAAATATGATGTTTTTTTGTCTACTATAATGATAGGAGTATGTATAACCCTTATGCTCTATGGCTTTTATGGTGTAGACATTTCTATCGGTAGACCATTATGGTACGTAGCAGTATTTATATTGATTGGAGTTGTAACGGGTACTCTTATAAGTTTAGCTGTGAAACTGGGAAGGTAACAAGATAGATATAAATTTCATGTTTTTGGTCATATGCTAGGATTTTTAGGATGTGGAATACAAATTATAGCTTACTTTTATGAAGAATATCAGTGGCGTTTTTTTAATATGGAACTATTTATTTCTTTTTTCTTAATTTTATTAACTACATTATCTGTTTGTATAGCAGTGTTCTTTCATCGGATTTTTTTCATGTGTGTTGCAATTTTTCCTAGTTTATTGACAACGCAACATTTATCTATGTTTTGGATCATTGTGAGTAATAGTTTGTTTGTAATAGGTGCATTGCTTATGACTACGGAATATAAAAAGAAACGACGAGTAGATAAGCGTGTAGAGTATTTTAGAGGAAAAGGTTATTCATAATAACATCCTGATATAATTTAAATTTCTAGAATAAAAGATTAAATTGTTAATAAGGGATATCGCCACATGCCCATCAACTTAAGAATTCCGACTACCCCCAAGTGTAAAAAAACGTTATTCTTTCTAAATGTAATGTAGTGCTTTGAGAAAAAACGGTAAATCTTTTACAAAAAATATCCCCTACTTTCTAAACCAATAGTAGGGGATATTGGCGTTTTAATAGACTTAGGAAGATAAATACAATTCGTGGCTAATAGGAACATCATGCGTTGTGGATTTGAAATAAGTTTGATTATTTTTTATCTATTTTATGGCACAATCGCACTCTTTAGTTGAATAAAGGAACAATTATCTATGCAGCAATCCAGCCTAGTAGTATAAAATTAAATACAAATTAAGCTACAAGTCATGATATTTTGTTATCACTGATTTAGCCCTTTCAATAAGCTTATTTTTTATGAAATCAGGTTCTATTATTTCTGCTTCAGGTCCAATACTCCAAAGTAGTTCAACATAAAACCACTCTTCTGAAGGGTTAATATTCTTTGTTATTTTCGCGGTTCCATCCGAATTATATTCCATATTATCTCTTAACCATGATATGCTCTCAGCTTTTCTTTTTCCCTCTTTG